>NZ_JBQZGF010000001.1:0-972427 GCF_052692095.1 Delftia sp. NA_296.1 | reverse complement strand
TCCGCTGGGCCGCATCGACTACCGCCACGGCAGCGCACCGTTGCCCGGCAGCACCCAGCCCCAGGCCAAGCTGAACGCCAGCCTCGTGCAGGTCAGCCTCCCATCGGCCGATGGCCAAGCCCCGGTCCAGCGCCACTACCACCATGAAGACCCACGCCACCCCACCTTGCTCACGGGCATCAGCGTCCAGGGCCAGGGCAGCGACGGCAAGCCCATGGACGAGCGCATCGCCAGCTACGCCTACGGCGACACCGGCCGCGCCACCTTGAGCGTGCGCGGCCCGCCGGACAGCCAGCAGGAAAAAGTCACCCTGGACCTCAGCCAGCCCTGGAAGAACACCCTCACCAACAGCCTTGGGCAAACAACCACCTACCACTACGACACCATCGGCGGGCAATGGCGATTGCTTGAAGTGCGCGGCCCGGGCTGCGCCAGTTGTGGCCCCGGTGACATGCGCTACCGGTACGACGCGCAAGGGCGCCTGACCGAAGCCACGCGGCTCGATCCCGCAGGCCGCCCGCTGGAAGGCACGCGCACGGACCTGGACCCCTTCGGCCGCCCGCTGGCCGTGTACCGCATCGCCTACACACAAGGCCAAGCCCAGACCCCGCAACTGCAGGTGCGCTACGGCTACGGCAAGGACCCCTGGAAGCAATACGGCCCCGAACTCATCGCCCGGCCCAGCGTCGTGCCCGGGCGCGAACACCAGATCCGCATCCGCTACAACAGCAGCCGCCAGCCGCTGCAGATCACGGAGACGGGCTTCAGCCCATTGGATGCCCAGGGCCAGCCCGCAGGCAATGCGGACGGCGCCACGCCCATCGAACGCAGCACGCGCTACCGCTACACCGAGATCAACGGCCGCAGCGTGCTGGTGGACATCGACGGACCGCTGCCCACCTCGCTGGCAGGCTATGACGACGGAAGCCCGGCGCAGAACGACCTCACGCGGCTGCGCTGGGACCGCAGCGGCAGCCACGTCACGCGCGTGCTGCAGCCCGATGGCACAACTGTGGCGCTGGAGCATGACCAGGCCGGGCGCATCACGACCCGCACCGAAGACGACGGCGTGCGGCGCCTCCAGCGCCGGATGCGCTACAGCCCCCTGTCCGCCAACGCCCTGCAGGCCGAAGAAATCACCACCAGCGGCTGGCTGCTGGACGCCGACGGCCAGCCCCGCGACAGCAGCCGGCTGAGCCGGAATCCATACCGCATCCGCCACGACGCCCTGGGCCGCCCCAGCCATGCCATCGACACAGCAGGCCGCAGCACCACCTGGACCTACCAGGGCAGCACCCAGGCTAGGCTCGATGGCCTGGGCAACCGGGGCCAGATCGAGCGCGACAGCGAAGGCCGCATCACGCGGCTGGGCCTGTACCGCGAAGGCCAGGACCTCCCCGAACGTGCGGCCTACTACGGCTGGAATGCGCAAGGGCGCCTGAGCCACCGCCTGCTGCCCGATGGGCGCCTGGACAGCTACACCTACGGCGATGCGGGCGAGTTGCTCCAGCACACCGATGGCGACGACACCCGCACGCGCTGGCTGAACAACGGCAGTCTCCATGCCAGCCTGTCGCAAACGCCCGATGGCTGGATACGGCTGGCCCTGCAAGGCTCCTCCGATGTGCCGACAGCACCCCAGGACATCGGACACCAAACCACTGCTTCCCAGGGAGCCCAACCCGCCGAACGCCGCCAGGCCCTGCACGACGACTTCGGCCGCACCGTCTGGCTTCAGCTTGCCGAGCATGGCCGCCAAAGCGCACGCTACAACGAAGCCGATCAATTGCTGGTGCACACCCGCGCCGACGGCAGCAGCACCCACTACCAGTACGCTCCCAGCGGGCGTCTGCTGGCCAAGCGCTACGAAGCGGCGCCCGGCGCAGATCGTCGCTCTTCCTCGCAAACCCGGCTGCACTACCAGGGCCGGCTGCTGCAGACCATCGACAGCAACTGGCAGCGCGAGTCCATCGAATACGACGCCCTGGGCCGCCCCGTGACACGCACCATTGCGCTGGCCACGCCCGACGGCCAGGCCGAGCATACCTACCGCACTGCCACGCGCTATGGCCCGGACGGCAGGGTCCACAGCCGCACCCTGGCCGATGGCCGCGTGCTCGTCACCCGGCGCGGCCCCGCCAGCGAAGGCGCCAGCGTGCAAGGGCTGCAACTGCAAAGCGCCTGGGTGGCCGGCCTGCTGCAGGCCAGTGACAACTGGCTGGGCGCCGGCGCCACAGGCTTGCTCGAACGCCTGCTGCCCGCGCAGACGGTGGTCGGCGACATCCAAACAGACGCCTTCAACGGCCTGCAGCACTACACGGCAGGCAATGGCCTGACCACCTCGCGCCAATACGACATTGCCGGGCGCCTCACGCAGCAGACCACCGGGCAAGGCACATCGCAAGGCAGCGCACCCATCCTCAGCCAGCGCTACCGCTACGGCGCGGGCCCACGCATCCGCGCCATCGAGCAGGAGGGGCCACCAGCCGGCCTGCAAAAGACCGACTACCGCTACCAGGGCTTCGGCAGGCTGGTGCAGGACAACGCACCGTCAGCACCAGCGCCCGTGCAGCGCGACAGCCAGGGCCGCACCGTCCAGGACGCATTGCACCGCTACACCTACACCGAGGCAGGACAGCTCCAGAGCATCAGCGACCACCAGGACCGGCCCATCGCCAGCTACCGCTACAACAGCCTGGGCCAGCGCGTGGGCAAGACCGTGCACCAGGGCGACAGGCAAACGCACAGCCACTACCTGTGGCAGGACAACCGGCTCGTCGCGGAAATGGATGGCGAAGGCCGCATCACCAGCCAGTACCTGTACCTGAGCGAGGGGACTCGCACCCTGCCCATCGCCAAGCTGGAATCCGCGCACAACCGGGACAACGCCAGCGGCAAGGCGCGCATGCTGCACATCCACAACGACCACCGGGGCAGTCCGCAGGCCATGACGGACGCAGGCCAGCGCGTGGTCTGGCGTGCCCGCCAGACGCCCTGGGGAGCGCCGGCCATGCATCAGGCCGGCCACACAAGCCTGCCCCGGCAGCAGGCCGTGCTCAACCTGCGCCTGCCGGGCCAGTACTTCGACGAGGAAAGCGGACTGCACGACAACTGGCACCGCAGCTACGACCCGGCCAGCGGCCGCTACCTGCAGCCGGACCCGCTGGGCTACCCGGACGGGCCCGATACCTACCTGTATGCCGGCGGCGACCCGCTCAACCGCATCGACCCCACGGGGCTGTACCAGGAGGACATGCACTACTACATGGTCTTCTTCCTGGCCCTGGCCGCCGGCCTGGACTACGAACCTGCGCGCATCACGGCGCTGGCTTCGCAGTACGTGGATGACAACCCCATCACCAAGCCGCTGGACGATGCCAACACCCTCACCACGGTGGGATCGATCTTCAAGAACCACCGGCAACTGCTGTGGTACCACTTCACGCTGTCCGACGACAAGGGCACCACGCTGCCCCAGTACGCCAACGACAACGTCAACAGCGTGGTGGGCAACCTGAGCCCGCAACTGAACAACCTGCTCAACGCCAGCCGGCTGGGCAACCCGGCCCAGCCCTGCGCCGAATACCAGTTCCTGGGCGAACTCCTGCACTCCTACCTGGACACCTTCAGCCACCGGGACAAGGACAACCGGCCGTTCGATGCCATCAGCGTGAAGCTGGGCATAGGGCATGGGCTTGCGGGGTCCGAGCCGGATTACACCTATGACGAGGACATGCCAATACTGGGGAATATGCCTGATCCAGATATGCCTTATTGGGGCCAGCGGGAGTATCGATCGCTGCAAGGAGAGAAGGCGGTTTATGAGTTTCTGACGCGGTATGGGGCTAAGCCTGCGGTCAGTTTTAAAGAGATAGAAAAAGTGCTGGAGAGATTCAATGCTATTCGAGAGACTGGAGGAAATTCACTAAATAAATTTAATCTGCTAGAAGATACCATCAAATCCTGGATAAATGACGGCAAGCTAAAAATGACAAAGATAGATCAAGAAGGAAGATTAACTGAAATAAAAAAGATAGATCTTAAAGATACAGAGAATGAAGCTTACAATGAAGATCAAGCTGACGCTAATCGGGAAAAATATCTTGGAGCACTTGTTGGCCAAGAGGCTAAATATCCAGGAGTCTGCTTGCCAAGGAGTATCATATGCAAACCAGTGTGACAGTTAAAGCACTGACATTTATCTTGATAATTTTGTCTTCCGGTTTTTCCCAAGGGATGACTTGGGAAGAGTGGGCGGAAACTCGCCATCCACCCAGCGACACAGGACCATTGCCAGATGGCTGCAGCCCCGTCAAATATCGAGGGACCTTTCATCCCATTATTGAGTATGTCAGAGGACGAGGAGACCACTGTGTAGTTCACGATTTTGTACAGAGGAAATTAAGAGACTTCATTAATGGCAGGGAACGTGGATCACCAACAGATGAAGCCGGAAGGGGTAGTGTGATTAGTTTCTCTCAAGACAGCCATTCCAACATTGATCTAAGGAAACATCTTATATCTGGCAAGCCGTTTGAAAATACCCGCGGCATAGGCATGAATAGCAAATCACTGACTCACTTGGCAGTTCACAACGGAAAAATCGAAACGCCCGGTCCACTAGGTATTGGAATAGATATGGCACCTTATATAGAAGGTCGTCAGAGGCTACAGGAGTTGACAGAAGATCGTCCAGCAATCAAAGAAGTCGGCTACAGCCGTACATTCGCGGGTATTTGGGATTACACCCCACCCACCTTCTACACCGCAGAAAACCTCCAAATCAAATCCGGCGGCCGCGCCATCATCATGGCGGGCTCCGACAACGTGGTGCGCAACAACACCATCGAGGTCGATGGCCGCACCGCCGTCTACCTGTACGGCCCGCGCTCGCTGGTGGAGGGCAATACCTTCATCGTGCACATGGACCTGCGAGACAAGGCCCCGTTGCCCGCCATCCTCAAGCTGCGCGATGCCGATGGTTCCATCATCCGCAACAACCGCTTCATCGTGAAGCGCAGCGGGCTGTTCAGGAAGAAGGAAGAGGAACCCCAGGCCGGCATCAACCTGCTGGAGTCCAAAGGCGTAGTGATCGAGGGCAATGTGTTCGAGCAGGTCGCATTGCCGGTGCGCAAGGATGCGGCCAGTACCACGGCTGAGAGCGGCAACACCTCGCAGGGCGGCAGGTGATGGGGGCTGGGTCGGCATCACCGTGGCAACGCAGCGCAGGCCAACCGTTAGAATGCAAATGAGAATTGATCTCATATTTCGGGCCAGCCGCCCACGCATTCATCCTCCCGCGCCATGCCTGCCGCCGAAACCTCCCTTCACCGCGAAGTCGCCACGCTCTACACCGACCACCACGGCTGGCTGCAGGGCTGGCTGCGCAAGAAGCTGGGCGATGTGCACCAGGCGGCCGATCTGGCGCACGACACCTTTGTGCGCCTGCTGGCGCGCGACGAGCCTGTGCAGGCGCGGGAGCCACGCGCCTTTCTGACCACGGTGGCGCAGCGCGTGCTGGCCAACCACTACCGGCGCCAGCAACTGGAGCGCGCGTATCTGGAGGCGCTGGCCCAGGCGCCGCAGTCCTTTGCCATCTCGCCCGAGGAGCGCGCGCTGCTGCTGGAGGCGCTGGACGAGATCGACCGCATGCTCGACGGCCTGCCTGCCCCCGTGCGGCGGGCCTTTCTGATGGCCCAGCTGGACGGCATGAAGCAGGCCGACATTGCGCGCGAGCTGGGCCTGTCGCTGACCACCGTCAAGCGCTACTTGGTGCAGGCGGGCATGCACTGCTATTTCGCGGTGCAGGCATGACGGCGGCAGGAGCCGGCCTGCCGCCCGAGGTGGCGCGCAGCGCCATCGAGTGGTGGCTGAAGCACCAGGATGGCCAGCTGTCCGATGAGTTGGCCCGCGAATGGCAAGCCTGGCAGGCCTGGCGCGCGGCCGATCCGCTGCACGAGCAGGCCTGGCAGCGCATCGCTGCCGTCAACCAGCGGCTGGCTGGGCTGGTGGCGCCGCCGCAATCACCGATAGCCCGGGCTGCGCTGGCTCCGCGTGGTTCCGCTCGCCGGCGCGTGATCCGGTCCCTGGCCGTTGCGGCCTTTGGTGCAGGCATTGCCTGGCAGCTGGAGCAGCGCCTGCCCTGGCAGGGCTGGGTGGCCGATGCACGCACGGCGCGGGGCGAGCGTCGGCAGATGGCGTTGCCGGACGGCACGCAGATCGTGCTCAACGGCGCCAGCGCGCTGGACATCGAATACAGCCGGCGGCACCGCCGCCTGCGCCTGCTGCAGGGCGAGGTGCTGGTCACCACGGCCAAGGACACCGAGCAGCCCACCCGGCCCTTTGCCGTGCAGACCACTGCGGGCGAGGCGCTGGCCCTGGGGACGCGGTTTTCCGTGCGTGCGCTCGCGGATGGTGATTTCCAGGTGGGTGTGTTCGAGGGTGCTGTGCGCCTGACCCCCCGGCTGGCCGGCCAGGGTGTGCTGGTGCTCAGGGCGGGCGAGCAGGCCACGCTGCGGGCCGATGGAGTCTCGCCAGCCACCGCCGTGCATGAGGACAGCACCGCCTGGACCGAGGGCATGCTGGTGGCGCGCGGCATGCCGCTGGCCCGGATGCTGGAGGCGCTGCAGCCGTACAGCGATGCGGCCCTGGCCTGCGAGCCCGAAGTGGCCAACCTGCGCATCTCAGGCACCTATCCGCTGGCCGAGGTGCCGCGCGTGCTGGCCGTGATCGGTGCGCTGCCGGGACTGGAGCTGCGCTCCATGACGCGCTGGTGGGGCCGGCGCGAGGTGGTGGTGGGCAAGAAGGCGGCAGGGGCTTGAGGGGGATCTGCGCAGTTTTTTTGAAGAAATCTGCGCCCGAGGTGGTCTGTTTCGAGAACTCGCGGGACATGGAGGAAGAGGGGGGCTTGCCATGCCGGGCCCGCCCATCGATTCGTCCATCCATCCGTTTGTCTTTTCCTTCCAGGCCCCGTCCTTCGCACACCATGGCATATCCCTCAGCGCCCCGGCGCTTTCCCTGCGCCTTGCGCCCCTCCGTCGTCCCGTCCCGTGGCCTGTTGCTGGCATTGGCCTGCGCGGGGCTGGGCAGCAACCTGTGGGCGCAGGCGCCTTCGCCGTCCGTCAACACCACGGCCGCCACAGCAGCCACACGCAGCTACCAGATTCCGGCGGGCACGCTGGAGGACGCGCTCAACCGCTTCGGGCGCGATTCGGGTTTGCTGCTGTCCTTCACCCAGGACCAGGTCCAGGGCCTGCGCAGCCCGGGGCTGCAGGGCAGCCACACCGCGCAGGCCGGCCTGGCCGCGCTGCTGCAGGGCACGGGGCTGGAGGCGGCGGTGCAGCCGCAAGGCGGCTATGTGCTGCGCCAGCGCGCCGTGCCCGATGCCCGGGCGCCAGACGTTGCCCCGCGCGCGGTGTCGCTGGCCGAGGTGCGCGTGGCCGCGCGCCGCGCCGGTGACGGCACGACCGAAGGCACGGGCTCCTACACCAGCCGCGTGACCAGCATTGCCTCCAAGACGGACCAGTCGTTCCGCGAGATTGCGCAGTCGGTATCGGTGGTCACGCGCGAACAGCTCGACGACCAGCGCGTGACCGATGTGACCGAGGCCCTCAAGCTCACGCCCGGCGTGGTCGTGGCCAATACCGTGGGCGACTTCTATTCGCGGGGCTTTCAGATCACCAGCATGCAGATCGACGGCGGCGCGCCGCTGGCTTTGGGCGCCTACACCTATTCGCCGCAGCAGGACATGGCCTTCTACGACCGCGTCGAAGTCATGCGCGGCGCCTCGGGCCTGCTGGGCGGCGTGGGCGATCCGGGCGGCATCATCAACCTGGTGCGCAAGAAGCCGCTGGCCCAGCGGCAGTTCAAGGCCGCGCTGTCGGCCGGCTCCTGGAGCCGGCGCGGCGTGGAGCTCGATGCCAGCGCGCCGCTGGCCGACGACGGCCGCGTGCGCGGCCGCGCCGTGCTGTCCTACCACAAGGGCGACTCCTACATGGACCTGCGCAGCAGCGAAAAGCCGTCGCTCTACGGCGTGCTGGAGGCCGACCTCACGCCCGACACCCTGCTGACCGTGGGCGGCAGCTACGGAAAGACCCATGAGAACGGCGACTATGCCGGCCTGCCGCGCTTTGCCGACGGCAGCAGCCTGGGCCTGCCGCGCCACACCAACTTCACCCAGCCCTGGGCCTATTACGACTACGAGACCAAGGAGCTGTTCGCCCAGCTCGAGCACAAGTTCGACAACCGCTGGAAGGCCAAGCTCAACGTCTCGCGCGTGGAGACCGAGCTGGACCGCTTCTGGGTCTACATGGGCGGCGCCATCAACCCGCAGACCCTGGCGGGTGCGGTCTGGCGCGGCGGCCACATCCAGTCCGGCAATACGCAGGAGGTGGTGGACCTGAGCCTGGGCGGTCCCTTCCAGCTCATGGGCCGCACGCATGAATTGCTGCTGGGCGCGGACTGGCAGCGCGTGGAAAGCTTCTGGCAAAGCGCCAATTTCACGGGCAGCGGCACCGTGGCCAGCAATCCGTTTGCCCCCAGCATCTGGACGCCGCCCACGGAAACCTACTTCAACACCCGCTACGGCCCCTGGGGCCAAAAGCAGATGGGCGGCTATGGCGTGCTGCGCCTGCATCCCACGGACAGGCTGCACCTCATCCTGGGTGCGCGCGCCAGCCGCTACGACTTCCAGCAGTCGATCTGGAACCTGGATGCGCAGGGCAACCGCACGCCCTGGTCGAACACGCCGTTCAAGGAACCCACCAAGATCACGCCCTATGGCGGGGTGATCTATGACCTGAACAGCCAGTGGTCGGCCTATGCCAGCTATTCGTCCATCTTCAAGCCGCAGGCGCTGAGCATGGCCGGCCCGGCGCCGGGCACCTCGCTGCCGCCGGTCAAGGGCGCCAGCTACGAGGCCGGCCTCAAGGGCGAGCTGATGGACGGGCGGCTGAACGCCACCTTCAGCCTCTTCAATGTGGAGCGCACGGGCACGGCCGTGGTGGACCCGCGCTACGAGACCAGCAACAGCCGCTGGAGCGGCAACTGCTGCTACCTGGCACAGGGCAAGGTCACCAGCCGAGGCTTCGACATGGAACTGGGCGGCGAGCTGCAGCCCGGCTGGCAGCTGGCAGCGGGCTACACCTTCAACAACACCCGCGACCGCAGCACCGAAAAGACCTACAGCAGCATCACGCCGCGCCACCTGTTCAAGCTGTCCACGGCCTATACGCTGCCGGGCGAGCTGTCGCGCTGGAAAGTGGGCGGCAGCGCCCAGATCCAGAGCACGCACTACGTCAGCGGCACGGCGCTGTCGCCGGCGGGCACGTCCGTGCCCTTTGACTTCACGCAGGGCGGCTACGCGCTGTGGAATGCCATGGTGCAGTACCGCATCGACCCGCGCTGGACGGTCACGCTGAACATCAACAACCTGCTCGACAAGACCTACTACCAGACCCTGGGCACAACGTTCAGCAACAACCTGTATGGCGCACCGCGCCACGCCATGCTCACGCTGCGCGGCAGCTTCTGAGGACGGCGGCGCAGGCGTTCGGGCCGCCGTTGTGCAGCCAGCGGCCTTGCGGGGGATCACACCACGCGCCGGGTCTCCACCTTCACATGGCCGGCCAGCAGGTCGGCACTGTCGCGGATGGCGCGCAGCGCATGGGCCAGGGCCTGCTGGCTGTGGTGCTCCTGCGGTGCATGCACTGCCGCCAGGGCCAGTTGCGCCAGGGCCGAGATCTCGGCGCAGTTTTCCTGCACGCTGCTGTGGATCTCGGTGATGGCGCTGGTCAACTGGTGCAGGCTGGGTGGCTGTGTCCTGGGGGTGTCCTTGTCCTTGTCCATGGCCATGCCTCAGCCCTGCGGGCGCACCGGCTCTTGGGTGCGGCAGTCGAGCAGTTGCGCCATGGCTTTGGCGGCTGCCTCGGCCGCTTCAGCGCGGCGCATCTCGGCCGCGTCTTCGAATCCGCAGCCCATGGCCTGGGCCTCGGTGCCGGCGTAGTCGGCCAGCGTCTCGGCGCTGTCGCGGATGCTTTGCAGGGCGCGGGCCACCACGTCCATGTGGCGATGGCCCTTGGGCGTCTCCAGCCATGCCAGGGCCAGCTGGGCGATGGAGGAGATCTCTGCACAGCCTTGCTGCACGAGATGGTCCACCTGGGTGAGGGCATTGGACAGCTGCCGGGTGCTGTGGCTGTCCGTGGCGGGGGTGGGCTGGGCGGGGTTCATGCCTGGGCCCTCCGTGTGGAAAGGGCGGCGCCAAAAGAGGGCGCGCAGGCGAGTGCCAGAGAAACGGCAGTCATGTTTCCGTGCTCCTTACTGAGACTGAAGCCACCGACTCCGCGTTTTGAAGCACGAAACAGGTGGACGGGATGTTCAAAACACACAGCAAGGTGTGCGGACGCCCTTACGGGTAGCCCCATCCCGCCCGAAACCGCAGGGGCGTGGACGAGCGTCCACAGCCCGGAATCCAGACGTGACAAGGCCTCGCTTTCGGGGAGGCAGCACCGCTTGCTAATGGGTGTTTTGAAGCACCGGCCCCGTGACAGGGGGCTGGTGCGGATGATAGCGCGTGCGGCGTGCGCAAAGTCGCTTCGCGGCCCGTTGCACCTTGCAATCGCGCCCTTTCAGGGATGGCCCAGGGACCGCTGAAAGAGCCCGGCATGCATTGCGTTTATTGAGAATGATTCTTCTTTGCGCGGTTATGATCCAGCCCCATGGATTTGTCCGCCTCCTTCACCCGCGCTCTGCTTTCCGGCTTTGACCGGGCCTATGCCGACCTGGTGCGTGCCGCCACGCGCAGCACGGGCAGCCGCGAGGAGGCGGGCGACCTGGTGCACGACACCTGGCTGCGGCTGGCGGAACACGCGCGCAGCGCCCCGGCCGAGGGCGCAGACCTGGCCGGGGCCGCGAATCCGGCCCAGATGCCGCGCGACGCCACGGCCTATCTGGCCGTGATGGCCCAGCACATGGCGCTGGATGCGCATCGCCGCCGTCAGCGCCATGCCCGCTACCTGGGCGAGGCGGCAGTCCATGAACAACTGGCGCCCAGCCATGCGCCCGATGTGGCCGACTCCGTCATGTACCGCCAGGCGCTGGCCGTGCTGGAGTCCGCCCTGCACAGCCTGCCCGAGCGCTGCCGCGCCGCCTTCATCGCCCACCGCGTGCAGGGCGAGCGCCAGCCCGAGATTGCCGAGCGCCTGGGCGTCAGCCTCAACACCGTGGAGCGCGACCTGATCCAGGCCAGTGCCTGCATAGAGGATGCGCTGCACCGCTGGCGCGGTACGCGGCCCGGCAGCGCCGTTGCACGACATGCAGGTCGGCGGCGCAGCCTGGCCGCGCTGCTGGGCGTGGCCGGTTTCGGCCTGGGCGGCAGCCTGGGCTGGCAGCAATGGCGGCATTACCGCGACACGCATGTGCAGTGGCAGGCCGGCTGGTCCAGCCTGCGCGGCCAGCAGGTGCGCCATGGCCTGCCCGATGGCTCCAGCCTGCTGCTGGACGCGCTCAGCAGCGCGCAGGTGGAGTATTTCGCCACGCGGCGCGTGGTGCAGCTGACGCAGGGCGCGGCCTTCTTCGAGGTGGAGCGGGACGAGGACCGGCCCTTCACCGTGCAGGCCGGCGGCGTGCGCGTCACCGTGCTGGGCACGCGCTTCGGCGTGGAACTGGCCACGGGCGCCCAGGGGCAGGAGCGGGTCACGGTGCAGGTGGAGTCGGGGCGTGTGCGCGTGCAATCCGACGCGGATGGCGGGCGCTTCTATGAATTGTCTGCAGGCCAGGGCCTGCGCATGGAAGGCACGGTGGCCACGCAGACCCGGGGCGATGCCGGGCAGGCGGCCTCCTGGCGGCATGGCGAGCTGGTGTTTGCCGATGCCACGCTGGGCGAGGCCCTGGCGCGGCTGTCACGCTATGCGCCGTTCGACCTGCAGGCCACGCCGGAGGCCGCGCGCCTGCCGCTGAGCGGGCGCGTGCGCATCGCCAAGGCCCATGCCTGGGTGCGGGCGCTGCCCCATGCGCTGCCGGTGCAGGTGCGCAGGCAGGCCGATGGCGGCCTGCTGGTGGCCACGGCGGGCTGAGGCGTGACGGTGGCAAGAGCAACTGCATGCGCACGGCAGCGGGGCGCACATTGTTTTTCAGGAGTTTTCCTGGCCAGTCGTCATGGCAGTGATCCCTGTGGGTCCCTTCCATCACTGCCAAGGACGATTTCCATGCATCCGCTTTTCCCTTCTTCGGGCGCCTGCCGCGCCGCCCTCCATCCGCTGGCCCATGCCGTGCTCTGCCTGGGCCTGGCCATGCCGCTGCAGGCGGCGCTGGCCCAGCCGGCCGCACAGACGCTGCGCTTCGACATAGCGGCGCAGCCGCTGGCCAGCGCGCTGGATCAGTTCGCGCGGCAGGCCGGACTGCAGCTGGTGTTCACGCCCTCGCTGGCCGCGCAGCGGCAGGCGCCGGCCGTACGGGGCGAGCTGCCGCTGCGCCAGGCGCTGGATGATTTGCTGGCCGGCAGCGGCCTGCAGGGCCATGTGCAAGAGGGCACGCTGACCGTGCAGCCCGTCGCCGCCATCGAAAAGACGCTGGCCGAAGTGCGGGTGAGCGCGCGCCGGGCCATCGACGGCACGACCGAGGGCACGGGCTCGTACACCAGCCGCGTGACCAGCATCGCCTCCAAGACGGACCAGTCGTTCCGCGAGATCCCGCAATCGGTGTCGGTGATCACGCGCCAGCAGCTCGACGACCGCCGCATGACCGACATCCGCGACGCGCTGGCCGCCACGCCCGGCATCACCACCAGCCAGATCAATTTCGACTCCACCTATTTCTATTCGCGCGGCTTCCAGATCGACAGCATGCAGATCGACGGCGGCGCGCCGCTGAACATCGCCCAGTACACCTACAGCGTCAACCAGAGCATGGACTTCTACGACCGCGTGGAGGTGATGCGCGGCGCCTCGGGCCTGCTGGGCGGCGTGGGCGATCCGGGCGGCATCATCAACATCGTGCGCAAGAAGCCGCTGGCCGAGCCGCGCTTCGTGGTGCAGCAGTCCATCGGCAGCTGGAACAACTACCAGACCATGGTGGATGCCACGGGGCCGCTGGCCCTTGATGGCCGGGTGCGCGGCCGGGCCGTGCTGTCCTACCAGGACACGGACCAGTTCGTGGACATCAAGCACACGCGCGCTCCCCAGTTCTACGGCGTGGTCGAGGCGGACCTGACGCCCGACACCCTGCTGACCGTGGGCATGAGCCGCAGCAAGATCCGCACGCGCGGCGATGGCGGCGGCGACGTGCCGCGCTACAGCGACGGCAGCGATATCGGCCTGCCGCGCCACACCAGCTTCACCCAGCCCTGGGCCACGGGCCGCAAGGACAACAGCGAGCTGTTCGGCGCGCTGGAGCACCGTTTTTCCGCGCGCTGGAAGGGCAAGCTCAACCTGACCCGCAGCAAGTCCAGCTATGACGGCTCCACGGTGTTCGGCTACGGCGCGCTGGACCCCGCAACCGGCCTGGGCGTGAACTGGAACGGCGGCGGCCACTACCTGTACGAGAACCGGCAGACCGTGCTGGACGCCAGCCTGGCCGGCAGCTTCGACCTGGGCGGGCGCACGCACGAGATCCTGCTGGGCATGGACCGGCAGAAGGTGGAGAGCTTCTGGAACGTGGGCTATTCCACCGATGCCACGGGCGTGGAGCCCATCGATGTCTACAACCCCGGCGCCTGGCGCCCGGCGCCGGCCGGCGAGATCTCGCGCCGCTACAACCCCTGGGGCCAGGACCAGTCGGGCGGCTATGGCGTGCTGCGCCTGCATCCGACGGACCGCCTGCATGTGATCGTGGGCGCGCGCTATGCCAAGTACCGCTTCAACCAGGTCTATGAGTCGCTGAATGCGGCGGGCCAGTGGGAATTGGCATCGGGCAGCCGCTTTTCCGAGCCGGCCAAGTTCACGCCGTATGGCGGGGTGATCTATGACCTGAACAACCAATGGTCGGCGTATCTGAGCTATTCCTCGATTCTCAAGCCGCAGGCGCTGTCCAAGTCGGGGCCTCCTCCGGGCAATTCGCTGGACCCGGTCAAGGGCAAGAGCTATGAGGCCGGTTTCAAGGGCGAATTGGCCGATGGCCGGCTCAATGCCACATTCAGCCTTTTCAACGTGGTACGCACGGGCACGGCGGTGACGGATACGCGCTATCCGAGCAATCACGAGGAATGGTCGGGCAATTGCTGCTTTCTGCCGCAGGGCAAGGTGACCAGCCGCGGCTTTGACGCCGAGATCGGCGGCGAGCTGCGCCCCGGCTGGCAGATCGCGGCCGGCTACACCTACACCACCACGCGCGACAAGACCGAGGATGCGCCCTACAGCAGCATCACGCCGCGCCATCTGCTCAAGCTGTCCACGGCCTATGTGCTGCCGGGCGAGCTGTCGCGCTGGAAGATTGGCGGCAGCGCCCATATCCAGAGCAAGCACCATGTGCGCGATACGCTGTATGACGCCGACTGGAATGAAGTCGGCCGCTACAACTTCACCCAGGGCGGCTATTCCGTCATCAATGCGATGGTGCAGTACCGGATCGATCCGCGCTGGACGGTTTCCCTGAATCTCAACAATATCTTTGACAAGACGTACTACCAGACCGTGGGCTATGCGAGCGGCGGCAATTTCTATGGAAAGCCGCGCAATGCGGTGCTGACGCTGCGCGGCACCTTCTGAGGGCCGGGGCGGGGTCCAGGAGGGCCCGCCCCAGTCCGACCCAGGCCACTGGCCGCAATGGCGAAAACCATTGCGGCTGGCCTTTTTTTCGATCTCGTTTGTCATGTATGAGGAGGGCCTTGAAGGCCGCCGCATCACGGCATCCGTTTTGGCCCCTTGTTTGCACGCATTCGTGCGTTTCTGTGCTTATCCGAATACCCATTACATGCCCCAATCCCAACCCGCTGATCCTGCAGATATCACCCAGGCCGACAGGCCCGTCCATCCGGGCCTGCTTGTCCTGTCCCGCCTGCTGGCCGCCGTCTTCGGCGGCTATGCGCTGGCCAGCGCGCTGGCGGCCTTCCTGGCCGCTGCGCTGCCCGGCGCGCGTGTCGATGCCGTGATCGCCGGCATGCAGTGGAGCTTTGCGCTGCACGCGCTGGCGGTGATCTGGGCGTTCTCGCCGGTTTCGGCGGGCCGGGTCTGGCTGGGGTTGCTGGTGCCTGCGGCCCTGATGGGCGGCGCCGCGCTGCTGCTGGCGCGCAATGGCGGGGGCGTTTGAGATGGCCAAGGCGCAGATCAGCAAGGTCCCCGGCAGCGGCGCTGCCACGGGCGGTTTCCGCCAGGCCCAGGCCTGGCTGCATACCTGGTGCGGGCTGTGGTTTTCGTGGCTGCTGTTCGCGGTGTTCCTCACGGGTTCGCTGGCCGTGTTCCAGGAAGCCATCACGCACTGGATGACGCCCGAGCACCATGCCGAGGAGGCGGCCGAGGCGGCAGCGCGCGCCGCCGCGCCGGCCGGGCAGGGTGCGGACCTGGGCCAGCGCCTGGCCTGGGGCGCGGCCTATATGCAAAAGCACCACCAGGGCGCGCAGATGTGGGAGATCTGGCCATCCGACGACAAGGGCGGTGGCGACCTGCGTGTCTACTGGTTCGACGCCAACCGCCAGTACGCCGATGCCGAGCTGGACACCGCCACGGGCGAGGAAATGACGGCCGGCCACGGCCACGGCGCCGCGCGCGCCACCATGGGCGGCAACCATTTCGTGGACTTCCACTATGAACTGCATGCAGGGCAGGTGGGGCTGTGGGTGATCGGCATTGCCGCCATGGCCATGCTGGTGGCCCTGGTCAGCGGCGTGATCACGCACAAGCGCATCTTCAAGGACTTCTTCACCTTTCGCGCACGCAAGGGCCAGCGCAGCTGGCTGGACGCGCACAACGCCGTGGCGGTGCTGACGCTGCCCTTCCAGTTCATGATTGCCTATACCGGCATCGCCATCTCCAGCCTGAGCTTCATGCCCGTTGGCGTCTGGACGGTCTATGGCACGGACCAGACCGCCCGCACGGCCTTCATCGCCGACATGAACGAGGCCGGACCGCCCGCGCTGTCCGGCAAGCCCCTGGCGGTGCCCGATCTGGAGCCCTTTGTGCGGCGCGGCCAGGAGCTGATGGGCCAGGCGGTGCGCGCGGTGGTCGTCAACCATCCCGGCGATGCATCGGCACGCATCGGCGTCTACGGCTGGAACAGCGATGACCGTGCGCATCAGCGCCTGAGCCCCAATTCGGGCATGGCCATGTTCTCGGCCGCCACGGGCGAGGTGCTGCAGGTACGCCTGCCCGGCGGCGCCGACGGTGGCACCCCCTCGCTGGCCCAGGCGGTCATGGGCGGGCTGCACATGGTCAAGTTCGGCGGCCTGGCCATGAAGTGGCTGTACTTCCTGTGCGGCCTGGCGGGCGCGGCCATGATGGCCACGGGCGCCATTCTCTTCATGGTCAAGCGCCGCAGCCGCCACCAGGGCGAGTTCGGCAGCGCCACGGCGCGCGTGTACCGGCTGATCGAGGGCCTGAACGTGGCGGCCATCGCCGGGCTGGGCCTGGGCTGCATCGGCTACCTGTGGGCCAACCGCCTGGTGCCCGTGGGCTTGGCGCACCGCAATGACTGGGAGCTGGCCGTATTCTTCGGGCTGTGGGGCCTGGCGCTGGTGCATGCGCTGGCCTGCGCGCCGGCCACGGCCTGGCGCCAGCAGATGGGCCTGCTGGCCATGCTGTGCCTGCTGCTGCCTCTGCTCAACTGGATCACCGTGGGCGAGCCGCTGTGGGCCCACATGCGGGAGGGCGACTGGGAAAGCGCCGGGGTGGAGCTGTTCTGCCTGGCCACGGGGCTGGCGGCCGCCTGGGCCTGGCGCTGGCTGGCGCGGCGCGGCGCGGGTGCCGCCACCAGGCAAAAGGCGCCCAAGGGCCAGACCGCCGTAGCCGGCCCCTCGGAGGTGCAGGCATGAGCACGTTGCACGCATCCCTGGCCGCACTGGCCCTGGCCTTTGCAGGCATGGCGGCCCTGGCCTTTGCCATGGACCGCCACTACGAACAATTGACCGGCGCGCGCGAGCTGCCGGCCCGCCGTGGCCCGCAGTTGCGCAGCCTGGGCACGGCGCTGCTGGCGCTGGCCCTTGTGCCCGTTGTCTCGGGCTGGGGTGGCACGGTGGGCACGGTGGCCTGGCTGGGCTTTGTGTCCGCCGGCGCGCTGATGGCCGTGGCCCTGATCAGCGCCCATGCGCGCTGGGCGGCGCGGCTGGCCTGGTTGGCTGGCGTGCTTGCCGTGGCGGATTTGGCGTGGATTGTTTTCAGTTTCGGTACTACGGGGTTTTTCAGATGAGTTTCCTGCTTTCGTTCCAGTTCGGGGTGTGTGTGGTCGGGAGGCAAGCATGACGCGCACGCAGCAACGCTGGAAAGCCATCGCCGTGGCGGTGGTCCTGTTGGCGGCGGCCGGGGGCGCGGCCGCCTGGTGGTCCAGCCGGCCTGCCGTGGCCTACCAGACCGAGACCGTGGCGCGCACCGACATCGAGTCCACCGTCACGGCCATCGGCACGCTGCAGCCACGCCGCTATGTGGACGTGGGCGCCCAGGTGTCGGGCCAGGTCACCCGGCTGCGCGTGGAGCCCGGAGCCCAGGTGGAGAAGGGCGCACTGCTGGTGGAGATCGACCCCAGCGTGCAGCGCGCCACGGTGGATGCGGGGCGCGCCTCGCTGGCGGGCCTGCGCGCCCAGCTGGCCGAGCAGCAGGCGCTGCGCAAGCTTGCCGAGCAGCAGCTCACGCGCCAGCGCCAGCTGGCCCGCGACGGGGCCACGCGTGAGGAAGACCTGCAGACCGCAGAAGCCAACCTGGCCGCCGCCGGCGCCCGCATGGAGCATCTGAAGGCCCAGATCGACCAGACCCAGGCCACGCTCAAGGCCGACGAGGCGCGCCTGGGCTATACGCGCATCTACGCGCCCATGGCCGGCACCGTGGTGTCGGTGGAGGCGCGC
This sequence comes from Delftia sp. NA_296.1, assembly GCF_052692095.1. Taxonomy (NCBI): domain Bacteria; kingdom Pseudomonadati; phylum Pseudomonadota; class Betaproteobacteria; order Burkholderiales; family Comamonadaceae; genus Delftia; species Delftia sp. NA_296.1. The sequence goes on along the minus strand of NZ_JBQZGF010000001.1, from coordinate 954,447 downwards.
GAGGGCCAGACGCTGAACGCCACCTACCAGACGCCCAACATCCTGCGCATTGCCGACCTGTCGGCCATGACGGTGTGGACCGAAGTGTCCGAGGCCGACGTGCGCCGCGTGCGCGACGACATGCCGGTGTACTTCACCACGCTGGGCGGCGCCGACCAGGCCAAGCCCCGGCGCTGGTCCAGCAAGGTGCGCCAGGTGCTGCCTTCGCCCTCGGCCAGCCAGGCGCCGGCCGGTGGCAGCGCGGGCCAGGCGCCTGCGCCCGCCACCAAGGCCGTGGCCTATACCGTGCTGTTCGACGTGGACAACGAAGACGCCGAACTCATGCCCCAGATGACGGCCCAGGTGGTCTTTGTCACCGGCCAGGCCGCGCAGGCACTCACCGTGCCGCTGATGGCCGTGACTGACAAGGGCGGCAGCGCGCACACGGCCCGCGTGCTGGACGCCAAGGGCCAGCCCGAGCAGCGCACCGTGCGCCTGGGCGTGCGCAGCCGCCACCAGGCCGAGGTGCTGGAGGGCCTGCAGGAAGGCGAGCGCGTCATCGTCGGCGAGACGCCTCTGGACCGTGGCCCGCGGTGGCTGCAATGGTGATGGCGCAGGGCATGCAGGCCGGCGCGCCGCTGACCGCACCGCTGATAGAGCTGCGCGGCATCACCAAGCACTACGGCGGCGGCGACAGCGGCCAGCCCGCCGTCACCGTGCTGCACGGCATCGACCTGGAGATACGCGCGGGCGAGTTCGTGGCCGTGGTGGGCAGCTCGGGCTCGGGCAAGTCCACGCTGATGAACATCCTGGGCTGCCTGGACCGGCCCAGCGAGGGCAGCTACCACTTCCAGGGCCAGGACGTGGCCACGCTGGACTCGGACGCGCTGGCCTGGCTGCGGCGCGAGGCCTTCGGCTTCGTCTTCCAGGGCTACCACCTGATAGCCAGCGAAAGCGCCAGCGAGAACGTGGAAATGCCCGCCATCTACGCGGGCCTGCCCAAGGAAGAGCGCGTGCGGCGCGCCCGTGCGCTGCTCGAGCGCCTGGGCCTGGGCTCGCGCCTGGGCAACCGGCCCAACCAGCTGTCGGGCGGCCAGCAGCAGCGTGTGTCGATTGCGCGTGCGCTGATGAACGGCGGCCAGATCATCCTGGCCGACGAGCCCACGGGTGCGCTGGACTCGCACAGCGGCGCCGAGGTCATGGCCCTGCTGCGCGAGCTGGCCGACGCGGGCCACACCATCATCCTCATCACCCACGACCGCACTGTGGCCGCCCAGGCGCGCCGCGTGATCGAGATCAGCGACGGCCGCATCACCAGCGACAGCCAGCGCGACGATGCCGCAAATGGGGTGAATGCGGGCGCCGCTGCCCTGCCGCTCACGCCGCAGCGCGGCAGCGCCGGCGCGCCCTGGCTGGCCGAGCTGTTCGAGGCCGCGCGCAGCGCCTGGCGCGGCATGCGCATGAACCGCGTGCGCACCAGCCTGACCTTGCTGGGCATCGTCATCGGCGTGGCCTCGGTCATCGTGATGCTGGCCATTGGCGAGGGCGCGCGGCGCAAGGTGGTCGAGCAGATGGGGACCATGGGCACGGCCATCCTCTACATGGGCAGCAAGCCGCCGGCCACGGGCGGGCCGGCCGGGCAGATGACCGAGGAAGACCTGGCCGCCGTGCGCGAACTGCCCGAGATACGGCGCGTCATGCCCGTGATTGGCGACCCCATCACCGTGCGCTACGGCAAGGCCGACAAGCAGATCTACGTGTTCGCCGCCAGCGAGGAGATGCCCCTGGTGCACCACTGGAAGGTGGCCCAGGGCCGCTACTACACCGAGGCCGAGGACCGCGACCTGGCGCCCCTGGTGGTCCTGGGCCACAAGGCGCACCAGCACTTCTTCCCCGACACGCCCAACCCGCTGGGCCGCCAGCTGATCATCGGCACGTCGGCCTTCGAAGTGATCGGCGTGATGAGCGAGCGCGGCGCGGACTCGGGCGCGCAGAACTATGACGACATGGTCTTCATTCCCTACCGCTCGGGCCGGGCGCGCGTCTACCAGTCGCAGACCCAGCCCGACTATGTGGTGATCGAGGCCATGTCCTCCGACGTGGTGCACGAGGCGGAGGAGGCCATGCGCAAGCTGCTGCTGGCCCGCCACGGCGGGCGTGAGGACTTCGGCATCGGCAATGCGGCCGCGCGCATCCAGGCCGAGGCGGCCACGCGCCAGAGCATGGCGGTGATGCTGGGCCTGATTGCCGCCGTCTCCCTGGTGGTGGGCGGCATCGGCGTGATGAACGTGATGCTGATGACGGTGCGCGAGCGCACGCGCGAGATCGGCATCCGCATGGCCACGGGCGCGCGCCAGCGCGACATCCTGCGCCAGTTCCTGACCGAGGCCAGCCTGGTCACCTTCGTGGGTGGCACGGTGGGCCTGCTGGCCGGGCTGGCCGTGGGCGTGGTGCTCATCGTGGCGGGCGTGCCCGTGGTGTTTTCGGTGCGCGCCATGCTGGGCGCCTTTGCCTGCGCCGTGGTGACGGGCCTGGTGTTCGGCTACATGCCTGCCAAGACGGCGGCGCGGCTGGACCCGGTGCGTGCGCTGGCGGGAGAGTGAGATGAAAGAAATGAACGACAAGATGCTGGGAAATGCGCGCCTGGGCTGCATCGCCCTGGCCCTGGCTGCGCTGGGCGGTTGCGCCGCACAGCAGACGGTGCCGGACAGGACAGCGCCTGCGCTAGCCGCTTCGTGGAAGCAGCAGGGCGAAGCCGTCCCTGCCTCTGTTTCACCGCAGTGGTGGCAGGCCTTTGGCAGCGCGGAGCTGGGCGGCATGGTGCAGGCCGCCCAGGACCAGAGCCTGGACATGGCTGCCGCCATGGCCCGCGTGCGCCAGGCCGAGGCGGCCACGCGCCAGGCAGGCGCGGCGCTGCTGCCGTCGCTCAGCGGCGAGCTGCGCGCCCAGCGCATGAACCATGCACAGGTGGCGGGCGGGCAGGCCAGCGTCTATGGCGCCGCGCTGACGGCCTCGTATGAGGTGGACTTCTGGGGCCGCAACCGCGCCACGCGCGATGCGGCGGCGGCGGCCTGGCAGGCCAGCCGGTTCGACCAGGACACGGTGCGCCTCACGGTCACCGCCCAGGTGGCCCATGGCTGGCTGCAGGCCGTGGCGCTGCGCGAACGCCAGGCCATTGCGGCGCGCAACGTGGCCAATGCCGAGCGGCTGCTGGGCCTGGTGGAGTCCCGCGCGCGCGCAGGTGCCGCCACCCAGCTGGAGCTGGCACAGCAGCGCGGCCTGGTGGCCAGCCAGCGCCAGGCCCTGGCCACGCTGCGCCGCCAGGGCGAGGATGCCGATGCCACGCTGGCCGTGCTGCTGGGCCAGGCCCGGCGCCCCGCGCTGGCCACGGATTCGCTGCAGGCCCTGCAGCTGCCCGAGATCGGCCCAGGCCTGCCCACGCAGCTGCTGCAGCGCCGCCCTGACATTGCCAGTGCTGAGGCGCAACTGACCGCCGCCAGCGCCAACCTGCAGGCCGCCCGTGCTGCACTGTGGCCCCGGCTGACCCTCACGGGCAGTGCAGGCACCAGCGCTGGGCGCGCCAGCGACTGGCTGCGCGAGCCGGTCTATTCGCTGCTGGCCGGACTGGCCGGCCCCATCTTCGACGGCGGCCGTCTGGCAGCCGAGCGCGATGGCGCCCAGGCCCGGCGCGAGGAGCTGCTGGCCGGCTATTACAAGTCCATCGTCGCGGCCTATGGCGATGTGGACCTGGCGCTCAACGCCGTCCACGGCCTCGAGGCCCAGTCCGACGCCCAGGCCGAGGTGCTGGCCCAGGCCCGCCAGGCCGTGTCGCTGGCCGAGCTGCGCTACAAGGCCGGGGCGGAAAGCCTGCTGTCCCTGCTGCAGGCCCAGACCACGCTGTATGCGGCGCAGGACGATGCCGTGCTGCAGCGCCTGCTGCAGCTGCAGGCGCGCGTGGCGCTGTACCGCGCGCTGGGCGGGGGATGGGAGGCGCCTGCCATGGGCACTGAAATGCCGGAAAGGCAGGCGCAAAAAAGCCAGGAGGCATTGCCACCTGGCTGAGAGGGAAGGGCCAGGGCCGCCACCCGGTCCTGCAGGGTGTGCGGCCTCAGGCCTCAGGCTTGAAGCCTGCTCAGCTGCCGCGCGTGATGGGCACGCCGGCATCCTTGCCGTAGGCGCCGTACTTGCCCAGCTCCCACTTGGCGATGGCGTTGCGGTGCACCTCGTCCGGGCCGTCGGCAAAGCGCAGCGTGCGCGCGTGGGCGTAGGCGCTGGCCAGCGGGAAGTCGTCGCTCATGCCGCCGCCGCCGTGCACCTGCATGGCCCAGTCGATGACCTGGCAGGCCATGCTGGGGGCCACGACCTTGATCATGGCGATCTCGCTGCGTGCCACCTTGTTGCCGGCGATGTCCATCAGCCAGGCGGCCTTGAGCGTGAGCAGGCGCGCCATGTCGATGCGGCAGCGCGCCTCGGCGATGCGTTCCTGCGTCACGGTCTGCTGCGCCACGCTCTTGCCGAAGGCGATGCGCGAGCTGGCGCGCTTGCACATCAGCTCCAGCGCGCGCTCGGCCAGGCCGATCAGACGCATGCAGTGGTGGATGCGGCCGGGGCCAAGGCGGCCCTGGGCGATCTCGAAGCCACGGCCCTCGCCCAGCAGGATGTTGCCAGCGGGCACGCGCACGTTCTCGAAGTACATCTCCATGTGGCCGTGCGGCGCATCGTCATAGCCCATGACGTTGAGCGGACGCACGATGCGGATGCCGGGCGCGTCGCCGGGCACGATGATCATGCTTTGCTGCGAGTGCTTGGGCGCATCGGGGTCGGTCTTGCCCATGGTGATGAAGACCTGGCAGCGCGGATCGCCGGCACCCGAGATCCACCACTTGTGGCCGTTGATCACGTACTCGTCGCCCTGGCGCTCGATGCGGGTGCAGATGTTGGTGGCGTCGGAGGAGGCCACTTCGGGCTCGGTCATGGCGAAGGCCGAGCGGATCTTGCCCTCCAGCAGCGGCTTGAGCCAGCGCTCCTTGAGTTCGGTGCTGCCGTAGCGCGCAATGGTCTCCATGTTGCCGGTGTCGGGCGCCGAGCAGTTGAACACCTCGCTGGACCATGGCACGCGGCCCATGATCTCGGCCAGCGGCGCGTATTCCTGGTTGGTCAGGCCGCCGCCCTTGTAGCCTGCGGCCTCGGCGCTGTCCACGGGCAGGAACAGGTTCCACAGGCCTTGCTCCCGGGCCTTGACCTTGAGCTTCTCGATGGTCTGCAGCGGCGTCCAGCGCTTGCCTGCGGCGGTGTTGGCTTCCATCTCGGCGGCATAGTCCTTTTCGCCGGGATAGATGTGCTCGTCCATGAACTTCAGCAGGCGTTCCTGCAGGTCCTTGGTCTTGGGCGAATATTCAAAGTCCATGGATGCGCTCCTTCTCTTGGCTTGTCGCTTGTGGTGGAAACGGGGTGATCAGTGAGTGTTGGGGGCTGGTCTGGATGGCTCAGCTGCGCTGGGCGAAGGACCAGGCCAGCTCGGCCATGGGCCGGGCCGTGTCGCCGGAGGCCTTGGCCTGGGCGCTGGAGGCCGTGCCGGCCTCCACGCGCTTGGCAATGCCCTGCAGGATGGCCGCGATGCGGAACATGTTGTAGGCCATGTAGAAGTTCCAGTCGGCGCGCAGCGTGTCCACGTCCTTGAGGCCCGTGCGCTCGCAGTAGCGGCGGATGTATTCCTCTTCGCCGGGAATGCCCAAAGCCGCCAAGTCCTTGCCTGCGATGCCCCGGCCCAGCGTGGCCGGGATGTGCCAGCTCATGCAGTGGTAGCTGAAGTCGGCCAGCGGGTGGCCCAGGGTGGACAGCTCCCAGTCCAGCACGGCGATGACGCGCGGCTCGGTGGGGTGGAACATGAGGTTGTCCAGGCGGAAGTCGCCGTGCACGATGGACACGCGCGAGGCATCCAGCGCGCTGGCCGGCATGTGGGCGGGCAGCCACTGCATGAGCTGGTCCATCTCGGGGATGGGCTGGGTGACCGAGGCCACGTACTGCTTGCTCCAGCGGCCGATCTGGCGCTCGAAGTAGTTGCCGCTCTTGCCGTAGTCGGCCAGGCCCTGGGCCGCGAAGTCCACGGTGTGCAGGGCCGAGATCACGCGGTTCATCTCGTCGTAGATGGCGGCGCGCTGGGCCGGCTCCATGCCGGGCAGGGACTGGTCCCAGAGCACGCGGCCTTCCATGCACTCCATGATGTAGAAGGCGCGGCCGATGATGGACTCGTCCTCGCACAGCGCATACATGTGGGGCACGGGCACGTCGGTGCCGGCCAGGCCCTTCATCACGCGGAACTCGCGCTCGATGGCATGGGCCGAGGGCAGCAGCTTGGCCACGGGGCCGGGCTTGGAACGCATCACGTAGCTGCGGCCGGGCGTGATCAGCTTGTAGGTGGGGTTGGACTGGCCGCCCTTGAACATCTCCACCTGCAGCGGGCCGGCAAAGCCCTGCACATGGCCCTGCATCCAGGCGGTGAGCGCGGGCACGTCGAATGCGTGCTGGTCGGAGACGGGGCGCGTGCCTACGAAATGGTCGAAAGTGCTCATGGGGCAGTCAGTCCTGTGATCGGTTCGGAAACCGGTTCTAGAAAGGGGTGCGGCCGCGCGGCACGGGCGCGGCAAGGCACCGGCCGGCGCGAACGTCCGGTCGGTGAAGGAAAGGGTTGTGTGTACGCGGCGCGGCGCGGGCCGCGCAGGTTCAGGCGTCGGGCGCGGCGATGCGCAGCAGCGTGTCGCGGTCGCAGACCACCAGGCCGCCCGGCTCGATGCGGATGGCGTTCTCGCGCTCCATGGCCTTGAGTTCCTGGTTCACGCGCTGGCGCGAGGCGCCCAGCAATTGGGCCAGTTCCTCCTGCGCCAGATGCAGGCCGATGCGGATCTCGCTGCCATCCGACAGGCTGGTCACGCCGTAGCTGCGCACCAGGTGCAGCAGCTGCTTGGCCAGGCGCGCGCGCAGCGGCAGGGTGTTGAGGTCCTCGACCAGGCCGTAGAGCTGGCGGATGCGCCGCGCATGCAGGCGCAGCATGGCTTCCGAGAACTCCACATGCATGGACAGGATTTTCTTGAAGTCGGTCTTGGACACGCACAGCAGCGTGGTCTCGCCGTGCGCATAGGCATCGTGCGTGCGCTTGTCCCCGTCCAGGATGGCCACGTCGCCGAACCAGATGCCCGGCTCCACGTAGTCCAGCGTGATCTGCTTGCCCGTGATCGAGGTCGAGCTCACGCGCACCGCACCCCGGGCGCAGGCGATCCATTCCTCGGGCGGTTCTCCGCGTGCGCAGATGAGCGTGCCATCTTTGAACCGTTTGACGTAAGCGCATCGAAGAATGTCGTGCCGAAGCGATGGAGAAAGTGATGAAAACCAGCGACCGGAATTGATCGCTTCACGTTCTTCGATGGTAAGAATCGGGTCGTCCATGGCCTGTCTTTTGCGTGACTGATGACGGTCACATTGTCGCGTGTGGGACCGCCGCGGCGCAGCATGCCGCCGGCGGGCCTGTCACTTCGGTGTCTGGGCCTGCCGAAAACGGGGCAGGGCGGCGAAAAAAAGGCGACCCGTCGTGCATCGGGTCGCCGGCTTTGCAGGGCTTATGGCTCCTCGTGCGTGAGGCTCAGCCCCAGCGCGCCACGGCGGCGCAGCCAGGGGCTGGGGCGGTAGCGCGGGTCGCCATACACGGTCTGCAGGTTGAACAGGACCTCCAGCATGTTGGTGGGGCCCCAGCGGTCGCCCATGGCCAGCGGGCCCATGGGATAGCCCAGGCCCAGGGTCACGGCCTTTTCCAGGTCGGCCGGGCTGCCGATGCCCTGCTGGCAGATGTCGCTGGCGATGTTGACGATGGAGCCCACCACGCGCTGGGTGACAAAGCCGCCGCTGTCTCGGATCACGCTGACGGCCTTGCCGTCGCTGGCAAAGAGCGCATGTGCGGCATCGCGCATGTCGGTGCGCGTGGCCGGCGTGGTGGCCAGCACGCGGCGGCGCGTGTCGGCGTCGGCGATCAGCATGTCGATGCCCATGGTGCGCGTGCAGTCCAGCCGCTCCACGGCAGCCACCGTGGTCACGTCCAGGCCCAGCGGCGCCACCAGGATCAGGGCCTGCTCGGTCGGTGCCTGCGCGGTTTCAATGCGCGCGCCCAGGCTCTTGAGCAACTGGTAGATCTCGTTGCGCCGGGCCGCGCGTGCGGACACCCAGACCGGTGGCAGCGTCTGCACCTGCGGCACGGCAGGCTCGGCAGGCTGCTCGGCGCGGCCTTCTGCATAGCGGTAAAAGCCCTGGCCGGTCTTGCGGCCCAGCAGGCCGGCCGCCACGCGCTGCGCGGCAATGGGGCTGGGGCGGTAGCGCGGCTCCTGGTAGTACTGGTGGTAGATGTGCTCCATCACGGCATGGGTGACATCCAGGCCGGTGAGATCCATCAGCTCGAACGGGCCGAGCTTGAATCCCACCTGCTCGCGCAGGATGCGGTCGATGGTGGCGAAGTCGGCAATGCCTTCCTGCACGATGCGCAGCGCCTCGGTCACATAGCCGCGGCCCAGGTGGTTGACCAGGAAGCCCGGCGTGTCCTGCGCACGCACGGGCGTGTGGCCGAAGCTGCGCGCGAACTGTGCCAGCGTGGCGCAGGTGGCCTCGTCCGTGGCCAGGCCACGCACGATCTCCACCACCTTCATCAGCGGCGCCGGGTTGAAGAAGTGAAAGCCGGCAAAGCGCTGCGGGTGCTTGAGCGCCGTGGCCAGCGTGGTGATGGAAAGCGCCGAGGTATTGCTGGCGATGAGGGTCCCGGGTGCGACGATGGCCTCCAGCTCGCGCAGCAGCGCCTGCTTGGCATCCATGCGCTCGACGATGGCCTCTATCACCAGATCGCAGTTCCTGAAGGCATCAAGATCGTCCACCACCGTCAGCCGGGCCTTGCAATCTGCGGCTTGCTCACTTGTTATTTTTTGTTTCTTCTGCAGCGTGTCCCACAGCGCAAGCAGCTGTTGTTGCGCTTGTGCGGCAGCACCGGGACGGGCATCCTGCAACAGCACCCTGGCGCCTGCCTGGGCGGCCAACTGGGCAATGCCTTGCCCCATGATGCCTGCGCCTATCAATCCGACGTTTCTGATAGGAGAAATGTTGTTTTGGATCATATACATAGAGGAGGTGTCCTACAGGTGTCTATGCAAAAATGCAAGCGTTCAAAGAAAGGCTGATGTGAGAATTTGTAGCACCATTCTCGGCGTCGCCCTGTCCTCCATGGCCTGGAACGCGTCCGCATTGTCGTTGGGCAGTCCTCGGGGCAACGTGGTGCTGGGCGCTCCGTTCGACCTGGTGGTGGGCTTGCAGCCCGATAGCGGAAACGACGCCGGCAGCTCCTGTGTGCGCGCCGAGCTGCTGGCCGGTGACAGGCCCATCGAATCCTCGCGCGTCAGTGTCAGCCCGACCTCGTCGGGCAAGGCCGTGCGGGTGCAGGCCCGCTATACGGTGGACGAGCCCATCGTGACGCTCAAGCTGTGGGCGGGCTGCGAAGGTGGCGGCATCAGCCGCAGCTATACGCTGCTGGCGCAGCTGCCAGATTCGGTGGACGCCTCAGGCAACCAGCCCATCAATGTGCGTGAACTGGCAGCAGCCCAGCCTGCGCTGCCGACCGTGGGCGCCGCAGCAGCAGCAGCCGGTGCTGGTGCTGGTGCTGGTGCAGCCGGTGTGGCTGGCACCGCTTCTGAATCTTCTTCGACACCCTCCCGCGCGGCCGCTGCCCGCAGTGCCCGGTCGGATGCCCGGCCTGCCACGGTGCCCGCTCCCAAGGAGGCGCAGCCCCAGCCCAAACCAAAGCCCAGGCCGAAACCCAAGGCCGCGGCCGAAAAGTCCAGGCCTCCCGTGGGTGTGACCGCCCAGGCCCAGGCCGGGCAGCTGCAGGCAGGCCTGCGCATCGAACCGCGCCTGCGCATGGAGCCGGTGGAAGAATGGCTGGGCACGGGCGGAACCCCGGGCGCCGCTGGAGCAGCCGGAACACCCGGAACACCCGAAGGCGGCGCCGCATCTGCGGCTCCCATGTTCGATGCCGGCAGCGAGCAGCTGGCCGAGGCCAACAAGCGCGTGCAGGCGCTGGAGGCCGAGATGGCGGCCTTCAAGAAGCGCGACGGCGTGGACCGTGGGCAACTGGCCCAGTTGCGGGCCGAGCTGGACGCAATGCGCCAGGAGTCCGGCGGCTCGTCCTGGCTGTTCAATGCGCTGCTGCTGGCCCTGATTGCCGCCGTGGCCGTGATCGGCTGGATGGCCTGGCGCATGCGCTCGGGTGCTTCGCTTTTCTCGCGCGAGCAGAACGCCTGGCGGGAATCGGTGGAGCGTTCGTCGCAGGACCCCGTGCCGTCGACCCCGCCGCATGTGCGCGATGACGAGATCCACACCCTGCCGCATTCCCTGGATCCCCATCGGCCCACGCGGCCCATGGCCCCCAGCCTGCGTGAGCACCGGCCTGCGGCACCGCAGCAGGACGACCGCCGGGGACCGGATACCCTGGCTTCGCCCTATGTGCAGCGCGGCGCCCAGATGCGTCCCGGCGTGACCTATGAGCTGCATGAGGATGTGGACCCTGGCGACTTCGGCCCGGCCACCATTCCCGTGCCTGTGTCCGTGCATGCCGAGCTGGAAACCGAGCCTGCGCCGCAGGCCCCGGCACCTGTGCGCACGTCTGCGCCCGAGGCCATCAAGGCCAGGCGCATGGTGCAGCCCGGCGAACTGTTCGACGTGCAGCAACAGGCGGAATTCTTCATCTCGGTGGGCGAGCACCAGCAGGCCATCGAGCTGCTGCGTTCGCATATCGACACGCATGAGGATTCCTCGCCGCTGGCCTATCTGGAGCTGCTGCACCTTTACTACACGCTGAGCCGCCGCGACGATTTCGACCAGCTGCGCGCGCGTTTTGCCAGGCATTTCAACGCCCGTGTGCCGGCCATGCCGGGCTTCACCGACAAGGGCAGCAGCCTGCTGCAGGGCTATCCCGAGCAACTGGCACGCATCGAGGCCCTGTGGCCCGTGGAAGAAGTCGAAGCTTGCCTGGCGCACTACCTGTTCAAGCAGGACGGTGCACCCGACCCCGATGCGCCGGCTCCCTTCGATCTGGCCGCCTTCGACGACCTGCTGCTGCTGCTGTCCATTGCGCGCACCTCACCTGCCGGAACACGCGGCGAACCCGGCCCGCGCGAGCGCACCACGCCCCGCATGGTGGCGGGCACGGCCGCAGCCGGCGCAGCCACGGCCGGCGCGGCTGCCTTCACAGCGGCTGCAGAAACCACGCCGGCGCAGGCTTCTGCATCCGCAGCCACGGGCGTGGACTGGATGGCAGAGCTGCAGCCGCCGATAGAACCTGCACAGCCGCAGCCGGCCTCTGTGATGCCGCTGGAGCCGGGCCTGGAGTTCACCCCCATGGACACGCTGCCCCTGTCCACGGGTGCAGTCGGTGGCGGCGACAAGCCTGCGAGCAGCGCACCGGACTCGTTGTCCGCACCGCTGCACTTCGAGCTGCAGCCCCTGAACTTCGATCTGGATCAGGCCGGCCAACTGCCCGCAGGCCAGGTGCGCGCCGTGCCCCTGGGCGAGGCGCCTTCCTTCATCCACGATGAGTCGGCACCGCTGCTGGACATAGACCTCACGGACCTGGGCGAGAACGAGCTGCCGCATGTCGACGTGCCCTCGCGCTTTCCGCCCGTGACGCTGTCGATGCCCGGTTCGGGTGCCGTGGGTTTCAGCAGCCACAATCTCAAGGCGCCGCTGGACATGGACCTGGCGCTGGACAAGTGGGAGCTGGAGCCGCCCGACACCGTGCGTGAGCACCGTGGCCTGGACGAGCCGCTGAGCCGCTCGGTGGACATGCTGCTGTCGCGCGAAACCGATCCGGCCTTTCGCACCGCGCTGCCTGATGCGGAAGCCGACAACGGGAAGGACAAGCACAATGATCCGCCGCTGAGGGGGTGATGGAGCGCAGGGCACCTGTTGAATAAATAAAGGGAGCCATTGCTCCCTTTATTTATTGGCTGATCAGCGCTGGCTGTCGTGTGGCAGATTGCTCAAATGCAGTGTCCTGGCAAATTCGTAAATTTACGGAGATTTGTCACTGAGGAAGCAGAAGGTCCTCTCTTATCTCGCCATTGCTACCAAACAGTTCAAGATAGCCGTCATCGGAAATATCGGTTAGCTGATATTCCGTTTTTTGGAGTTCGGGAAAATCCAAGTTTGTTTTTATGTCTGAGATGGTGTGCGCTTGAACTGATAGAGAAAAGCCTGCACTGAACACGAAAGCCGCAACCAGACTCGCATGAAGCCCTCTGACTCTGAAGTACCGAGGCAGCAAAAGACGGGCGGGACCATTGTCTGCGGTTCTCATCGGCGACCTTTCGGAGTTGGGGCAGCCCATTCTAGTTTTACGACTTCCGCAAGAGAAGTACATTCGCGCCATCGAACGGCGCAGGCCGATGCATTTAGATGATCGCCCTGCACTTTCAGGCCGACGCCTGCATGCTGGCCATCAACTCGCGTGCCGCCGCTTCAGGATCCTCGGCATTGACCAGTGCCCGCACCACGGCCACCGAGCCCACGCCCGTGGCGCGCACGGCCGGGAACTGGTCGGCCGAGATGCCGCCTATGGCCACCAGCGGATAGCGCTGCATCAGCCGCACATAGGCGCCCAGGCGCGCCAGGCCCTGCGGAGCCGTGGCCATTTTCTTGAGCGTGGTGGGGAAGACGGCGCCCAGCGCGATGTAGCTGGGCTGCACGGCATGGGCGCGCACCATTTCGGCATAGCCATGCGTGCTCACGCCCAGGCGCAGGCCCGAGGCGTGGATGGCCTGCAGGTCGGCGCCGGCCAGCGCATCCAGGTCTTCCTGGCCCACATGCACGCCATAGGCGCCGGCATCGATGGCCTCGCGCCAGTGGTCGTTGATGAAGAGCAGGGCGCCCGTGCCTTCCACGGCGGCCACGGCGGCGCGCACTTCGCGGGCGATGGCGTCGCGGTCCTCGGACTTGAAGCGCAATTGCACGGTGGGCACACCGGCGCGGGCCATGCGGCCCACCCATTGCGCATCGGGCAGCACGCCGTACAGGCCCAGGGACCTTGGACAGTCCGGGAAGGCCAGTGCGGGATCGGCGCCCTCCAGGCCGAAGTCGCGCGGATCGTCGGGCCATAGCGTGGCCTCGAAGCGGCCCCTGCGCAGCGTCTGCGCCTGCCAGGCGCAGGCCAGCGTTTCGGCGTCGATGGCGATGAAGCCCAGGGCGCTGCAGGCCTGCAGCGCCGCAAGATAGGCCGGCTCCTGGCGCTGTGCCTGCGGCACGGGCTGCGAGGGCAGGGCGGAGCCTTCAGGGGCGAAGGTGGCGCCGTGCAGGCGCACGATGGCATCTGCCCAGGATTGGATCGAGTCGTTGCTCATGGCCGGTCTCCTCAGCCGTGGTGCCAGAACGGCGTGCCCAGCACGGGCGTGCTGGGCTGGGCGGCCGATTGCTCGGCCATGGCGCCGGCGCGGTGGGCGGCGTGGCCGGCGTTCACGGCATCGGCAAAGGCGCCGGCCATGGCGACGGGATCTTCGGACAGGGCCACGGCCGTGTTCAGCAGCACGGCGTCATATCCCCATTCCATGACCTGGCAGGCATGCGAGGGCCGGCCCAGGCCCGCATCCACGATCAGCGGCACCTTCAGGCGTTCGCGCAGCGTCTGCATGGCGTAGGGGTTGACGGGGCCGCGGCCCGTGCCGATGGGCGCCGCCCAGGGCATGACGGCCTGGCAGCCCACATCCACCAGGCGCTGGCACAGCACCAGGTCCTCGGTGGTGTAGGGCAGGACCTGGAAGCCGTCCTTGATGAGGATGGAGGCGGCCTCGACCAGGTTCAGCGTGTCGGGCTGCAGGGTGTAGTCGTCGCCGATCAGCTCCAGCTTGATCCAGGGCGTCTCGAAGACTTCGCGCGCCATCTGGGCCGTGGTCACGGCTTCCTGCACGGTCATGCAGCCGGCGGTGTTGGGCAGCACGGGCACGTTGAGCTTTCTGAGCAGTTCCCAGAAGCTAGCACCGGTCTCGGCGGCATTGCTGCCCTGGCGGCGCAGCGAGGCCGTGACCATGGCCGGGCGGGCGCGCTGCACGGCAGCTTCCAGCACGGCGGGCGAGGGGTAGCGGGAGGTGCCCAGCAGCAGGCGGCTGTCAAAGCGCTGGCCGTACAGGACCAGGCTGTCGTCGGAGGAAGAGGCGGAAGTCGTCATGGCGTGAGGCAATGGGAGAGTCGGATGGGGCATCAGCCGCCGGTCACGGGCGAGATCACTTCGAGGCGGTCGCCGTCGTTCAGCGCCTGCTCGGCATAGCGGGCCTTGGGTACGAAGACGGTGTTGATGGCCACGGCAAAGGGCGGGCGCGGCGCAAGCTGGGCCAGCGCGTCGGCCACGGTGGCTCCGTCGCTCAGTTCGGTCGCTTGCTGGTTGATGGTGATGTTCATGGCGGCTGGGGGGAAACGAAAGGCGGGTACGGGGGGCTTGTTCGATCTTAGGCAGGGCCAGGCCTGGCGACCCTGCATGCATGTCCGGTCTGTTGTGCGTGAAAGTGCCGTGCGTGCCGTTCAGGCGGCTGCCTTGTGCTGCGATGGCGCATGCTCGACGGCAACATTGAAGCGGCGGGCCAGTTCGGAATCACCGCTGTCGAGCAGCTCCAGCACCACGTCCAGCATGGCCGGCGCGATCATGAAGCCATGGCGGTACAGGCCGTTGACCTCCATCACGCGCGGCGCGCTCCAGCGCACGGCCGGCAGATTGTCGGGCAGGGTGGGGCGGCATTGGGTGGCTATCTCGACGATGCGGCCCTCGGCAAAACCCGGATGCACGGTGTAGGCGGCACTGAGCAGCTCCAGCGTGGAGCGCACGCTGGCCGGCGACATGTCGTCGGACTCGATCTCGGTGGCGCCGATGACGAAGAGGTGGTCCTCCTTGGGCGCAATGTAGATCGGGTAGCGCGGATGGATCAGGCGCGTGGGCCGCTGCAGCGTGACCTCGGGCGCGTGGATGCGCACCACCTCGCCGCGCACGCCGCGCAGCGCAGGCCACTGGCCGCGTGCGCCCAGGCCCCGGCAGTCCAGCACCCAGTCGGGCTGGCCCGGCGTGCCGGGTTGGAAGTCGGCCAGCTCGCGCGGCTGGTTCCAGTGCTGCTCCACGCCCAGGCGGGTCAGCGTGGCGCGGAGTGAGGCCAGCAGCTGGCGGTTGTCCAATTGGCCCTCGCCCTGCAGGTACATGGCCTGGGCAAAGCGCCGTTCAAGCGCGGGCTCGCAGTCGTGCAGGGCCTGGTCGGCCAGCGGCTGCAGCGCGGGAAGGCTGGGGTTGATGCGGCGGTTTTTCTCCAGCAGGCCGAAGAAGCGCTGGGCATCGCCCGCGTCCTGGCGGTGCCAGAGGATGAGGGTGCCGTTTTGCTGGAAGAACACGGGCGCATCGAGCTGGGCCAGCAGTTCGGGCCAGCGCGTCAGGCCGTGCTGGCCCATGCGCACCACGCCGGGCTCGGTGATGGCCGATTCGGCCAGGGGCGCGAGCATGGCGGCTGCCACGCGGGCCGCTGCGCCATCGCCTTCGGGGCCGTGGGCGTCGTATACGGCAATGCCGTGGCCGCGACGGGCCAGCGCCAATGCCAGCAGCCGGCCCATGAGGCCGCCGCCCAGAATGGCGATGCGGGAAGAAGCTTGTAGAACGGACATGTGCATCTGGTGGTCAAGTGCGCCCATGCCCGTGGGACTGCCGGCCGGCTGTCCGCGCACAGGGCATGTGCTGGACAAAACGCGGCGTACCACCCCGATTGATTGAAACTCCCCACGCCAGCATGACCTGGATCGGGTGCAGGGGCGCTGCGCGGCAAGGTGCCTGTGGTGCAGGCTTGTGCGGCAGGGGGCTGGTCGCCCCGGGGCCCCAGGGTGTTTCTCAGTCACGCATCGGTGAGGCGGGCCAGGCCCTGTTTCACCGACGGGACACCCCTGTTTCGTCCGTCAGCAGGCATTACAGCACATCCCGCAGCTGCCGGTATTGACCATGCGCATGGGTGATAATTTTCGCCCATGACTGCCGACCACTCCCCTTCGACCGCCGCATCCCCCGAACCGGCTCCCGCCGCGCGCAAGCGCTATGCCCGCGTGCTCATCATCGCGGGCTCCGACAGCGGTGGCGGCGCCGGCATACAGGCCGACCTCAAGACCTGCAGCGCACTGGGCTGCTACGGCATGACGGCCATCACGGCCATCACCGTGCAGAACACGCTGGGCGTCAGCGGCATCCACGGCATTCCCGTGGACATACTGCGCGGCCAGATCGATGCGGTGGTCGAGGACATCGGCGCCGACGCCGTCAAGATCGGCATGCTGGCCACGCCCGAGGTGGTGCAGGTGGTGGCCGATGCCATCCGCCGCCACCAGCTGCGCAACGTGGTGCTGGACCCCGTGATGGTGGCCACCAGCGGCGACCGGCTGATCGCGCCGGAAACCGCCTCCGTGCTGGTGCGCGAACTGTTCCCCCTGGCCACCGTGGTCACGCCCAATCTGGACGAGGCCGCACTGCTGCTGGGCCACTCCATTGATGGCATAGATGCACTGGACGGCGCCGTGCAGGAACTGCTGGCGCTGGGCGCGCCGGCCGCCTTGCTCAAGGGCGGGCACTTGTCGGGCGATCTGGTGGTGGACCTGCTGGGCCATGGCAACGGCCAGCGGCTGCGCCTGCAGTCGCAGCGCATTGCCACGCACAACGGGCACGGCACGGGCTGCACGCTGTCTTCGGCGATTGCCTCGCACTTGGCGCTGGGCCTGCCGCTGGAGGCGGCCGTGGGCCAGGCGCGCGATTACATCCTGGGCGCGATTGCGGCCGGCGCCGATGTGTTCACGGGCGCCGGCCATGGCCCGCTGAACCACGGCTATGCGCCGCGCGCGCAGGTTGTGGTCAACGGCTGAACGTCAGCCAGACGTCCAGGTAATCAGCCCACGTCACCAGCCCCAGGTCAGGCTGCGCGCCACCCAGCCCTTTTGGCCGTTGTCGCGCTGGACCTGGGCCCAGGAGCCCTGTTTCCTGAGCGTGCGCACCACTTCCATTTCAGCCAGCTTGCCCACCACGCGATGGTTCTGGCCCGGGCCGGCGCGCAGGTTTGCGGTGCGTCCGGTCACCACCATGTGCGGGGTCTTGCCGGTCAGCGGCGCATGCACCCAGCCCAGCGTGCTCTCGTTGTCCCTGACGCGCAGCCACTGGCCCTTGCGCTGCACCACCTGCAGCGGATAGCCCTTGCCCAGTTCCCACAGCGTGGCCGAGCGCGTGGTGGGCTGCTGCCGCACATTGACGCTGGAACCCTTGACGCTGACGAACTCGCGCGCATGGGCGACGGCCGGGGCCAGGGTGGTGGTGAGGACGGCGAGGGCGGTGGCGGCTGCGGCCAGCCAGCGGGCGGCACGGCGTTGATTGCAAGGCACGGGAACGGGTCTCCTTTCGTTCGAGGTCGGCTGGCGCGCGGAGACTTTCCAGCGCGGGCCGAGCCCAGGGAAAGCGCGTGGGATCAGGCGATGCCGCTATAGTTCCTGAATGAAACTGACGGGCGGCCCCCCGGGTTCGCCTGCAATCGCCCGGGCTTGCCGTACGCTTGCCGCACCACAGTGTTTTCCAGGAGGGCTTGTATGCACCATGCTGTTTCCCGATCCGGCGCGCAGGGCCGGCACGCGGCGATTCTGACGGCCTGCCTTGCGGCGGGACTGGCGGATGTCCAGGCGCAGGAGGCCCAGGCCGTTGCCGCAGCCGCCGAGGGCCGCGACGCGGCCAAGGCGCAGGAGGGTGTGGTGAACCGCCCCGAATTCGGCCCCGCGCTGCTGGCGGCCGCCCAGGCGGGCGAAGCGCTGCAGGTGCGCGACTGGCTCAAGCGCGGCGCGCCGGTGGATGTGCGTGATCCGCAGGGCAACACTCCGCTGCTGCTGGCCGTGCGCGGCAACCATGTCGAGGTCGCGCGCTCCTTGCTGGTCCACGGGGCCAATCCCAATCTCAAGAACGACCTGCAGGACAGTGCCTATCTGCTGGCCGGTGCCCTGGGCCGGCTGGAAATCCTGCGCATGACACTGTCGTATGGTGCCGACCTGCAAAGCGTCAACCGCTACGGCGGCACGGCGCTGATCCCCGCCTGCGAGCGCGGCCACGTCGATACCGTGCAGGCCTTGCTGGCTGCCGGTGTGCGGGCCGACCATGTGAACCGGCTGGGCTGGACCTGCCTGCTCGAAGCCGTTTTGCTGGGCGATGGTGGCCCGCGCTACCAGGACATCGTGCGCCAACTGATCACGGCGAAGGCGGACCTCAGCCTGCCCGACAAGGACGGCGTCACGGCCCTGGCCCACGCCCGCCAGCGCAGCCAGCATGAGGTGGAGCGGCTGCTGCAGGAGGCGGGAGCGCGCTGATCGACGCAAGCGAAAACGCCTGAGATCGAGGTCTGAACACCAGAATCAGACGGATCTGATTGCTTGGGAAAGGTCTTGTTGCAAATGATTTCCATTTTCAACAAAGGCCCTTGCCATGCGCACTTCAGATTGCCGTTCCCGACCTTTCGTCTCCGGCCCCCAGTCATGCCTTTATTCGGTCTTCGCTGCGGCGCTGGTCACACCCGCATACGCGCAGGATGTGCCCCCTGAGGATCGCCAGGTCCAGCTGGCGCCGGTCACCGTTTCGGGACCGCGCACCACCGGCTCGCGCACCGAGGCATCCGAATCGGTCAAGTACGCCAAGCCGCTGCTGGACGTGCCCCAGACCATTACGGTGGTACCGGGGCAGGTGCTCCAGGAACAGAACGCCCTGAGCCTGCAGCAGGCGCTGTCCAATGTGTCGGGCATCACCTTCAATGCGGGCGAGGGCGGTGCGGGCTCGGGCGACAGCATCAATATCCGCGGCTTCAGCGCCAACGCCAACCTGCAGATCGACGGGCTGCGCGACAGTGGGCAGAACAACCGCAGCGACCTCTTCAACACGGAGTCTGTCGAAGTCATCAAGGGCCCGAACTCGGTCTTTGGCGGGGCAGGCACCTCGGGCGGCAGCATCAACATGATCAGCAAGCAGCCCAAGGCCCATGACTTCACCGAGGCCGACGCAGGCCTGGGCACGGCCAGCTACCGGCGCCTCACGCTCGACACCAACCGGGTGCTGGCTGGCGGCAAGGCCGCCATGCGCCTGAACCTCATGGGCCATGACAGCGACGTGGCCGGGCGCGACACCATCTTCAAGCGGCGCTGGGGTGTGGCGCCCTCGCTGGCTTTGGGATTGAATTCGCCCACGCGCGTGACTCTCAGCTTCTTCCACCAGAACGATGACAATCTTCCCGACTTTGGCGTGCCGGCCTTTCGCGGCAAGATGCTCGATGGCGTCTCGCGCAATGCCTATTTCGGCTGGCGCAACCTTGACCGGGAAAAGATCAGCCAGGACGCCCTGACCGCGAAGATCGAGCATGACTTCGCCTCGGGCGCCAAGCTGCAGAACCTCTCGCGCTACTCGCGGCTGAGCCGCGATACCGTGATCTCTGCCTCGCATGTCGATCTCCGGGGCATGCAGCCTGGCTACTACCGGCCCGCAGGGCCCCAGGCCTATGGCCGCGATGCGGCCACCACCCTGTGGATCAACCAGACCAACCTGACCCAGCGCTTCGACACAGGCGTGCTGGGGCATACGCTGATCACGGGCTTCGAGATCGCGCGCGAGACCTATGACCGCACCACCTCTTCCTACAACATCAACCGGCAGTTCCCTGCCGGCGGCTATCCGCTGGCCCGTCCGCCCGGATACTGGACGGGCACGACGGACTTGCAAAACAGCGGAAGGAACGAAACCAGCCTGGACACCCGCGCGCTGTATGCCACCGACTCCATTGCGCTGGGTCCGCGCTGGGATCTGAACCTTGGCCTGCGCTATGACTGGATTGACGGGCGCTCCAACGCCACAACGGCCGCTGGCGTGCGCACCTCGGTGGACAGCTCCGACGGCCGGCTCAGCGGCCGCACGGCCCTGAGCTTCAAGCCCGCCGACAACGGCCGCATCTACCTGGCCTACGGAACGGCATTCAACCCTTCCGCCGAATTCCTGGTCTCCACGGGCTCGGGCCTGGATGCGGCCACGGCCTCGCTGGCACCCGAGAAGAACACCAGCCTGGAACTGGGAACCAAGTGGGATGTGCTGGACCGCCAGCTGGCGCTGACCGGCGCCCTGTTCCAGGTGGACAAGACCAATGCCCGAGAGCAGATGGCCGATGGCAGCTATCTGCTGGCCGGAGAGCAGCGCGTGCGCGGGCTGGAGCTCGGTGCCGCAGGCAAGGTGACGCCGCAATGGGATGTCTTCGCCAACTACACCTTCATGGCCAGCAAGACCCTCAAGTCATTGAACGAGCCTGCGCGTGTGGGCCAGGCGCTGGGCAATACGCCGCGCCATTCGCTGAACCTGTGGACCACCTATGCATTGCCCCAAGGCTGGACGCTGGGCTATGGGGTGCGCTTCGTGGGCACGCGCAATGTCACCTCGGCAGGCGATGGGAAACTCTCTGCCTATTGGGTGCACAGCGCCATGGTCGGCTATGAACTCAACCGGCAATGGAAGCTCAGGCTCAATCTCGAAAACATCGGCAACAAGGCCTATGTGGCCGGCGTGCGCCAGCGCCTGGGCGAGCAGTCGCGCTCCTCGGCCGTTGAATACGGCGAAGGCCGCACGGCCAGGGTAACGGCAACCTATCAGTTCTGAAGTGCCGGATTGCCCGGGGCGCGACGCTCAGAGTCGGCCGCAGGTAACAATGCGTGCAAGCTGCCCCCAGAGGGCAGCTTTTGTTTTTGATAGGGTCGTCGGACAAAAAAAGAGCCCGCACAAGGCGGGCTGGTGATGGTCAGGCCGGCGGCAAAAACCGCCGACTCGTACGCATCTTACTGGATCTTGGCCTTTTCGCGCAGCGATTCCTGGAATTGCGCCAGCTTTTGCTGTTGCAGCTGCTGCACGATCTGGGGCTTGACTTCCTCGAACTTGGGCAGTTCGGCCTGACGTGCGTCGTCCAGGCGGATGATGTGGTAGCCGAACTGGGTCTTGACCGGCTCCTGGGTCATGCCACCCTTTTCGAGCTTGATCAGGGCTTCGGAGAACTCGGGCACGTAGTTGCCGGGGTTGGCCCAGTCGAGGTCACCGCCACGGGCGCCGGATCCGGGGTCCTTGGACTCCTTCTTGGCGATGTCTTCAAACTTCTTGCCGGCCTTGATCTCGGCAATGATGGCCTTGGCGCGGTCTTCCGACTCGACCAGGATGTGGCTGGCCTTGTATTCCTTGCCGCTGTTGGCAGCGACGGCCTTGTCGTACTCGGCCTTGGCTTCGGCGTCGGTCACGGGGTTCTTCTTCTGGAAGTCCTCGAACAGCGCGCGGATCAGGATGGTCTGGCGGGCCAGTTCCATCTGCTGCTTGTAGGCTTCGCTGTTGGCCAGGCTGCGCTTGTTGGCTTCCTGCATGAAGATCTCGCGGGCGATGACTTCTTCCTTGATCTGCCCTTCCAGCTCGGGCGTCACGGGGCGGCCGCTTTGCTCGATCTGTTGCTTGAGCGCTTCGGCGCGTGCCTTGGGCACAGCCTTGCCGTTGACGACGGCGATGTTCTGGGCCGAGGCGGACAGGGCCGCGGTGCTCAGCACGGCGGCAGTCACCAGGCTGGTCAGAAGCTGTTTTTTCATGCGAATTCCAGATATGAAGGAAAAATTGATTCTATAGCGCGGATACGCAACAGGCTCCGAATCGTCGGAGCCTGTAAAAGTTCAAAGAACCTCGATGGCGATGGCGTGTGCGCCCTGGTCAATGAATTCTTGCAGCGCATCATACACAAGGCGATGGCGTGCCACGCGTGGCTTGCCTTGAAACAAAGGTGACGCAATGCGCACGCGGAAATGCGTGCCGAAGCCGGTGCCGTTGGCGCCCACATGGCCGGCGTGCTGGTGGCTCTCGTCGATCACTTCCAGGTGATCGGGGGCGAGGCGCTCGCGCAGCACGGCCTGCATGGCTTCGGCGGTGATGGGCAGCGGATGGGCGGGCGCGCTCATGGCTGCTTGTCCTGCTGCACGCCAGACGGGGGCAGGGCGTCGGGCGTGGCGGCTGCTGCCTCGCCCTTGTCTTCCTGCATGAAGCGGCTCATGTAGATGGCCTGGCCGATCACGAAGACCAGCATCAGCCCCATGCCGCCGAACAGCTTGAAGTTGACCCAGGTGTCGGTGTCGAAGCGGTAGGCGATGACCAGGTTGAGCGCGCCCATGACCGCGAAGAACGCCGCCCAGCTCCAGTTCAGGGTGCGCCATGCGTTGTCGGGCAGTTGCAGCTGTGCGCCCATGACCGAGCGCAGCAGGTTCTTGCGGAACACCAGCTGGCCTATCAACAGGGCGCTGCCCATGAGCCAGTACAGCACGGTGGGCTTCCACTTGATGAAGGTGTCGTTGTGGGCCAGCAAGGTGGCGCCGCCGAACAGCACGATCACGCCCAGGCTTACCCATTGCATGGGCTCGACCTTGCCGTGGCGCACACGCAGATAGGCGATCTGGGCAATGGTGGCGACGATGGCCACGGCCGTTGCCGTGTAGATGCCCCAGACCTTGAAGGCGACGAAGAACAGGATGATGGGGAAAAAGTCGATCAGTAACTTCATTGGAAGGTTTCGATGGGCTTGGAGTCAGGCATGGGGCCTGAGCTTGGCAGGCGCATTGTGGCGCAGCCGGCGCGGCCCGGCATCGGTGCAGGGCCGCGTGGCCTGGGGTTTTTGCGGGCCTGGAGCCTAGGCCTTGGGCGGCTCGAATTCCAGCGATGCGGAATTCATGCAGTAGCGCAGTCCTGTGTCGGAGGGGCCGTCGGGGAATACATGCCCCAGGTGGGCGCCGCACTGGCTGCAGACGGTTTCGGTGCGCACCATGCCGTGGCTGCGGTCCACGATTTCGGTGATGGCGCCGGGGATGGCGCGGTCGAAGCTGGGCCAGCCGCAGCCGGCATCGAACTTGGTGTCGGAGTCGAACAGCTTGCTGCCGCAGCAGATGCAGCGGTAGCTGCCATCGGCCCAGAACTGTTCATAGCGGCCGGTGAACGGGCGCTCGGTGGCTGCATGGCGTGTCACCTGGAAGGCGGCAGGTTCGGCGCCCTTGGCCTGCAGCTCGGCCTGCCATTCCTGTTCGGTCTTGTGGATGGGAAAGCTCATGATGAACAGCTGATCTCGATGGAGGAAGCCCAGTCGGGCGGGAAGCCTGCCCATTCGGCATGCTCGGCGTGGGGGTCGAACGGAGTCTGCAGCACGGCCAGCAATTGGCGCACAGGAGCGAAGTCACCGGCCTTTGCGGCGCGGATGGTCATCTCGCCCAGGTGGTTGCGCAGCACGAAGCGCGGATTCGATTCTTGCATCAAAGCGGCGGCCGCCGCGGCATCCGTGCCTGCCAGGTGCCGTGCGTACAGGGCTGCCCAGCGGTCGAAGGCCTCGCGGTCCAGCACCAGGTCGCGCACGGGCTCGAGGTCGAGGTCGAGGTCCGTACCGGCACTGGCACCGGCAGCCACCGCATCGGTCAGGCGGCTGAAGAAGATGGTGTAGTCCACCGCGTTGTCGGCCATGAGCTGCAGCAGCGGGTTCACCAGGGCGGCAAAGCGCCCCTCGGCGGGCGGCGTGCCTGGCGCATCTTCGGGCAGGCCCAGCTTGCGCAGCATGAGGGCGCCATAGGCCTGCGGAAACACCTGCTTGTATGACTCCAGCGCCGCAATGGTCAGTTCCTCTTCGCCGATCAGCGGCAGCAGGGCCTGGCCCAGGCAGTACAGGTTCCAGTAGGCCACCTGGGGCTGGCGGTTGAAGGCGTAGCGGCCCTGGGTGTCACTGTGGTTGCAGATATGGCCGGGGTTGAAGGCATCGAGGAACTGGAAGGGCCCGTAGTCGATGGTCAGGCCCAGGATGCTCATGTTGTCGGTGTTCATCACGCCATGGCAAAAGCCCACGGCCTGCCAGTGCGCCAGCAGCCGCGCCGTGCGCTCGCTCACGGCCTGCAGGAAGTTGGCGTAGGCGTTGCCGGCCAGTGCCTCGGCCGTGCGGCATTCGGGGTAGTGCCGGTCGATCACGTAGTCGGCCAGCTGGCGCAGAGGGGCTATCTGGTCGCGCGCCGCAAAGTGCTCGAAATGGCCGAAGCGTATGAAGCTGGGCGCCACGCGTGCCACCACGGCGGCGGTCTCGATCTCTTCGCGGCGAATGGGGGCGGGCGATCCGGTGAGGCTCAGCGCGCGCGTGGTGGGAATGCCCAGGGCGTGCATGGCCTCGCTGCACAGGAACTCGCGGATGGACGAGCGCAGCACGGCGCGCCCGTCGCCCATGCGCGAGTAGGGCGTGCGGCCCGCGCCCTTGAGCTGGATTTCCTGGCCCGAGGCGGTCTCGCCCAGCAAGATGGCACGGCCGTCGCCAAGCTGGCCGGCCCAGACGCCGAACTGGTGGCCGCTGTAGACGCTGGCCAGCGGATGGCTGCCGGGCAGCACGGCATTGCCGGTGAGCGCCTGCAGGGCCTCATCGGAGGCCAGCCACTGCGGGTCCAGGCCCAGCAGCTCGGCGGTGCCGGTGCTGGTGGCAATCCAGTGCGGCTCGGGCAGCGGCGTGGGGCGCAGATGGGTGAAGAAGTCCGGGCCCAGGGCGGCGAAGCCGTCTTGCCAGGAGATGGGAGGGCGTGGGGAGGTCGCCGGAGCCTGGCCTTCGGCGGCAGCATGCAGGTTCATGCGGGAATTGTCCCCCAGCGCCTATGCCCCGTGGGGCGCAAGGTTCATGCGCGCATTCACCGCATGCATTCACGCACGCAGTTGCTGCCGGTACTGGCCCGGCGGCATGCCGAACCAGCGGCGGCAGGCGCGAAAGAGGTTGCTCTGGTCCACAAAGCCCAGCAGGTCGGCCACCTCGGCCAGGCTGCGGCGCGGCTCGCCCAGGTACTGCAGGGCCAGCTCGCGCCGGGTTTCGTCCAGCAGTTGCTGGTAGCTGGTGTCTTCGGCCTGCAGGCGGCGCTGCAAGGTGCGGTCGGTCAGGCCCAGCAGGCTGGCCACGTCTTCGCGGCGCGGCTCGCCCTGGGGCAGCAGGCGCGCGATCTCGTGGCGCACGCGCGCGCCCACGCCGGCCTGGCCCAGGTGGTCGAGTTCGGTTTCGACCAGCTTTTCGTGCAGTGCCAGCAGTTCGGGGTTGTGCGTGGGAATGGGGGCGAGCAGGTCGGCCTCGGACAGCAGGAAGCGGTTCGCGTCCTCGCCGAAGCGCGGCAGCAGGCCGAAGGCCGCGCGGTAGGCGGCCTCGTGCGAGGGGGCGGGCGCCTCGGCCATGAATTCCACGGCCAGCGGCCGGACATCGCGCCGCGTCAGCCAGTTGCACAGCACCAGCAGCGTGAGCACGGCGAACTCCACGCGCTGGCGCGGCACGGGCCGTGTGGCGCCGATGTGATGTATGGACAACCAGTAGCCGCGCGCATCGCGCTCCAGCGTGAAGGACGTTGCGTCCGAGATCACGGCCATGTGGCGTTCCAGGTCGCGGAAGCCGGCCAGCAGGTGCGGGCCCGAAGCCAGCGAGTAGCCGACCAGATCGATGTTGCCGTGGCGCGCGGCCAGTTGCCGGTCCAGCCCCAGCGTGGGATTGGCGGACTGGGCCACGGCCAGCTCCCAGAGCCGGCTCACGCGGTCCACATCGGTACGGGTCTGCGAATGCTGCAGTGCGGCAAGGTCGATATCGGCTGCGGCGCACAGGCTTTGCGGGGCCAGCCCTTCGGTGGCCATCATGTCCAGGATGCCGCGCACCCAGGCGGCGGAGCTGCTGCGCTGCGTTGTCATGACCGGGTTTTCCTGGGCCATTCGGGGCGCTGTTTGCGTTCTGAAGTCACTGTTTTGGCGTGGTTGCGATAGCGGCGTTTTGCCGCGCTGTTCCTAGAATTTTTGCAGCGCGGCGAACGACTGCGCAGTGTGACCCATGGGCCCGGCGCGGCCCATACGGGAAACCCCAAAAACCATTCAGGAGACAAGCATGCGCACAGGACAGCGGTGGATGGCTGGCGGCATACGCCTGGCCGTGGCTTCAATGGCTTTGTGGCTCGCGGCCTGCGGCGGCTCGGGCGGCGGAGGTCCCGAACTGCGCGAGACGGCCTACGGCCCCTTGCGCGGCGTGGACGACGGCGCCGCCACGGGCACCTATTACTGGAAGGGCGTGCCCTTTGCCCAGGCGCCCGTGGGCGCGCTACGCTGGCAGCCGCCGGCCGAGCCCAAGGCCTGGGAGGGCGTGCGCGAGGCGCGCCAGTTCGGCAATGCCTGCCTGCAGATCGGGCGCATGTACGGCCCGGGAGCCAACAACCGCTTCGACGACACCATTGCCTCCACCCTGGGCCAGCCCGTGGGCAGCGAGGACTGCCTGACGCTCAATATCTGGCGCCCGGCCAGCGGTGCCGAGAAGCTGCCGGTGCTGGTGTTCATCCACGGCGGCAGCGCCATCTCGGGCTATACGGCCGATCCGCTGTATGACGGCGCGGCCCTGGCACGCGCCGCCAATGCCGTGGTGGTGACGGCCAACTACCGGCTGGACATCCTGGGCTACATGCACATGCCGCAGATGCAGGCCGGCGCGCCCGCCACGGGCAACTTCGCGCTGCTGGACAACCTGCAGGCGCTGCGCTTTGTGCAGCGCAATATCGCGGGCTTTGGCGGCGATCCGGGCAATGTCACGCTCATGGGCCAGTCGGCAGGTGCCACCAATGTGCTGGCGCTGCTGACGGCCGAGTCGGCGCGTGGCCTGTTCCACAGGCTGGTGCCGATCAGCGGCGGGCTGTCGCTTCCATCCAACCTGCCGGCCGGCGTGCTGGCCACGCTCAAGCCGGCTTCGGCCTACGCCACCCAGTCCGCGCTGTTGCTGGCCCATCTGATGGTGGCCGATGGGCTGGCTGCCGATGTGGCGGCTGCGGCCACGGTGGCTGCCGGCTGGACACCGGCGCAGATTGCGGCCTACCTGCGCGGCAAGGATGCGCGCGTGCTGCTGCAGACCCTGGTGGCCAAGGGCCTGACGGGCGCGGGACCGATTCCCGACGGCCTGCTGCTGCCCACCGATCCCATGGCCGCGCTGGCTGCGGGCCAATACAACCGCATGCCCGTGATGGCCGGCTACACGGCCGAGGAGGGCAAGCTGTTCGCACCCCTGCTGGCGGCGCTGGGCGGCAAGCCGGGCTTCAGGATCGATGATGCGGCGCGCTTTCGCATGATGCAGTCCTTCGATGCGCAGTCGCCCAACGCGCCGGGCCTGGCCGACATCATCGATGCCGCCTACCTGCCCGTCGATACGCCGGTCACCGGCTACAACGCCCGCATGGCGCAATTGACCCATCTGTTCGCCGATCCCAGCCGCGACCAGTTGCTCAACACGCTGCGCACCCGGCAGGCCGAGGTCTGGAGCTACCGCTTCGACTGGGCGCGCCAGCCCGCGCCCTGGAACACGGTCTACGGAGCGGCCCATGCGTTCGATCTGCCCTTTCTCTTCGGCAACTTCGGGCCGTCCGTGTTCTCCCGCGTGACCAACAGCACGGCCAATGCCCCGGGCCGGCTGGCGCTGTCGAACGCCATGATGGCCAGCCTCAAGGCCTTCATGCAGACGGGCAATCCGCAGAACGCGGCCCTGGGCCAGACATGGAAGCCCTGGCCGTCCAGCCTGATCTTCGACGCCGAGCCGGGAGCGACCAGCATCCGGCTGCAGTGAGAGAGCCGTTGAGCGGGCAGGTGAGCGAGTAGATGAGCGAGCAGGGGCTTGCCGCGGCAAGCCCCGAGAGACAGCCAACAACAACGAAGGAGACAAGTACCCATGACAGTCAAGACCGTTTTCACACATGCCTGGCGCTGGCCGCTGGCGGGGGCCATTGCCGCCGCCGCCGTGGGCCTGGCCGCCTGCGGAGGGGGATCGTCGGGCATGCCCGCGCCCATGGGGCCGGGCCAGCAATCGGGCTACATCACCCTGCCGGACGGCAGCAGGATGCGCTACTCGCTGCTGCTGCCCGAGGGGCAGGGTCCGTTCCCGCTGCTGGTCGAGTACGACGGCTATATCTCGGGCTCGTACCCCAACATCAGCAGTCCCTGGACCAAGGAAGGCTATGCGGTCATGGGGCTGAACGTGCCGGGCACTGGCTGCTCCACGGGGGATGACAAGGTGTTTGACGCCAGCGTAGGTGCGGCCGGTGCCTTTGCCATCGAATGGGCCGGGCGGCAGGCCTGGTCCAACGGCCGCATCGGCATGATCGGCTACTCGTACTCGGGCTACAACCAGCTGTGGGTGGCGGCGCACCGGCCCAAGGGGCTGCTGGCGATCACGCCCAGCAAGAATGTGGGCGATCCCTACCGGGACGTGGGCTATCCGGGCGGCATTGCCAACATCGGCTTTCCGGCGCAGTGGTGGAACGGCTTCCCGCGCATCTGGCGCACGGCCGCCGACCTGGCGGTGAAGAACGGTGGCGACACGGAATGCGCCAAGACGGTGGCCGACAACATCGAGAAGATCAAGCGGCCCGAGCTGGACCTGATCAAGTGGCTGGACAACCCCTATGCCGATGGCCTGTACCTGGAGCGCAGCGCCATGCTGCAAAGCGGCAAGATCAATATCCCCACGCTGGGCACGCAGTCCTGGCAGGACGAGCAGATCGGCCCGCGCTCGGGCTACTACGAGGACACCATTGCGCCCGACAGGATGTGGCTGGTCAGCTCCAACGGCGACCACCACACGAACATCACCTCGGACCATATCGACCAGACGCTGAAGCGCTTCCTGGCGCGCTTCGTCAAGGGCGAGGACAACGGCTTCGACAAGGAGCCGCGCGTGCGCCTGCTG
Organism: Delftia sp. NA_296.1; assembly: GCF_052692095.1. Taxonomy (NCBI): domain Bacteria; kingdom Pseudomonadati; phylum Pseudomonadota; class Betaproteobacteria; order Burkholderiales; family Comamonadaceae; genus Delftia; species Delftia sp. NA_296.1. The sequence continues at coordinate 925,621 of NZ_JBQZGF010000001.1, read as the reverse complement.
CAGGAGATGCAGACCACGGACGCCAAGGCCCTCAATGGCGGCGCCAAGCTCATGCCCACGGGCGAGGCACGGTTTGACCGGCTGCCTGTCCAGGTCAAGCCCCTGCGCCTGTGGATGCAGCCCGGCCAGGCGCTGGGCGACAGCGCACCCGCCTCCGGGACGGCTTCGTCCAGCTACCGCTATCCGGCCCTGAGTCCGCAGGTGAACAACCCGGCGGCCGAAGGCTGGCCCGCCGTGCCCGCTTCGGAAAAGGATGGCCAGCTGGTCTTCACCACGGCGGCCCTGCCGCAGGACCTGAGCTTCTATGGCGAAGGCTCGGCCGACCTGTGGCTCAGCGCCACGGCCGCCAATACCGACATCCAGGTCACCTTGTCCGAGGTGCGGCCGGACGGGCAGGAGATGTTCGTGCAGCGCGGCTGGCTGCGTGCCTCCAAGCGTGCGCTCGATGAGAGCCGATCCACGGCGCTGCGTCCCTGGGGTGCCTACACACGGGACAAGGATGTGCCACTGGTCGCCGGCCAGCCCCAGTTGATGCGGGTGGAGATTCAGAAATTCGCGCATGTGTTCCGCGCCGGTTCAAGCATTCGCGTGACAGTGGATTCGCCATCGCAGACCGGATACTGGATCTTCGGCAACGACAAGACGCCGTCCACGAACACGCTGTGGCATGACGCGGCGCATGCCTCCAGCATCGTCCTAGGGTATATCCCATACGAGCATGCGAAGACGCTGCCGAGTTGCGACAAGACAATGCGTCAACCATGCCGGAAAAACGATGCGCCTGTCCCTGCCGGGATCGGACCCAGGGCGCCGGCCTGAGCCACCCTCCATGCGGGCAGCGGCATCGCGCACCAGGGCCTTGGCCTTGCGCGAATCCGCGGTCCGCAGTTCACGAAGTTCAATCACCTTAGGAGCCTATAGATGCTGGGTCTGATGCAAAGCCAACCACTGTTGATTTCGTCGCTGATCGACTTCGCCGACCGCCACCATGGCGATGCGGAGATCGTCTCGCGCAGGGTGGAGGGCGATATCCATCGCTATACGTACCGCGACCTGGCACGGCGTTCGCGCCAGCTGGCGAACACGCTGGACGGCCTGGGCCTGCAGCCCGGCGACCGCGTGGCCTCGCTGGCCTGGAACGGCTACCGCCACATGGAGATGTACTTCGGCGTCAGCGGCTCGGGCCGCGTACTGCACACGGTCAACCCGCGCCTGCACCCCGACCAGGTGGCGTGGATCATCAACCACGCGGAAGACCGCGTCATGTGCTTTGACCTGACCTTCCTGCCCATCATCCAGGCCGTGCATGCCAAGTGCCCCACGGTGCGCCAGTGGGTGGCGCTGTGCGATGCGGACCGCCTGCCCGCCGACAGCGGCATTCCGGGCCTGGTCAGCTACGAGGACTGGATTGGCGGCCAGTCCGACCAGTACCAGTGGCCCGAATTCGACGAGAACACGGCCTCCAGCATGTGCTACACCAGCGGCACCACGGGCAACCCGAAGGCCGTGCTGTACAGCCACCGCTCCACCACGCTGCACGCCTACGCGGCCGCGCTGCCCGATGTGATGTGCATATCGGCGCGCGACTCGGTGCTGCCCGTCGTGCCCATGTTCCACGTCAACGCCTGGGGCATTCCCTACTCGGCCGCGCTCACGGGCTGCAAGCTGGTGTTCCCCGGCCCGGCGCTGGACGGCAAGTCGCTGTACGAGCTGATCGAGGCCGAAGGCGTCACCTACGCGGCCGGCGTGCCCACGGTCTGGCAGATGCTGCTGGGCCACATCAGGCCGGGCGGCCTGCGGTTTTCCACGCTCAAGCGCACGGTGATCGGCGGCTCCGCCTGCCCGCCGGCCATGATCACGGCCTTCCAGGACGAATTCGGCGTGGAGGTGCTGCATGCCTGGGGCATGACCGAGATGAGCCCGCTGGGCACGCTGTGCACGCTCAAGAACAAGCAGCTGCAGCTGCCCAAGGACGAGCAGATGAAGATCCTGCAAAAGCAGGGCCGTGCCATCTATGGCGTGGACATGCGCATCGTCGACAGCGACGGCACCGACCAGCCCTGGGACGGCAAGAGCTATGGCGACCTGCTGGTGCGCGGCCCCTGGATCGTGGACAGCTACTTCAAGGGCGAGAGCCCGCTGGTCAAGGACGCGCAGGGCCGCGGCTGGTTCCCCACGGGCGACGTGGCCACCATCGACCCGGACGGCTTCATGCAGATCACCGACCGCAGCAAGGACGTGATCAAGTCCGGCGGCGAGTGGATCAGCTCCATCGACATCGAGAACATCGCCATGGCCCATCCGGCTGTGGCCATGGCCGCCTGCATCGGCATGCCGCATCCCAAGTGGGACGAGCGCCCCATCGTCGCCGTGGCGAAGAAGCCCGGCGCCGAGGTCACGCGCGAGGAACTGCTCAAGTTCTACGAGGGCAAGACCGCCAAGTGGCAGATCCCCGACGACGTGGTCTTCATCGATGCCATCCCGCTGGGCGCCACCGGAAAAATGCTCAAGACCCGGCTGCGCGAGCAGCTGGCCGGCTACCGGCTGCCGGGGCTTTGAGCCGTTGCGGGCGGCCACCGGGCCAGGGCATGCGGGGGCATGTCCTGGCCGGGGCGGCCGGTCCGAGTCTCGTCGGCGATAGCCGCTAGGGGCAATCACCGATCAGGGCAGGGCACAGGGGCCATTACCCTGGGCCTCGCCCAGAAACCACCACAAGAGGAGACGCTTCATGAAGTTTGCGATCAAGGCATTGACGGCATCCCTGGCCCTGGCTTGCGCCACGGGCGCCATGGCCCAGAAGGGCGAGACGGTGAAGGTTGCGTGGATCGACCCGCTGTCCGGCCTCATGGCCGCGCTGGGGTCCAACCAGCTCAAGAGCCTGCAGTACATCGCCGAGGAGCTCAACAAGGGCACGGCCTCGGGCGTGAAGTTCGAGATCATCGGCATCGACAACAAGCTCAGCCCGCAGGAAACCACGGCAGCCCTGCGCTCGGCCATGGACCAGGGCGTGCGCTACGTCTTCCAGGGCAACGGCTCGGGCCCGGCCCTGGCCATCATGGATGCGCTGGAAAAGCACAACGCGCGCAACAAGGGCAAGGAAGTCGTCTACCTCAACTACGCGGCCGTGGACCCGGACCTGACCAACAGCAAGTGCAGCTACTGGCACTTCCGCCTGGATGCGGACACCTCCATGAAGATGGAAGCCTTGACCACGTACATGAAGGACGTGCCCGAGGTCAAGAAGGTCTACCTGATCAACCAGAACTACTCGCACGGCCAGCAGGTCTCCAAATACGCCAAGGAGATGCTCAAGCGCAAGCGCCCCGATGTGGAGATCGTGGGCGACGATTTCTCGCCGCTGGCCCAGGTGCGCGACTTCGCACCCTACATCGCCAAGATCAAGCAATCGGGTGCCGACTCGGTGATCACGGGCAACTGGGGCTCGGACCTGGCGCTGCTGATCAAGGCCGCCAGCGATGCAGGCCTGAACAACGTCAAGTTCTACACCTACTACGCCATCGCCACCGGCGCGCCCACGGCCATGGGCGCGGCCGCCGCCGACAAGGTCTACATGGTGGGCTACGGCCACATGAACCTGCCCGGCCCGCTGGACCGCATCACCAAGGGCTACAAGGCCAAGTTCAACGACGACATGTACACGGGCTCGCTGTACTCGGGCCTGACCATGCTGGACCAGGCCTTCCTGCGCGCCAAGACCACGGACCCGGCCAAGGTGGCTGCCACCATGGAAGGCATGAAGTTCAACAGCCTCAACGGCGAAGTGGAGATGCGCAAGAGCGACCACCAGCTGCAGCAGGGCCTGTTCATCGCGCGCTGGGAAAAGGCCGGCGGCAAGTATCCGATGGATTCGGAGAACACCGGCTACACCTTCGTTCCCGTGAAGTACTACGAGCCCTATGTGGCCAGCACGCCGACATCCTGTGAGATGAAGCGACCCTCATGACGGCATAACTGGCCATTGAACTTCGCAAAGGGGCGCGAGGCGCCCCTTTTTTTGCCCGAAATCAGGCAAAACACGGTTTTCTGGCCTGATCGATGGCGATCTGTCGCCAATGTGTCCAGGGCCGCAGCCAAGTCGCATGCGCGATAGTTTCTAAGGCATTCCCCAGAGGGAAATTGTCATTCAGGCGTTAGTCTGGCGCCAATACAGATATCCGAATCAACCGGAAAAAGGAGACAGAAAAATGAAGTGGATCGTGCATTCGGTGGCCGCCTCGGCCATGCTGGCCTGTGCATCGGGCGCCTGGGCGCAAAAGGGCGAGACGGTGAAGATCGGCTGGATCGATCCGCTGTCGGGTCTGATGGCCGCCGTGGGCACGAACCAGCTCAAGACCTTCCAGCTGATGGCCGAGGAGTTCAACAGGAAAAATGCCTCGGGCGTGAAGTTCGAGATCATCCCGCTGGACAACAAGCTCAGCCCGCAGGAGACCACGGCCGTGCTGCGCTCGGCCATGGACCAGGGCGCACGCTATGTGGTGCAGGGCAACGGCTCGGGCCCGGCCCTGGCCATCATGGATGCGCTGGAAAAGCACAACGCACGCAACAAGGGCAAGGAGGTGGTCTACCTCAACTATGCGGCGGTGGACCCGGACCTGACCAACAGCAAGTGCAGCTACTGGCACTTCCGCCTGGATGCGGACACCTCCATGAAGATGGAAGCGCTGACGACCTATATGAAGGACGTGCCCGAGGTCAAGAAGGTCTACCTGATCAACCAGAACTACTCGCACGGCCAGCAGGTCTCCAAGTACGCCAAGGAAATGCTCAAGGCCAAGCGGCCTGATGTGCAGGTGGTGGGCGACGACTTCGCGCCCCTGGCCCAGGTGCGCGACTTCGCTCCCTACATCGCCAAGATCAAGCAATCGGGCGCCGACACGGTGATCACGGGCAACTGGGGCTCGGACCTGTCGCTGCTGCTCAAGGCCGCCAATGACGCGGGCCTGAACAACGTCAAGTTCTACACCTATTACGCCTTCGGCTCGGGCTCGCCCACGGCCATGGGCGCGGCCTCCGACGGCAAGGTCTACACCGTGGGCTACGGCCACTACAACATGGGCGGCCCCATCCAGCCGCTGATGGCCGAGTTCAAGAAGAAGATGAACGACGACCTCACGCAAAGCTCGATCTACCACGTGTTCGCGCTGCTGGATGCGGCCTTCGTCAAGACCGGCGGCACCGACCCCGTGAAGGTGGCGGCCGCGCTGGAGGGCATGAAGCTCAAGAGCTTCAACGGCGAAGTGGAGATGCGCAAGACCGACCACCAGCTGCAGCAGGGTCTGTACATCACGCGCTGGGAAAAGGCCGGCGGCAAGAACCCGTATGACGCAGAGAACACGGGCTACACCTTCGCCCCGGTGAAGTACTACGAGCCCTACGTGGCCAGCACGCCCACCTCCTGCCAGATGAAGCGCCCGTCCTGAGAGCGGCCCGCACCGCTCCCTGTCCCCAACGCACCGAGACCAAGGCCTTTCGATGACGCTTGAGTTCTTCACCATATCGCTGCTCAACGGCGTGAGCTATGGACTGCTGCTGTTCATGCTCAGCTCGGGGCTGACGCTGATCTTCAGCATGATGGGCGTGCTCAACTTCGCCCACACCAGCTTCTACATGCTGGGCGCGTACTTCGGCTACACGCTCAGCGGCATCATCGGCTTCTGGGGCGCGCTTTTCGTCGCGCCCCTGCTGGTGGGCGCGCTGGGCGCCATGTTCGAGCGCTACAGCCTGCGCCGCGTGCACAAGTACGGCCATGTGCCCGAACTGCTCGTGACCTTCGGCCTGTCCTATCTCATCCTCGAGGTGGTGCAGCTGGTCTGGGGCCGCGGCACCGTGCCCTACGGACTGCCGCCCGCGCTGCAGGGCCCCCTGTTCACGCTGTACGGCACGCAGTTCCCGCGCTCGCGCTCCTTCGTGATGCTGCTGGCCCTGCTGATGCTGGTGGCCGTCTGGCTGCTGCTGACGCGCACGCGCATCGGCCTGGTCATCCAGGCCGCGCTCAAGAACCCCGAGATGGTGGAGGCCCTGGGCCACAACGTGCCGCGCGTGTTCATGATGGTGTTCGGCGGCGGCTGCGCGCTGGCGGGGCTGGCCGGCGTCATCGGCGGCAACACCTATGTGACCGAGCCGGCCATGGCCATGTCGGTCGGCTCCATCATCTTCGTGGTGGTGGTGGTTGGCGGCATGGGCTCGCTGGCGGGGGCCTTCGTGGCCTCGCTGCTGATCGGCGTCGTGCAGACCTTTGCCGTGGCCATCGACTGGTCGCTGGCCAGCCTGCTGACCTCGCTGGGCAGCCCGGTCGGCGAGCAGACCTTTGGCTGGCCGCTGCTCAAGCTCACCATCTCCCAGGTCGCGCCCATCCTGCCCTACCTGTTCCTGGTGCTGATCCTCATCTTCCGGCCCAAGGGCCTCCTGGGCACGCGGGGAGATTGACACCATGTCCTCGATCACCAAAACGACCATGACATCCACTGCCGCAAAAGGCGTTCCGGGCGCTTCGGGGGCTGCGGGCGCAGGGCGCCACTACAGCTTCCAGCCGCTCAACATCGGCCGCATCCTGATCTGGGGCGCCTTCGCCCTGGCGCTGATCGTCGCGCCGCTGGTGTTCACCAGCAGCCTGGCGCTGACCATGCTCAGCCAGATCGGCTATCTCATCATCATCTGCCTGTCCTACAACATCCTGCTGGGGCAGGGCGGCATGCTGAGCTTCGGCCATGCGGTCTACACGGGGCTGGGCTCGTTCATCGCCATCCATGCGATGAACCGGGCCAGCTCCGGCGACTGGGGCATTCCGTTGGTGCTGATTCCCATCATCGGCGGCCTGGGCGGCATGTTCTTCGCGGCCCTGCTGGGCTATGTGACCACCAAGAAGTCGGGCACCACCTTCGCCATGATCACCATGGGCATCGGCGAGCTGGTGGCGTCCATGGCGCTGATGTTCCCCGAGTTCTTCGGGGGCGAGGGCGGCATCACCACCGACCGCGTCTATGGCAAGCCCTTCTTCGGGCTGACCTTCGGCTCGGGCATGGAGGTGTACTACCTGATCGCCGCCTACTGCTTCATCTGCACGGCCGCCATGTTCGCCTTCACGGGCACGCCTCTGGGCCGCATGCTCAACGCCGTGCGCGACAACCCCGAGCGCGTGGAGTTCGTGGGCTACAACACGCAGCGCGTGCGCTACTTCTCCTTCATCATCGCGGGCTTCTTCGCAGGCGTGGGCGGGGGGCTTGCAGCCATCAACTTCGAGATCATCACGGCCATGGACAGCGTGAGCGTGATGCGCTCGGGCTCGTACCTGCTGTTCACCTTCCTGGGCGGCGCCACCTTCTTCTTCGGGCCCATCATCGGCGCCGTGCTGCTGGTGCTGGCCTCGGTGCTGCTGTCGGAGCTGACCAAGGCCTGGCTGCTGTACCTGGGCCTGGTGTTCCTGCTGATGGTGATGTACGCACCGGGCGGCGTTGCCAGCCTGATCATGATGAACCTGCGCGTGGCGCGCTTCGGCAAGTGGCGCCGGCTGGCCCAGCCCTACCTGGCCATCGCGGCCAGCGCCCTGGTCATGATCGTGGGCGGCGCGGCCATCGTCGAGATGATCTACCACCTGCAGCTCAACGCGGCCCTGGGTCCCCAGGTCTCGTTCATGGGCGTGCAGCTCGATACCAGCTCGGCATCGACCTGGACCGTGGCCGTTGCCATCTTCGTGGTGGGCCTGGGCCTGCTGGAAGTGGCCAGGCGCTGGTGCCTGCGCCGCTGGGAGCGCATCCAGGAAGAAATCGAAGAAGCCATCAAGCGCGGGGAGGGTTGAACCATGTCCAGCATTGCAATCGAACGTCCGGGCACCGCGGCCGCCGCCGTGGCTGGCGAGGCCACCTATGCGCTGGAGCTGCGCGACCTGTACAAGCGCTTCGGCAAGGCAGAGATCATCCGTGGCGCCCAGCTGGCCGTGAAGCCGGGCGAGCGCGTGGCCATCATCGGCCCCAACGGTGCGGGCAAGAGCACGCTGTTCAACCTGATCAGTGGCCGCTTCGAGCCCACCAGCGGCCAGGTGCTGCTCAACGGCCAGCGCATCGACGGCAAGAAACCCTATGAAATCAACCGCATGGGGCTGTCGCGCAGCTTTCAGATCACCAACATCTTTCCCAAGCTCAGCGTGTTCGAGAACCTGCGCTGCAGCGTGCTGTGGAGCCTGGGCTACCGCTACAGCTGCTGGCGCTTCCTGTCGAAGCTGCGCGACGCCAATGCCCGCGCCGATGAGCTGATGGAGATGATCGGCCTGCATAGAAAGCGCGACACGCTGGCGGTGAACCTGACCTATGCCGAACAGCGTGCGCTGGAGATCGGCATCACCATCGGCGGCGGCGCCGGCGTCATCCTGCTGGACGAACCCACGGCCGGCATGAGCAACAGCGAGACGGCCCACTTCATCCAGCTGATCAAGAAGGTCACCGAAGGCAAGACCCTGCTGACCGTGGAGCACGACATGGGCGTGGTCTTCGGCCTGGCCGACAAGATCGCCGTCGTGGTCTACGGCGAAGTCATCGCCTACGACACGCCCGAGGCCGTGCGTGCCAATCCGCGCGTGCAGGAGGCCTATCTGGGCTCGTCCGTGGCGGATCAACAAGCTGGTGCACATTGAGGGAGCGCGGATGCTGAACATCAACAACCTGCATGCCTATTACGGCAAAAGCCATGTGTTGCATGGCGTGGATTTCTCGGTGCAGCCCGGCGAAATCGTCGCGCTGCTGGGGCGCAACGGCTCGGGCCGCTCGACCACGGCCAAGGCCATCATGGGCCTGGTGCACTGGGAGGGCTCGCTGGACTGGAAGGGCCAGAGCCTGACCGGCCGCAAGGCCTACGAGATCGCCCACCTGGGCGTGGGCTACGTGCCCGAGAGCCGCGACGTGTTCCCCAACCTCACCGTGCACCAGAACCTGCTGCTGGGACAGAAGGGCAAGGGCCGGGACAGCCGCTGGGGCTTCGACGACATGTACGCCATGTTCCCGCGCCTGAAGGAGCGCCAGCACACCGAGGCCGGCGTGATGTCGGGCGGCGAGCAGCAGATGCTGACCCTGTGCCGCACGCTGATGGGCGACCCCGACCTGATCATCATCGACGAGCCCACCGAGGGCCTGGCTCCCAAGATCGTCGAGTTGGTGGGCGAGTACCTGCAAAAGATCAAGCAGCGCGGCGTGTCCGTGCTGCTGATCGAGCAAAAGCTCACCATTGCCATGAGCATCTCCGACCGGGCCCTGGTCATGGGCCATGGGCGCATCGTCTTCGACGGCACGCCCGACGGGCTGCGCGCCGATCAGAAGGTGCGCAAGGAGTGGCTGGAGGTCTGATACCTGACTGTTCTCTGTTCAGGGTGCACTGGCCAGGGCGCTCGTTGCCTGCGTACGCTCCGTCCAGCCGCCGCCCAATGACTTGTACAGATCGATCAGGTTGCCCAGGCGCGCCAGCCGCGTCAGCACCAGCGCCTGCTGCGATCCGTAGCGCGTGCGCTGCGCATCCAGCAGGCTGAGGTTGTCGTCCAGGCCTTCGGCAAAGCGCTGGGCGGCCAGTTCCTCGGCCTTTTCGCTGGCGTCCAGCAGCAGTTGCTGCGCTTGCATCTGCTCGTCCAGCGTGCGTTTGCCGGCCAGACCATCGGCCACTTCGGCGAAGGCGGTCTGGATGGCCTTCTCGTAGCTGGCGACCTCGGCGCGCTGGCGCACCCGGGCGACGTCTAGCTGGGCCCGCAGCGAGCCGCCCTGGAAGATGGGCAGGCCAATGCGCGGCATGAAGCTCCAGGTGCCCGAGCCTGCGTCGAACAGGCCGCCCAGGCTGGCGCTGGCCGTGCCGGCAACGCCCGTCAGCCCGATGGTGGGGAAGAACGCTGCCTGCGCGGCGCCGATGCTGGCGTTGGCTGCGCGCAGCCGGTGCTCGGCGGCGCGCAGGTCGGGCCGGCGCATCAGCAGGTCCGAGGGCAGGCCTGCTGGCAGATTGGCGGGCACCAGGTCGTCTGGCAGCGTGAGGGCCCTGTCGAGCTGGTGTGACAGCTCGGGTGTCAGCGGCTGGCCCAGCAGCAGCACCAGGGCGTTGCGGTCCCGTGCCGCCTGGCGCGTGTACAGCGCCCGGTTGGCCTGCGCCGTGCGCAGGGCGATCTCAGCGCGCCGCAGGTCGATGCGGTTGGCGCTGCCAGCCTCCACCAACTGGGCCGTCAGTGCGAAGGAGCGCTGCTGGGCCTCCAGCGTCTGCTGCGTCAGGCCCAGCAGTTCCTGGTCTGCGCGCAGCGCCAGATAGGCGTTGGCCACTTCGGCGACCAGGCTCAGTTGCCCGGCCGTGCGGGTTTCGTCCAGGGCCAGGTAGGCGGCCAGCGCCTGTTCGCCGAGGCTGCGTATGCGGCCCCACAGGTCCAGCTCCCACGAGACGACGCCCGCGACCTGGAAATTGCGACGGATGCCGGCTGTGCCGCTGGGGTTGAGGTCGGCTGGCAGGCGCTGTGCCGAACCGTCGGCGCCCAAGCCGATGCGCGGCAGCAGGTCGGCGCGCTGTATGCGGTACTGGGCCCGCGCCATCTCCACGTTCAGCGCGGCCTTGCGCAGGTCGCGGTTGTTGGCCAGGGACAGGGCCACCAGTTCCTGCAGCAGCGGGTCGCGCAGGAAGTCTCGCCAGCCGATGTCGGCCACGGCCTGCGGGGCCGCATCGGCATCGCCATAGGCGGGACCGCTGGGGTAGATGGTTTCGATGGGCGCTGGCGGGCGCTCATATCTGGGGGCCAGCGAGCAGCCGGCCAGCAGGCTGGCCAGGGCCAGCAGCGACAGTTTTTTCAGGGGACGTTCAGTCCGCATGGCGTACTCCGATCTGCTGCGCGGGTGAGGTGGATGGCGTGGCCGCAGGGCGCTGGCGGCGCGTGGTCCAGCGCCTCACCAGCACGTAGAACACAGGCGTGAGCACCAGGCCGAACAGCGTCACGCCCAGCATGCCGGCGAACACGGCCACGCCCATGGCATGGCGCATCTCGGCACCGGCGCCGCTGGCCAGCACCAGGGGCACGACTCCCGCAATGAAGGCCAGCGAGGTCATCAGGATCGGGCGCAGGCGCAGGCGCGCCGCTTCGAGCACGGCGGCGAGCGGGTCGGCCCCTTCGTCTTCCTTGGCGCGTGCGAACTCCACGATGAGGATGGCGTTCTTGGCGGCCAGCCCCACAAGCACCACAAAGCCGATCTGCGTGAAGATGTTGTTGTCGCCGCCGGTCAGCCACACCCCGGCGATCGCCGACAGCAGCGCCATGGGGGCGATCAGCAGCACGGCGAAGGGCAGCGACCAGCTGTTGTACTGGGCCGCGAGGATCAGGAAGGCCAGCAGCACGGCCAGCGGGAAGATGTACAGCGCCGAGTTGCCGGCCTGCTTTTCCTGGTAGACCAAGTCCGTCCATTCGAAGGTCATGCCTTCGGGCAGGGTTTCGCGCGCAATCCGCTCCATGGCGTCGGTGGCCTGGCCCGAGGAGTAGCCGGGCGCCGGCCCGCCGCTGATGTCGGCCGAGGGAAAGCCGTTGTAGTGGATCACCCGGTCCGGGCCCGAGCTGCGGGTGATGCGCACGAAGGCGCTCAGCGGGATCATGTCCCCGGCCGCGTTGCGCAGCTTGAGCCGGCCGATGTCCTCGGCCTGCATGCGAAACGGCGCGTCGGCCTGTGCCATGACGCGGTAGGTGCGGCCGAAGCGGTTGAAGTCGTTGACGTACAGCGAGCCCAGGTTGATCTGCAGCGTCTCGAACACGTCGGTCAGCGAGATGCCCAGCGACTTGGCCTTGGTCCGGTCGACGTCCACCTGCAGCTGCGGCGCGTTGGTCTGGAAGCTGGCCAACATGCTGGCCAGCTCGGGCGTCTGCATGGCCTTGGCCATGAGGGCGCCCTGGGCCTGCACCAGCGCCTCCAGGCCCAGGCCCGCGCGGTCTTCGATCTGCATCTTGAAACCGCCCATGCTGCCCAGGCCCGGCACGGGCGGCGGCGGAAACATGCCCAGAAAACCGTCGGGGATCTGGCTGAACCGGCCCATCAGTTTCCCCGCGATGGCATTGGCGGACAGCGATGGGTCCTTGCGCTCGGCAAAGGGCTTGAGCATGGCGAACATGACGGCCGAGTTGGGCACGTTCACGAAGCCGTTGATGGACAGGCCCGGGAAGGCCACCACGCTCTCCACCCCGGGCTCGGCCAGCGCGATCTCGGACATCTGCTTGACCACGGCCTCGGTGCGGTCCAGCGAGGCCCCGGTGGGCAACTGGGCGATGCCGACCAGGAAGTACTTGTCCTGGGCCGGAACGAAGCCACCGGGCACCTGCTGGAAGCCCAGCCAGGCCAGGGCCACGAAGCCGCCATACAGCAGCAGCACGATGGCGCTGCCGCGCACTGCGCGGCGTACCGTGCCCACGTAGGCATTGGAGGCGCCGTCGAAGAAGCGGTTGAACAGGCGGAAGAACCCGCCGAACACGGCGTCCATGGCGCGCGTGAGCCGGTCGGGCCTTGCCCCGCCGTGGTGGGGCTTGAGCAGGATGGCCGACAGCGCGGGCGACAGTGTCAGCGAGTTGATGGCCGACAGGATGGTCGATATGGCGATGGTCAGCGCGAACTGGCGGTAGAACTCGCCCTGCAGGCCCGACAGAAAGGCCGATGGGATGAAGACCGCCGCCAGCACCGAGGTGATGGCCAGGATGGGACCGGTGACCTCGTCCATGGCCTTGCGCGCCGCGTCGCGCGGCGATTCGCCCAGGGCGATGTGGCGTTCCACGTTCTCGACCACCACGATGGCATCGTCCACCACGATGCCGATGGACAGCACCAGCCCGAACAGCGACAGCGTGTTCAGCGAAAAGCCGAAGATCTGCATCAGCGCGAAGGTGCCCACCAGTGACACCGGTACGGCCACCAGCGGGATGATGGAGGCGCGCCAGGTCTGCAGGAACAGCACCACCACGATGACCACCAGCACGATGGCCTCCAGCAGCGTGACGGCCACCGATTGCAGCGAGGCGCGCACGAAGACCGTGGGGTCGTAGGCGATGCGGTACTCGATGTCCTGCGGGAAACCCTTTTGCAGCTCTTGCATCCTGGCGCGCACGGCATTGGAGACGTCGATGGCATTGGCGCCGGGGCTCTGGATGATCTGCATGGCCAGTGCCGGCTCGCCATCGAGCAGGCTGCGCAGGGTGTAGGCGTCGGCGCCCAGCGAGATGCGGGCTACGTCGCGCAGGCGCGTGACCTGGCCGTCGGCGCCGGATTGGACGATGATGTCGCCGAACTGTTCCTCGCTGGCCAGGCGGCCCATGGTATTGACCGTCACCTGGAAGGCCGACGAGGTGTCGGGCTGCTGGCCCACCGAGCCGGCCGCGACCTGCACGTTCTGCTCACGGATGGCGGCGACCACATCGCTGGCACTGAGCCCGCGCGTGGCCACCTTGGCCGGATCCAGCCACACGCGCATGGAGTATTCGCCCGCGCCCCAGACCTGCACATCGCCGATGCCGGGCAGGCGCGCCAGTTCGTCGCGCACCTGGCGCAGGGCGAAGTTGGACAGGTACAGCGGGTCGTAGCGCTTGCCGGGCGAGACCAGGTGCACCACCATCAGCACGTCGGGCGAGGTCTTTTGCGTGACCACGCCGATGCGCTGCACCTCCTGCGGCAGGCGGGGCAGGGCGCGCGAGACCCGGTTTTGCACCTGGATCTGCGCCATGTCCGGGTCGGTGCCCTGCTTGAAGGCGATGCTGATCGCCATCCGGCCGTCGGTGGTCATCTGGGAGCTCATGTAGAGCATGTTCTCCACGCCGTTGATGACCTGCTCCAGCGGCGCGGCCACGGTGTCGGCGATGACCTCGGGATTGGCGCCAGGGTAGCTGGCCGTGACCTGCACCGTGGGCGGCGTGACGGCCGGATACTCGCTCAGCGGCAATTGCCAGAAAGCGATGGCGCCGGCCAGCAGCATCAGCAGCGACAGCACGATGGCGAAGATCGGCCGCGCGATGAAAAAGCGGGGAAAGTTCATTGGCGTGCCTCCACCCGGTCATTGGCGGCGCCAGCCGCTGCGGGTGAGGCGGCAGCGGAGGCCGTCTGCTGCATGGGGGTCGGGCGGGGCGTGACCTGCATGCCGGGACGCACCAGCCCCTTGAGGATGATTTTCTCGCCGCTTTTCAGGCCCTCGTCGATCACGCGCAGGCCATCCACCAGCGGCCCCAGCCGCACCGGGCGGTACTGGGCCTGGTTGTCCTCTGCCACGACCAGCACATAGTTCTTGCCCTGGTCGGTGCCCACGGCCTGGTCATCGATCAGGATGGCCTCGCGCGCAGCACTCGTGGCCAGCCTGGCCCGTGCGAACAGGCCCGGGGCCAGTACACCCTTGGGGTTGGGCACCACGGCGCGTGCGCGGATGGTGCCGGTGGCGCGGTCCATCCTGTTGCCCACGAAGTCGAGCACGCCTTCATGGGGGAAGCCCTGGTCCGTGACCAGCCCCAGCGCCACGCGCGGCGCCGCCTTGCCGCCACGCGCCTCGGGCCGGGCCTGGCGCACGGCCGTGAGATAGGTGGCTTCGTCGATGTCGAAATAGGCGTGCATGGGATCGACCGAGACGATGGTGGTCAGCAGCGTGGCCGCGCCCGCCGAACCTCCCGAGCTGCCGCCGACCAGGTTGCCCTCGGTCACCAGCACCCGGTCCACGCGGCCCGAGATAGGCGCCGTGATGCGCGCGTAGGACAGGTCCAGCCGCGCCGCTGCCACGGCGGCCTGGGCCGCCTGCACCTGTGCCTGGCGGGCGTTGTGCGCGGAGACGGCATCGTCATGGGTCTTGCGCGAGACGGCGCCCGTGGGCGCCAGCCGTTCGGCGCGCTCGACATCGGCCTGGGCCTGGCTGGCCAGCACCTGGGCCTGGCGCAACTGTGCGGCCGCATTGTCCAGCGCAACATGGAAGGGGCGCGGGTCGATCTGGAACAGCAACTGGCCCTTGCGCACCAGACTGCCCTCGGGAACGCTCACGGCCTCGACCGCACCGCCCACGCGCGAGCGCAGCTCCACCGTCTTGGGCGCGGCGAGAAAGCCCGTGAACTCGGCCGATGGCGTGACCGT
Source organism: Delftia sp. NA_296.1 (assembly GCF_052692095.1). Classification (NCBI taxonomy): domain Bacteria; kingdom Pseudomonadati; phylum Pseudomonadota; class Betaproteobacteria; order Burkholderiales; family Comamonadaceae; genus Delftia; species Delftia sp. NA_296.1. Next base: position 910,523 of record NZ_JBQZGF010000001.1, on the reverse strand, counting down.
GCGCGTAATGACTTCGGCCACCGGCACCTGCGGCCCGGCGGGTGCGGCCGCCTTTGGCTGGTCGCCCGAGGCCTCGCGGGTGGCGAGGGCTATGCCCAGTACCCCCGCCATGGCGCCGGCAAGCGCGGCGATTCTGATTTTTTCACGCATGGAAGTGCCCCTTTCTCGGCTGCAGGGCCCCGGACCATCCGGCGCGTCGCTGCATCGACATGCGCAAAGGCTGGGGCTTACAACGGCGGCAAGGTCAAGCTTTGCCAAAAGAACTCCGGGCCGCGAGGGCACTTGACCTTGACGTTGTGTGAAGGATCAAGCTGTGCACGCCGTGAGGCTGGTCCTGCGGGGCAGGCCATGCCACGGCACTTTGAAACAGGAGATAGACCATGAACATCGGAGAAGCCTCCAAGGCATCTCGTATCTCGGCCAAGATGATTCGTTATTACGAGCAGATCGGGCTGATACCCCCGGCGAATCGCTGCGAAGCGGGCTACCGCGTCTATGGCGGTCCCGACATCCTGCGGCTGCACTTCATCCGCGGCGCGCGCGACTTCGGCTTTTCGGCGTACGAGATAAAGGACCTGCTGGACCTGTGGACCGATCCATCGCGGCGCAGCGCGGACGTCAAGCGCGTGGCCGAGCAGCACATCGCGGCGTTGGAGCAGCGCATCGATGACATGCGGCAGGTGGCCTCGTCCCTGAAGGCGCTGACCAGATCCTGCGCAGGCGATCAGTCGCCGGCCTGTCCTATTCTGCAGGGACTGCAGCAGCCCGATAGCGGCAAGAGGGAACCCTCGCGGCGCACAGGCGCCGTACCGCGCAAGAACCACCCGCATGCGTGCGGCAGGACGAACGAAGTTGCGGGCCGCTGCGCCTGTCCGCACTGAAGGGAGGGCCGCCACCATGCCACAACTGACCGTGATCGCGCACGCCGAACTGGCCCCGGAGGGGGCGGTGTTGCAGGTGCCTGCGGGCACGTCGATCTGCGAAGCCCTGCTGGACCACGGCATTGCCATCGAGCACGCCTGCGAGCAGGTCGGCGCCTGCACGACCTGCCACTGCATCGTGCGCCAGGGATTCGGCTCCTTGAACGACGTCGAGGAGCAGGAGGAAGACATGCTGGACCGGGCCTGGGGGCTGCAGGCGCAATCGCGCCTGAGCTGCCAGGCCATCGTGGGGCGGGAGGATCTGACCGTGGAGCTTCCCCGCTACACGATCAATCACGCCAAGGAGGGCCGGTGACCCTCCGAGGAGGCTGGCGCGGGGCTCGCGTCCGTGGGAGGGCCGCAATCCATCGGCCTTGCCGACGGATTGCGGCGGCGTGTCATCCCTTGCCTGGCGGGTAGCCCGCCTGGCGCAGTGCGGTGGCGATCTGCTCCTCGGTGGCGCTGGTCTGCACCTCCACCCCACGGGTCAGCGGGTCCGTGGCCACCCTGGCATCCGGATCGACGGTCTTTATGGCCTTGGTCACGGAACGGGCGCAGCCGCCACAGGTCATGTCTTCAAGAAAAAACTGCATGAAAAACTCCTTGGGGGTTGAAGGTCCATGCAGTCTGGGCATTGCTACGGTGGGAAGGTCAAGTCCCTCAAGCTGGATTTCCCTGTCGGTACAAACACTGGAGCCTTGGCGCTTGCATGACTTTGCGAGGCCGCCTCCCCGTAAGCTGGCGCGGGCGCGGACCCCGGCGAGACCTGCTGGACGCTGCAGCGCAGCAAAACTTGTCCCGACCGGGACAGCTTGCACCGCCAACGGCATGGCGCTGCCGGTCAAGCCTTCCTAGAATGGAAAAAGCACGTCCGTACTATTTGCTTAAACCTCAGGAGACATTGCATGACGGCTGAATACAAGGTCGACGGCTCGGTTGCCGTGATCACGCTCAACAATCCCCCCGTCAACGGCCTGGGCCTTTCCACGCGCCGCGGCATCGTCGAGGGGCTGGACAAGGCTTACGCCGACCCGGCCATCAAGGCCATCGTCATCACGGGTGCCGGCAAGGCCTTCTCGGGCGGCGCCGATATCAACGAGTTCGGCAAGGAAGAGGCGTATCGCGAGCCTCACCTGGTCTCGCTGATCAACTCGCTGGACCAGGGCAGCAAGCCCGTGGTGGCCGCCATCCACACCGTCTGCATGGGCGGTGGGCTGGAGCTGGCGCTGGGCTGCAACTACCGCGTGGCCGCTCCCGGCACCCTGGTGGCCCTGCCTGAAGTCAAGCTGGGCCTGCTGCCCGGTGCAGGCGGCACGCAGCGCCTGCCGCGCGTGCTGGGCGTGGAGACCGCGCTGAACATGATTGTCAGCGGCGAACCCGTCAAGAGCGAGCTGCTGGCCTCCATCCCCGGCCAGAAGCTGTTCGACAAGATGGCCGCTTCGCCCGAGTCCCTGCTGGACGAGGCCAAGGCGTTTGCGCTGGAAGTGGCCGACAAGCGTCCGCTGCCGCGCGTGCGCGACCTGCCCTGCAAGCATCCCCAGGGCGACGCCTACTTCCAGTTCGCGCGCAACATGGTCAAGGGCATGGCCAAGAACTACCCGGCCCCGGCCCGCTGCGTGGACACGGTGGAGAACGCCGCGCGCAAGAAGTTCGACGAAGGCATGGCCCTGGAGCGCGATGCCTTCATGCAACTGATGTGGTCGCCCGAGTCGCGCGCGCTGCGCCACCTGTTCATGGCCGAGCGCGCGGCCTCCAAGATCGCCGACGTGCCCTCGGACACGGCTGTGCGCGACATCAAGACCGTGGGCGTCATCGGTGCCGGCACCATGGGCGGCGGCATCTCCATGAACTTCCTGAACGCGGGCATTCCCGTGACCATTCTGGAGACCAAGCAGGAAGCGCTGGACCGTGGCGTGGCCACCATCCGCAAGAACTACGAAGCCCAGGTCAAGAAGGGCAAGCTCACCCAGGAAAAGTACGACCAGCGCATGGCGCTGCTGAGCACCACGCTGTCGTATGACGCGCTCAAGAATGCCGACCTCATCATCGAGGCGGTGTTCGAGGAACTGGGCGTCAAGGAAACCGTGTTCAAGCAACTGGACGAGGTGGCCAAGCCCGGCGCCATCCTGGCCTCCAACACCTCCACGCTGGACGTGGACAAGATCGCCGCCTTCACCAAGCGCCCGCAGGACGTGGTGGGCATGCACTTCTTCAGCCCCGCCAACGTGATGAAGCTGCTGGAAGTGGTGCGCGGCAAGCACACCGCCAAGGACGTGCTGGCCACCGTGATGAAGCTGGCCAAGAAGATCAAGAAGACCGCCGTGGTCTCGGGCGTGTGCGATGGCTTCATCGGCAACCGCATGATCGAGCAGTACTCGCGCCAGGCCGGCTTCCTGCTGGACGAAGGCGCCACGCCCGCCCAGGTGGACAAGGCCATCGAGAAGTTCGGTTTCGCCATGGGCCCGTTCCGCATGGGCGATCTGGCCGGCAACGACATCGGCTGGGCCATCCGCAAGCGCCGCGCCGTCGAGCGCGCCGACATGAAGTACAGCCGCACGGCCGACAAGCTGTGCGAGCTGGGCCGCTTCGGCCAGAAGACCGGTGCGGGCTGGTACGACTACCAGGCGGGCAAGCGCGACGCCATCCCGTCCGAGCTGGTCAACCAGATGATCGAGTCCCACCGCAAGGAGCTGGGCATCACCCCGCGCAAGATCTCCGATGAGGAAATCGTCCAGCGCCTGGTCTTCGCCCTGGTCAACGAAGGCGCCCACATCCTGGAAGACGGCATCGCCGGCAAGTCGGGCGATATCGACATGGTCTACCTGACCGGCTATGGCTTCCCCATCTGGCGCGGCGGCCCCATGCACTACGCGGGTGAGGTCGGGCTGTTCAACGTGGTCCAGGCCATGAACCGCTTCGCCAAGAACCCCAACGACGACGCCGATTTCTGGCAGCCTGCCCCGCTGCTGGCGAAGCTGGCGGCCGAAGGCAAGCAATTCAGCTGAGACGTGCGGCGCACGAACTTTTTGCGAACCACCGCAAACCCGCCATACAAGGAATATCCATGACATCCGCCGTGATCGTTTCCACCGCCCGCACGCCCCTGGCCAAAAGCTGGAAGGGCTCCTTCAACATGACCCATGGCGCCACGCTGGGCGGCCATGCCGTGCAGCACGCCGTGCAGCGCGCAGGCGTCGACCCTGCCGCCGTCGATGACGTGATCATGGGCTGCGCCAACCCCGAAGGCGCCACCGGCATGAACATTGCGCGCCAGATCGCGCTCAAGGCCGGCCTGCCCATCACCGCATCGGGCATGACCATCAACCGCTTCTGCTCCTCGGGCCTGCAGACCATCGCCACCGCATCGCAGCGCATCATCGCGGGCGAGGGCGATGTCTACGTGGCCGGCGGCGTGGAGTCCATCTCCTGCGTGCAGCAGGAAATGAACCTGCACATGATCCAGGACCTGGCCCTGGCCAAGCAAAAGCCCGAGATCTACTGGAGCATGCTGCAGACCGCCGAACAGGTCGCCAAGCGCTACGGCATCGGCCGTGACGCCATGGACGAATACGGCGCCGCCAGCCAGCAAAAGGCCTGCGCGGCCCAGGCCGCCGGCCTGCTGGACGCCGAGATCGCGCCCATCACCGTGACCATGGGCGTGGCCGACAAGGTGCGCGGCCTGATCACCAAGGAAGTGACCTGCAGCAAGGACGAGGGCGTGCGCGAAGGCACGACCAAGGAAGGCATCTCGGGCATCCGCCCCGCGCTGCCCGGCGGCGTGATCTCGGCCGGCAATGCCAGCCAGTTCTCCGATGGCGCAGGCGCCTGCGTGGTGGTGAGCGAGGACTATGCCTCGCGCAACAACCTCAAGCCTCTTGGCCGCTTCCTGGGCTTTGCCGTGGCCGGCTGCGAGCCCGACGAAATGGGCATCGGCCCCGTCTTCGCCGTGCCCAAGGTGCTCAAGAAGCTGGGCCTGACGGTGCAGGACATCGACCTGTGGGAGCTCAATGAAGCCTTTGCCGTGCAGGTGCTGTACTGCCGCGACAAGCTGGGCATCCCCAACGATCGCCTCAATGTCAACGGCGGCGCCATCGCCCTGGGCCATCCCTATGGCGTGTCGGGCCAGCGCCTGACGGGCCACGCCCTGATCGAAGGCAAGCGCCGCGGTGCCAAGCGTGTCTGCGTGACCATGTGCATCGGCGGCGGCATGGGTGCCGCCGGCGTGTTCGAAGTGCTGTAAGTGCAGGTGGCGGCTGCGGCCGCCACCGCCTGTTCCCGTTACTCCTGTTGGCCGCACGCGCTTCCTCTGGCGGCGTCTGCGGCTTCTTTTTTGATTCCGGACATCACCATGCGCCTGCGTTCCACCATCGATTTCCTGCTCTATGAATGGCTGCGCGCCGATGCGCTGGGCGAGCGCGAGCGCTTTGCCGACCATTCGCGCGACACCTTCGATGCCGTGCTCGACACCTGCGAGCGCATCGCCCGCGAGAAATACGCCCCCTTCAACCGCACCGTGGACACGCATGAGCCGCAGTTCGACGGCGAGAAAGTCATCCTGCCCCAGTGCACCCACGATGCGCGCCAGGCCTATGCCGACTCGGGCATGCTCAGCGCCGCCCAGGACTACGACATCGGCGGCATGCAGCTGCCCTACACCGTGGAGGCGGCAGCCAACAGCTTCTTCGCGGCGGCCTCCATCAGCATCGGCTCCAACATGCTGACCTCGGGCAATGCCAATGCCATCATGGCCCACGGCACGGACATGCAAAAGCAGGTCTTTGCCACCAATGAATTCAATGGCCGCTGGGCCGGCACCATGTGCCTGTCCGAACCCCAGGCCGGCTCGTCACTGAGCGACATTGCCACCCGTGCCGAGCCCGATGGCGCCGATTTCGAGAGCGATGCGCTGGGCCCGCGCTACCGTCTCAAGGGCAACAAGATGTGGATCAGCGCGGGTGACCATGAGCTGACCGAGAACATCGTCCACCTCGTGCTGGCCAAGATCCCCGGCCCCGATGGCAAGCCCGTGCCCGGCGTGCGGGGCATCTCGCTGTTCATCGTGCCCAAGAAGCTCGTGGACACCGAAGGCCAACTCACCGGCGAGCGCAACGACGTGGCCCTGGCCGGCCTCAACCACAAGCTGGGCTGGCGCGGCACCACCAATACGCTGCTGAACTTCGGGGAAGGGCGCTTTCCCGTGCGCGGCGGCGCCGGGGCCGTGGGCTACCTCGTCGGCAAGCCCGGCGAGGGCCTCAAATGCATGTTCCACATGATGAACGAGGCCCGCATCTCCATCGGCATGGCCGCCACCATGCTGGGCCTGGCCGGCTACCACGCCAGCCTGGACTATGCGCAGAACCGCCCGCAGGGCCGGCCGATCAAGGGGGCGCCGGGTGCAGCCGGCAAGGATGCCACGCGCCCCCAGTCGCGCATCATCGAGCACGCCGACGTCAAGCGCATGCTGCTGGCGCAGAAGTCCTATTGCGAAGGCGCGCTGGCGCTGAACCTGTTCTGCGCACGCCTGGTCGATGAGCAGCACACCGGCACGCCCGAATCCGTGGCCGAGGCCCGGCTGCTGCTGGAAGTGCTGACCCCCATCTCCAAGAGCTGGCCCAGCGAGTTCTGCCTGGAGGCCAACTCCCTGGCCATCCAGATCCACGGCGGCTACGGCTACACGCGCGACTTTCCCGTGGAGCAATATTGGCGCGACAACCGCCTGAACATGATCCATGAAGGCACGCACGGCATACAGGCCATGGACCTGCTGGGCCGCAAGGTGCTCATGGAGGGCGGCAGGGGCCTGCAGCTGCTGGCCTCGCGCATCAACGACACCATCCAGCGCGCCATGGCCCGGCCCGAACTGGCTGGCCATGCCAATGAACTGGCCAAGGCCCTGCAGGAAGTCGGCGCCGCCACCAAGGCCGCATGGGCCACCGACGACCCGCAACAGGCCCTGGCCAATGCCGTGCCGTATATGCAGGCCTTTGGCCACACGGTGCTGGCCTGGACCTGGCTGGACGTGTCCCTGGCCGTACTCGCCAAGGACGCCGCCCTGGCCGAACCCGCCAACGCTGGTCGCATGGCCGCCATGCGCTACTTCTTCCGATACGAACTGCCCCGGATAGGCGCATGGCTCAAGGTCGTGCGTGAGCGCGACATGACCTGCGCGGAGATGAGTGAAGAGGCGTTCTGAGGGAGTTGGCAGCACGGCTGCCGTAGGATGCAAAAAAGCGCGGACCATGTGGTCTGCGCTTTTTTTTATTTCAGGGATTTTCAAGGTTGCCGGAGAGCCTGGCCTGCTCTTTGACCCATTCCCTGGTTTTTCCGCGAACGCACCATTCTGGGTTTTTGACCCAGTCTGAGAAATACATGTTTGGATGGCCTTGTAGGAGGTTGCAATGGGTGTAGCCGAGTTTTGGCATTGCCTTATATTGAAGCGGGGCTAGGAATAAAAGACAGAATAGTGCCGAGATAAAGCATAAAATAAGCGATTTGATTAATATGCCTTCTATATTTGTTTGAATGCGTGGCTTGCAAGGAATGGCTTTTACGATATATAGTAAAATCAATGATAAGAGAAATGGTAAGCAAAGAACCGGAAAAGGTGCCATTGGCCATATTCGAACGACTGGCGCCAGTGTTTTGATTTCATGGGTTGTTGTTATAATTGTTTCATTAATTAAGAAGACGCACGATAATAATACCAGGGTGGTCAGTAAGATCCCGAGGTAGGCGTTTTTTCTGATTCTTTGAATATCATGCATTTTTATCTTCTGTGGCTTAATTTGCACAATAGGTCTTCACTATTCTTTTCGGGAATGTAGAGTGTTTCGTTATTTTTGTTTGAAGGATTCCTTGACTGAATGTTGCTCCAATCTGGATGGCTTGTGTTAATCCGGTAAAATCCCTGCGCTGTATCATTTGGCGTGGATTTTATAGCCTTGATAACGTTTTGCTTTATCTGCCAGCGCTCGTCAGCGGAATTCAGTGCGAGACTGGTAATAAGAATCATTGCAGCCATGATTGCTAAGGGCAGTACGGCAACAGATATCATGCTTGCAGTCGTCATTCCCGCGGTCAAACCCGCTATTGTCGCCAATCCCGCCTTGACCGCCTCCACTCCAATCCCACCCACAAGATCATGCATGGTCTTCTCGTCATTGAAGATGAAGTCCAGTGTCTCTATCCCGGTGCCCACCACCAGGCTCAGAAGGAACCCGCCCTTGGCCACATTCTGCAGACCGCGAATACCCAGGCCCATCTGGACCATGCGTGGATTGGCGGCAAGGAATCGCGTGCCTTGCAGCAACTTGCGGCGAAGTCCCGCGTAGCCCGTGATGATGATATAGGTGCCTGTGGCGGTTGTCTTGATATAGGAGCGGGCACCGGCCAAGCCCAATGCAATCAGCGTTTTGGTGATGAGGTACGCGTCGCTGACCATCAGGGAGGCGGGAGCGACCCAGGGTTTGCCTGCATTCGGGCTGGCGGTGTGTGTCCAGTATCGCCCAAGCGCACTGTGGGCCAGCATGGCATGCAGCGTGCCCGCCAGGCGAGGATTGTTGCGCGCCTTGTCACTCAGTATGTCTGCGTATTCCTGTGGCGTGAGCACAATGGCATCGATCTGTTTTTGCTCCATTTGGCGAGCAAGCATGTCGGCATAGCCGATCTGATAGAAGGTGGCGGCAATGGAGGCTGGCATGGTGTATGGAGACGCTGGATCAGAAGCGGAATCGAGAATTCCAGTCAATGCGCCTTGATCAATAAAGGCAATTTGACGGAAATGAGTGGTTGCAAGCAGGCGAATAATCCGCTGTCAGTGTCCAGGCGGGTTTCTGATGTTTGCTGTGCGAAGAGTCCTCATTTGATTTCATGGCCTGCACGAGGTCAATCAAAGAAGTCGCCCACAGATCATTTTCAGAATTATCCTTAGGACAATTCCTAAAATCAGGTTTGAAATGCCAGGTGAATAGAGATGCTGCCAATGAGCGTTTGGTCCCAGGCAGCGCCATTCGCCATGGGTGGTATTCACGGGGCACAAGCGCAGGCCGCCCGGCTCGGCCACGGGCATTTGCGGATGAAGGATGCGGGGAGAGGTGGTCCGTACCGCCGCTGCGCTTGCGGGCAGGCTGTTGGACCGGGGTATGGGCTACGGTCTCACCGTGCTGAATGCTTGCAGACGAGGACTCAGGGACCGGGTGTCAGCGCATCGGAAGCCGTGCAGGCGCTGAAGGCCGCCTGCCGGAGGGTGCATGCCTCAAAGATCCAGTCCGAGATAACGCGTGCCCGGCACGGGATTGAAGCTCACCGGCTCTGCATCCGTAAAACCCAGGGACTCATACAGCCGCTGCGCAGCCTGGAACTCGGGCAGCACGTCCAGGCAGATGCGGGTGTAGCCCGCGTGGCGCGCAGCGTCCAGGATGCCTTCCACCAGGCGGCGACCCAGGTTCTCGCCGCGTACCGTGGGGCGCACGTAGACGCGCTTCATTTCGCCTGTCTGCGCATCCACCTGGCGCAGGGCGGCGCAGCCCACGGGCTGGCCGTCTTTCCAGGCCAGCAGCACGCAGCCCTCGGGCGCGGCGTACTTGCCGGGCAGGGCGGCGAACTCGGTCTCGAAGTCCTGGAAGTCCAGGCTCACGGTGGGGCTGGCCACGTACTCCCGGAAGATGCGGACCACGGCGTCGAGGTCTTCGGGAAAGCGGGCGGGGCGGATATCGGTCATGGGTGGCAAGGGGTCAAGCCCTGTTCAAGGGCGCTGCTCAGTTGGAATGAAAGCGCACAAGGATAGGGCAAGACGCCCGGGCCGCCGCCGATCCGCTACAGCATGGACACCACGCCCAAGCACAGGGCATCGTCGTGCGCCAGGCTGGCAACGGGATAGCCCGCAACTCACTCCTTCGGGGGCGCCTGTTCAGGGCGTTCGCACTTGCCGGTTTGCCTGGAGATCTGTGCTCCAGCTTTCAGGCATTTGTCTTTCTCCACATGGTTCAGGATCAGTGGCGCCAGCCACGCTGCCAGCAAGGCAAGCGCCAAGGGCAGCACGCCAAGCACCCACAGCATCCACTTCGCCTCACGCCGGAAATGCCCGGAGATTCCTGCGTTGGGCGATGCGGGATCTTTCATGGCGATGGCACCGCCTCAACTGCACAAGCGCAGATTGGTGCGCGCAGCCTTGAGCATGGGCAGCACCACATCGGCATCGGTGGGTGGATAGGCCTCGCGCAGTTCCTGATCCGTCTTGCCAGCTTCCTCGGCCAGCGGGGCCAGGGTCTGGCGGCAGGCGGCTGCGTCGCCCGAGCGAAGCTGTGCCAGCGCCAGGTCGTTGCGCAGCCAGCCCTTGGTAACGCCGGTCAGCACCTCATCGCAGTCCTGCAGCACCGGCGCCAGCGTGGTCAGCGCCAGGCGGTAGTCCTTGGCGTCGTACGCGCGCTTGAAGTTTCTGCGCGATGCGGCAATGGCCTTGTCCGTGCAGCCGGGTGTGGGCCGAAGGTAGTCGCCACCGAACCAGGCCCGCATGCCGCAGAAGTCCCGGCATGCCTCGGCGGTGGCCGCGTCGACCCCGACGCGCTGACCGGCAGGCGTGAAGTCCACGGCGCAGGCCGAATTCGCCATCCTGGCCCGGCCGTTGGTGATGGTGCCTTCCAGCTCACAGGTATGGCCGTTGGCACCGACGGTCTGGATATGGAACTTGCCATTGGCCCGCACCACCAGATCGCCACCCCCGCCCTTGCGCACATAGGTGCCTGCTGAGGGCGTGGTGATCTGTGCGCAGGCCAGGCCGATGTGGCAGGTGAGGACCAAGGGCGACAGGCGGAGCAGGCAGTTGGTGAGTTGCATGGGCAGGGCTTTGGATTTGCGGCGTGTACGAGGGCGCAGGAATTGCAGCGAGTGTATCGATCAAGGCCGTTTTGCATGGCGGGTTCGTTTGTCTGCGGACGGTACGGCGCCGTGCCCAGCTACAGTGATCCAGAATCTTGCAGCTCACCATGGACACTACAAAGCACATCAATCCAGACCACTATCTGGAAACCGAACAAGGTCGCCTGTTCACCCCGGAACGCAGTGCTGCCGCATGGGAGTTGGCGTACCGGGACTTGGACAAAGCACTGTCTGTCAGCTCGCCCGCGACCAAGCTCTATGTGGTGGTGGGGGTGCAAGCTGCAGGCAAGAGCAGCTGGATTCAACAGAACGCCGCAGCGTTGGGTGGTGATGCGGTGTTCTTTGATGCCGCCCTTCCGAAGACGGTGCATCGTGAGCGTGCCATTCAGATCGCCAGATCACATGGCGTGCCCGTAGTCTGTATTTGGCTCAAAGCCGATTTGCAGACCGCCTTGCGGAGGAACACGCAGCGGCGAGCCGATCACCAGGTGCCGGAGCAGGCCATTCGCAGCGTGTTTGCCATGTTCGAGCCGCCGAGTGAGCAGGAAGGGTTCGCGGTAGTCCATATCGACGACACCGAGCCGGCCCCCGGGAGCTCCATCCAGCCCATGGGGCCGCGCCAGTTCCCGTCCCTTCAGGATCTCGACCAGCAGGTGATTGTGGGCTGGCGAGCTTGCGAGATGGCGTTGGCCGAAGGTGGCCGCTGGGATATGGATGAATCAGGTCGGCAGCACTGGGTACCTGGCGAAGCAGTCTGGAGCCATCCGCAGGTGCCCTATCTCCAGTTCATCGAGATTTGGATCCAACTGGTGGACGGACGTGTCTGGTCAATGCTTTCCCGTATCGACGATGGCAGCGGGTTTCACGGCCTGTACCTTGTGACTCCAGAGGCGTCTGAGTCGGGTCCCGGCGTGCCTGCATCCATTGGTTACCGTGACCGACTGCTGGCTGAGTTGCCCTTGGGCCTTGTGCGGATAAAAGACATGCGCCGGGATGCAGATGGCTTTGTCGTGGAGATGTGCATGCTCATCGGCCAGAAAGTGGTTCGGTTCCTGTCAGGGGAGGTCTATGAGCGGGGTCAGGGCCTGTTTGAAGTCATAGAGCTTGATGAATCGATACTCGTCCAGATAGAAGGCTAGATGCAGCCAAGCATTGGGCAGCAATCGCTGATGTGCCTTTTGCCGTCGGTATGTCCTGATGTGGAAAGCGCGCAGAGACAGGCTCCTCACAACGCCAGATGCAAAGCCTCCCCCGTCTCCTGCGCAGGCACGGCGCAGCAGATCAGGGCCTCGCCTGCTGGCACGGCGAAGGAGGGTGGCGAGGCATAGGTCACCCCGCCCTGCAGCACACGCGCGCGGCAGTCGCCGCAGCTGCCGCCCCGGCAGCCGAAGGCGGGCTCCAGCCCCCGGGCCTCGGCCACTTCCAGCAGGCTGCCGTCGCCGGGCTTCCAGCGCGCTTCCTTGGCCGAGTCGGCAAAGATGATGCGGACAGGCTGTGTGGCGGGTGCAGGCAGTTCGACGGCGGGGGCTGCACCGGCCATGGATCGCTTCAGGGCCGAGGGACCGAAGGCTTCTGCGTGGATGCGCTCGTCGGGCACATTGCGTTCGCGCAGGCCGTCATAGGTGGCCTGCATGAAGGCGTCCGGGCCGCAGAGGTAGAAGTCGTAATCGTCCCAGGGCAGGGTGGCTTTCAACAGGGCCATGTCGATGTGGCCCTCATGGTCGTAGTCTCGGCCGGCCTTTGCCGTGCCGGGCTGGCTGAGCGTGCGCACCCAGTGCACCTCGGCATTGCCGGCCTTCACCAGTTCGGCAATCTCCGTGTCAAAGGCCCGTTCGCTGCGCGTGCGAGCCGCCTGGAACAGCCAGGTGGGCCGCAGGCTGCGGGTGCGCTGGCCTTCGTGGACGATGTGGCGCAGCATGGCCAGCAAGGGCGTGATGCCTATGCCCGCGGCCAGCAGCACGGCGGGGCGGCGCAGGGCCGCATCGGCGGTGAAGCTGCCAGCGGGCGGGCGGGCCTCGACCAGATCGCCTGGCTTCAGGCCATGCAGATGGCTGGATGCGCGGCCTTGCGTCTTGACGCTGATGCGCAAGCGCCCGTCCGAAGGCGCCAGCGACAGCGTATAGGTGCGCTGCAGGTGGCTGCCGTCCGCCAGCGTGAGGCGCAGCGGCAGGTGCTGGCCGGCCAGGGGGGCCACCGTGGCCATGCCATCGGCCGGCTCCAGGTAGAGCGAGCGGATGGTGGAGCTCTCATCCACGACCTGCGCCACCCGGAACGGCCGCCACTGCCGCCCCAGCCGGGCGGCGGCCAAGCGCTGGCTGACATCGGCCCAGCTTCCAGTCATCTGCAGGTGGGGCGACCAGCCGTCGGCCGCCATGCTCCAGCGCAGCGGCAGGGCGTCGGGCCGGCGCAGGATGCGGCGGGGCTTGAAGGTCCACAGGCGCTCGGCGCCCTCGAAGGCGGCGATTTCCGGGGAGTCGAGGATGACGCTGGCCTCGCCCGTCATCTGCAGCATTTCCCCGGTTTCGGAGTCGATGAACAGCAGGCCCGCCTTGGGATTGACCAGGAAGTTGCCCAGGGTCATGAAGAACAGGTTGCCCGAGAAGTCGGGGATGGTCAGCGTTCCATCGGCGTCGATCCGCACAAAGCCCGGCTTGCCGCCACGGTGGGAGACATCGACCTGGCGCAGGCCATCCTCCCCATCAACGTAGGACGCCACGTAGAACGTATCCGCCTGCGCAATCAGTGCCTGCGCGCGCGGGTCCAGTGATGCCAGTTCGAACGCCGGCAACTGCGTGGGCTCGTCCGCAGGCCGGACGAACCGGACGCTGCGGTTCTGGATATAACGCGGGCAGTTGCCGAAGCTCTGGACCACGCCGATGTCGAAGGCGTCCGCCCCATCAACGCCTGTCTTGCGCCGCACGGTGCCGTTGAGCCGGTTGCGCCGGCGCGTCATGGGGTCCATGCCCAGCAGGCCCACGGCATGGCCATCGGCCAGGCCCGGCTCGGCCGGGTCGGCCGCATCACGGCCCGCCGCCACATGCAGGGTCGATGGATCGGGAGAGTGCAGGAAGCCCGGCTCGCCGGCCCGTACCGTGGCCCAGGCATCGCCTTGCGCATCCACGCTGCCCAGCACCACGAAATGCAGCAGAGGATAGAACTCGCGGTGCTGGTCCAGCAGGAAGGGGCGCAGGAACTTGCGGCCCGGCATGTCCATGCGGCCCAAGACGCCAACGCTTTGCTGGATCGCCAGTTCGCCCGCATGCCAGGGCGAGGCAGGGTTTTGCAGGGGTTGCGGTTGCATGGTGCGCTCCTTTGCCGGGGTTTCAGGGGAGGTGTGGCTCAGGCACTCAGGCCCGCAGGCCGGCCGGTGTCTGGGCGAATGCCACGAAGCCCGGCAGCGCCTCGATGCGGCCCAGCCAGGCGCGCACTTCGCGGTAGGGTTGCAGGTCCACATTGCCCTCGGGCGCGCTGGCGATGTAGCTGTACAGGGCCACGTCGGCAATCGTGGGCGTGCTTCCGGTGAGGAAGGGGCGGGTGGTCAATTGCGCCTCGATCTTGCCGAGGATGGCGTGGGCGCGGGCTATCACTTCCTCGGCCTGGAAGGGGGCCTTGAACACCGTGACCAGCCGGGCCGCCGCCGGGCCGAAGGCAATGGGGCCGGCGGCGATGCTCAGCCATTTCTGGATCTCGGCCTCGGCCTGTGCGCCCAGGGGCATCCAGTCCTGGCGGTCCAGCTTGCGCGCCAGGTAGACCAGGATGGCGTTGGAGTCGGCAATCACCGTGCCGTTGTCGTCCAGCACCGGCACCTGGCCCAGCGGGTTCAGCGCCAGGAATTCGGGCTTCTTCTGCGCGCCGTTGGCCAGGTCCACGTGGACCAGCTCATGCTCCACGCCCAGCAGGCCGAGGAAGAGGCGGGCGCGATGGGCGTGGCCGGACAGGGGAAAGTGGTAGAGCTTCATTGCGGTTCCTTGGGGTTGGTGAAGGCGCCGGTTGTCGGCGCCACGGGACGTATCCTCCTTCTCCGCCCGCATCTTTAGAATCCCTGGCGGCGGCAAGTCACTCTTGCGGGAACGCGAACAAAGCGCCGGCGCAAACCTGGGCAGGCCTGCGCGGGCCGCTCGCAGCCGGGCAGATACACGACACAGACAAGGCAGGCACAGATGGATCGCTTCCAGTCCATGACGGCATTTCTCGCAGTGGTGGACACGGGCGGCTTCGCCTCGGCCGCACGTCGGCTCAAGGTCTCGCCCTCGGTGGTGACGCGGGCCGTCTCCGACCTGGAGGAGCGCCTGGGCGTGCGCCTGCTCACGCGCACCACGCGCTTCGTGCGCGTGACCGAGGCCGGCACGGCCTACGCCGACAGCTGCCGCCGCATCCTGGCCGAGCTGGAAGAGGCCGACGAGCACGCTGCCAGCGCCCATGCCGCACCGCGCGGCCGGCTCACGCTCACGGCGCCGGTCAACTTCGGGCGCATGCACGTGCTGCCCGTGGTGCACGACTACCTGGGCCGGTTTCCCGAGGTGGACGTCAACTGCTGGTTTGTGGACCGCGTGGTCAGCCTGGTGGATGAGGGCGTGGACGTGGCCGTGCGCATCGGCGATCTGCCCGATTCCTCGCTGCAGGCGATCCGCGTGGGCAGCGTGCGGCAGGTGCTGTGTGCCTCGCCCGCATACCTGGCCAGCCACGGCGTGCCCCAGCGGCCCGAGGAGCTAGCGCAGCACACCACCATCACCGCATCCGGCCTCACCTCCACACCCGAATGGCGGTTTCTTGAAGGCGACAAGGCCCTGGCCGTGCGCCTTCAGCCGCGCCTCATGTCCATGACCAACGAGGCTGCGGCAGACTGCGCCCTGGCCGGGCAAGGCATCACGCGCCTGCCGCTCTACCAGATCGCCAAGCCCGTGCAGGACGGCGCACTGCGCCTGGTGCTGGAGCCCTTCGAGCGGCCGCCGCTGCCGATTCATGTGGTGCACAGGGAAGGGCGGCACGCCGCGCATCGCGTGCGGGCGTTCATCGATATGGCGGTGGATGCGCTGCGGGTGGCGGCGTTGAGGTGGTAGCGGCCATTGCCGGGAAGCCATCTTCCGCGCATTGCAAACCATGTGCACCAGCGCCGAATCGCTGGATTGCGGCTTTGTCGATCAGGCCGAGGTCAGGCGCAGGGAGGCTGCGCAGGTGGCTCGGGAAATGACTTTGGGGTTGGGCGCGTAGGCAAGCATGGCGTTTCTATTGGGAGAATCGGGTTGTTTCTCCCTGCAATAGATAGGCAAATGCCATTTCGCCGGACGGCGGATTCTTCAACTTGAAGCGAGTGACATTCAGAACACCGTGCCAGCCCGGTGGATGTGAATAGCCTTCAATCGCCGTCAATTTGAAAGTCTGCCATTTTCCATGGTTGTGAAATTCGCCTTTCCCGTTGCGAACATGCCAATTGACCTCTCGAACGCGCAGGCACTCGGTGCCATTGGCTGTGTTGTCATTGCATTGCACATGTTGCGCTTCGACTTCCAGAAGAATCGGCTGGCCCTCACTTCCGTACTTCGTTTTTGGTGTGGGTTCGCCTTTCAGTCCCCAGCGGCTACCATCGGCAAAGCGTAGTTGCAAATGGGGCGGTGCGTCGGCGATTGCCCTTGTCAATGTGTAGTGAAATTTCCTTGACAGCAAGTCACTTGCCCATTTTTGCAGTTCCATCAATGGCTCGGGACACCCGGCCATCGTGTAGATGCCGGGCTTGATCTGGAGGCTTCCATCGGCATCCATCTCATATTTCCAGTTCATGAAATTGCATATCCGTGTGCCGAAATCTCCATCTTTGGAGAACCAGAGCTTTATTGAGGGGCTGTCTGGTGTTTTCCAATTCTTTTTCTCTTTGCCTACGGCATCGAAAGCCTGCTGCAGGTTCCACTCGTAGGCAGATAAATATTCCGCGTCCTTGTCTTGATGCGGTAGCGCACTTTGGCTGGCAATGTGTTCCATGCCGTGGCTTGCAGTGGACAAAAGTATGGCTGCCAGGAATTGAAGAAAAGCTTTCAATTGAAGCCCTCAAGGTGGTGACCAGAGAACCCGCTATCGCAGGGAAGATGCCTCGACCCAGATCGTATGCCCTGGGTGGTGTTCCTCAATGGTGGACACGGCATCGTCGATCAAAACGCGGTCCTCCAGCGAGTAGGCAAAGCGGCTGAGGTTGGACCATTGTCGGGCGGCGTAGTCGGCTTCGGAAATCGCGTCGCTGCCGCACCAGATGGCGTCGCTTTCGGTGGCGGCGAGAAGTGCCTGTGCCAAGCCGGTAGATGTGATCGCCAGGAAGATCATGGGCATGTGGTCCGGATGTTGATGGGTGGACAGTTTGCCTTCGATGGCCAGTCCGCCGAGCCTGCCTGGATCAAACAAAACTAGAATGATAGTCATTCTCGTTGTCGATTTCTCACATCCCCCCCGGCCATGCCCACCCCTTCCGCCTCCTGGACCGCTGCGCGCTGGCACCAGCTTTTCTGTGCCTGCCAGCAGCAACTGGTGTCCTATCTGGCCGGCAAGACCGGCAGCCGTGACGAGGCGCAGGAACTGGCCCAGGAAACCTGGCTGCGCCTGGCCGATGCGCCGCCGCAGCTGCCCGATGGCAGCTCGCCCACGCTCGAAGCCGCGCGGGCCTACCTGTTTGCAACGGCCAAGCATCTGGCGATAGACAGGCTGCGCCAGCGCGGTGCGCAGCAGCGCTGCATGGACGACTGGGCGCAATTGCAGCCCGAGGCCGAAGGCGATGTGGCCGACCGCGCCATGTACCGGCAGGCACTGGCCGTGGTGGAGCGCACGATTGCAGACCTGCCCGAGCGCATGCAGGCCGCCTTGCTGGCCCACCGCCTGCATGGCGAGCGGCAGGCCGACATCGCCGAGCGTCTGCAGGTCTCCCTGAACACCGTGGAGCGCGACCTGATGCAGGCCGATGCCTGCCTGGAAGCCGCCTTGCTGCGCTGGCGCGGCGGGGTGGAGGCGGGCTTGCAGGCCTCTTCCAGAAAGCGGCGGCGGCGTGCCCTGGGTGCGCTGCTGGGCGTGGCCGGCATGGCCTGCGCGGCCTGGCCCGCCTGGCAGATGTGGAGCCGCCGCGTGCTGTGGCAAGGTGAACTGGCCAGCGCCACGGGCGTGCAGCGCAGCCTGGAGCTGCCCGATGGCAGCGTGCTGCGCGTGGACGCCGCCAGCCGCGTGGCACTGACCTACCGTGCCGACCTGCGACAGGCACAGCTGCTGGAAGGCGCCGCCTTCTTTGCCGTGGCGCGCGATGCGGCACGCCCCTTTGTGGTGGAGGCCGGCCCCCTGCGCGTGACCGTGCTGGGCACGCGCTTTGGTGTGGAACTGGAGCCCGATGCGGTGCGCGTGCAGGTGGAGTCGGGCCAGGTGCGGGTGGAGCATGTGGCCACCGGACGCGGCCAGTTGCTGCAGGACAGCCAGTCGCTGCGCATTCCCCTGGACGGCGGGGCAGGAGATGCCGACGGCGCTGCCTGGCAGCCGCAGCTCCAGCAACGGCCCGCGGCCTGGCGCGAGGGCGAGCTGGTCTTCGAGCAGGAACCGCTGGGCCGCGTCGTGCACCGGCTGGGCCGCTACACGCGGCGCCGCCTGGTGGTGGAGGAGGGCGCGGCGCAACTGGCCATCAGCGGCCATGTGCGCATTGCCCAGGCCGAGCGCTGGTTGCGCGGGCTGCCGCAGTTCGCCCCGGTGCAGGTCAGCGTGCTGGACGACGGCGGCCTGCGGATTGCGCGGCGCGGCGGGCGCGCGGAGCCGTGAAGTTTTTTTCAGGGTTTTTGGGAGTGACTCGTATTTGCATATGAAAGGCCGGGCGCCCTGCCTGTGCCGGCGATTCGCAATGAGCCTGTCCTCCAGAAAGTCCTTATGTCCGCTCCCAAGTCCTCCCGATTCCGATTCCGCCTCCGTCTCCGCCGCACAGCGGTTTTTCATGCATGTGCAGGCCTGGTGCTGGGCCTGCAACTGCAGTTGGCCGCCGCGCAATCGGTGTCCTTCGACGTGCCGGCCCAGCCGCTGGCCCAGGCGCTGAGCCAGTTTGCGCGCCAGGCGGGGCTGCAGCTCACCTACTCCTCCGAACTGGTGCAGGGCCGGCAGGCCCCGGCGCTCAACGGCAGCCACGATGTGCGCCAGGGCCTGGCGGCATTGCTGCAGGGCAGCGGCCTGCAGGGGCGCATCGAGGGCGGTACGCTGACCCTGCTTCCCACTGCCGCCAACGCGCCTGAGAACGCGCACCGCCTGTCCGAGATCACCGTCACGGCCGGCGACCAGTATGTGAGCCTGCTGCCCGCGCCCTACGCTGGCGGGCAGGTGGCCAAGGGCGTGCGCCTGGGCGTGCTGGGCAATACCGGCAACATGCAGGCGCCGTTCAGCACCACCAGCTACACGTCCGAGGCCGTGCGCAACCAGCAGGCCGGCACCATTGCCGAGGCGGTGAACCGCGACCCTTCCGTGCGCTACACCGTGCTGCCGGGCGGCAACGTGGACAACCTCTATATCCGGGGCTTTCCGATCTGGGAGGGCAACTCGGGCGAAATCGCCTTTGACGGCATCTACGGCATTGCTCCCAACTACCGCGTGCGCACCGAGTACGTGGACCGCATCGAGGTGGTCAAGGGGCCGGGCGCGCTGCTGTTCGGCATGTCGCCCAACGGCTCGGTGGGCGGCGTGATCAACATCGCTCCCAAGCGCGCCAATGAAGATGTGGCGCGGCTGACCACGGGCTGGACTTCGGACAGCCTCTGGCGCGCCCACGCCGACGTGGGCCGGCGCTTTGGCGACGAGGCCCAGTACGGCATCCGTGTGAACGCCAGCAAGTACGGCGGCGATACGTCCATGGACCATCAAAGCACCGACGGCCATGTGCTGGCCGTGGCGCTGGACTACGAGGTGGAGCGCTTCCGCGCAACGCTGGACCTGCTCTCGCAGGACGAGCGCATCGACGGCGTGGGCCGGCCCATCATGCCCACGGGGCTCACCTCCATGCCTGCTGCGCCGGATGGCCGGCGCAACGTGACCCAGCCCTGGGAATGGTCCAAGAACCGCGAGCGCGCCGTGCTGCTGCGCACCGAACTGGACCTCACGCAGCAGCTCACGCTGTTCGCCAACATCGGCCAGTCGCGCGCCGATGTGGACCGCATCTACGACTCGGCCCCGCGCCTGACCAGTGCTGCAGGCACCACCAGCATCACGCCCACCTACGCGGTGTTCGACGTGGACCGCAGCACCATCGACGCGGGCCTGCGCTCGCGCTTTGCGCTGGCCGGTGTCAAGCATTCGGTCACGCTGCAGCTGGCCAGCTACCGCGAGGATTTTCACCGCGCGCTGCAGGCGGGCTCCACCGTGGCGTCCAACATCTATGCGCCCATTGCCCACGCGCCGCAGAGCATTGCGCGGCCTTCGGCCATTCCGCGCATTCATGACAACCGCAACACCAGCCTGGCCCTGGTGGACACGCTCTCGCTGCTGCAGGACAGGCTGCAACTGTCGCTGGGCCTGCGCCACCAGGCCATCAAATCCACCAACTACAACGTGCTCACGGGCGGCGCCGCCAATGTCTACGACGAGAGCGTGACCACGCCCGCCGTGGGCGTGGTCTGGCGCCAGGCGCCCAACTGGAGCCTCTACGCCAACTACATCGAAGGCCTGAGCAAGGGCGACATCGCGCCGCCCGCGGCCAGCAACTACGGCGAGGTGCTGCGCCCCTACAAGAGCCGCCAGTACGAAGTGGGCAGCAAGTACGACTTCGGCAGCTTCATGGCCACGGCCGCCCTGTTCAGCATTGAAAAACCCAGCGGCGGCCTGGACCAGGGCGTCTACAAGACCAACGGCGAGCAGCGCAACCTGGGCATGGAGCTGTATGCCTACGGCGAGGCCGCGCGCGGCCTGCGCCTGCTCGGTGGCGTGACCTGGCTCAAGCCCGAGATCACGCGCTCGGCCACGCCTGCGCTGGTGGGCAACCGGCCCATCGGCACCTCGCGCCTGCTGGCCAACCTGGGCGTGGAATGGGATGTGCCCGCCCTTGAGGGCCTGACCCTGGTCGGCGACCTGGCCTACACCGGCGCCCAGTTCGTGGACCAGGCCAACCGCCTGCGCATCCCGGGCTGGACACGCACCGACCTGGGCCTGCGCTACGCCACCCGCATCGCGGGCCGCAAGACCACGCTGCGCGCCACGGTGCAGAACGTGGCCGACCGCAAGGCCTGGGCCGGCGTCACGTCCTGGGGCGCCGTCTCGCCGATGATTCCGCGCACCTTCGTGGTGTCGGCTTCGGTGGATTTCTGAGACACCGGGCGGCCTAGGCGCCTTCCGTAGCCGAACGAATGGCGGCGCTCTGCGCCGCAGGGGCTCCCTGGCCGTCACGCGCTGCGGCTTTGCGCGTCGGCAGCCATCGGCAGGCAGCCAACGCCGCCAGAACCGCCAGCGCCGCGCAGCCGAAGATGGCCTGCAGCCCGTGGCCCAGCGCGGCGGTCACGGCATCGGCGTGTGCTGCCAGGGGGCTGGCCGCAGCCAGCTCCTGTTTCATCAAATGGCTGAGCAGGGCTGCCAGCAAGGCCACGCCGGCGGCGCCGCCCAGGCTGCGCAGCATAACGGGTGCCGCCGTGGCAATGCCCAGGTGCCGGGCCGGCGACACACGCTGCGCCACCACGGTGATGATGGGAAACATCAGCCCCAGTCCCAGGCCCAATGGCAGCAGTCCTGCGGACAGGGCCAGCGGCGCCTGTGGCAGCCAGTGCAAGGCCGCGGTGATCAGCCCGAACGACAGCAGCATCAGCATGCAGGCCACCCGGGCGAGCGACACGGCTGGCGTCTGGGCGCGCAGGCGCCGGCCGCTGCCAATGGCCCCTGCGGTGATGCCGGCCATCAGTGGCGCAAGGTGCCAGGCGGAGCCCGTGGGCGACATGTGCAGGCCAATCTGCAGATACTGCGGAAGGAAGACAACGGTCGCATACAGCGCAACGCCCGTGGAAAGGGCCAGGAAACTGACCGCCGCGTAGGCCGGGTGGGCAAACAGCGACAGCGGCAGCAGCGGATGGGTGGCGCGGCGCTGGCGCACGAAGAATGCCAGGGCGAACTTGGCGCCCAGGGCCAGCAGCACCCACAGCGACAGCTGCTCTGGCAGATTCAGGTGGCTGTGCTGGGTGGCCAGCAGCAGGCTGACCAGGGCTGCGGCCAGCAACACGGCACCCAGCCAGTCAATGCGCTGGCGGGGCAGGGGCTCGGCGGCAGCCTGCGGCGCAGCCGCCCTGGCGGGCAGCGCCCATGCCAGCACTCCCCAGGCCAGCCCTGCGAGCGGCACGTTCAGCCAGAACGCCCAGTGCCAGGACAGATGCTCCACCAGCGCCCCGCCCAGCAGCGGGCCGACCATGGTCGATACGCCATAGGCGGCGCCCAGCAGGCCCTGGTAGCGGGCCCGTTGCTCAGGCGCAAACAGATCGGCAAGGGTCAGCATCGTCAGCGTCATGAGTCCGCCGCCGCCCGCGCCCTGCAGGGCACGCGCCAACACCAGCTGCTGCAAGTCATGGCTTGCGCCACAGGCCAGGGAGCCGGCCAGGAACAGGCCGATGGCCAGTAGCAGCATGGGCTTTCTGCCCAGCACATCGGCCAGCCGCCCGTACAGCGCAATCACCACGGTGGCCGCCAGCAGATAGGCCGAGAACACCCAGGCCAGCGGCCAATGGCCCGGCAGTTCGCGGGCCATCACGGGCAGGGCGGTCGAAAGAATGGTCTGGTCCAGGGCCGCGAGGACGAGCGTCAGCACGAGCATGGCGAAGCAAAGCCGGGGCAGGTTCCGCCGACCGGGCGGGGAAGTCAGCGAGTTTGTGGGCATGGGCGTCATGGGCGTGCAGCGGCGAGGGCTTGGGTTGAGGCAACGGCCGCCAGTGTCGGGAGCGGTGTGGGTTTTGTACAGTGCAATGTATTGAACGTATGATTTCGCATGGCGAACACATACGACCTCAACCTGCTGATTGCACTGGATGCCTTGCTCAGCACCGGCAGCGTGACGCAGGCGGCCGGGCGCATGCACCTGAGCACTCCCGCCATGAGCCATACGCTGGCACGCATCAGGGAGGCGTTTGGCGATCCCATCCTGGTGCGTGCGGGCCGCAGCCTGGTGCCCACGCCGCGCGCCCTGGCCCTGGCGGAGCCGGTGCGCGCGCTGCTGGCCCAGGCGCGGGCGCTGCAGGACCCTGTCGATGCGGAAGGACTGGCGGGCCTGCGCCGCCGCTTCGTGGTGCGGGCGCCCGAAGGCATTGCCGTCGTCTTCGGTGCCAGCCTGTCGCGTGCGCTGGAGGCCGAAATGCCGCTGGCCAGCCTGCAGTTCCTGCCCGAAACCCATGCCGACCCGGGGGCCCTGCGCGAAGGCCGCATCGACCTGGATGTGGGCAGCTTTCGCAGCATGGACCCGGAAACCGAGAGCCTGGTGATATCGGAGCAGACCTTGGTGGGCGTCGTGCGCGCCGGCCATCCCCTGTTGAAGTCCACCAGAAAGTCGCAACGGCCGAGCGCCGCGCAGTTCGCCGCCGCGCGCCACGTCGGCATCACCCAGCGCCCGGGTGAAAGCTCGCCCGTGGACGCTGCCCTGGAGGCGCTGGGCCTGCAGCGGCAGCTGGCGCTGCTGGTGCCCAGTTCGTTCTCGGCCCTGATTGCGGCTTCCCGCACCGACCTGGTGGCCTGCGTGCCGACACGCACGGCGCATGGCATGGCCGCATCGCTGGGGCTGGTGGTGTTTGCCTTGCCCATCGAAGTACAGGTGCAGCCCATGCGCATGGCCTGGCATCCGCGCCATCAGGCGGATCCCGCGCATCAATGGTTGCGCGACTGCATTCAACGGCAGCTCGATGATCCGCAATGGATCAGGCCTTCCGTGGCGTCGCTGACGGATGGGGCCGGCAGGGGGGTTACCTGATCCGCACCGTGGCGGGAGTAGCCCGGTTCTCCCACCATCGGTCTATGCTCGCGGCATGAACGCAAGCAAGACCCTGCTGATCGTCTACCACTCCATGACTGGCGGCACCCGCCAGATGGCCGAGGCCGCGCGCGACGGCGCAGCGGCCGAAGGCCAGGGCGTGCAGGTGCGCCTGCTGCACGCCTCCGAGGCCGGCCCCGACGATGTGCTGTCCGCCGACGGCTACCTCTTCGCCACCCCGGAAAACCTGGCCGCCATCAGCGGGCAGCTCAAGGACTTCTTCGACCGCAGCTACTACGCGGCGCTGGATCACCTCAATGGCCGGCCCTATGCCAGCCTCATCTGCGCGGGCAGCGACGGCCAGAACGCCGCCCGCCAGATCGCCCGCATCGCCACCGGCTGGCGCCTAAAGCCCGTGGCCGAGCCCCTGATCATCTGCACCCACGCCCAGACCACCGAGGCCATCCTGGCACCCAAGCGGATTGCCGCAGCTGAGCTGGAGCAGTGCCGGGCGTTGGGGGAGGCGATGGGGGCCGGGCTGGCGCTGGGGGTCTTTTGAGGGTTGCCAGCATCTTGGGTGCCCTACGTTTCTTGGTGGCCCGGTCGCCCGGTGTGGTTCAGCCGAACAGGCGCGACCAGAATCCGCCTTTTCCACCCACCTGCTGCCGGGCTCCCTGCATGTGGGCGCGTATGCCGAGCAATTGGGCATCGTCCGGATCGTGGCGCAGGGCGATCTCGACCAGTTCAGGCTGAAGGTGCGAGGCCTTGAGCTGGCCCAGGGCCCTGAGGGCGGTGACCTTGTGCGCATGAACGAAGCTCATGCTGCGAACTTCCCATTGCGCTTGCTGTTGCTGCGGCGAAAGCTGCGCATAGCGGCGCTCGGCTTCGGCCACGATGTCGAGGACGTCCTGGTGGTGGCTGGTCTCGTTGAGATAGGCGCATGCGGTCTGCGCGCAGTCCAGATATAGGCCGGTATCAAGCGCGTAGTCCTCCATCAGCAGCAGTGACAGGTCGGTGGCTTGCTTGCGGTTCCCCAGTTGCCGATAGGCATGGCGCAGGTTTTCCAGCAGGGCCTGGAAACAGGTCTGCTGCAGCCCGGCTTCGAGGACGGCGGCCGCCTGCTCGTACTGTTCCTGCGCGTTGTACAGCACGCCCAGGTTGTTGCAGCACATGGCATAGGTGTGGATGTCCTGCGCGGTGGGCGCGGCCTCCTGGCCGTTTGCCGGCGTGCCGGCGCTGGCGAAGCGCTCCAGACAGCGTTCGTAGAGTGTGGTCTGCAGGCGCTCGATTTCCTGCAGGGCCGCTGCATCCGTGTCGGGGCGCTTCCACTTGCCCACGGTCACGCCGGCCGTGTAGTAGTCGGGTGCCGCCGGGCTATCAGCCAACTCGGGATAGGAAAAGATGCTGCGCCAGGGCACGGCATGCTCCATCTCGAAAATGCGGGCTTGCAAGTCCACCTGGGGCTGCAAGGCATGAGACTTGCGGTAGGCGGCCAGCGCGGGCTCGGGTTCGTCCAGCCAATAGTGGGCACTGCCCAAATAGCGGTGTCCATAGGCATTGGCTGGTGACAATGCCAGTGCGCGCTGCGCCCATTCGCCGACTTGGCGCAATGCCGCACTGCGGTCCTCGGTGAATTGGTCACTGGACTCGAGATACACCAGGCACAGCATCAGCCATGACCATTCGCTACCCTGGCCTGATTCGGCAGTGGCCTGAATGCTGGTCAAGAGGCTGGCAATCGCTTCGTTGTCCAGATGGCTGAAAACCATGGTGCCGGACCATAGCGCATGCATGTGCGCGTGGTCGCCCTGGCTGAAGGAATGCATTCCTTGGGAAATCAGTCGGTCCATGGTCTGTTGGGAATATTGTGGGAGGCGCCATCGTATCCGCTGTGTTTGACAGGAGGATGGGGCACCACTCAATCGGAGTGATAAGACGCCTTTGTAGACAATGTCTGAACAACAGGTCAAAGCCCCGTCAACTGCGGCAATGCTTTCTCGCAGGCCTTGCGGCACAGGTAGCGCAGGTCGTGATCGCCATCTTCACTGCGCAGGTAGCCGGCACCGGCGGCGTTGATGTTCCATTCATAGACCTTGCCCGAGCGCAGCAGCCGTCCGCTGAAACTGCAGGGCAGGATGATGGATTCCTCATGGAAGCTGCCAGCCGAGACTTGCTTTGCCGTCGCGAAATAGCGGGCCACGTCGGCGGCGTCCAGGCTGACTTTCTCGCATCCCATGGTCTCGCCCGTGCCTACGGAACGGGTGACCGGGCCGATGACGGAAATGGGTGCCGCCTTGGTCGCGTGTTTGGGCGTGGATGTGGAAGTAGATGAGGCCTGCAGCGGCGCATGCAGGCACAGCATCACGGCAGCCCAGGCCGCAATGCGCAGGCCGCGAGAGGGATTGTTGAAAAGCTGGCTGGATGGCATGGCTCAGGCTCCCGTGAAGATGTAGCGCAGCAATTGGGCGCCTTCGGTCGCCTCCTTGCGGGCAATGGCGCCGTGGGAGTAGACATCGGACAGAAGCTTGAGCTTGTAATGGTCCACCAATTGCTGGGTCAGCCATTTGGTCTGGAACAGCTGCGATTGGGTGGGCGCCTCGTAGTCCTTGGTCGACGGCAGGAAACGGCCCACCACCTCGATGCCCACGGAGTCGCTGTTGGCCGGATAACGCAACGGATAGGCCTTTGTGTTCTCGTGCGATGACACATTCTTGGCCCGCTTGCTGAAGCTCAGGCCCTTTTGGTGCAGCAGGGCATTGATGTTCTTGAGTTCCGTGGGATCGCAGGTGCTCTCGTTGACGCAGCGCGGCTGAAGAATTCCCACATGCCAGCAGATGCGCTCAAGGCTGGCCGTCTGGTAGATCTTCCCGTCCTTCTCGATCAGAAAGTGCGCCCCCGTCTTCTGGCCGCTCTTGTAGGCATTGAGCACGCTGGCGGCCGTGGACGAGTCAGTGCGGTGTAGCACGATGGATGTGACGGACAGCAAGGCGCCGTGCTCTATGGACGGATAGGTCTTGACTTCGACGCTTTTGTCTACCATCAATCCTTTTTCGATAGTGGCCAATTATTTCTCCCTCTGTATTCCGGCTGAATGAATGCGAATGGCGGAAAGCCGGGAGAGCATACGGGCGGAAAGGGGAAAAATAATTCGAAATGTACTGTGCGCCTCTTTATTGGAAATATCTTGAAACAATTGGGCGGAGTTCATGAAGGATGGATGAATTCCGGAAATCCCCGGAATTCACAGGGGCTCAATGGCGGCGCAATGCAATGCCTGTGCGATGGCCCACGACTGCGACGAGGATGCAGCCCATTCCCGCCCACTGCGCCGCCGACGGCACGGCGCCAAACCAGACCAGATCCACCAGCAAGGCCATGGCGGGGTAGACGAAGGACAGTGCCGCAATGGCGGGCGCCGGCAGCCGCTGGAATGCGGCATACATCACCGTGTACATGAAGGCCGTATGGACCAGCCCCAGGGTCAGCACCATGGAGGCGGCCCGCGCTGACAGCAATTGCGGGCTGGCTGCGGCGATATGGGTGAGCAGGGGCAGGGCCCACAGGCTCAGCACCAGTCCGCCCGCCAGCATCTGCAGCATGGCGATCTGGGCCGAGGGCATGTGGCCCAGGCGGCGCGTGGCGACCGTGGTGCCTGCGTAGAGTGCGGCGGCCAGCAGGGCCAGGGCCACGCCTATCCAGGCGCCTGTACCAGCATGCGATGCATCCATGCCGTCCAGCCCGACCAGGCCGCTGCTCAGCGCCACCCCCAGCAGGGCCAGCAGCAGCCAGGGCAGCTTGCGGCGTTCGACGGGCTCGCCCTGCAGCGCCGAAAGAGCCAGCAGCATGAAGGGCTGCACGTGGTAGACCACGGTGGCCACGGCGATGGAGCTGTAGTGGTAGGCGCTGAACAGGGCGACCCAGTTCAACACCAGGGCGATGCCGCCCCCGGCCAGCCACAGCCATTCACGGCCTTGAGGGGCGACCCATTCGCGCCGCCAGGCCAGCCACAGGCCCAGGCCCAGTGCGCCCAGCACGCACCGGGCGAATACGACCAGCAGCGGCGGCAGCGCGCTTTCCACGACGAGCAGGCCGATGGTGCCCGACAGCGCCATGGCCAGCAGCATGCGCCAGGTGCCGCCCTGGCTGGTTCGGGGCCGTGTGGGTGAGTTTGCAGAGGTGAGGCTGGGGCTGTGGGACATGGTGTCGATTCCTGGGCGCGCTTCGGTATGGAGCGCATGGCCGTATCTTGCGGACCCTGCAATCAATCAACAATCCATCAGTCATTCAAATTAATATTGCCTGCCATGCAACAAATACCGGAGTAGTGCCTTGCCCGAACCCGCCATGCCTTTGGATGAAATGCTGGTCTTCGCCCGCGTGGTGGAGCACCAGAGCTTTGCGGGCGCGGCCCGGCAGCTGGGGCTGACGACCTCGGCCGTGAGCCGCAGCGTGGGGCGGCTGGAGGCGCATTTCGGGCTGCGGCTGCTGCAGCGCACCACGCGCTCGCTGTCGCTGACCGAGGCGGGAGCCGAGATCCACCAGGCCTGCCTGCGGCTGGTGGAGGATGCCCAGGCCGTGCAGGCGCTGGCCGGCCAGCTGCGCCAGCAGCCGCGCGGGCTGCTGAAGATCAGCGCGCCGGCCGTGCTGGGCGATCTGTGGCTGTCACCGCTGCTGCCGGGCTTTTGCGCGCGCTGGCCCGAGGTGCAGGTGCAGGTGGACATGACGGACCGCATGGTGGACCTGGTGGCCGAGGGGCTGGACCTGGGCCTGCGCATCAGCGTGCCGGGCCAGATCGCGCCGGGGCTGGTGGCGCGGCCGCTCAAGACCATCCGCTATTTGCTGGTGGCCACGCCCGGCTATCTGGCGCGGCATGCGCAGATCACGGAGCCCGGGCAACTGCTGGCGCATCCCTTCATCAGCCTGGGCTACGGGCAGTTCCAGAACGAGGTGGAATTGCGACCGCTCCACCCTGCGGCCGCGCCCGCCACGCGGCTGCTGGTGAATACGCCCATCACCATTGCCAGCAGCCTGGGCATCATCCACGCGCTGCAGCAGGGGCCGGGCATTGGCGTGGTGGCCGACTTTGCCGCGCAGGCGGCGCTGCAGGCCGGGCAACTGGCACCCGTGCTGCCGGGCTGGGCGCTGTGCGGCAAGTACGCGCCGCGCGTGGTGCATGCGGTCTATGCGCCCACGCGCCATGTGCCGCTGAAGCTGCGGGCGCTGATCGACTACCTGGTCGAGATGGAAGGCGAGGGTGCCTCGGCCTAACCCATGCGCCTGCGCAGCGCCGCGCTGGCCCAGTCCACGGCCACGGACAGCGCCAGCATGGCGATGATGACGGTGCTGGCCTGGGCGTAGTGGAACAGCGACAGTTCGAAGTACAGCAGCTGCCCCAGCCCGCCCGCGCCCACGAAGCCCAAAATGGCGGCCATGCGGATGTTCATCTCCCAGCGGTACAGCGTATAGGCCAGCAACTGCGGCGCGGCGCCGGGCAGGGTGGCGTAGAGGAAGGCCATGGCGCGGCCGCTGCCGGACAGGCGCAGCGCTTGGGTGGGGGCGGCGGGCTGGTTCTGCAGGGCCTCGGCATACAGGCGCCCCAGCACGCCGGCCGTGTGCAGCGCCAGCGCCAGCGCGCCTGCGAACGGGCCCAGGCCTACGGCCAGGGCAGTGATGGTGGCCCAGACCAGCTCGGGCACGGAGCGCAGCACGTTGAGCACCAGGCTCCAGGGAGCGCGCCAGCGCGGCAGTGCCAGCAGCAGGCCCAGCACGGCCGCCAGCAGGGTGCCGACCACGGAGATGGCCAGCGTCTCCCACACGCCCACGGCCACCTTGTGCAGCCATTCGGCGCTGGTGTCGGGCGGGAAGAAGCTGATGACGAATTCCAGCATGGACCGGCCCGCCGCGCCGGTGAACAGCGAGGGCAGGTCCATCTCCAGCATGGCAAAGCTGGCGGCCACGCCCAGCGCCAGGGCGGCGCAGGTGAGGGCGCTGCGCCAGCCCCAGGCGCTGGCACGCGCGGCGGGTGGCGTGTCCAGCGCGCGGCGCAGTCCGCGCGAGAGCAGGTCGGCGCCCCAGACCAGCAGCATGAAGGTCAGCAAGATGGTGGAGGCCTCGCCGCCGTTGAGCATCTTCATGGCCTGGTCCATGAGTTGGCCCAGGCCGCCCGCGCCCACAAAGCCCATGACCACCGAGGCGCGTATGGCGCACTCCCAGCGGTAGACGGTGTACGAGGTCAGTTCGCGCGCGGCCTGGGGCAGCAGGCCATAGAGCATGGCCAGCGGCCGGCGCACGCCGGCCTGCGCCAGGGCGCGTGCGGGTGCGGGGTCGGCCGATTCCAGGATTTCCGCATAGACCTTGGCCAGCATGCCGCCATAGGTCAGTCCCAGGGCCAGCACGCCGGCGGCCGGCCCCAGCCCGAAGACGCGCACGAAGACCAGGGCCCAGACCAGCTCGGGCACGCCGCGCAGGATGGTGAGCAGGCCGCGCGTGACGGGGTTGAGCGCCCGCCGCTCGCGCGCGGCGCCCGTGACCAGGTAGGCCAGCGGCACGGCCAGCACAAAGGCCAGGGCCATGCCGGCCGTGGCAATGGCCAGGGTCTCCAGCGTGGCGCGGCCCAGGTAGCCGAGGAAGTCGCGCCCGGTCTCGGGCGGCAGGAAGGTGGCCAGAAAGCGGCCTATGACCTGCAGGTTGCCGGGATCGAACAGCTCGCCCAGGCTGAAGCCCGCGCCCTGGAACAGCGGCCACAGCACGACGGCGGCCAGCACCAGGGCGCCGAGGCGGCGGGGCGCGGCGGGATCACGCAGCGCGTGCAGATCGGAACTCAACGGCATGCGGATGCGGACAGCGGTGCGGCAAAGGCGGCGGGCGCGGGTGTCCACGCAGGGCGGGAGGGATCATCGCCAGGATGCTCGGACCCATACAGCGCACGCAGGTGTTCCTGCGTGACTTCAGCCGCCGGCAGGTCGAAGGCGATGGCGCCATCGCGGATGCCCACGATGCGCGCAAAGCAGGCCAGCGCCAGGTCCACGGCATGCAGGCTGGCCACCAGGGTGGCGCCGCGCGCGGCCGCTTCGTGCACCAGCAGTTGCACGGTGGACAGGGCCAGGGCCGGGTCCAGCGCGGCCACGGGCTCGTCGGCCAGGATGAGCTCGGCCTGCTGGTAGAGCACGCGGGCAATGCCCACGCGCTGCAGCTGACCGCCAGAGAGCTGGTCGCAGCGCGCGAACAGCTTGTCTGCCAGCTGCACGCGGGCCAGGGCCTCGCGCGCGCCGGCGGTGTCCTGTGGGTACAGCAGCGAGGCCAGCGCCTTCCAGGCCGGCCACCGGCCCAGGCGCCCGGCCAGCACGGCCGTGACCACGCGCTGGCGCGGCGGTATGGGCGGCGCCTGGTGCACCGTGCCGATGCGCGCGCGCAGCAGCCGGGGAGCGCCCGCGCTGGACGCAGGCACCTCGTTGCCCAGCACGCTGCGCCGGCCCTGGCTGGGCGCCAGCGCCGTGCCGATGACGGACAGCAGCGTGGTCTTGCCCGCGCCCGAGGGGCCGATCAGCGCAATGGCCTCGCCCTGGCGTGCGGCCAGCGTCACGCCGCGCAGCGCAATGCCGCCGCCGGCGTGGGTCAGGCCCACGCCTTGCAGTTCAAAGCTCATGGATTGCGCCTGCTGCGGCTTACTTGAGCAGGCCGGCCGACTTGGCGGCAGCCTCGATGCCTTCGTAGTTCGAGGCCTGGGTGGGCACGAAGCGCGCGGCGCGCTGCAGCTCCAGGATGGCCTTGTGCTCGGGCTTGGCCGGGTCCAGCGCCAGGAAGGCGTCGGTCAGCTTCTTGACCAGGGCCGGGTCCAGGTCGCCGCGCACGGTCCAGTTGTAGTCGAAGTAGGGCGGCGTGGTGGCGAACACGCGCACCTTGCTGGTATCGACCTTCTTGCTCTCCACCAGCTTGTCCCAGACCGATGCATTGAGCACGCCGGCCTCGGCCTTGCCTGCGGCCACGAAGGCCACGGTGGCGTCATGCGCGCCGGAGAAGGCCACGGTCTTGAAGTCCTTCTCGGGGTTGATGCCGTCCTGCTGCAGGAAAAAGCGCGGCATCAGGCTGCCCGAGGTGGACGAGGGCGCGCCAAAGGCAAAGCTCTTGCCCTTGAGGTCGGCCAGGGTCTTGATGGCGGGGTTGGCCGTGATGAACTTGGAGGTGAACTTGGCGTCTTCCTCGCGCTGCACGATGGGGATGGCCGTGCCGTTGGTGCGGATCTTGGCCTGCACGAAGGTGAAGCCGCCCAGCCAGGCCAGATCCAGCTTGCGCGTGGCCAGCGACTCGACCACGGCGGCGTAGTCGGTCACGGGCGTGAACACCACCTTCATGCCGGTCTGGGCCGAGAGGTACTTGCCCAGCGGCTCGAACTTGCGCTGCAGCTCGGTGGGAGCTTCATCCGGGATGGCCGAGACGCGCAGCACGGCGGGTTCGGCGGCCAGCGCAGGCAGGCTGGACAAGGTGGAGGCGGCCAGCACGCAGGCAGCCGCCTGGCGCAGCGCCGAGCGGCGCGCAGGAATGTGGTTCATGGATGGGCTCCGTTCAATCAGCCACCGCCGTCCGGATACACGGCGATTTAATGGGCGCCCGGGATGACCGGGCGCCGAAGGTACAAGGGCGGTACACCGACCGCTGAGGCTGCATTGTAGGGAGCGGGCTTTTCCGTTGGGGACGTCAGGCATGAGCGCCGGACCTGCGGGCACAGCGCTGCCGCCGATCTTTTCCCCGCGTGCGCTGCGTTTGTGCACCGCCCGGGGGCCTTGCCTGGCCGGGGACTTGAGCATGCGTTGCACCGAAACATTCATAATTGGTCTGACCAATAAACATCGTGGTGCATTATCTGCACTCTTTTAGGTGTTTACCCTGTTCATCTGCCCACTTGAAAGCTCTGAGAATCGCACCACTTCGCGCAATGGTCTGAATTTTGGTTTAATTGGTTGGACCAATTTGCCAATGGCCCACAAGGTGCCAGCGCGGGGAACACTCCCGGTCACCGTTGCGGCCAGCCAGCAGACATCCTGTGCGGATCGCACCGCATGCCAACGCTGCAACGAGAGGGAGTGGCCGACAAGGGGCGCTTACCGCGCCCTCCCCATCATCTAGAGACACGGTCATGCAAACCATCTGGCAGCAGAACTACGATCCCGCCGGGAACATCTGGATCTCGGCGCTGATCGCGCTGATTCCCATCATCTTTTTCTTCCTGGCGCTGACCAGGTTCCGTCTCAAGGGCTACCAGGCCGGCACCGTCACCGTGGCGCTGGCGCTGGGCGTGGCGCTGCTGTTCTACAAGATGCCCGTGAGCGCGGCGCTGGCCTCGGCCGTGTACGGCTTCTTCTACGGCCTGTGGCCCATTGCCTGGATCATCGTGGCGGCCGTGTTCCTCTACAAGATTTCGGTCAAGACGGGGCAATTCGACGTGATCCGCTCGTCCATCCTGTCGGTCACGCCCGACCAGCGGCTGCAGCTCATCCTGGTGGGCTTTTGCTTCGGCGCCTTCCTGGAAGGTGCTGCCGGCTTCGGCGCGCCCGTGGCCATCACGGCCGCGCTGCTGGTGGGCCTGGGCTTCAAGCCGCTGTACGCGGCCGGGCTGTGCCTGATCGCCAACACGGCGCCCGTGGCCTTTGGCGCCATGGGCATTCCCATCATCGTGGCAGGGCAGGTCTCGGGCGTGGATGCATTCGCCATCGGCCAGATGGCCGGACGCCAACTGCCCTTCATGACGGTGCTGGTGCTGTTCTGGCTGATGGCCATCATGGACGGCTGGCGCGGCGTCAAGGAAACCTGGCCTGCCGTGCTGGTGGGCGGCGGCTCCTTCGCCGTGGTGCAGTTCCTCACGGCCAACTACATCGGCCCGGAGCTGCCGGACATTACCTCGGCCATCGTCTCGCTGGTGGCGCTGACGCTGTTCCTCAAGGTCTGGCAACCCAAGCGCATCTTCCGTTTCGACACGGAAGGCGAGGGCGGCAAGGCTGCGGCAGTTGCAGCACCGGCCATCACCTCCGGTGCGCCGCTGACAGCAGGCGTCGTCATCAAGGCCTGGTCGCCCTTCATCATCCTCACGGCCATGGTGACGATCTGGAGCATCAAGCCCTTCAAGGCGCTGTTCGCCGCAGGCGGCCCGCTGGCCTCCACCGTCATCAACATCCCCGTGCCCTTCCTGCACAACCTGGTGGAGAAGACGCCGCCCGTCGTGGCCGCCGCTGCGCCCTACGGCGCGGTCTACACCTTCAACTGGCTGCTGGCCACCGGCACGGCCATCCTGATCGCGGCGCTGATCACCATCACCTTCACGCGCCTGTCGCCCGCCAAGGCCGTGGCCACGCTGGGCGAGACCTTCAGGGAACTGGCCGTGCCGATCTACTCCATCGGCATGGTGCTGGCCTTCGCCTTCGTGGCCAACTACTCGGGCCTGTCGGCCACGCTGGCCCTGGCGCTGGCGCACACGGGCCAGGCGTTCACGTTCTTCTCGCCCTTCCTGGGCTGGATCGGCGTGTTTCTCACGGGCTCGGACACCTCGGCCAACGCGCTGTTCGCCGCGCTGCAGGCCACCACGGCGCAGCAGCTGGGCCTGCCCCAGGTGCTCACGGTGGCGGCCAACACCACGGGCGGCGTGACGGGCAAGATGATCTCGCCCCAGTCCATCGCCATTGCCTGCGCGGCCGTGGGCCTGGCAGGCCGGGAGTCGGACCTGTTCCGCTTCACGGTCAAGCACAGCCTGATGTTCGCCGTGATCATCGGGGTGATCACCACGCTGCAAGCCTATGTGTTTACGTGGATGATTCCTGGGTATTGACATGAAACACCCCCTGAGTCGCTGCGCGCCTTCCCCCTCTCTACCCGCTTCGCGGGGGAGGGGGACGACACCCTCGCGGCGGGGCGGCCCTTGCTCGGTGTCCCTGGCTTGGGCAGTGCGGGTTTCATGCGATGAGGCTGGCGCATAGCGCCGTGAATCACTGAAAACCAATTCTGAGAATCCCCATGCGCGTTGCCGATCAAGTTGTCGAGAAATTGCTTGCCCTGGTGCAGGCCAGCGGAGTGCAGCCCGGACAGCGGCTGCCCGCGGAACGGCAACTGGCGGCCGAGCTGGGTGTCTCGCGCACCTCGGTGCGCGAGGCCATACAGAAACTCACCAGCCAGGGCGTGCTGGTGGCGCGGCGCGGCGATGGCACCTACCTGCAGGAGCCGGCGCCGGCTGCCGAGCCTGCGGACTGGCTCAAGGACGCCATGCGGCCGCTGGCCGGCCTGATGGAGTCCGACTCCCACTACCGCTATGACGTGCTGGAAACCCGCCATGCGCTGGAGACCAGCACGGCCTGGCTGGCCGCCCAGCGCGCCACGGAGCGCGACAAGGACCATATCCAGCGCTGCTTCGAGGTGATGATCCAGCACCAGCAAAGCGGCCACGCCGAGCTGGCGGCGCGTGCCGATGCGCAGTTCCACCTGGCCATTGCCGAGGCCTCGCACAACCTGGTGCTGGTGCAGGTCATGCACAGTCTGTTCACCGTGGTGCTGTCCACGGTGGAGCGCAACCGCCATGACATGTTCCGCCTGAGCGCGCCCCAGACCCTGCAGGAGCTGACCGTGCAGCACCAGAGCCTGATGCAGGCCATCCTGGACGGCGACCCGCAGCGCGCCCGCGAATGCATCGGCGAGCACCTGGAGCATGTGCGCACCACCATCCAGCGCCTGGACGAGGACCGCGCGCGGCGCGAGCGCTCCATGCGGCTGCCTCTGGACGCCGCGCCCGCGCTGCTGCCCACTTCAGACCTGATACGAAAGACATGAGACACCCATCATGATCATCTCCTCCACCTCCGACTACCGCGCAGCGGCGCAAAAGCGCCTGCCGCCTTTCCTGTTCCACTACATCGACGGCGGCGCCTATGCCGAGCAGACGCTGCGCCGCAATGTGGAAGACCTGGCCGCCGTGGCGCTGCGCCAGCGCGTGCTCAAGGACATGAGCCGGCTGGACACCAGCATCGAGCTGTTCGGCGAGAAGCTGTCCATCCCCGTGGCGCTGTCGCCCGTGGGCCTGACGGGCATGTACCGCCGCCGTGGCGAGGTGCAGGCCGCACGCGCGGCCGACGCCCATGGCATTCCTTTCACCATGTCCACGGTATCGGTCTGCCCCATCGAAGAGGTGGCGCCCAAGATCAAGCGCCCCATGTGGTTCCAGCTCTACGTGCTCAAGGACCGGGGCTTCATGCAGAACGCGCTGGAGCGCGCCCAGGCGGCCGGCTGCTCCACCCTGGTCTTCACCGTGGACATGCCCGTGCCCGGCGCGCGCTACCGCGATGCGCATTCGGGCATGAGCGGCCCGAATGCCGCCATGCGCCGCTACTGGCAGTCGGTCACGCACCCGGCCTGGTCCATGGACGTGGGCCTGCTGGGCCGCCCGCATGACCTGGGCAACATCTCGGCCTACCGGGGCAGCCCCACGGGCCTGGCCGACTACATCGGCTGGCTGGGCGCCAACTTCGATCCCTCCATCTCCTGGAAGGATCTCGAATGGATACGCGCCTTCTGGAAGGGGCCCATGGTCATCAAGGGCATCCTGGACCCTGAGGACGCCAAGGACGCCGTGCGCTTTGGCGCCGACGGCATCATCGTCTCCAACCATGGCGGCCGCCAGCTCGACGGCGTGCTGTCCTCGGCCCGCGCGCTGCCGGCCATTGCCGATGCGGTCAAGGGCCAGATCAAGATCCTGGCCGACTCGGGCATCCGCAACGGCCTGGACGTGGTGCGCGCCATCGCCCTGGGCGCCGACTGCGCCATGATCGGCCGCGCCTTCATCTACGCCCTGGCCACCTCCGGCGAGGCGGGCGTCAAGCACCTGCTGGAACTATTGGAAAAGGAAATGCGCGTGGCCATGACGCTGACCAGCGTGAGCAAGGTATCCGACATCACCGGCGACCTGCTGGTGCGCCAGCCATGAGCGCGCTGCAGACTCCGGTCGTCTCCCGCGAGGCCCTGCTGCTGCAGTTGCGCGAAGCCGTGGGCGCCGCGCATGTGCTCACCGACGACCAGGCCACGCGCCGCTTCCGCAAGGGCCACCGCACGGGCGAGGGCCCGGTGCTGGCCGTGGTGCGGCCCGCGACGCTGCTGGAGCAGTGGAAGGTGGTGCAGGCCGCCGTGGCGGCCGGGCGCATCGTCATCATGCAGGCCGCCAACACGGGCCTGACAGGCGGCTCCACGCCCGACGGCGCGGACTACGACCGCGAGATCGTGCTCATCAACACCTTGCGCATCACCGGCGTGCAGGTCATTGGCGGCGGCGCCCAGGTGGTCTGCCTGCCCGGCGCCACGCTGGACCGGCTTGAGCAGGCGCTGGCGCCGCTGGGGCGCGAGCCGCATTCGGTGATCGGCTCATCGTGCATCGGCGCCTCGGTGCTGGGAGGCATCTGCAACAACTCGGGCGGCGCCCTGGTGCGGCGCGGCCCGGCTTACACCGAGCTGGCGCTGTACGCGCGCGTCTGCGACGACGGCTCGCTGGAACTCGTCAACCACCTGGGCATCGCCCTGGGCCGCACGCCCGAGGAAATCCTCACGCGGCTGCAAAACGGCGACTACACCGAATCCGACATCGCCCACGATGCGCAGCGTGCCGCCTCCGACCCGCGCTATGCCGAGGCCGTGCGCGCCGTGGACGAGGACACGCCCGCGCGCTTCAACGCCGACCCCTCGCGCCTGTTCGAAGCCTCGGGCTCGGCCGGCAAGCTGTGCCTGTTCGCCGTGCGGCTGGACACCTTTCCCAAGGAGCCCAGCACCGTCTTCTATATAGGCAGCAATGCGCCCGACGACCTCACGGCCGTGCGCCGCGAGCTGCTGACCGCGCTGCCGCGCCTGCCGATCGCGGGCGAGTACATCCACCGCACGGCCTACGACATCGGCGAGAAATACGGCAAGGACACCTTCCTGCTGATCGACCGCTTCGGCACGGCCAGGGTGCCGGCCGCCTTCGCCCTCAAGAGCCGCGTGGACGGCTTCTTCGAGCGCTTCGGGCTGCGCGGCGTCACCGACCGCGTGATCCAGGCGCTGACCAACCTGCTGCCCAGCCACCTGCCCGTGCGCATGCGCCAGTGGCGTGACCGCTACGAGCACCATTTGCTGGTGCGCGTGTCCAACGACACGGCCGAGGCCACGCGTGAATTCCTCACGCGGCACTTCAGCGGCAGCACCACGGGCGGCTGGTTCGAGTGCGATGCCGACGAGGGGCGCAAGGCCTTCCTGCACCGCTTCGCCATCGCAGGCGCGGCCATCCGCTACCGCGAGGTGCACCGCGCCCAGGTCGAGGACATCGTCGCCCTCGATGTCGCCCTGCGCCGCAACGACCGCGAATGGGTGGAGCAACTGCCCGCCGAGGTCGAGCGCGAGATGGTCCACAAGCTCTACTACGGCCACTTCTTCTGCCATGTCTTCCACCAGGACTACATCGTCAAGAAGGGCGTGGACCCGCTGGCCATGGAGCACCGCATG
This sequence comes from Delftia sp. NA_296.1, assembly GCF_052692095.1. Classification (NCBI taxonomy): domain Bacteria; kingdom Pseudomonadati; phylum Pseudomonadota; class Betaproteobacteria; order Burkholderiales; family Comamonadaceae; genus Delftia; species Delftia sp. NA_296.1. Next base: position 872,306 of record NZ_JBQZGF010000001.1, on the reverse strand, counting down.
TGGGAACTGCTGGACGCGCGCCGCGCCGAGTACCCGGCCGAGCACAACGTGGGCCACCTCTACGTGGCCAAGCCTGCCCTGGCGGGCTTCTACCGTGAACTGGACCCCACCAATACCTTCAACCCCGGCATAGGCCACACCTCGCGCAAGCTGGGTTGGGAGGAATGCTGCGACCGGCCAGGGGGATGGCCCAAGGGGTATTCGGAGTAGGGGGAAGCTGCTTGGGCAGGTACGCCAGGGCCAACTGGCGCAGCACGATCCGCAGCTCTGCCGGGTCGCCATTGGCCAGGATGGCGTTGATGGTCTCGACGGCCATGACCGGATCGCTGCGGTACAGCTCAGCCATGGCGTCGTCATGGGACCTGCTTCGCATCATCCGATCTCCTCAAAGCCTGCCTCTGTTCAATCCAGCTGGATGTTTCCTGCCGTGGGCAGGATGCTGTCCAGCACCCAGGCCTGCACGGCGGCGGTGTCGGCAAGGTCACCGTCGAAGACGAACTGCGGCAGGTAAGGCTTGCCCTCCTTGTCCTGGCGCCCGTGGTTCTTCCAGACCTTGAGGGGGACGCGGAACGTCACTGTGGGCGAAAGTGCCTTGTCGGCCACGTCGGTGTACTGCGTGTCCGTTCCGGTCATGCTGCCCACGTGCACGATGCCCGGAATCTGCAGCGCCGCACTCACGAAATCCAGGCAGGCGCTCTGGCATTGGGCATCCGTGACCAGCACCAGCTTGCCCTTGAAGGGGTTTGCGCGTGCGGCGGCGGTGTCTTGCTGCAACTCCTTGTGCGTTTCATCGACTTGCGGCTGCTCGACAAAATCTTCCCCGCGCGATGCGGCATCGCCCATCAGCGAGGCCATCTGCTGTGTGAACTGGTAGACCAGGCTGCCGGCGCCTTCCGTGCGCAGGAGCTGTGTCCTGCGCTCTTCGAACGCCTCCAGGGCCATGGCGGAGACACGCCAGTAAGCCCTGGCTTGGGAGTGCTGCGTGGCGCCTGCCGTGATGGCATCTGTCAGCAGGGCCATCAGGATGCGGTAGCCGAGCAGGGAGTTGCCCCCGCCATTGCCGCGCACATCGAGCACCACGGCCTGCGCATCTCCTGCCTGCCGGATGCCCTCCAGCATTTTCTCGAAGGCGGCCATGGCCTTCTCGGACGATGGCATGAAGTTGGACGCTTGGACCCACTGCACTCCCGGTCGCACTTCCTTGATCCCCTGGCGCGGTGCCCGGGGCCGCGCCAGGGCACGGGCGTCCTTGTCGTCCAGCGGCCGCCATGCCAGGTTGAAACTCTGGATTTCGCCAGCGGCGGAGCGGGTCGTGCATTGACGCACCCTGAGCGGCTCCCACAGCGGGGCGCTGGGCGATTCGCGGGTCAGGTGCCATGCCAGATCGGACTTCGTTCCCTCCAGGTGCACGAGCCGGTTCACGAAGGGCGCCACTTTGTCAGTGAGCAGATCGTCGATGGGGATGCCGTCGCACGACAGTACCTGCTCCCCCACCTGCGGCGTATCGACCGGCCATTGCGCAGCGCGGCCCGAGACGCGGTAGCGGCCTGCCTGGCGCTGCACGGCCCAGCCCGCCCAGGTCGTGCGCACAGGCATGGCGGCATGGTGGTTGCGCCATATGGCCAGATGGCCGTCCCGGTATCCGGTGGTGTAGAAGCGCAGCGCGGCAAAGGCCTGCTGCTCCGTGGCTGCGCGCCCAGCCAGCGCCATGGCCTGGTCGTATCCCTCGCTGAACCACTGGTGGAAAGCACTTGCGCCAGGGTCGAGGACGGCGGGATGTGCCTCCCGGATCATCTGGTGCACTCGCTGGATGTGGGTCACGGCGGTGTGGCTCCAGCGCGCTGCCTCCTGGCGGGCCTGTTCGGGCGTGGGCCTGTCGGCCTTGCCCCCGTCCTGCGCCTGGCAGGTCCAGGCGATGAAGAGCCATGACAGCCCTGCGATCCATCGACGATCCATGGTCTCCCTCTCTTTCTGTGCCGCACTGCAGGCGGCATGGCGTGGAAAGCGGGGAAGTGTGCAGGGGTGCGCAGTGAAAAGATATCGGAATGATCTGAATCCGTGCTTTCCGACAAGCCCCCGCTGCCGGCCTGCACAAAAGCTGCAGGCCGGCAGCAGCCCTCACAGATTGATGAACACCGACTTGGTCTCCAGATAGGCATCCAGCGCCGTGCGGCCCATGTCGCGGCCCATGCCGGACTGCTTGTAGCCGCCGAAGGGCATGCCCGGGTCCAGGGTGCTGTGGCAGTTGACCCAGACCGTGCCGGACTGGATCTTGGGGATCAGCCGGTGGACCTTGGACAGGTTGTTGGACCAGATGCTGGCGCCCAGGCCGTAGGGCGTGTCGTTGGCCCATGCGGCGACTTCGTCGAGGTCGTCATAGGGCATGGCCACGAGCACGGGGCCGAAGATTTCCTCGCGGGCCACGCGGTGGTCGTGCTGCACGCCGGTCATCACCGTGGGCTGCACGAAGTAGCCGCGCTGGCCTGCGCGGGCGCCGCCCGTCACCACTTCGGCACCCTGGCTGCGGCCTATGTCGATGTAGCTGCAGACGCGCTCCATCTGCTCCTGCGAGACCAGCGGGCCCATCTGCGCGCTGGGGTCCAGGCCATGGCCCAGGGTGAGCTGGGCGGCCTGGTCGGCCACGTCGGCCACCACGCGGTCGAACATGCTCTTGTGCACGTACAGGCGCGAGCCCGCGCAGCAGACCTGGCCATGGTTGAAGAAGATGGCATTGGCCGCACCCGCCGCCGCCGTGGCGGGATCGCAGTCGTCCAGCACGATGACGGGGGACTTGCCGCCCAGCTCCAGCGTGATGCGCGTCATGTTGTCCATGCAGGCATGGCCGATGAGCTTGCCCACCTCGGTCGAGCCCGTGAAGCTGACCTTGTTGACCAGCGGGTGCGAGACCAGGGGCGCACCCGTGCCGGGGCCGTCGCCCGTGACCACGTTGAACACGCCGGGCGGAAAGCCCGCTTCCTGGATCAGCTCGGCCAGCATCAGCGCGGTCAGCGGCGTCTGCTCGGCGGGCTTGAGCACCAGGGTGCAGCCGGCAGCCAGCGCGGGCGCCAGCTTCCAGGTGGCCATGAGCAGGGGGAAGTTCCAGGGCACGACGGCGGCGACCACGCCCACGGGCTCGCGCCGGGTGTAGGTGAACATCTGGGCCTCGGGCGCGAAAGGCACGGAGTGCTCGTGCGTCATGCCTTCGATCTTGGTGGCCCAGCCGGCCATGTAGCGGATGGAGTCGATGGCCATGGCGATGTCCACGGCGCGCGCAATGGCGGCGGACTTGCCGTTGTCCAGCGATTCGACCTCGGCCAGGGCCTGGGCATGGGTCTCCATGAGGTCGGCCAGGCGCAGCATCAGGCGCTCGCGCTCCACGGGGCGCAAGCGGCCCCAGGGGCCCAGGTGCAGCGCGCGGTGCGCGGCGCGCACGGCCAGGTCCACGTCGGCCGGGCCTGCGCTGGCGACTTCGGCGATCACGGCCTCGGTGGCCGGGTTGACGGTGGACAGGCGCTGGCCGGTCTGCGCCGCCACCCATTGGCCGTCGATGAAGAGGTCATGCGTGCCCCGGTTGAGGAAGGCGCTGGCGCGTTCGGTGATCTGGTGCTGGATGTCGCTGAGGTTCATGGTGTGCTCCTTGGTGGTGGACAGGGGACAGGGGGTGTGGATTCAGAAAACCTGCAGCAGGCGCAGGTTGATGCGGGCGTTCTCCTTGAAGCCCTGGCGCACATGCAGATCGCGGCCCACGGTGGCCAGCAACTGCGTCTTGGGCGCGACAAAGACCGCGCCGCCGAATGAGACCTTGGTGGTGGATTGGCGGTCGCCTTGCGACACGCCGTTGACCTGTGTCTCGCCGCCCGTCAGGTGCGACAGGCCCAGGCGCAGGTCCGAGGTGTCCGACAGGTGGTAGCGCAGCAGGCCCTGGAACTGGAACTGCGCCTTTTGCTTGAGCGTGGCGCTGTGGGCGCCGAAGTCGTCGTTCTTGCCGAAGACGGTGACATCGGCCGCCAGGTCCATGGTCACGCTCTTGCCCAGCGGCTTGATCCAGCCGGCCTGCAGGGCGGCCTTCCAGCGGTTCTCGCCCAGGCTCAGCGGGTCGTTGCGGTTGTACTGGCCCGTGGGCAGCCAGACAAAGGGGGTGATGCCGAAGTGCTCCTTGTCGCCGGGCTTCGTCAGCCAAAGGGTGGCGGCCAGCATCAGGTCGCCCACGCCGGTATTGCTGCCCATGGCCGCGATATCGCGCGAGGCCGACAGGCGCCCGAAGGGCAGCAGGAACTGCGGGTCGATCACATAGTCGCCCAGCTTCATGAAGTGCACGCCGCGCGCTATGCCGATGTCCGAGGTCAGCCTCGGCCGTATCGGCGCCTGGTCGCCATTGGCATAGAGGCTGTCGCGCGTGGCGTGCTGGTAATAGACCATGCCCAGCGTGGTGCCGGGCGGCAGGGCGGTGTAGTCGCCTGCATCGATATCGACGGCGTGGGCATTGAAGGTGGCGCATGCGGCCATGGCTGCCAGGGCCAGGGATGCGTGGGTGAGGGGCTTGGATGGCATGGCGAAGAGTCCAGTCCGGTGTTTTCAGGCAAAGCCCTGCCCAGGCCTGCTGCAGGACAGCAGGGCCGGGGAGGGGGATGGGAGGTTGGGGGAGGGGGAGGGGGAGGGGGAGGAGGGCGGCTCGCGCTGGCTACTTGGGCCGCACCGCGTCGGCCGTGCCCTGGATGAAGGCCTTGATCTTTTCCACGTCTTCCATGCTCAGCTTGCCCGTGAAGTCGGGCATGCCGCGCGACATGGCCGGACCCTTGAAGATGAACTTGTCCAGGTGCTCGATATAGGCCGGGTCCAGGTAGCCCAGGTTGGGCAGGTTGCCGCCCCGGTCCACGCCGGGCACGCCGTGGCAGAAGGCGCAGTTGCTGACGTACAGGGCCGTGCCTTCGGCCACCAGGCTCTTGTCGTAGGGCACGCCCTGCAGCAGCTTGCCCTGCTGGTAGGCGACGAAGGCAGGCGCCTCGGCCTTGCCGTCCAGCGCGAAGGTGTAGACCGTGCCCGGGCCCTTGCGCTCGGTGTGGCGCGCGGCCAGGCCGTAGACGCCGCCCCAGCCCACGGCGATGGAGACGTACTGCCGGCCATCGACCTCATAGGTGATGGGTGCGGCCACCACGCCCGTGCCCGTGGGCTTTTCCCAGAGCTTCTTGCCGTTGCGCGCGTCATAGGCCACGAAGCGGCCGTCGGCCGTGCCCTGGAACACCAGGTTGCCTGCCGTGGCCAGCGTGCCGCCGTTCCAGGGCGAGGCATGCTCCACGCGCCAGCGCTCCTTTTGCGCCACCGGGTCCCAGGCGATCAGGCGGCCGAAGGGCGTGCTCTTGGGCGGCTCCATGTTGATCAGCGTGGCCGTGTTCCAGCCGATATTGCTGTGCGGCTCGGGCAGGGAGCCGCCGTTGAACTTCCAGTTCTTGTTGTCCTGCAGGGTCAGCGGCACATGCTGGGCCGGCAGGTAGGCCAGGCCCGTATCGGGGCTGTAGGACATGGAATGCCAGTTGTGCGCGCCGAAGGGGCTGGGGATCACGTCGCGGGCGCGGTCGCCGCTGCGCGCAATCGGCGTCTCGATGGGGCGGCCCTTGGCGTCGTAGCCGCTGGCCCAGTTCACATCGACGAAGTTCTTGGCCGAGATGAACTGGCCGTTGGTGCGGTCGATCACGAAGAAGAAGCCGTTCTTGGGCGCATGCAGGATGACCTTGCGCGGCTTGCCGCCCACCTTGATGTCGGCCAGCACCATGGGCTGGGTGGAGGTGAAGTCCCAGCTGTCGCCCGGCGTTTCCTGGTAATGCCAGACATACTCGCCCGTATCGGGGTTCAGCGCCACGATGCTGGCCAGGTACAGGTTGTCGCCACCGGCCGGGCTGCGCTTGGCTTGCGCCCAGGGCGAGCCGTTGCCCGTGCCGATGTACATGAGGTTGAGCTCGGGGTCATAGGCCATGGTGTCCCAGGCCGTGCCGCCGCCACCGGCCTCCCACCACTTGCCGGCCGGGTCCCAGGTCTTGGCGGCGCGGGCCATGGCCTCGTTCTCGAAGGGCTTGGACGGGTCGCCGGGCACGGTGAACCAGCGCCATTGCTGCGCGCCGGTCTCGGCGTCATAGGCCGTGACATAGCCGCGCACGCCGTACTCGGCGCCGCCGTTGCCGATCAGCACCTTGCCCTTGATGACGCGCGGCGCGCCCGTGATGGTGTACGAGAAGGCGCGGTCGATGATGGTGTCCTGCTCCCAGACCTTCTGGCCCGTGGCCGCGTCCAGCGCCACCAGGCGGCCATCGAAGGCGCCCACATACACCTTGCCCTTGTAGACCGCCACGCCCCGGTTGACCACGTCGCAGCAGCCCTTGAAGCCGTTGGCGCGGTCCACGCCGGGGTCGTAGCTCCACAGGCGCTTGCCGGTGCGCACGTCCACCGCATGCACCACGCTCCAGCTGGCGGTGACGTACATGATTCCATCGACCACCACGGGCGTTGACTCCACGCCGCGCGTGGATTCCAGGTCATACGACCAGACCAGGCCCAGCCGCTTCACATTGGCCGTGTCCAGCTGCTTGAGTTTGGAAAAGCGCGTCTCGCTGTAGTCCATGCCGTAGCTAGGCCAGTCCTTGGAGCTGCGTGCGTTGTCGCGGATGCTCTGCGAGTCGATGCGCGAGGTGACGGCTCGTATGTGCTCGGGCGAGCCTTTGCTTGGCAGGCCTGCCTGCGCCAGCGCGGCGCCCGGCAGGGCCAGCACCACGCCGGCGGCCAGCAGCGTGGAGGAAAGCACGTGGGTCTTCATGTTGTCTCGTCTCCTGTGTGGTTTGTTTTTGCGTGCATGGCGCTGGGGGCAAGGGCACCATGGGGGAGACGATAAAAAAAGCGCCCCGGCGCTACAACATTCGGATTTACCCGGGGGCGGATCTGTACCGCCGTGGAACAGCTCAGAACGACCGGCTGACCGTCACCCCGGCCGACAGCCCGCGTCCCGCACCCGGCTCAAAGAACCGCTGATTGCCCTCGTTGACGATGACCGACCCTGCAAAGCGCCGGTCGAACAGGTTGTCCAGCCGCACAAAGGTCTGGGCGCTCCATTGCTGCCATTGCCGTGACCAGCGCAGGCTGGAGCCCCAGACGGTGTAGCCGGCCGCGCGGTCGGTGTTGCGGTCGTTCACGGCCACGGGGCCGCTGTGCAGCATGTCCACGGTCCAGGTCCATTGCGGCGACAGCTGCCAGGCCAGCTCGCTCCACAGGCGGCGCGGCGCGGTGCCGGCCAGGCGCGCGCCGGCATCCACCGGGGCGGTGGGCGTGGTGCAGGGCGTGGCCTCGCAGGTCAGGAAGCTGTCGCGGTAGCGGGCCTGCAGCAGGGTCAGGGCGGTGCTGGCCGTGAGCGGTCCCCATTGGGCGTTGCCCGAGAATTCCAGCCCCCGGCGCAGCGTGCGGCCTGCGTTCTGGTAGGTTGCGCGCCCGCCCGTGTTGGACAGCACGGTGAGTTCGCGCTGGGTATGGGTCTCGAACAGCGTGAGGTTCCAGCCCGCGTTGCCGTGGCGCCCGCGCAGGCCGACCTCGACGGTGTTGTGGGCGCTGGCGGCCAGGCCGGTGTTCAGGCCGCTGTTCATGCCATTTTGGCCCCCGGGCCGGTAGGCCACTTCGTTGAGCGTGGGTGTTTCCATGCCCCGGCCCACCGATGCGTGCGCCACCAGGTCCGGCAGCAGGTTCACGCGCAGGCCCAGCGAGGGCAGCCAGCCGCGCCAGGCCATGCTGCCGCTGTCGTCGCCATTGCCGGCGACTATGTAGTGGTCCTCGGAGCGGTAGCGCACGCGCGCCTGGCGCAGGCCGGCGCTCAGGCCCAGGCTCTGCGTGCTCCACTCGGCCTGCAGATAGGGGTCGGCGGAGCGCGCCTGGTTGCGTTCGTCGCGGCGCAGCCGGCCCTGCACGCCGAGCTGGCTGCCGATGAAGTTCTCGTAGCCGCGCCGGGTTTCGCCCTGCCAGTCGTAGGCCAGGCCTGCCGACCAGTCCAGCCGGCCGCCGGCCACATCCTCGTGGGTGCTGCGCCAGCGCAGGTTCATGCCTGCGTAGTCGCGGTCCAGGTCGATCACGCCGCCCGAATGCGAGGGCGGTGCCTGCGTGGCCACGGGAATGGACTGGTACTGCAGCACGGAGCGCGTACCCGCATAGGCCATGAGCTCCAGGCGCTGGCCCGCGCCGAACTGGTGCTGCCAGGCGGCGCCCAGCTGGCGCTGGCGCACGCTTTTGCGCGTATTGAAGCGCAGCGCGCTGGCCGTGGTCTGGCCGGGGTCGGCCTCGAACTCGGCGCGTGTCAGGCCCAGCGGGTCCTGGGCGCTGGCGCGCTGCTCCTGGTACTGCAGCAGCCACTGGTCGTCGCCCTGCTTGCGTGACAGCTTCATGTGGGCCGTGCTGCGGTCGGCGGCCGACTGGGGGCGCATGCCGTCGGTGGCGAAGCGCTCGATGTGGATGGCATAGCGCCAGGGGGCGGAGCCGCCATCCGCCTGGTCCGGCTTTCCGCCACCGATCGTGCCGCGCAGCTGGGTGGACAGGCGCCACAGCCCGTCCGGCCCCACGGCCATGCCGCTGCGCCACAGGCCGGGTTCCTCGCCATCTTCGGTGTACAGCAGCAGTGCGCCGCCTGCGCTGTTGCCGTAGAGCACGGCGGCCGGGCCGCGCACCACGTCCAGGCGCGCGGCGTTGCCCAGCGTGAAATTGGCGGCCTGGCCCTGGCCGTCGGGCGCGCCTGCCGGAATGCCGTCCACGTACAGGCGCAGCCCGCGCACGCCAAAGGTGGAGCGCGCACCGAAGCCGCGCACCGAGATCTGCAGGTCCTGTGCGAAGTTCTGGCGGTTCAGCACCACCAGGCCCGGCACGCGCGCCAGGCTCTCGGACAGGTTGATCTGCATCTGCCCGTCTCGCAGCACGGCGCCTTCCACGCTGTCGATGGCGGCCGTGGCACGCCACAGGTCGGGGCCGGCGCCGGGCTGGCTGGCCGTGATGACCACGGGGGCGAGCAGGGCCTCGCTGGAGTCCTGCGCAGCGTCCGCCGCGCGGGCGGGCAGGGCGTGCAGCGTACAGGCCAGTGCGGCGCCCAGGGTGGACAGGGCGGGCCGGGTGTGTCTTGTGCTGTGTGGGAAGCGTGTCATTGCGGGCGGGCCTGTGGCGATGCCCGAGGTTACCGAGCCCGGCAATCCGTTCCAACACGGGTGATTTCCCTAGTGCTGTCCTGTGCCGTGGCGGAACAACAATCGCGGCAGTTTTGATGTCCGTCATGCAACAGCCGCCTCCCGCCCCACTGCCCTCCAACCCCTTCTATGCCACGCGCCAGGACCGGGTGGCGCTGGCGCGCGAGCGCTATTTCGAGCGTGGCGAGCGCCCCTCGGGCCTGGTGTCCGAGCCCGTGCTGCAGTCCTGGACGCGCTGCCTGGGCGCCAGCCGCAGCCCCGACGAGAAGATCAGCTTCGACCCGGTCAGCAAGATCCGCACGGCCACCTTGCTGACCCACAACCGCGCGCTGATCGAGGCGGCGCGCGACCCCATCGCCGAACTCGAGACCGTGATCGCGGGCAGCCAGGCGCGCGCCATGCTCACCTGCAGCGAGGGCGTGGTGCTGATCGCCTCGCGCCCCACGCCGGGCGACGGCCCGCTGCTGCTGACGGCTGCGCGCGTGGGCGTGAACATCGCCGAGGATGCCGTGGGCACGGGCGCACCCGGCGTGGCCGTGCGCACGGGCGAGGTCTGCCATGTGCGTGGCGGCGAGCATTTCTTTCGCTGCCTGGCCTCGCTTCACTGCGCGGCCGCGCCCGTGCGCGACGCCAGCGGGCGCACCGTGGCCATGCTGGACCTGAGCAGCGAGGCCGGGCCGTTTCGCTTCGACGCAGGCGCCATGGCCCACATGTACGCCACCTGCATCGAGAACCGGCTGCTGGTGGGCGCGGCCCGCATGCACCTGCTGCTGCGCTTCCAGTCCAGCCGCAGCATGTTCGGCACGCCGCTGGAAGGGCTGGCTGCCGTGGATGGCGACGGCATGGTGCGCTGGTTCAACGGCGTGGGCGCCCAGTTGTTCGACTGCCCGCGCCGGCCCGCCGAGGGGCTGGCGGCAGAGGAAGTCTTCGGCCTGGGCCTGAATCAGTTGCTGGAGCTGGCCCACCACGGCCAGGCGCGCCCGCAGATGCTGCCTACGGGGCTGACGCTGTGGATGGAGGCGAGGCTGGATGAGGCATCTTCCCAGGTCGAGGAGGTGCTGCCGGCCATCGAGGCCCTGCCACCGCCCGCCGAGGCGCCGTCCGAGGCACCGTCTTCCCTGGGCGAGGCCAGCCGCGAGCTGATCGAGCAGGCCCTGGCCCGCTGCCAGGGCAATATCTCGCAGGCCGCCCGCATGCTGGGCGTCTCGCGCGGGCTGCTGTACCGGCGCCTGCGGGAGTGGGGCAGGGCCTAGGCCGTCTGGCCTAGGCCGGCACGGCGGCCAGCGCGCCGCGCATCCATTCGATGAAGACCCCTGCCTGGGCCGGCAGCGCACGCCCTGCAGCTGGCACGGCGCGCAGGCCGCCCTCGAAGGGCACGAAGCCATGGGGCGCCACCAGCAGCCCCTCCTTGAGCTCGCGTGCGATCAGCCGCTGCTCCACGAGGGCAACGCCCAGGCCCGACAGTGCCGCCTCTATGCACAGGTGGGTGTGCGGGAACGCCAGTGTCTCGCCCAGGGCCACGGGCTGGCCCGTGAGGGCTTCCCACTGGTTCCAGGCGCTGGCCGTGTACTCATGTGCAATGCGCGCGCGATTGGCGGGCCGGCGCCGGGCATAGGCCGGCGTGCAGACGGCGCCGAAGTGCACGGGCGCCAGTTCGATGGCGCGGCGGCGGTCGGCCTCGGCGTAGGTGGACAGGTCCCAGGCAATGATCAGGTCGGCGCCCTCGTGGCGCATCTCGCGCGCCGAGGTCATGGACAGGCGGATGCGGATATGCGGGTGACTGCGGTAGAACACCGCCAGCTGCGGCACCAGCCAGCGCATGGCAAAGGTGGCGCTGCAGGCCACATGCAGCCCCGGTGCTTGGGCGTCGCGCGCCAGCTGGGCATAGGCGGCCTCCAGCTGGTCGAAGGCCGTGCGCACCGAGGCATTAAAGGCGGCGCCGGCCTCGGTCAGGCGCAGGCCCGTGCCTTCTTTCTCGAACAGCGCCGCGCCCGCATGCTCCTGCAGCAGGCGCAGGTGGCGGCTGATGGCGCCGTGGCTGCGGCACAGTTCCTCGGCCGCGCGTGTCACTGAGCCGGTGCGGGCAATGGCCTCGAAGGCGCGCAGGGCGGCCAGCGGTGGCAGTTGTCTCATGGCAATCAATTCGTCAGAAAAGCTGACGCATGGGCAGAAAAACTGCATTGTCCCGCATCGCCGTGATTTCTAGCATGGAGGACTGTTCATTGGAGTTTTGCAGGCTTGCCAGCTCCTTTGCACAGTTCAATTTCTTGACGAAAAGGAGTTTCCATGCAGATCACCGATATCGCGGCCCATGAGGCGCTGGACAGCCGGGGCCACCCCACCGTGGAGGTCGAGGTCGAGCTGGCGGACGGCTCGCGCGGCCTGGCCCTGGTGCCCTCGGGCGCCTCCACGGGGCGGCATGAGGCGCTGGAGCGGCGCGACGGCGATGCCTCGCGCCATCTGGGCAAGGGCGTGCTGGGGGCGGTGCAGGCCGTCAACACCGAGCTGCGCGATCTGCTGCGCGGCATGCGGGCCGACGCCCAGGGCCGCATCGACACGGCCATGATGGCGCTGGACGGCACGCCCGGCAAAAGCCGGCTGGGCGCCAACGCGCTGCTGGGCGTGTCGCTGGCCGTGGCCCGCGCGGCGGCGGCCAGCCAGCGCATGCCGCTGTGGCGGCACATGGGCGGTGCCCAGGCGCGCCTGCTGCCCGTGCCCATGATCAATGTCATCAACGGCGGCGCCCATGCCGACAATCCGCTGGACTTCCAGGAGTTCATGCTGCTGCCGGTGGGGGCGGACAGCTTCAGAGAGGCGCTGCGCATGGGCGCTGAGGTCTTTCACACGCTGCGCCATGCGCTCAAGGCCGCAGGCCACAGCGTCAACGTGGGCGACGAGGGCGGCTTTGCGCCCGCCCTGCGCAGCGCGCCCGAGGCGCTGGACCACCTGATGGCCGCCATCGAGCGCGCTGGCCTGCGCCCCGGCAGGGACATCGCCCTGGCCCTGGACCCTGCGGCCAGCGAATTCCATGGCGAGGACGGCTACCGCTACGCGGGCGAGGGCCTGGTGCGCAGCCGCCAGCAGCAGGTGGACTACCTGGCGCAACTGGTGGAGCACTACCCCATCGTCTCCATCGAGGACGGCATGGCCGAGGACGATATCGAGGGCTGGCAGGCCCTGGGTCGGCGCCTGGGCGGACGCTGCCAGCTGGTGGGCGACGATGTGTTCTGCACGAACCCCGGCCTGTTCGAGGGCGGCATTGCCCGGGGCGTGGGCAACGCCATCCTGGTCAAGATCAACCAGATCGGCACGCTGACCGAAACCTGGGACGTGCTGCGCCTGGCGCATGGCGCCGGCTACGGCGTGGTGATGTCGCACCGCTCGGGCGAGACCGAGGACACCAGCATTGCCGACCTGGCCGTGGCGGCCCAGTGCGCCATGATCAAGACCGGCTCGCTGTCGCGCGCCGACCGCACGGCCAAGTACAACCGGCTGCTGCGCATCGAGCGCGAACTGGGCCCGGCCGCCGTCTATGCGGGGCGCCGTGCGCTCAAGGGCCGGGCGGGTCAGGAAGCCGTGTCGGCCGTGTCTGGTGCCTTGTAAACCAGCACCTTGAGGCTGCGCTCGGCGTCGATGTCGGCGAAGGTGGCCGGGTTGGCCAGGCGCTCGACGAACTCCAGCTCGGGCGCCACTTCCTGCATCTGCGATGTCAGGAACTGCGTACCCATCTCGGGCGCGTTCAGGCACAGCAGCACATGGCCGCCGGGGCGCAGCAGGTCGGGCAGGCGGCGCATCAGGCGGGCATAGTCCTTGGTGGCGACGAAGCTGCCCTTCTGGTAGCTGGGCGGGTCCACCACGATCAGGTGGTAGGGCCCGCCGCGCGTGATCTTGCCCCAGCTGCTGAAGATGTCGTGGGCCAGGAAGCTGGCGCCCGACAGATCGTTGAGCCGGTGGTTCTGCTGGCCCGTGGCCAGCGCGCCCTGGGCCATGTCCATGTTCATCACATGGCGCGCCCCGGCCTGCAGGGCCACCACCGAAAAGGCGCAGGTATAGGCGAACAGGTTGAGCACCTTGATGCCGTGGCGGTGCTCGGGATGGTTGGCGACATGCGCGTGCACCCAGCGCCGGCCTTCGGCCATGTCCAGGAACAGGCCGTGGTTCTGGCCGCGCAGCACCTGCACGCGGTAGCGCGTGCCGGCCTCGGTGACGATGTGGGGGTCAGGCACCTCACCGGCCATGAGCCGCGTTTCGGCGGGCGCGGCGGGCTGGCGCAGCTGGTAGACCCAGTTCAGGGGCTGGTCCGGTGCCAGTTCGCGCCAGCGCAGTGACAGCGCTGTGCCGATGGAGGCCAGGGCGTCATCGTCCAGCGGCTGGAAGCTGGTGAGCACCAGCACGGGCGGGAAGGCGTCGAGCACCAGGTGCTCGCAGCCCGGGTACAGGCCGCCACGGCCGTGGAAGATGCGTTGGGCGTCGGAGGGCAGGGCCATCCGGGCGATGGCGTCGAGCAGGGCTTGCATGGGAGAGGCTGGATCTGGCAGGGGCGCCGGGTGTGCCGGGTGGAACCGTATGGGACCGTATGGTTCCAGGCAGGGGTCGACGAAAAGGTCTGCCAGTGTATGCAGTTTGGGGCCCAGCCCAGGCAAACCCGGGCAAACCTGGTTTCAGGCCCCATTCAGCGGTGCTGTGGGCTGGCTCAATGCCGCCAGCCGCGCCGCACCTCGAAGAAACTGCATTCGCCGTCGCCCAGGCCCTGCATGCCGGCCTCGGTGGCGGCGCGCGCAGCCTTCATCCAGCGGGCGAAGGCGAGCTTGGCGTCGTCGCTGATTTCTTCAGGGGGCGTGTCTTCCAGGCCCTCTACCAGGTACAGGGTTTCACTGACCTGCTCGGCGCTGCCGAGCTGGCGTTCGAGCACGCGGGCATAGCGTGCCTCGGCCTTGTTGCGTTCCTGCTCGGGCAGGTTGGGGTAGTCACACAAGGTGACGGTGAAGGCGGCTTCTTGCATGTCCATGGTTCACGAGATGAGGATGATGACTGGCGAAATATACAGTATTAACTGGCTGCGCATCCAGTATTTTTCCGGTGTTTTTTACAGTGTTATCCCGGTGGGGTCGCTGCCGGGCAGCGGCTGCAGTCATGCGGCCACAATCGCCTGCAAGGAGAAAACCATCGCCATGACGAATGAATCGACCACGGGCAGCCCGGCCTGGGACCCCGAAGCCACGGGCCATGCGCTGTTTGCCACGCGCGTGGGACCCTGCGGCGTGGCCTGGGGCGCCTGCGGCCTGGTGGCCTTTCAGTTGCCCGAGGTGGACGGCCCGGCCGCCACGCGCACGCGCATGCTGCGCGGCGTGCAATTGCGCAGACCGGGCAGCTACGCCGCAGCGGCGCGGGCCGAGGACCTGCCGGCCAGCGTGGCACAGGCCATTGCCGGCGTGCAGGTGCTCATGGCGGGCCATGGCGAATGGACCTTGGAGCCTTCCGCGCCCAGCGCACAGCAGTTGCGTGACGGCCCGGTGCTGCCCGATCTGCGATCACGGCGCATGCTGCCCGCAGGCGAGGCACTGCCGGATCTGGCCGGGCTGGGGCTGGACTGGCACGGCGTGTCGGACTTTCACCGCCGCGTCTATGACCTGACGCGCGCCATTGCGCCCGGCCATACGCGCACCTATGGCGAGATTGCGCGCGAGTTGGGCGAGGTGGGCCTTTCGCGCGCCGTGGGGCAGGCGCTGGGCCTCAACCCTTTTGCGCCCGTGATTCCCTGCCACCGCGTGCTGGCTGCCGGCGCCCAGCCGGGCGGTTTTTCGGGCGGCGGCGGCGCGCTGACCAAGCTGCGCATGCTGGAGATCGAGGGTGCGGCCTGGGGCGGCACGCGCTCGCTGTTCGGGGATTGACGGGCCGGACACGCATGTGACATGCGGCACGGCGGGGCGGCTTGCACAATCGCCGCTGCAGGCTGTTCCGCTTGGGGATGGCCGCCCTCCATTCCAACCATGACCGGAACACAAGACCCGGCGCAGGAGACAGACGAATGACTCGCAATGTGCAGCAACTTTTCGACCTCACCGGCAAGACCGCTCTGGTGACCGGCGGCTCGCGCGGCCTGGGCCTGCAGATGGCCCATGCGCTGGGCGAGGCGGGCGCCAGGATCATGCTGAGTTCGCGCAAGGCCGCCGACCTGGAGGAAGCCGCTGCCGAGCTGCAGGCCGCAGGCATCGACGCCCGCTGGATCGCCGCCGACTGCGCCAACGAGGCCGACATCGAGCGCCTGGCCGCCGAGACCCTGGAGCGCCTGGGCCAGGTGGACATCCTCATCAACAACGCAGGCGCCAGCTGGGGCGCGCCGGCCGAGGAGCACCCGGTGGCTGCCTGGGACAAGGTGATGAATCTCAACGTGCGCGGCTACTTCCTGCTGAGCCAGCAGATCGCGCGGCGCAGCATGATCCCGCGCAAGACCGGGCGCATCATCAACCTGGCCTCCATCGCAGGGCTGGGCGGCAACCCGCTGGGCATGAAGACCATTGCCTACAACACCTCCAAGGGCGCGGTCATCAACTTCACGCGCGCGCTGGCCGGCGAGTGGGGCGTGCACGGCATCAACGTCAACGCCATCTGCCCGGGCTTCTTCAAGACCAAGATGGCCAGCGTGCTGATCGAGACCCTGGGCGAGGATGAAATGAAATCCCACGCCCCGCTGCGCCGCCTGGGCGACGACGAGGACCTCAAGGGCCTGACCCTGCTGTACGCCAGCGACGCGGGCAAGCACATCACGGGCCAGTGGGTGGCCGTGGACGGCGGCGTCAGCGCCCTGGTGGGCGGTTGAGCCGCAGCGGCGCTGCTGCCGAGGTGACAGTTTTTCCCGCAGATCGTGCCGCCGCGCGCCATGGTGCCTTCGGGCGCCCTTATGCTCGCCTGCATTGCGATCTGAACTGGAGAATTTCGTGCTGGATTTTGGCCACCCCATCCCCTTTGTCGACCACCTGGGTTTCACCCTGCACCGCATGGAGGACGGGGAGTCCGAACTGCGCTTCGAGGCGCGTCCCGAGCACCTGAACACCTTTGACGTGACCCACGGCGGCGCCACCATGACCCTGCTGGACGTGACCATGGCCGTTGCCGCGCGCAGCCTGCAGCGCGACATGGGCTGCGTGACCATCGAGATGAAGACCAGCTTCATGCAGCCGGCGCGCGGCCCCCTGGTGGCCAAGGGCGTGGTGCTGCACCGCACGCGTTCCATGGCCTATACCGAGGCGCGCGTGTTCGATGCCTCGGGCCGGCTGTGCAGCCATGCGACCGGAACGTTCAAGTACATGCCGCGCGTGGCCAAGCCGGCCGCCGCCGAGACAACCCTCGCCACGGACTGATCCGCACGGCGAATCTGCCAGATACCCAATGCCACACGCCAGCCCCGGCAGCACCGGGAACTGGTTCCATTGTTTGTGATGCCACCGGAGGTTTTCCCATGCCCGTGAACCAGCAGATCCTGCTCGACAACCGCCCCGAGGGCGAAGCCGTGGAAAGCAATTTCCGCCTTGCCAAGACCGAGACCCCCGCGCTGGCCGAAGGCCAGGTGCTGGTGCGCCACCACTACCTGAGCCTGGACCCCTACATGCGCGGCCGCATGAATGACAGCAAGAGCTACGCCCAGCCGCAGCCGCTGGGCGAGGTGATGATCGGCGGCACCGTGGGCGAGGTGGTGGAAAGCCGCCATCCCAAGTTTGCGGTGGGCGACAAGGTCGTGGGCATGGGCGGCTGGCAGGAGTACAGCGTGGTCGATGGCGATGCGCCCGGCATGCTGCGCAAGGTGGACACCACCCATGTGCCGCTGTCGCACTACCTGGGCGCCGTGGGCATGCCCGGCGTGACGGCCTGGTACGGCCTGGTCAAGATCATCGCCCCCAAGGCCGGCGAGACCGTGGTGGTCAGCGCCGCCACGGGCGCCGTGGGCAGCGCCTTCGCGGCCCTGGCCAAGGCACGCGGCTGCCGCGTGGTGGGCATTGCGGGCGGACCGGAGAAGTGCCGCTACGCCACCGAGGAGCTGGGCTTCGACGCCTGCATCGACTACCGCGAGCACCCCGACACCAAGACCATGGCCAAGGCGCTCAAGGACGCCTGCCCGCAGGGCATCGACGGCTACTTCGAGAACGTGGGCGGCTACATCCTCGACGCCGTGCTGCTGCGCACCAACGCCTTTGCTCGCATCGCGCTGTGCGGAATGATCGCCGGCTACGACGGCACGCCGCTGCCCATGACCAATCCCGCTCTCATCCTGATCAACCGCATCCGCATCGAAGGCTTCATCGTCAGCGAGCACATGGAAGTCTGGCCCGAGGCGCTGCAGGAACTGGGCCGCCTGGTGGGCACCGGCAAGCTGCGCCCGCGCGAGAGCATTGCCGAAGGCATTGCCTCCGCACCTTCCGCTTTCCTGGGTCTGCTCAAGGGCAAGAACTTCGGAAAGCAACTCGTCAAATTGATCTGAACCACCACAAAAACCAGGAGACAAGGGAATGATCAAGAACTTCAAGGGCAAGACGGCGGTGCTGACGGGCGCAGGCTCGGGCTTCGGCCTGGAGTGCGCGCGCATCGGCGCGAAGCTGGGCATGAACCTGGTGCTGGTCGATGTGCAGCAGGAGGCGCTGGACAGGGCCGCCGCCGAGTTCGAAGGGCAGGGCGTGCGCGTGCTGGCGCGCCGCGTGGATGTGTCCGACGCAGCCCAGATGCAGGCCCTGGCCGATGAGGTGCGCCAGCAGTTCGGCGCGCCGCACTTCGTGTTCAACAACGCAGGCGTGGGCGCGGGCGGGCTGGTCTGGGAGAACACGCTGGAAGATTGGCAGTGGGTGCTGGGCGTCAACCTCTGGGGCGTGATCCACGGCGTGCGGCTGTTCACGCCCATGATGCTGGAGGCGGCCAAGGCCGATCCGTCCTTCGAGGGCCACATCGTCAACACGGCCAGCATGGCCGGCCTGCTGGCGCCGCCCAATATGGGCATCTACAACGTCAGCAAGCATGCCGTGGTGAGCCTGACCGAGACGCTCTACCAGGACCTGGCCCTGGTCTCCGACCAGATCAGCGCCAGCGTGCTGTGCCCCTTCTTCGTGCCCACGGGCATCAGCCACAGCGAGCGCAACCGGCCCAGCCATCTGGCCGCCCAGCCGCTGACGGCCAGCCAGAAGATCGGCCAGGCCATGAGCGAGAAGGCCGTGGGCTCGGGCAAGGTCACGGCCCCCGATGTGGCGCAGAAGGTTTTCGACGCCATTGCGGCCAACCAGTTCTACATCTACAGCCATCCGCAGGCGCTGGGCTCGGTCCAGACCCGCATGGAGGATGTGGTGCAAGGGCGCAATCCCACCGATCCGTTCGCGCACAAGCCCGAACTTGGCGCCAGCTTGAAGGCCTCGCTGCGCGCGGCCTGAGCGTCAGTCCTCCTCGTCCGGGTCCGGCCTGTGGGGGGCCGGCCTGGCGGGAGCCTCGGCCTTTTCATCGGGCGGCGCGGAGGGCAGGGGCCGCACCAGCCGCACCATGAGCTGGTTGCCGCGCCCCATGTCGGGCCGCGTCTCCAGGCTGTCGAGGTCAATCGCCCAGGCCTGCTGGGCCGACAGCTGCGTACCGGCGCTGCCCGAGATGTTGCTGTAGTTGTAGGGATTGACGGGCCGCGCGTTCACCGCTGCCGTGCCCGTCCAATGCCAGCCACGCGGTGCGCCCGGGAACAGCTCGGGCGACAGGCCTTGCGGCCGTATATCGCGCGAGATCAGCCGGCGCATCTCGTTGACGCGCGGCAGGCGCCAGCGCACGCCGTCCTGCTTGGCCCGTTCGGCGGCCAGGGCCTGCGCCTGCTTGTGCGTGAACAGCTCAGGCAGGCCCGTGCAGGTCTTGCCATTCCACTGCATGCCTTCCACGCAGCGCGGCCACAGCAGGCGGGCGCGCCGGTCAATCACGTCGCGGCCGTCTTCGGATACTTCCAGCACAGGAGCGGCGCCGGGCCTGGGGCCGCGCTGTGCCTCCTGCTGTGTCTCTCGCTGCGCTGCCTGGGCAGAACCCAGCGTGCAGACACCCAGCAGCAGGGCGGCGAGCAGGGGCCCTGGCAATGCATTCAGGGCCGGTGGAAGGGAAGGCAGGGATGGGCGCATGGTGTGTTGCAGTGGCGATGGCGATGGCGATGGCAGTTGCAGCGATGAAAAGGTGGGTTGGCCTCTTGGGTGGCAATCTCGTTTCAGAGCGTAACAGGATTGCGGGCTTCTGAATTTGTGCCACGGCAAGCCGCCACCGTCAGGTGCGCGGGGCTGCATGCCCAGGAAATGTGAGCAGCCTCCTGCAGCCCCGCGCGCTTGCCGCCACAATGGCGCGTCTATGTCTGCGTCTATGCCTTCCTCTTCTCCCGCTTCCCCTGATTCCCACACACTGCGCCTGGTGCTGATCCTGGGCCTGCTCTCGGCCATCGGCCCGTTTGCCATCGACATGTACCTGCCCGCGCTGCCCCAGATCGGCAGCAGCCTGGGCGCCCAGGTAGGCGCGGTGCAGGCCAGCCTGACGGCCTTCTTCCTCTCGCTGGGCGTGGGCCAGCTGCTGTACGGGCCGGTCTCGGACATGGTGGGGCGCAAGCCGCCGCTGTACTTCGGCCTGACCGTGTTCGCGCTGGCCAGCGTGGGCTGCGCCATGGCCACCAGCATCGAGACGCTGGTGGTGCTGCGCTTCATCCAGGGCCTGGGCGCGGCCGCCGGCATGGCCGTGCCGCGCGCCGTGGTGCGCGACCTGCACACCGGCCACGCGGCGGCCCGCATGATGTCGCTGCTGATGCTGGTGTTCAGCGTCTCTCCCATCCTGGCGCCGCTGGCCGGCAGCGGCGTGATCGCCGTCAGCAGCTGGCGCGGCGTGTTCTGGGCCGTGGCCGTGGCGGCCGTGATCGGCCTGGTGGCCGTGTTCATGGGCCTGAAGGAAACGCGCGGGGCCGCCGCGCGGCTGGACAGCAGCGTGGCCGGCGCACTGCGCGCCTACGGCGTGCTGCTGCGCGACTGGCATTACCTGGGCCTGGTCTTCATCGGCGGCTGCGCCATGGCGGGCTTTTTCGTCTACCTGGCTGGCTCCCCCTTTGTGCTGATCAATTACTACGGACTGAGCTCCACCCAGTACAGCCTGGCCTTCGGGCTGAACGCCATCGCCTTCATCGGCGCGGCGCAGTTCACGGGCTGGCTGGGCCAGCGCTTCGGCCTGGTGCGCGTGGTCAAGGTGGCGGCCACCGGCTCGGGCCTGGTGATGCTGTCGCTGCTGTCGTACTACCTGCTGGGCGGTGAGCGGCTGGCCGTGCTGATCGGCCTGTACTTCGTGGCCAGCGCGCTGATGGGGCTGGTGATTCCGACGACCTCGGTGCTGGCGCTGGAGGAGCACGGCGCCATTGCCGGCACGGCCTCGGCGCTGCTGGGTACGCTGCAGATGCTGTCGGGCGCCGCGGCCATGCAGATCGTGGGCCTGTTCTCCACGGGCAAGCCCCTGCCCATGGTGGTGGGCATGGCCACGGGCGCACTGATCGGTGTGGCCCTGGCCTGGATCACGCTGGGCGGTGCGCGTGCCCATCGCGTGGGCGCAAAGGACCATTCATGAGCCTGGCACCCGCGGCAGAGGCTGCGCCTGTCCACGATGGACTTCCGTCAGGCCCCCGCGGCCAGGCGATGCTGGTCATCATCCTGGGGCTGACGCTGTCGGTGCTGGACAGCACCCTGGTCAATCTGGCACTGCCTGCCATGGCGCGCGAGCTGCAGGCCAGCTCGGCCCATACGCTGTGGGTGGTCAATTCCTACCAGCTTGCCAGCCTGGTGCTGCTGCTGCCGCTGGCGGCCCTGGGCGAACGCCTGGGCTACCGCCGTGTGTACCTGGTGGGCATGCTGGTGTTTTCCGTGGCCTCGCTGGCGGCCATGCTGGCCACGTCGCTGCCCACGCTGGTGGCGGCGCGGGCGCTGCAGGGCCTGGGTGCTGCGGGCGTGATGAGCGTCAACGCCGCCCTGGTGCGGCTGATCTATCCGCGTGCCCTGCTGGGCCGGGGCATGGCCGTGAATTCGCTGGTGGTGGCCACGGCATCCATGGCCGGGCCCTCGGTGGCGGCGGCGATTCTGTCGGTGGCCAGCTGGCCCTGGCTGTTTGCGGCCAATCTGCCGCTGGGCCTGTTCACGCTGTGGCTGGGGCGCCGCGCGCTGCCGGCCAATGCCGTGGCCGGCCATGCAGGGGCGCGGCTGTCGCCGCTGGATGTGCTGCTCAACATCCTCATGTTCAGCCTGATCTTCCTGGGCGGCGAGCAGCTGGGCGTGCGCGCCGGCGGTGCCGATTCTTCCCTGCCTTCGGGCTGGTGGCTGCTGGGCGCGGGCCTGCTGGTGGGCGCCTGGTATGTGCGCCGCCAGTGGCGCCTGCCCGCGCCGCTGCTGCCGGTGGACCTGCTGCGCATTCCGGTGTTTGCGCTGTCCATGTGCGGATCGGTCAGCGCCTTTTGCGCGCAGATGCTGGCCTACCTGGCGCTGCCGTTCCTGCTGCTGGAGTCGCACGGCATGTCGCCCATCGAGGCCGGGCTGCTGATCACGGCCTGGCCGCTGGCCACGGTGCTGACGGCGCCCATCGCGGGCCGGCTCATCGGCCGCTATGCAGACGGGCTGCTGGGCGGCATCGGCATGGCCATGTTCGCCTGCGGGCTGTGGGCGCTGGCGGCCATGCCCGATGCGCCTTCGACCTTGGACATGGTCTGGCGCATGCTGCTGGCGGGCAGCGGCTTTGCGCTGTACCAGTCGCCCAACAACCACACCATCGTGACCACGGCGCCCCTGGCGCGCAGCGGCGCGGCCGGCGGCATGCTGAGTTCGGCGCGGCTCACGGGACAGACCCTGGGCGCCGTGGTGCTGGCCACCATCTTCACCTTCGCGGGCGGGCATGGCGGCCATGCCGAAATCGTGGCCCTGGCCGTGGCGGGCTGCTTTGCGGCCATGGCGGGCGTGTTCAGCCTGCTGCGCGTGCGCACGGCACCCGTGCCTAAGCACTGAACAGGCCCGTAAATGGCATTGAACTTGCATGTGTCGGCGCGCTCCGACACATGCATCATCCTGGATGGACTTGCCAGGAGATTTCGGTGGCATGCCATCCGCTTTACAAACAAGAAATATGGGCACTGCACAATCGTGCGATGCCCCCAACGACTTCGCTGCTCCCATGATTTCTGACGTGCCCTTTTCGCCGAGCCCGCGCCTTGCGGCGCCTTCCGATTCCCAGCCCGGCGCAGGGCACGTACAAGCTTCCGCCTCGCCGGCCGGCGGCCGGCGCATCGGCACCGCCGTGCTGTGCGCACTGGCGCTGGCCGCAAGCCTTGCGGCCTGCTCCAAGAAGGATGCCGCACCTGCCGCCACGGCCAAGGCCGCGACCGAGGTGGGCGTGGTCACGCTGCAAAAGCAGAGCCAGCAGCTGGACGCCACGCTGCCGGGCCGCACGCGCGCCTCGCTGACCGCCGAAGTGCGGCCCCAGGTATCGGGCATCGTGCAAAAGCGTTTGTTCACCGAGGGCGCCCTGGTGCGCCAGGGTCAGCAGCTCTACCAGATCGACGCGGCCTCGCTGCGCGCCACCGAGGCCAGCGCCCAGGCGGCCCTGGCCAAGTCGGAGGCCAGCGCCCGCACGCTGGAGGCCACGGCGCGGCGCAATGCCGAGCTGGTCAAGATCGATGCCATCAGCCAGCAGGCGTTTGAAGAAAGCCAGGCCGCCGCCGCCCAGTCGCGCTCTGACGTGGCCGTGGCCAAGGCCAATCTGGAGACCGCGCGCATCAACCTCAAGTACAGCCGCATCGAGGCGCCCATCAGCGGGCGCATCAGCCTGTCCACCGTGACGCCGGGCGCGCTGGTGACGGCCAATCAGACCGAGGCGCTGACCTCCATCGTGCAGCTGGACCCCATGTATGTGGACTTCACCCAGTCCACCAGCGAGCTGCTACAGCTCAAGCGCGACTGGGATGCCGGGCGCTTCCAGAAGGTGGAGGGCGACAAGGTGGCCGTGCGCATCCGCCTGGACGATGGCACGGACTACAGCCACCAGGGCAAGCTGCAGTTTGCCGGCGTGATCGTCAATGCCACCACGGGCAGCGTGACGCTGCGCGCCGTGGTGCCCAACCCGCAGGGCGTTCTCATGCCGGGCATGTATGTGCAGGCGCTGCTGCCCACGGGCCTGGCGCCCGAGGCGCTGCTGGTGCCCCAGCAGTCGGTGACGCGCGATCTGACCGGCAAGGCCAGCGTGCTGGTGGCCAAGGCTGACGACGTGATCGAGCGCCGGCCCGTGAACATCGACCGTGCCGTGGGCAACATGTGGCTGCTGCAGGACGGCCTGTCGGCCGGCGAACGCGTGGTGGTCGATGGCTTCCAGCGCATCAAGCCCGGCGACAAGGTGCGCGCCGTGGAGGTGGACCTGCGCGCCAAGGCCCAGGCCCGCAAGGGCAAGCCGGCCGACGGGCCGGCAGCACCTGGCGCTGCGGACAAGGCGCCTGCTCCAGCTCCAGCTCCTGCACCGGCAGCGGCAGCGGCTCCTGCTCCGGCCGCCGGCTAAGCCGCAGGAACCCGTCACATGGCTCAGTTCTTCATCAACCGGCCCATCTTCGCGTGGGTCATCGCCATCGTCATCATGCTGGGCGGCGCGCTGTCCATCTTCACGCTGCCGCTGGAGCAATACCCCGACATCGCGCCGCCGCGCGTGACCATCGGCGCGCAGTACACGGGCGCCTCGGCCGAGACGGTCGAGAACTCGGTGACCCAGATCATCGAGCAGCAGCTCAAGGGCATCGACAACATGCTCTACATGAGCTCCACGTCCGACGCCTCGGGCCGCGCGCGCACCACGCTGACCTTTGCGCCGGGCACCAACATCGACGTGGCCCAGGTGCAGGTGCAAAACAAGCTGCAGTCCGCCGTGAACCGCCTGCCTGATGCGGTCAAGAGCCGGGGTGTGTTCGTGAACAAGGGCGGCCAGGACTTCCTGGTCACCTACAGCTTCTTCTCCAAGGACCCGGCCATGACCGCGGTCGATATCGGCGACTATCTGACCAGCAACCTGGTCGATGTGATCGGCCGCCTCGACGGCGTGGGCGATGTCAACGTCTTCGGCACCAACTATGCGATGCGCATCTGGATGGACCCGGCCAAGATGGAGAAGTACGCGCTGATGCCGTCGGACCTGGTCAATGCGCTGAACTCGCAGAACGCCCAGGTCTCGGCCGGCCAGCTGGGCGCGCTGCCCGCCGTCTCCGACCAGCAGCTCAACGCCACCATCACGGCGCGCACCAAGCTCAAGACGGTGGAGCAGTTCGAAGATATCGTGCTCAAGTCCTCGCTGGACGGCTCGGTGGTGCTCATGAAGGACGTGGCCCGCGTGGAGCTGGGCGCCGACAACCTGACCATCAAGGCCAAGCTCAACGGACTGCCCGGCGCCGGCATGGGCATCGTGCTGGCCGATGGCGCCAATGCCATGCAGGTGGCCGACACCATCGCCGCCAAGCTGGCCGAGCTCAAGCCGTTCTTCCCCAACGAGATCGACTACTTCGTCAGCTCGGACTCCACGCCCTTCGTGCGCGCCTCCATCAAGGAAGTGGTCAGCGCGCTGGGCGAGGCCATGATCCTCGTGGTCATCGTGATGTTCATCTTCCTGCAGAACTTCCGCGCCACGATGATCCCCGCCATCGCCGTGCCCGTGGTGCTGCTGGGCACCTTCGGCGTGCTGTCGCTGGCCGGGTACTCGATCAATACGCTGACCATGTTCGCCATGGTGCTGGCCATCGGCCTGCTGGTGGACGATGCCATCGTCGTGGTGGAGAACGTCGAGCGCGTGATGCACGAGACGGGCATGTCGCCCAAGCAGGCCACGCGCCAGTCCATGCGCGAGATCACGCCGGCCCTGGTGGGCATCGGCGTGACGCTGTCGGCCGTGTTCGTGCCCATGGCCTTCTTCGGCGGCTCCACGGGCGTGATCTACCGGCAGTTCTCCATCACCATCGTCGCGGCCATGGCGCTGTCGGTGTTCGTGGCGCTGACGCTGACGCCGGCGCTGTGCGCCACGCTGCTCAAGCCGCCCGCAGGGGGCGGGGCAGGGCATGACCGCCCTATCCGCAGCGGCATCCTGGGGGTGAATGACCGGTTCTTCCGCTGGTTCAACCACCATTTCGACGCCACGGCCGCGCGCTACCAGGGCACGGTGGCCTACTCGCTGCGCCGCGCCAAGCGCATGATGCTGATCTTCCTGGCCGTCTGCGGCGTGGTCTGGCTGCTGATGGCGCGCCTGCCCACTTCCTTCCTGCCGGACGAGGACCAGGGCTTCGTCTTCGTCAACATCAACCTGCCTTCGGGCGCGGCCGATACGCGGCTGCAGGGTGTGCTCGACGAGGTGCGCGACTACTTTGCCAAGCAGCCCGACGTGGTGAGCTTCTACCAGGTCTCGGGCCTGAACGGCGACCAGGCCTCGGCACGCGCCTTCGTGCGGCTGAAGACCTGGGAGGAGCGTCCGCTGCCCGGCCAGTCGGCCTCCGAGATCGCGCACCGCGCGACCAAAGACCTGTCCGCCATCCGCGATGCGCGCGTGCTGGTCGTGCTGCCGCCGGCCGTGCGCGGCCTGGGCTCCAGCTCGGGCTTCAACTTCATGATCAAGGACATGAACGGCCTGGGCCACCAGGCGCTGCTGGAGGCCAAGGAGAAATTCCTGACCGAGGCCCGCAAGCGCCCCGAGCTCACCAATCTGCGCATGACCAACCTGGAAGACGCCAGCGAGCTGCGCCTGGACATCGACGACCGCAAGGCCGCCGCACTGGGCCTGTCGTACACCGACATCAACAGCGTGCTGTCCAGCGCCATGGGCGGCACCTATGTCAACGACTTCCTGAACAACGAGCGCGTCAAGCGCGTCTACATCCAGGGCGATGCGCCGCACCGCATGCTGCCCCAGGACATCGCCAAATGGACGGTGCGCAACGCCAAGGGCGAGATGGTGCCGTTCAGTTCGTTCTCCAGCAGCTACTGGGCCTACGGTTCGCCCCAGCTCATGCGCTACAACGGCAACCCGGCCTATGAAATGGAAGGCCGCGCCGCGCCGGGCGTCAGCTCGGGCACCGCCATGCAGATCGTGGAGGACATCCTGCGCACGCTGCCGGCCGGCATAGGCTACGAGTGGACCGGCGCCTCGCTGCAGGAGCGCCAGTCGGGCGCGCAGGCGCCGCTGCTGTACGCCATCTCCATCCTCTTCGTGTTCCTGTGCCTGGCGGCGCTGTACGAGAGCTGGACCGTGCCGCTGTCGGTGATGCTGGCCGTGCCGCTGGGCGTGGTGGGCGCGCTGGCCGCCACCTACACGCGCGGGCTGACCAACGACGTGTACTTCCAGGTGGGCCTGCTGACCACGGTGGGCCTGGCGTCCAAGAACGCCATCCTGATCGTGGAATTTGCGGTGCAGCTGCAGGAGCAGGGCAAGAGCATCTTCGACGCCGTGGTCTCGGCCGTGCGCCTGCGCCTGCGCCCCATCTTGATGACCTCGCTGGCCTTCGGCTTCGGCGTCATTCCGCTGGCCATCGGCACGGGTGCCGGCGCGGGCGGGCGCAATGCCATCGGCACGGCCGTGCTTGGCGGCATGCTGGCCTCCACGGTGCTGGGCATCTTCCTGGTGCCCGTGTTCTTCCTGCTGATCCGCAGCTGGTTCAAGAGCCATTCGCGCACCGAGGACGACGCGCCTCAGCCGACTGCCGGATCACCTGATTCACCGCATACCGCAAAGGAGAGCGCAGCATGAGGCGCCCAACGAATGTCTCCGCACTGGCCGCAGCGGCGGCGCTGGCGGCGCTGCTGACCGGCTGCAACCTCGCGCCGCAGCACCGCACGCCCGACATGCCCGTGCCCGATACCGTGGGCAGCACGGCCGCAACGCCGGCCCAGGCCGACGAGGCCAGCCTGCAGGCCGCCGCCGCGCTGGGCTGGGTGCAGTCCCAGCAGCTGCGCGAGGTCATTGCGCTGGCCCTGTCCAACAACCGCGACCTGCGCGTGGCCGTGGAAAGCATCGAGCGCGCGCGTGCCCAGTACGGCATCACGCGCGCCGACCTGCTGCCCAGCGTCACCGCCCAGGCCCAGGCCAGCCGTGCGCGCACGGCCGCCGGCATGACCAGCGCCACCCAGGCGGCCTCGGTCAGCACCCAGTACACGGCCCAGCTGGGCTTTGCCAGCTATGAGATCGACCTCTGGGGCCGCGTGCGCAACCTTAGTGAGGCGGCGCTGCAGCAGTTCCTGCAAAGCGAGCAGAACCGGCGCAATGTGCAGATCGGCCTGGTGGCCGATGTGGCCAACGGCTGGCTCACGCTGGCGGCCGACCAGGCCCGCCTGCAGCTGGCGCGCGACACCCTGGCCAGCCGCGAGAAGGCCTATGAGCTGACGCGGCGCATGCACGAGATTGGCTCCACATCGGGCCTGGTGCTGGCACAGAACCAGACCACGGTGGACACGGCGCGCGGCGACGTGGCCAGCTTCACCTCCCAGGTGGAGCGTGACCGCAACGCCCTGCAATTGCTGGTGGGCGGCCCGCTGCCCGAGGCCCTGCTGCCCGGCGCCGCCACGCTGCGCGCCGATGCCCGGCCCGCGGCCGCGCTGCAGCCCGTGCCTGCACCGCTGCCCTCCAGCGTGCTGCTGGTGCGCCCCGACATCCAGGCCGCCGAGAACAACCTGCGCGCCATGGAAGCCAACATCGGCGCCGCACGCGCTGCCATGTTCCCCACCATCAGCCTCACGGCCAGCGTGGGCTCGGGCAGCCGCGAACTCGATGGCCTCTTTGGCGGCAGCAGCAGCACCTGGAGCTTCATCCCCCTGGTGCGCCTGCCCATCTTCGACGGTGGCCGCAACCGTGCGGGCGTGCAGGTGGCCGAGGCCAACCAGCGCATCGCCATCGCCCAGTACGAGAAGGCCGTGCAGACGGCCTTCCGCGAAACCGCCGACGTGCTGGCCGACCGCGCGCAGTGGGACGAGCGCCTGGCCGCCCAGACCAGCATGGTCGCCGCCACGCAAAAGGCCTTCGACCTGTCGGAGGCCCGCTTCAAGGCCGGCGTGGACAACTACCTGACCGTGCTGGATGCGCAGCGCAGCCTCTACACGGCCCAGCAGACCCTGATCGGCTTGCGCCTGTCCGAGCAGCTCAACCGCGTCACGCTGTGGAAGGTGCTGGGCGGCGAGCAGGTGCAGGCGTCGTCCGCCTCGGCACCGGCGAATTCCTGAGCGCGGGCGGTGTATTGCGCGGTCCCGCAGAACATGCCGCCCCGACACGATGAGCCCCTTTGCCAACACCCCCGAGCCGCCTTACTACGCCGTCATCTTCTCGTCGCGCAGGACGCCGGACGACGATGATGGCTACGGCCTCATGGCCCAGCGCATGGTGGACTTGGCCGCGCAGCAGCAAGGCTTCCTGGGCGCGGAAAGCACGCGCGGCGAGGACGGTTTCGGCATCACCGTGTCGTACTGGTCCACGGCCGAATCCATTGCGCGCTGGAAGCAGGATGCCGAGCACCTGGTCGCCCAGCAACTGGGCAAGGACGCCTGGTACGAGCACTATGAGTTGCGCGTGGCCCGCGTGGAGCGCGCCTACGGCAAGCGCTGAATCCGGGCCGCCTCCGCTTGCACCACGGCCTCGGCCAGCAGCGCGATGGAGCGCGGCGCGCAGCCTTCGGCATCGTTGCTCACCGTCACGAAGGCGGGCAGCCCGCGGCTGGTGATGCCATCGATGGTCTTGGCTAGGATGGAGCGCGTGTGCACATCGGGCGTGCGGATCTCGTCGAAGGGATCGTGCTTGGTTTGCGCATCGGGGTAGCCGTAGGCCCCGAACTCGCGGTTCAGGTTCCAGCGGCAGACCAGCGGGCTGGGCCACAGCCGCCGCAGAAAAACCAATTGCTCTTCGATGGGCGGCATCTTGCCGTGCAGCCCCAGGCAGAAGGTGGCGCCCGCAGCGCGCAGCGTGTCCGCCAGCTCGGGCGTCAAAAGCTCCGGGTCGCGCACCTCCACCGCCACGATGATCTGTGCGCCCAGCGGATGGGCGGCCAGCGCCGCTCGCACCGCGTCCAGCATGGCCTGCAGCCGCGCCAGCAGTTCGGTGGGGCGGCTCAGCAGGCCCCAGGTCATCGGGCTGAGCTGGAACACCAGCACGCCGAGCCGCTCGCCAAGCCCTTCGAGCGTGGGCTCGACGAAGCTGGTCACGGCCAGATCGGGTTGAAGGAACACGGGGTTCAGCGACATGCCCTTGCCATCCTCGTCGCGGACCTGCGCATCGGTGACCACCGAAGGGCACTTGACCACGAAGCGGAAATCGGCCGGCACCTGGCCCGCGAAGGCCAGGTACTGGCTGGCCGTCAACGGCCTCCAGAAGCTGCGGTCCACGCAGACCGTTCGCATCAGCGGATGCCGGCCATAGGCCTCCAGTCCCTTCTTGGCGAGCACGCTTTTGTCATAGGCGCCATCCCAGATCAAACCTTCCCAGCCCGGGTAGGACCAGGTGGAGACCCCCATGCGCAAGCCCTGCGGAAGCTGGTCCGCCAGCGCCTGCCATTGCAGGGCCTGGGGCGCCAGCTGCACGGCGCCGACGGCCTTGCGGGATGCCGGCTTGCGGCCGCCAGGCGCCGCGCTGGCGGCAGGCGGGACCGGGGCTGAAGAGGGTGGGGACGGCGGCGGTGAGGGCGGCGCGTCAAACAGATCGTCTTGCATGGGCTGGAGCATGGATTGTCCATGATGCCGCTGCGCCAGCGCAGCCCGCGTAGGCACTCAGGCCACGCAGGCCCCGGGCGGGATCGATTGACGGAGCCTAAGGCGCTCTTGAGGAATCACAGTTTTCAGTGATTGCCACCCACCCGCTTCCTTTGAACAATCCGCACTGACACCTCACGGGCAGCTGTACCGCCGTGTCGGGGTGCCCCAAGACACGCGAAACACGCAAAACACGCAAAGGAGAGGGTGATGCTGACCATAGAAGAGGTAGTGGCGGGCCCGCAGCGGTCCGTGCTCATCACATCGGAGGGCGTATTCGCCTGGGGCAATCTGGAGGTGTTGCGCACCCTGCCCGAAGGCGTGGATGCTGCCGAGGTCTGTGCGCCCGATGCCACGCGTATCGGCCACCGCAGCTTTTCCCAGCCCGTGCCCCAGCGCCTGAGCCCCCGTGGCACGCGTTGGGAGGGGCTGGTGGATGCGGGCCATTCGCTGCTGGCCTGGGCGGATGGCCAGGCCTATGCCGTTGCGCCCCAGGTCCGCGATGCCGCGGGCGCCGTGCCCAGGCCTTTGGCCTTGGGCCGGCAGGATGCCGGGGTGCGGCGCATCTGGGCGGGTGAGCAGCAGGCCTATGTGCAGGACCGCGAAGGCGCACTCTGGGGATGGTCGGACGCCATGCCCGGTGCGCAGCGCGTGCAGGGCCTGCCCTCCGTGCGCAGCGTGTCCGTGGGCATGGGCCATGCGCTGGCGCTGGATGCCAGGGGGCAGGTCTGGTCCTGGGGCGCCAATGCTGCGGGCCAACTGGGGCAGGGCGATCTGGTGCAGCGCAGCCGTGCGCAGCGCGTGGTGCTGCCGCAGGGCGCTGCGGCCGTGGTGGCGGTGGCGGCGGGGGCCACGCACAGCCTGGCGCTGGATGAGAAGGGGCGGCTGTGGGGCTGGGGCTCCAACCACCAGGGCCAGCTGGACCAGGAGCTGCAGGCGGCCTACAGTCCCGGCCCCGTGCGCATTGCCGTGCCTGGGCGCCTCAGCAGTCTGGCGGCGGGCCTGCATTTTTCGGCGGCGACCACGCAGGGCGGGCAGGTGCTGGCCTGGGGCTGGAATGGCCTGGGCCAGCTGGGCCAGGGCGATGCGGCACCCCGCGCGGGCTTTCACGCCGTGCCCGGCCTGGCGGCGGTGCAGCAGATCAGCGTGGGCGGCACGCATGTGCTGGCGCTGGAGCACGGCGGGCGCTGCTGGGCCTGGGGCGACAACCGCCATGGCGCCTGCCAGGGCGAGGACGGGGCACAGGCCCAGTCCCGCCCCCATGCGCTGGCCTTGCACGCCCTCAATGACCTGACCGAAACCTCTACCCGGGCGGGCGCCTGTCCATGGTGGTGCAGGCATCGATGGCGCCGGGCGAGTATTTCCTGCGCGCGGCCGCGTGCCCGTCCTTTCACCGGCCAAGCGGCAACGAGCCCTTCGAGGAGGTGCTGGCCCGGGTGGTGGTCCAGGGCGA
The DNA here is from genome assembly GCF_052692095.1 of Delftia sp. NA_296.1. Taxonomy (NCBI): domain Bacteria; kingdom Pseudomonadati; phylum Pseudomonadota; class Betaproteobacteria; order Burkholderiales; family Comamonadaceae; genus Delftia; species Delftia sp. NA_296.1. The sequence goes on along the minus strand of NZ_JBQZGF010000001.1, from coordinate 840,906 downwards.
GCCCGTGCAGGCCCGCGTGCCCGACCCTGCACTGCTGCGCCGGCCCGGCGACTACACGCCCATCACCGATGCCGAACTGGCCAGCCATGGTGGCGTGCAGCGCGTCCTGCGCCTGGCCGTGCTGGCCGACGACGAGGACAAGGGCGTGCGCGACCCGGCCCTGGCGCCCATGCCGGCCGGCGAGAGCTGGGTGCTGAAGGTGGGCGGCAACCGATCGGTGTTTGCGGTGGGCACCGAGGCCATGCCGCTGGGCATGTCGCCCATCCATTCCAGCCTCACGCCTGTGCAGACCGTGCCCTTCAATGCGGTGGAGGAGTGGACGGTCTACAACTACAACGGCTACCCGCATCCCTTTCACATCCACGTCAACGATTGCTATGTGGTCAGGGTCAACGGCGCGCCGGTGACGCCGTTCTGGGCCGACACCCTGCCCGTGCCACCGGGCACGGGCAGCAGCGGGGCGGCGGGGGTCACCAAGGGCAGCATCACCTTTCGCATGCGGTTCGCGGATTTCCACGGCAAGTTCGTCTGGCATTGCCATGCGCTGGACCATGAGGACCTGGGAATGATGCAGATCGTGGATGTGCGGCCCTGAAAGCCGGGCTTGTCCGATCGGCCATTCCCGCGCCCTTCCGGCTTCATGCTGCAAGCCCTTGAATTCATTGGCCTGCAAGAAATGCTTGCATTTGCGGGCGGGCCGTGAGCGGCCCGGCCCGAATCGCGTGTGGCACACTTGGCCGCTTTCCGGATTCCACGCCACGGGGCGCCTCTCGAATGCAAAAAATCATTGGCCAAATCGCCGCAGAACTGAATGTCAAGCCGCAGCAAGTGGGTGCTGCGGTCGAATTGCTTGATGGCGGAGCCACGGTTCCGTTCGTCGCCCGCTACCGCAAGGAAGTGACCGGCGGCCTGGACGACGCGCAATTGCGCCAGCTCGACGAACGCCTGGGCTATCTGCGCGAGCTGGAAGACCGCCGGGGCACGGTGCTCAAGGCCATCGACGAGCAGGGCAAGCTGACCGATGCGCTGCGCCTGGCCATTGCCAATGCGCCGACCAAGCAGGAGCTGGAGGACATCTACCTGCCCTTCAAGCAAAAGCGCCGCACCAAGGGCCAGATTGCCAAGGAATTCGGCATCGAGCCGCTGGCCGACAAGCTGTTTGCCGACCCCACGCTGGACCCGCACAAGGAGGCCGAGGCCTTCTGCAAGCCCGCCACCACCCTGGACGACGGCAAGCCGGGCCCCGATTTCTCCACCACCTTCGCCGTGCTCGATGGCGTGCGCGACATCCTGTCCGAGCGCTGGGCCGAAGACCCGGCGCTGGTGCAGAAGCTGCGCGAATGGCTGTGGGAAGACGGCCTGCTGCGTTCCAAGAAGATCGAGGCCAAGAACGAGAACGACCCCGAGGTCGCCAAGTTCCGCGACTATTTCGAGTACGACGAACCGATTGGCCGCGTGCCCTCGCACCGCGCCCTGGCCGTGTTCCGCGGCCGCGCGCTGGAGATCCTCGAAGCCAAGCTGGTTCTTCCCGTGGAGCCCGAGCCCGGCCAGCCCAGCCTGGCCGAAGGCAAGATCGCCCTGCACCTGGGCTGGAGCCACGCCAAGCGCGCCAGCGACGACCTGATCCGCAAGTGCGTGGCCTGGACCTGGCGCGTCAAGCTGAGCCTGTCCACCGAGCGCGACCTGTTCTCGCGCCTGCGCGAAGACGCCGAGAAGGTGGCCATCAAGGTCTTTGGCGACAACCTGCGGGACCTGTTGCTGGCCGCGCCTGCGGGCCAGCGCGCCGTCATCGGCCTGGACCCGGGCATCCGCACGGGTGTCAAGGTGGCCGTGGTGGACAGCACGGGCAAGCTGGTGGACACCACCACCATCTACCCGCATGAGCCGCGCCGCGACTGGGACGGCTCCCTGGCCGTGCTGGCCCGCCTGGTCGAAAAGCACCAGATCAACCTGATTGCCATCGGCAACGGCACGGCCAGCCGCGAGACCGACAAGCTGGCGGCCGACCTGATCAAGATCGCCAGCAAGGCCGACCGCCAGATCGAGAAGGTCGTGGTCAGCGAGGCCGGCGCTTCCGTGTATTCCGCCAGCGAGTTCGCCTCGCAGGAAATGCCCGATGTGGACGTGAGCCTGCGCGGCGCCGCCAGCATTGCGCGCCGGCTGCAGGACCCGCTGGCCGAGCTGGTCAAGATCGACCCCAAGAGCATCGGCGTGGGCCAGTACCAGCACGACGTGAACCAAAGCGAGCTGGCGCGCCAGCTCGATGCCGTGGTCGAGGACTGCGTGAACTCCGTGGGCGTGGACCTGAACACGGCCTCGGCGCCGCTGCTGTCGCGCGTCTCGGGCCTGTCGGGCAGCGTGGCCAAGTCGGTGGTGCGCTGGCGCGATGCCAACGGCTCCTTCAAGAGCCGCAAGCAGCTGATGGACGTGGCCGGCCTGGGCGCCAAGACCTTCGAGCAGTCCGCAGGCTTTCTGCGCATCCGCGGCGGCGACAACCCGCTGGACATGACGGGCGTCCACCCGGAAACCTATCCCGTGGTCGAACGCATCATTGCCACCACGGGCAAGAGCGTGGACCAGCTCATGGGCCGCTCCGAGGTGCTCAAGGGCCTGAAGGCCGAGCAGTTCGTGAGCGAGCAGTTCGGTGCCATCACCATCAAGGACATCCTGGGCGAGCTGGAAAAGCCCGGCCGCGATCCGCGCCCGGACTTCGTCGTCGCCCGCTTCAATGACGGCGTGGAAGACATCAAGGACCTCAAGGAAGGCATGACGCTGGAGGGCACGGTCAGCAACGTGGCCCAGTTCGGCGCCTTCGTGGACCTGGGCGTGCACCAGGACGGCCTCGTCCACGTCAGCCAGATGAGCCACAAGTTCATCGAGGACGCGCGCGAGGTCGTCAAGACCGGCCAGATCGTCAAGGTCAAGGTGCTGGAGGTCGATGTGGCGCGCAAGCGCATCAGCCTGACCATGAAGCTGGATGCGGCGCCGGCGCGCCGCGACGGCCCCCGTGACAACCGCTTCGAGAGCGCAGGCCGGGGCAGCCAGGGCCATCAGGGTGGCCAGCGCCGCGCGCCCGAGCCGGCGCAGCAGTCGGCCATGGCCTCGGCCTTCGCCAAGCTGCAGACCCGCAAGTAAGGCCGGGCAGGGCAAGGCAGGAAACGCGATGGCTGCGCACGCACTGGATCTGCAGACGCTGTTGACCCAGACGCTGGCCCTGCCGGCGCAGCCGCGCATTGTGGCCCTGCTGCTGCGCGAGCTGGTGCCCGAGCAGCCCAGCCTGCGCCGGCTGAGCCAGCTGTTCGCGGCCGACCCCGCTCTGGCTGCGGGGCTGCTGGCGCAGGCCAACGGCCCGGTCTTCGGCATGGCGGGCCGTGTCACCGGCATTCCGGAGGCGCTGGCCCTGCTGGCGCCCGCGCAGTTGCGACAGATCGTGCGGGGCATGCCGCTGGGCGTGGGCACGCATGCCGTGCCGGGCGTGGCCATGCCGGCCTTCTGGCGCTACAGCGTGGATGCCGCACGCGTGGCCCGCGCGCTGGCCGGCACGGTGCAGGCCAGCCCCACGGCGGCCTATGCGGCAGGCCTGCTGCACGGGCTGGGCGAGCTGGCCATGCACATGATCGATCCCGGCCGCGCGGCCACCATCTCCGAGCTGGTCGGCCCGCTGGACCCGCGCCGTGCCGAACTGGAGATGCGGCTGTGCGGCTACGCATACAGCCATGTCAGCGCAGGCCTGGCCCGGCGCTGGAATCTTCCGCCGCTGCTGGCCGACGCGCTGCAGCACCTGCACGCGCCGCTGGCCCAGCCCGGCTTCGATCCCCTGGCCTGTGTGCTGCACATCGCCGCCTGGCGCGCCCGATCGCGCGAGGCGCAATGGGGCGAGCGCGCGCTGGCCGTGAGCTTTCCCGGCGAAGTGGGGGTGGCCCTGGGCCTGGACATCGACATGGTGCTGCGCCAGGACCCGGTGGACTGGATGGCCGACACTGGCCTGGATGTGCTGCTTTAGGGCAGGACCCAGGGCCTGCTTCAGTTCCGGTGCCAGGGCGCCGGCACCATGTCGAAAAGCGGCGTGGGGTCGCGCCGGTAGGGCGCGGGGCTGATGGGCGCCATGGGCTGCATGGTCATGGGGTCGATGCGTGCCAGCTGCTGCATCCAGCCAATGTCCACACCGCCGCCCTGTGCGGGGCGCGAATAGATCAACTCCAGCATGCGCCGCGATGCCACATGGCCGTGGGACGCCGCCTGCTGGTACAGGCGCAGGGCCTCGGTGTAGTTGGCCGGCACGCCTTCGCCACGGTGATAGCGCTGGGCCTGCTCCCACTGCTGCTGGGCCGTGACGGGCTGGCGCACCTGGATGTCCTGCTCGCTGGGCGAGCCCCGCAACTCCGGCGTGCGCTGCAGCCGTTGCGGCCCCTGCGCCGCAGGCGGGGCAGACGTGCCCTGGGCCGACACCAGCTGGCCCGCGGGCCGCATGCGGTCGCCCAGCATCTGCGCATTGGTCGCCGCGCTGGATGAGCGTGGCGCCGCCGCACGGAACTGGCGCAGGGCGGCCTCGGGCTCGTCCTGCGCGAGCAGGGCCAGGCCCCATTCGAGCTGGGCGCCGGGGCTGCCCGAACGCGCCGCGCGCTGCAGCAGTTCCTGGTCGGGCGTGCCTGCCACGGTCAAGGCCTCGCCCACGGGCTCGGCCGTGGACAGCGGCGCCAGGCGCCGGGCCAGCAGCCATTCCAGGTATTGCGCACGGGCCGGGTCGGTCTTGGCCAGCTGGGCGATCCAGGGCCTTGCGGCCGGTGGATCGGGGGGCTGGCCGCAGCCGTCCATGGCGCACCAGGCCAGTCCCGCGCTGGCCAGCGGATGGCCGGCGCGCTGGGCACGCTCGAACCAGGTCCTGGCCTGTGGCCCGTCCTGGGCCATGGCAATGCCATGCAGTGCCAGCAGGCCCATGACCCATTGCGCCTCGCGCTGCGTGGCCGGGCTCACGCCCTTGCCTTCGGCGCGGCTGCGCAGTTGGGACAGGGCCCGTTGCTGGGCGGTATCCGAGGTCGAATTGATGTTGCTGGTGCCCGGCTGGGAGCCGTACACGCTGGCCGTCGCCACCCGGATGGGCATGACCGGCGTGAAGCGGGCTGCCGCCTGCACATGCGGCAGCACGGCGGGCGCCAGACCGGGCAGCACCACCAGCAGCCCGGGCAGCACAAGCCTGGCGGTCAGGCGCAGCCCGCGGTGCCGCCGCGGCGAGGTTTCATGAGCGCTGGAGGGCATGGCAGGTGCCTCTGGTTGGCTTGTGTTCCGCACCGTGCATCAGCGCTTGGCCTGGGCCGGCACCACCTGCCAGAAGCGGGCCGAGCCGGTGTACCCGTCTGCGCCCAGCGAGCTGGCCATGTACTGGTTGACATCCTCCAGGGAGCGCATGCCCGGGATGGCGATGAAGGCCTTGCCCTGCAGCAGCGTGGGCAGCTTGTCGGTCATGTTCTGCTCGGTGGCGAAGCAGGCCACGCCTTCCTTGCCGGGAGGGCCGGCGTTGATCACATAGCCGGGGTTGGGGCTCATCCAGTCGGGCAGGCGCACGGACTGGGCGGCGGTGATCCAGCCCGAGCGGTTCACGTCGTTGGGCACCAGCCGGGTGACCTCGCCATCGGCGCCCGCCATGAAGCACGACAGGTAGGAGGCACGCGACACGGTGGTGGACAGGAAGAGCTGCTCACCCGTCTCGAAGGAGGTGCGGGTGGGCGTGATGTTCTCCACCCACAGGTCCAGCTTGCGGTCGGGCGCGGGGGCGCCGTAGCGGTAGTCGCCCGTGCCCACGGCCACGTTCTCGGAGGCGGTGGTGACCGGCGCTGCGCTCTTGGTGTTCCAGCCAATGCGCGTGATGTGCCCATCGGCGCCCACGGCCACGAAGTCGCGCAGTGCGCGCTCGTAGGTGTTGAAGTCCACCACGCCGTTGACCACCATGCCGCTGTCGGCCTGGAAGCGCCCTATGGCCTCGCGCCACTGCGGGTTGCCTGCGGTGAAGGCCGGGGCGTCCGGCGGCAGATAGCCCTTGCTGATCAGCGACTGGCGCACCAGTTCCTGGTGGATGCCGGCTTCGCCTTCCTCGTACCAGTCGCGCAGCTGGCGCTGGAAGTCGGGATGGGTCTGGTCCAGCGTCAGGCACTGCCAGTAGGGCAGGCGCGACCATTTGCCCAGCAGCTCGATCATGCCCAGCTCGACCAAGGTGCGCACGGCCGGGCCCGAGCCCTGGGCGTAGTCGCGGCCCACGCTGAACTGCACGCCGTAGGTGCCGATGCGGCCGGACAGGTCCAGCCCCTGGCTGCCGTTGCCGATGACGACCTCGTTGGCCGAATCCAGGCCCGGGATGATGGTGCGCGTGCGGAAGTCGCCCAGGTGCAGCTCCATGCCCAGCACGGCGCCGCTGCGGTTGGCGCTGTAGCCGGTTTCCAGGCGCGAGGCGCTGGTGCCTATGTCCACGTTGTTGCGCAGCACGTTCTGGTCCATGAAGGACACGGCGCCCGACACATACAGGGCAGGGCGCTGCAGCTGGATCTGGTTGTTGTTGAGCAAGATGGTGGTGAGGTTCTGCACCGTATCCTGGCGGGCGATGTCCACCTCATAGTCCACGTAGCGGAAGGCACTGCTGACGCGCGACATCTGGGACAGGGCGGTGACCACCATCTCCTTGGCGGCCACGGCCACGCGGCCCGAGTAGTCGGGCAGCTGCTTGCTGGTGATCAGCACCGTGGGCATGTGGCTGTTGCGGAACATCCTGTCCATGCACATCAGCGAGTCGGAAAAGCTCGATATCGAGCGCACCGGCCGCACCACGGGGCGGTCGGCCGCATAGACCTTGTCCAGGTACTTGGCGTCCTTGCGCGCATCCAGCGGCGCGCAGCCCGACAGCAGCACGATGGAGGCCGAGACGGCGCAGGCAATGACCCGCATGCAACCCTGTCTGCCGGACCATCGCTGGCGGAAAGTCCCACGGTCGTCCGCATGGCCGCCGAGTGCCGGCTGCAGCGCGGCATCGGGGCGGGGAAGTCCTGGCGATGGAAGGCGGTTGCGCATGATGGACCTCTGCTGGAAAACGGCGAGCCAGGGCACAGGCGCGCACGGGCGTCGGCGCCGGAAATGGGGGGATCGATAAATGGTGGGCGGCCCGAAGGCTGGCCGCCCTGTGTCGCGCTAGCGGCAGACGTTGACCAGGTCGCCCTTGAGGACCACGATCTGGTCCTTGGTCTGGGGCCCATAGCGGTTGAATGCGCTGGCGTTGGTGTTGCTGGCCAGGTCCTGGGTGCAGGTGCGCTGCATGCCCGTGCTGCTCGTCGTGGTCGTGGTCACCACGTTCGCCTCGGTGGAGATACCGGGCGCATTGGTCATGGACATGGCTTCGTAGCGCGCGATCTTGGCCTTGACATTGATGGGGATGTCGGTGACGGTGTCCAGCCCCGACGATGTCGGCTGCTTGGCCGTGGGCAGCCTGAGGTAGTCGACGGGCTTGTTCAGCACCACCGGGTCTTCGCCGGGGGCCGCTGCATGAAGGGGGTTCGCTCCGAGGGCGAGCCAGGCCAATAGGGCAGCCGAACAGAGATGGGCGGCGGTGTGCATGGTGGGCTCTCCTGGTGCGGTGAGCTGGGTCTTCGCCGGGAAGGTGCCGCCGGGTGGCCTGGGGCCGCCCGGCAGTTTCCTTCGTCCGGCAGCCAGGCTCAGTGGTTGTTGTAGCAGGTCACGCAGCCGTTGTTGCTGGAGATGTTCTGCACTGCCATGGAACCGTTGCCGGCGTAGTTGATGATGCCGGAGTTCTTGGCAGCCACCACCTGGATCGAAGTGCTCTTCACGTCCACTTCGCCATAGTTGGAGGCCAGGTTGTTGACGGCCACTGCGCTATAGCCATCGGCCTTGTTCAGGATGCCGCTGCCGGTGGCTGCGACGACTTGCAGCGAGCTGCCACTGCGATCGATGGTCACGTTGCCTGCATTGCTGGCCAGGTTCTGGGAGGCCTTGCCACCACCCGTTGCCACGTTCAGCACGCCGCTCCTGTTCAGCAGGGTGACCTGAACGCTGGGGCCATTGATTTCGATCTGGGAGCTGCTGCTGCCGCCGCCGCCACCGCCGCCACCGCCACCACCCATGGGGCCTGCCATGGCAGCTGTTGCGATCAAGCTCAGGGAAAGAATTGCAAGCGATTTCATGATGGCTCCTTGATGAAGAATCGGACTATCAGGAAGAGGTGTGTAAGCACCCGTTTTGCAGACACTTTGCGGAGGTTTCCGGCTTTGTCTCCCTGGACCCCTGCTCGTTGTCTGGACTCCAATGTGCTCGGGGAGATCCGTCCATTCCATCTCTTGTCCGGGGTAGCCATGAGCGCTGATCCACTTGCCGGGTACTTACCCACCCAAGCCGTTTGCAGGCAGGCTGCATCGCGTTAAAGCGGCAGCCGTGCGCAATGAATGGATCTGGGTAGTTTCAAGGTGTAACGACAGAAAATTTACGGTTGCAGCTTTGCTTGGGGTCGCCGTCTCGGCGGGTGCGGGGGCTTTTGGGCAACCTGGTGTATCGAAGTGCACGCACCAGAGGCCGGCGGCGGCAGCAAAGGCAGGATCGGCCCTTGTCACAGGGCGGGATTGAAGGCGTGGTGCGCGGTGTCTGGATCCGCAAGATCTGCCGGACCGGCGCTCAGGAAACTCCGTAGTCGATTCCTCACACAAAAGTGTTAATTTGTAATCTACGCAATCTTTCACAAACTTCGTCAAAGATTGTGGATATCGGTTGCGATTTCTCTTAATGTGGAAAGGCAAGTCTGTGATCGGTTGCGTCATATACATGGCGTGACATTTGAGGAGAGCAGCATGAATCCATCCGACGTTCCCGCCGATGCCCGTCCCCTGATCGCCGAGTCCCCTCGCGCCCAGGGCATGCTGGGCACAGGTCTGAGCTCTGCCATGTGGCCCGACTACCTGGCGGGCCAGCCCGACAAGCCCGTGCGGGTGCTCCTGGTGGACGACGATGCCCATATCCGCATGGTCATTGCGCAGGAAATCATGAACGACCCGCGCACCCTGGTCGTGGCCCAGGCCGGCAGCGTGCGTGATGGGCGCAAGGCCATCCGCCAGCATGAATTCGACGTGATGCTGGTGGATCTGAACCTGGGTGACGGCGAGGGCTTCGAGCTGCTGGACATGATGAAGACCGTGCGGCCCACGGCCGAGGCCGTCATCATCTCCGTGATGGAAAACGACGAACAGGTGCTGCGCGCCTTCGAGCTGGGCGCCACGGGCTACCTCGTCAAGAACTCCTGGTTCGGCAACTATCCGCAGGCCGTGCTGCAGGTGGCCAATGGCGGCGCATCCGTCACCCCCAGCCTGGCGCGCAGGTTGCTGCAGCGCTTCGACAAGACCCAGGGGGCCGAGCCCAAGCGCCGCACGCCCGACGAGGCAGACCGCCTGTCCACCCGCGAGCGCGAGGTGCTGCGCATGGTGGCCAGCGGCTACACCAGCGCCGAGATCGGCTCGCGCCTGATGATCAGCGCCATGACGGTCAACACGCACATCAAGAACATCTACCGCAAGCTGCAGGTGCGCACACGCGCCCAGGCGGTGCGCTTTGCATCGCTGCGCGGCCTGTTCTGATCCTGGGGCGGCGTCCTGCCCGCAGCGGCCTGCCGCCGCCCGGGCCATGGCGGCCGCGCCTGGCACGGCTTGGCCATGAAAGATCCCCTTCGCACGCTGGCCATCTGCCTGGCCCTGGGCCTGCTGCAGATGCTGGGCCTGTGCGCCTGGCTCTGGCAGGCGGGCGCCCAGGCCCCGCCGTGGCTGAGCCTGGTCAGCCTGGCCCTGCTGGTATCCACGGCGCTGCTGTGCGCCATGGGCACCTGGCGACTGCACAGGCTGCTGCTGTGGCGGCGCCGGCGCAGTCCCCGGCCCTCGCGCGAAGTGCAGGCCGAGCGCCGGCGCATTGCCGCCGACCTGCACGACGGCGTGGGCGGGCTGCTGGTGCATGCCATGGCCTTGCTGGACCCGCGCGAGACCCGCCAGCGCCAGGCGCAGGAACTGCTGGAGCAGGCCTTGCTGGACCTGCGGCTCATGGTGGATGCCATGGACGCCATGGAAGACGCCTTGCCCGTGCGGCTGGCGCGCCTGCGCCACCGGCTGCAGCCCGTGCTGGACCGGCGCGGCATGCGCATCTGCTGGAGCGTGGCCGATCCGCATGCCGCCGCCGGGCTGCGCGGGGTGCCAGACCTGCCCGACCTACCAGACCTGCCAGACTTGCCGCGTGGCCAGCCGTCCCAGCAGTTGCTGGCCATCGCCCAGGAGGCCGTGAGCAATGCGCTGCAGCATGCGCGCGCCACCACGCTGTGGCTGGTGCTGGAGCCGGTGGATCGTGCAGATGCTGCAAGCCCTGGCCGCGATGCCCGGCGTGCATTGCACTGGGAACTGCGCGTGGAAGATGACGGCTGCGGCCTGCCGTCCGACCCTGGCCCTGACCCTGGCCCTGCGCAGGGTGCCACCCCGCCTGGCCTGCAGGGCATGGGCCTGGCAGGCATGCATCGCCGCGCCCATGCCATCGGGGCTGTGCTGGACATCCTGCCGCGGGCCGGTGGGGGGACCGTGGTGCGTGTGCGCTGGTGATCGGGCCGATGCGCCGGCGGCAACGGCGTTCCGGCAATTGCGGTGCCCGCTGACAGGGCAGCCCTGCGGCGCGCTGTGCAATCCCCCGATATGCGGATGTGAGGCAGTATCCATACCTGCATCCAAGCCCTGACATCCCGTTTCCATGAACCCACATTCCGACCCTGCGCCGTCGCCTTCACGGCAGGCCCTTCCTGCAGCCGCCGAAGGCGCCAATGCTGCCAATGCAGCCGCGAATTCCGCCACCCATGCTGATTTCGCGCGCAGCGTGCGTTCGGCCCTGCCGGGCCTGGCACAGCTGGCCGACATGGTGCCTGCGCTGCGCCTGCTCACCGGGCTGCTGGTGGCCAGCATCGTCATCGCCGGCCTGTATTTCGGCCAGGGCCTGCTGATTCCGCTGGCGCTGGCGCTGCTGTTCGGTTTTTTGCTGGATCCGGCCGTTTCCCGGCTCAAGCGCTGGGGCATGCCGCGCATGGCGGCCACGCTGCTGGTGGTGGTCATGGCCCTGGCGACGCTGGCGGGAATGGGTACCTATCTGGGCAGCCAGGTGCAGCAGCTCAGCGCCGATCTGCCCACCTACCAGAACACCATCCGCGACAAGCTGCGCAGCCTGCGCAGGAACGCCAACATGCCCAGCGCCTGGGACGGCGCGCTGCGCACCTATGACACCGTGGAGCGCGAGATATCGCGTGGCGCCACCACGCCCCGCGTGCAGAAGGTGGAGATCCAGTCGCCCGAGCAAAAGCCCACGGCGCGCATGCTGCAGTGGCTGGGCCGCGTGGCCGAGCCCGTGACCATGGCCGGCATCGTGCTGCTGTTCGTGATCCTCATCCTGCTGGACCGCGATGACCTGCGCGACCGGTTGCTGCGCCTGATGGGCGGCAACCTGCACGTGGCCACCGACGCGCTGGACGAGGCCTCGCAGCGCATAGGCAAGTACCTGCGCATGCAGTTCGTCGTCAACATCACCTACGGACTGCCCATGGCGGCGGGGCTGTGGTTCATTGGCGTGCCGGGCGCCATTCTCTGGGGCGTGCTGGCGGCCATCATGCGTTTCGTGCCCTATGTGGGGGCCATGATCTCGGCCGCCTTCCCGCTGGCGCTGGCCTTTGCCGTGGACCCGGGCTGGCAGATGCTGCTGATGACGCTGGGCCTGATCATGGCGCTGGAGCTGATCAGCAACAACCTGATCGAGCCCTGGCTGTATGGCAGCAGCACGGGCCTGTCCACGCTGTCCATCATCGTGTCGGCCACCTTCTGGACGGCGCTGTGGGGGCCGATAGGGCTGATCCTGTCCACCCCGTTGACGGTCTGCCTGCTGGTGCTGGGGCGCTACATCCCGGCGCTGCAATTCATGGAAGTGCTGCTGGGCAGCTCGCCCGTGCTGGGGCCGGCCCAGCGCCTGTACCAGCGCCTGCTGGCCGACGACGTGGAAGACGCGGTGACGCTGGCGCATGAACTGGTGGACGCAAGGCTGCCGGCGCGCGCCTCGGCGGACGAACGCTCGGCAGCGGTGGCCGGTTTCTATGACGAGGTGGCCATCCCCGCACTGCGCCTGGCCACGCAGCAGCACCTGGAATCGGCCACGGCCGAACACCGGCTGCGCCTGTCCAGCGGCATGGATGCCCTGATCGAGGAACTGCGCGAAAGCCATCCGGCGCCCGCCGCGGCCCTGGCCACGCGCGCCCTGCGCATCCATTGCGTGGGCGCGCGCTGGGAGGTCGATGCCCTGGCCGCCGCCATGGTGGCGCACAGCGAGGCGCTGCGCGGCCACGTGGTCAGCTGCTCGGACTGGGCCCTGGCCGCCGACCCGCAATGGCGCCAGCTGGGACCGGGGCAGGGCGGCCTGCCGCAAGGCCACGCAGGAGCGCAGGCCCTGGCCGAGGCGCAATTGCTGGTGCTGTCCGTCTTCAGCACCCAGCCCCAGACCGTGGTGCGCCAACTGATGCGCCGCGTGCGCCGCCATTGGCCGCACCTGCGCGTGGTGCTGGCGCTGTGGAATGCGCCGGCCGTGGTGTCCGACCCCGAGTTCGCGCGCCGCTGCGGCGCCGCCGCCTGCGTGTCCGGCCTGCGCGAGCTGCAGTTGTGGGTGGACGCCTTGCGCCTGCCTGACGCGGCAGGCCAGGGCCTGGCCGCGCCCATTCCCGATGACGATGAGCAGCGCGTGCGCCAGCTGCACGACAGCGGCGTGCTCGGGCCCGGCCTGCCGTCGCTGTACCACGAGGCAGCCCAGCAGGCCGCCAATGCCTTCGATGTGAAATGGGCCCAGGTCTCATGGGTCGATTCCGACCGCGTGCACACGCCCGGCAGCCTGCTGGTGGCGGACCAGGGCGACCCGGCTTCCGCCGGCATGCCGCGTGCGCAGTCCATCTGCTCCTACGTGGTCCATGGCGGTGACGCCCTGGTGGTGCATGACGCCGCGCGCGACCCCCGATTTGCCGGCAACCCCGCGTTGCAGGCGATGCGGCTGCGCTTTTACGCGGGCGTGCCGCTCAAGAACCGCCACGGCACGGTGCTGGGCAGCTTTTGCATCATGGACGACGCGCCGCGCGAGGTCTCGGCGGCCGATCTGGAACTGCTGGGCGTCATGGCCGAGCAGTTGATGCAGAACGTGGAGGTGCGCCGGATGATGGAAGCTGGCGCTGCACCGGCTCCGGTGCAGACTCCTGCACAAACTTCGGCGCAATTGACATCCCAAACGACACCCCAGCCACCATCGTCGTCACCATCGACAACACCCCAACCGAGTGCTGGCGGCTGAGTCCCGCTTACAGCGAGGTGGCCAGCATCTGCTCGTAGTCGTCGGCGCTGGCCAGGCGCGGGTTCGTGCCGTGGCAATGGTCCTTGAGCGCGCCGCCGATCACGGCCGCGAACTGCGCGCGCTCCACACCCATGGCCGCCAGGCCCGTGGGCAGGCCCAGGCGGGCGTTCATGTCGCGTATGGCTTCGGGAATGTCGCTGCCCGAGTCCAGGCCCATGGCGTGGGCCATGCGCTGCAGGCGCTGTTCGGCGCGCACGCTCTCGGCCTCGGCATTGAAGCGCACCACGGCGGGCAGGAACATGGCGTTCAGCGTGCCATGGTGCAGGCGCGGGTTCACGCCTCCCAGGCTGTGGCTGAGGCTGTGCACGCAGCCCAGACCCTTCTGGAAGGCCATGGCGCCCTGCATGCTGGCGCTCATCAGCTGGCGGCGCGCCTCGGCGTCCTGGCCGTTGCGCGTGGCGCGTTCGATGTGGGCCCAGCCGCGCGTGAGGCCATCGAGCGCAATGCCGTCGGCAGGCGGGTTGAAGGCCGCTGCCATGAAGGTCTCCATGCAATGGGCGATGGCGTCCATGCCCGTTGCGGCCGTCAGCATGGCGGGCAGGCCGTAGGTCAGTTCCGGGTCGCAGATGGCGGCACGGGGCACCAGGTGCCAGCTGTGAAAGCCCAGCTTGCGGTGGTCGTCCACGATGATGATGGCGCCGCGAGCCACCTCGCTGCCCGTGCCGCTGGTGGTGGGCACGGCGATCAGCGGGGCCACGCGCTCGCTGATGCGCGGCGAGCCTCCCTCGATGGTGGCGTAGTGCGACAGCGGCCCTTCGTGTGTGGCCGCAATCGCCACGCCCTTGGCGCAGTCGATGGCGCTGCCGCCGCCCACGGCGATCAGGCCGTCGCAGCGCTGCTCCTGGTAGATCGCAGCGGCCGCGCGCACGGCGGCCTCGGTGGGGTTGGAGGGCGTCTGGTCGAACACCGCATGCGGCATGCCGCCCAGCGCATCCAGCGCCTTTTGCAGCACGCCAGCGGCCTTGACGCCCTGGTCGGTGACGATCAGCGGCCGCGTGATGCCCACGCGCTCGCACTCCTGGCGCAACAGGCGCACGGCGCCGAAGTCAAACTGGATCTGGGTGACGTAGTTGATGAAGGCCATGGTCGGTGACTCGTTGCGGGCCGTTGCGGCCCATGGTGGGGATCAGGGGGAGTGCGCCGAATCTAGACCGCGCGTGCTGCACTGCAAACAAAGCAAACCCTGAGAGGGCGCTGCGGCGGTCACGGGGGCGACAGCGCGGGCATGCGCTGCCATCGCATGGCTGCCAGGGCCTTGTGCTCGCGGCACAATGCCTGCTGCGCTGCGCCTGCCGTGCCTGGTCGGCCGCACCTCGCCGGTCGCACCTGGCCGGCCCCACCGAATTGCCTTGCCCGATAGTCGCTACCGAACCTGTCCCTGAACGTGCTCCTGAACGTGCCCCAGACTGAATCCTCCTCCCACGCCACGCCGCTGCCGGCGTCCCTGACCCACCAGATGCGCGATGTGCTGCGCCGCATGGAGCGCGCCGCGCGCACGCCCCTGCACCAGCTGGGCGCCGAGGGCGCACGTGCCGCCTACGAGGCGGGGGCCGGCGTGCTCGAAATTCCCAAGCCGGTTCTGCCGCGTGTGGAGGATCTGCAGATTCCCGCGCGCGATGGCGCCTTGCTGCCCGCTCGGCTCTATGCGCCCGTGGAGCGCAGCCAGGCGCCGGCCACGGGCCTGCCCGTGCTGCTGTACCTGCATGGCGGCGGCTTCACCGTGGGCAGCGTGGCCACGCACGACGTGCTGTGCCGCCAGCTGGCCCATCTGTCGGGCGCCATGGTGGTCTCGCTGGACTATCGGCGCGCGCCAGAGCACAAATTCCCCACGGCCCACAACGACGCCTGGGACGCGCTGCAGTGGCTGGCCGCGCAGGCGGCCTCGCTGGGCGCCGACCCTGCGCGCCTGGCCGTGGGCGGCGACAGCGCGGGCGGCACGCTGGCCGCAGCCTGCGCCATCCATGCGCGCGACACCGGCCTCAAGCTGGCCCTGCAACTGCTGATCTACCCGGGCACGACGGCGAACCAGGACACCGACTCGCACCGCCGCTTCGCGCACGGGCTGGTGATCGACGAGCCGGCCATCACCTGGTTCTTCGCCCAGTACCTCAACAGCCCCGCCGACCGAGAGGACTGGCGCTTTGCCCCGCTGCTGGCCCCCGATGTGGACGGCGTGGCCCCGGCCTGGATAGGCCTGGCCGAATGCGACCCGCTGGTGGATGAGGGCGTGGAATACGCCGACAAGCTGCGCATGTCGGGCGTGCCCGTGGACCTGGAGATCTACCGGGGCGTGACCCATGAATTCGTCAAGATGGGCCGTGCCATTGCCGAAGCGCGCCGTGCACATGCCGACATGGCGCGCGCCTTGAGCGACGCCTTCGCGGCCTGAAGGCCAAGACGCACCAAAAACACACCAAGACACCCCAAGACAACAGGAGAGAAACACCCCCATGCAACGCCAAGATTTCCGCACGCTGCAACGCATCGAAGTGCGCTGGTCCGAAGTGGACGCCCAGAAGATCGTCTTCAACGCCCACTACCTGATGTACGCCGACGTGGCCGTCACCGACTACTGGCGCCAGCTGGGCCTGCCCTATGAATCGTCCTTCGCGGCCCTGGGCGGCGAGCTGTTCGTCAAGAAGGCCACCACCACCTACCACGCATCGGCCACGCTGGGCGACGTGCTGCATGTGGGCATACGTTGTGCCAGGCAGGGCAATACCTCGCTGTTGTTCGAGGCCGGCATCTTCCGGGGCATGGAACTGCTCAATACCGTGGAACTGGTCTATGTGTTCGCCGATGCCACCACGCGCCAGCCGCTGCCCGTGCCGCAGCAGCTGCGCGACGTGCTCACGGCCTATGAGGCCGGCCAGAGCGTGGTGCGCGTGGCATCGGGCAGCTGGAACGACCTGGGCCGCGACGCTGAGCGCCTGCGCCTGGCCGTGTTCGTGCACGAGCAGGGCGTGCCGCGCGAGATCGAGATCGACGAGTTCGACCCCGTGGCCCGCCACGCCGTGGTCTACAACGGCCTGGGCCAGCCGATCGCCACCGGCCGCCTGGTCAGCGACAGCCCCGGCGCGGGCAGGATCGGCCGCATGGCCGTGGACCGCAGCGTGCGCGGCGGCCGCTGGGGCCGCATCGTGCTGGACAGCCTGGTCGAAGCCTCGCGCCAGCGCGGCGACCGCGAAGTCGTGCTGCATGCGCAGCGCCATGCCGAGTCGTTCTACCTGCGCGCGGGCTTCACGCCGGAAGGCGAGCCCTATGAAGAGGCCGGCATCCCCCACATCACCATGAGGAAAGCGCTCACCGCCTGAGCTGCAGGCAGCTCAGGCGGTGCAAGGCTCAAATCTCAAATGTCCTCGCGCAACGCGTAGGGCAGGGGCTTGAGCTGCAGCGCCAAGGCCTGTGCGGCATCGGCGCGCTGGCCTTCGCCCAGTGCGGCGTGGGCCAGCAGGGGCTGGTCGGCCGAGCTGGTCTGCATGGAGACGATGGCGTCCCAGCCGCCGCCGGGCGCTGGGGCGGCCTGGACCACGGTGCCGGTGGCCTGCTCCAGGTCCTCGGGCGTGAAGACCTCCATGCCGGTGGCCAGCGGCTGCTGTGCATGGGCAAGGTAGGCGCGGCGCTTGAGCGTGCCCCGGAACTGGCTGCGGGCCACCACCTCCTGGCCTGGGTAGCAGCCCTTCTTGAAATTCACGCCTTCCACCGATTCGTAGTTGAGCATCTGCGGCACAAAGGCATCCACCACAGGCGCAGACAGCGTGGCAATGCCGCTGGCGACTTCGCTCCAGAGCCAGTCGGCCTCGCTGAGTGCAGGGCCTTCGGGCAGGGGCGCGCCCACGGGCGCCACGCGCAGGGCGCGCGGCTGGCCGGCGGCCGGGTACAAGGCGATCAGGCTGGCGTCGCCGTCATCGGTCTTGGTCCAGGGCACGGCTGCCGGGCCCAGGGCCTGCGCGGCGGCATCGCCAGCCAGCCCGTGCAGCGTGAATTCGGCCGTGGCGTCGCTGAGCTTGCACTTGGCGCGCAGCACGAACATGGACAGGCGCTTGAGCGTGGGCGCCAGCAGGCTGCGGTCGCACAGCAGCAGGATCTCGTCCTTGCTGCGCTTGAAGCCGATGAAGCTGGCCAGCATGCGGCCCTTGGCCGTGCAGAACGCCGAAAGACGCGCATGCTGCAGATCCAGCAGCGCGAAGTCGTTGGTCAGCTGTCCATGCAGGAACTGGGCGGCGTCTTCGCCGAGGGCGCGTATCACGCCGAGATGGGAAACGGAAGCAATGCCGTTCAGTAAAGGCTGGGTCATGGCTGAATTATGATCAGCCGCTCTATTGCTTGCTTGGACCGAGGTTGTGCGCTTTATCTTTCGCGCTTTGATGATGTTGCTGGTGCTGGCCGCCGTGCTGGCCGGTGCCGGCTGGTGGTGGCTGAACCAGCCGCTGCCGCTGGCCCAGCCCACGCTGGAGCTGGAAGTCGAGCCCGGCACCACGCCGCGTGGCGTGGCCCGCGAAGTGGTCAAGGCCGGCGTGCAGACCGATGCGCGGCTGCTGTACGCCTGGTTCCGCGTCTCGGGGCAGGACCGGCAGATCAAGGCCGGCAACTATGAGCTGACCACGGGCCTGACCCCCTATGTGCTGCTGCAAAAACTCGCACGTGGCGAGGAATCGCTCAAGGCGTTGACCCTGGTCGAGGGCTGGAACTGGCGCCAGGTGCGCGCTGCCCTGGCCCGCGAGGAATTCCTGCGCCAGGAAAGCGCAGGCATGGACGACGCTGCCCTCATGCAGGCCCTGGGCCGCGCGGGCGTGGCGCCCGAGGGCCGCTTCTTCCCCGATACCTATACCTATGCCAAGGGCAGCTCCGACCTGGCCGTGCTGCGCCGCGCCCTGCACGCCATGGACCGGCGCCTGGCCGATGTCTGGGCGCTGCGCTCGGCCGACACGCCGCTCAAGACGCCCGACGAAGCGCTGATCCTGGCCAGCATCGTCGAGAAGGAAACCGGCCGCGCGGCCGACCGCGCACAGATTGCCGGTGTCTTCAGCAACCGCCTGCGCATCGGCATGCTGCTGCAGACCGATCCCACCGTGATCTACGGCCTGGGCGAGAAATTCGACGGCAACCTGCGCCGCCGCGACCTGCAGACCGATACTCCCTGGAACACCTACACCCGCGCGGGCCTGCCGCCCACGCCCATCGCCATGCCCGGCAAGGCCGCCCTCATGGCCGCCGTGCAGCCCGGACAGACCAAGGCGCTGTATTTTGTGGCGCGTGGTGACGGCACCAGCCATTTCAGTGCCTCGCTGGACGAGCACAACCGCGCCGTGAACCGCTACCAGCGCGGCCAGCAAAGCCCTGAGCAAAAGCCCTGAGATATTCCCCCAGGGCTGCTGCGCTTTGCGCAGCGCTTGCGTATCCTCTCTTTCCATATGACCACTGCAACTCCCGCCGGCCTGTTCATCAGCTTCGAAGGCATCGATGGCGCCGGCAAGTCCTCGCACATCGCGTCGCTGGCCCAGGCTTTCCGTGACCAGGGCCGCACGGTGACGCTCACCCGCGAGCCCGGCGGCACGCCGCTGGCCGAAAAGCTGCGCGCGCTGATGCTGCACGACGCCATGGACCCGCTGACCGAGGCCCTGATCGCCTTTGCCGCGCGACGCGACCATCTGGTGCAGGTGATCGAGCCCGCGCTGGCACGCGGCGAAGTCGTGCTCTGCGACCGCTTCACCGATGCCACCTTTGCCTACCAGGGCGCGGGCCGGGGCTTCGACCTGCAGCCGCTGGCCACGCTGGAGCGCATGGTGCAGACGGGCACCGCCCCCCAGCCCGATCTGCTGCGCGAGCCCCACCTGACGCTCTGGTTCGACCTGCCCGCCGAGGTGGCCGCCGAGCGCCTTGCCTCGGCCCGTGTCCCGGACCGCTTCGAGTCCGAGCCCGGCAGCTTTTTCGCACGCGTGGCCCAGGGCTATGAGGCGCGCGCTGCCGCCGCGCCCCAGCGCTTTGCGCGCATCGACTCCAACGCCAGCCGGCATGCGGTCTGGCAGCAGATCACCCAGGTCATGGTGCGCCGGGGCTGGCTGGCCATCATGGTCGGTGGACAGGCAGGTGCGGCATGAGCGAGGCCCTGCCACAACCGGCCGAGACCGACACCGCCTGGATCGCCGGGCAACGCACGCGCCTGCTGGCCCAGCGCGGCCACGCCTGGCTGCTGCAGGGGCCTTCCGGCCTGGGCCAGTACGCGCTGTCGCTGTCGCTGGTGCGCGCCTGGCTGTGCGAGTCGCCGTCGCCCCAGGGGGCCTGCGGCCACTGCGGCAGCTGCCACGCCATCGACGTGCGCGCCCATGCCGATCTGTGCGTGCTCATGCCCGAGGTGCAGATGATGGCGCTGGGCTGGCCACTGCCCGAGAAGGCCCAGGCCGATATCGACGACAAGAAACGCAAGCCCAGCAAGGAAATCCGTGTCGAGGCCATGCGTGATGCCGTGGAGTTCTGCCAGCGCACCAGCGCGCGCGGGCGCGGCAAGGCCGTGCTGGTCTATCCGGCCGAGCAGATGAACGCCATCACGGCCAATGCGCTGCTCAAGACGCTGGAGGAGCCGCCGGGCGATGCCCGCTTCGTGCTGGCCAGCGAGGCGGCCCACCAGCTGCTGCCCACCATCCGCAGCCGTTGCCTGACCCACACCATGGCCTGGCCCGATCAGCAAGAGGCCCTGGACTGGCTGCAGGGGCAGGGCGTGGCCCCGGAAGCTGCCGCCGTGGCGCTGCGCGCCGCAGGCGGGCGGCCCGGCGACGCGCTGGCATTGGCGCACAGCGGTGGCGGCAAGGACATGGCCGCATGGTCCCAGTTGCCGCGTGCGCTGGCCAAGGGCGATGTAGCGGCCCTGGCCGCCTATGCTCCGCCCCATGCCGTGGAGGCCTTGCAGAAGATCTGCCACGACCTGATGGCCCTGGCCGCAGGCGCCGCGCCGCGCTACTTCACGCCGGCCGACCTGCCTTCGCGGCCGCTGGACATGGGCCTGCTGGCCGAATGGTCACGCGCCCTGGCCCAGGCTGCGCGCACGGCGGACCACCCCTTCAACGCCGGACTCATGACCGAGGCCCTGGCCGCCGAGGCCCGGCGCGTGCTCATGTCCGGCCAGCCTGCCCGCCAGCGCCGGGGATGAGGCGCGGGGAGGGGGCGTGGCGGCAGTGCAGCAGCGCAGCTGGGTGCTTTTCGCCACATGAAAGCCCGTCCTGTTAACCTACTGCCCTGGGCCCGGTGCCGATCGCGCCGGCCGCTCACCGAACCAATGTCTGCAAACCATCCATGAGCACCGCACCCACCACACCCCGTCCCAGCGTGATGCAACTGGCGATCAAGGAAAAGGCCGCGCTGTACGCCGCCTACATTCCCATGTTCGCCGAAGGGGGCGTTTTCGTGCCCACGCAGCGTGAGTACCGTCTTGGCGATGATGTCTACGTGCTGCTGACCCTGCCCGACGAACCCCAGCGCTACCCCGTGGCCGGCCGCGTGGCGTGGATCACGCCCGCGCGCGCCTCGGGCAACCGCACGCAGGGCATAGGCATACAGTTCCCCAAGGACGAGAAGTCCGCCGAGCTCAAGGCCAAGATCGAGAACATCCTGGGCTCGGCCCTGGCCTCGGACAAGGCCACGCAGACGGTCTGAGTCCTGCGCCTGCCTCTGCCCGCATGCCGACACGGAGGAAATGCTCTCCGGTCGGCATGCCTGTTTCTGAACCACGAGATTCCATGTTTACCGATTCCCACTGCCATCTGAATTTCCCCGAGCTGCAAAGCCGCCTGCCCGAGATCCGCGAGGCCATGGCGGCCGCGCGCGTCACGCGTGCGCTGTGCATCTGCACCACGATGGAGGAATTCGGCGATGTGCACCAGCTGGCACTGGACCACGACAATTTCTGGGCCACGGTGGGCGTGCACCCCGATACGGAACACATGACCGAGCCCAGCGTGGCCGACCTGGTCGAGCGCGCCGCCCTGGCGCGCGTGGTGGCCATCGGCGAAACGGGCCTGGACTACTACGGCATGGAAGACCGCAAGGGCGGGCGCACCATTGCCGACCTGGAATGGCAGCGCGAGCGCTTTCGCGTGCACATCCGCGCGGCACGCCAGACACAAAAGCCCCTGGTCATCCACACGCGCAGCGCCTCTGATGACACGCTGGCCATCCTGCGCGAAGAAGGCGAGGACGGCTCGGCAGGCCAGGCTGGCGGCGTGTTCCACTGCTTCACCGAGACCATGGAGGTCGCGCGTGCGGCGCTGGACCTGGGCTACTACATCTCCATGTCGGGCATCGTTACCTTCAAGAACGCCCAGCACCTGCGCGACGTGGCCGCCTTCGTGCCGGCCGACCGCCTGCTGATCGAGACCGACAGCCCCTACCTGGCGCCCGTTCCCTATCGCGGCAAGACCAATAATCCGTCCTACGTGCCTTACGTGGCACAGCAGATTGCGCAGGTGCGCGGCATGGCCGTGGAGGACGTGGCGGCCCTGACCAGTGCCAACTTCGACCAGCTGTTCAAGGGGGTTGTCGCATGCGACTGAATGCTGCGGCCAGTGGCCGCGTGGGCGTGGACCGGCGCCACTGGCTGGCCCAGGCCGGCCAGGCCGTGGTGGCCCTGGCCGCAGCCAGCGGCGGGCTGGCGCATGCCAGCCAGTACGACGATTACGTGCGCGCCATCATCAGCGACAACGAGCGCGCCATGGTCAACCTGATCTTTCGCGGCTTCGACCCCAACACCCGCGACACGCGTGGCCGCCCGGGCCTGGTGGCCGCCTTGCACCAAGGCTCGCTGGGTGTCTTCGACGTGCTGCTCAAATCCCCGGGCATCAAGGTCAACGAAGCCTCCCAGCAGGGCGAAACGCCGCTGATGATGGCCTGCATCAAGGGCCACCTTGACCTGGCAAAGGAACTCATACGCCGGGGCGCCGATGTCAACCGCCCCGGCTGGACACCGCTGCACTACGCCACCTCGGCCGACCTGCCCAAGACGCTGGACATCGTCAAGCTGCTGCTGGACAACAGCGCCTACATCGACGCCGACTCGCCCAACGGCACCACGCCGCTGATGCTGGCCGCCCAATACAGCAGCGAAGCCGTGGTGGACCTGCTGATCAAGGAGGGCGCCGACGTCATCCTTCGCAACCAGCGCGGCTTCACCGCCGCCGACTTTGCCCGGCAGGTGGACCGCCAGTACATGGTGGACAAGCTCACCAAGGCCATCAAGGCCGAACGCAAGACCCAGCCTTCGCGCGGAAGCTGGTAGCAGCAAGCCAGGCGAGTGGCACTGCCGGTGCCGCCGCTGTCCAGCTCAGGTTGTGTGATTCCTGCTCAATCGGGCGTACAGGCCGTCCCGCGCCAGCAGCTCGGCATGTGTTCCCTGCTCGGCAATGCGGCCGCGCTCCATCACCACCACGCGGTCGGCATGCTCGATGGTCGAGAGCCTGTGTGCGATGACCAGGGTCGTGCGGCCCTGCATCAGCCGCGTCAGCGCCTCCTGCACCAGGCGCTCGGATTCGTTGTCCAGGGCCGAGGTGGCCTCGTCCAGGATCAGGATGGGCGCATCCTTGTACAGCGCCCGTGCAATCGCCAGCCGCTGGCGCTGGCCCCCCGACAGCTGGCTGGCGTTGTGGCCCACCACCGTCTGCAGACCGTTGGACAGGCCGCGCACGTGGGTGCCCAGATTGGCGGCATCCAGCGCGGCCCACAGCTGGGCCTCGTCTCCCACCCCGCCCAGCGCCACGTTGGCGGCAATGGTGTCGTTGAACATCACCACATCCTGGCTGACCATGGCGAACTGCTGGCGCAACGCGGCCAGATCCCATTCGGGCAGGGGCGTGCCGTCCAGCAGCAACTGGCCGCCCGTGGGCTGCAAAAAGCGTGGCAGCAGGTTCACCAGCGTGGTCTTGCCCGCGCCAGAGGGGCCGACCAGGGCCACCACCTCGCCCGGGCGCACGCGCAGGTCCACATGGCTCAGGGCGGGTGCCTTGTCCTCGCCAAACTGCACGGACACGTCGCGCAACTCGATCTCGCCACGCGCCTTGCCGGGCACCTGCGTGCCGCCGGTCTCGTCGCCCGAGCCCTCCAGCAGATGCAGGCCCCGCTCCAGCGCAGCCACGCCACGCGTGATGGGGTTGGCCACATCGGCCAGGCGTCGGATAGGGGCAATCAGCATCAGCATGGCCGTGATGAAGGCCGCAAAGCTGCCCACCGTCACATCCTGCACATTGGCCGCAGCAGCGCCCGTGCCCCGGCTTTGCCACAGCGCAATGCAGATCACGGCCGACAGTGCGGCGGCGGCCAGCAACTGGGTCAGCGGCGTCATGGCCGCCGAGGCGATGGTGGCCTTGATGGCCAGCTTGCGCAGCTGCCCGCTCAGGCCGCCAAAGCGCTTTTGCTGGCCCTGTTGCGCGCCATGCAGGCGCACCATGCGGTGGGCCAGAACGTTCTCTTCCACCACATAGGCCAGGGAATCGGTGGCCTCCTGGCTGATCTTGGTGATGCGGTACAGGCGGCGCGACAGCGTCTTCATGATCCAGGCCACGCCCGGCACCACGGCCGCCACCACCAGCGTCAGCTGCCAGTTCAGATACAGCAGGTAGCCCAGCAACGCCACCAGCGTGAAACCGTCGCGCGAGATGCCCAGCATGGCCTGCACCAGCAGCGTGGAGCCGGTCTGCACCTCATAGACCACGGTATTGGACAGCGATGAGGCCGACTGGCGCGAGAACAGCGCCATATCGGCCGCCAGCAGCCGCTCGAACAGGCGCTTGCGCAGCGCCAGCATGCCCTCGTTGGCAATGCGCGCCAGCGCATACTGGCCCACGAACTGCGACAGGCCCCGCACCAGGAACACGCCGATGATGGCCAGCGGCACCGACCACAGCGGCAGCGTGCCGTCGGTGAAGCCGCTGTCCAGCAGCGGCTGCAGCAGGGCAGGGATCAATGGCTCGGTGACCGCGCCCACCAGCGTGGCAGCCACGGCCAGCGTCCAGGCCAGGCGCTGGCCACCAAAGTAGGGTGACAGGCGCTTGAGGCGCTGCGACAGGGTCAGGGTGCTGGCGAGATCAAGGGCCGCCGGTGCGGCGGACGGCGCAGGGGCCGGCGGCGGTGAGGATGGTGCTTGCATGAAGCGCGGATTTTACGGCGGGCTTGCCTGTGGCTGCCTCATGGGGAACTGATGCGGCTGGCGGGGATCGAGAAAGCCTGGGCCGACAGACCCTACAGTGCACGTTCTTACATCGTGACGCATCCAGTGTGTGTAACATTCGCACCTGTGCAAGTACCGGGGTCTTCCCGTAGATATTGATGAATGCCAATGACTATTGACCGACTCCTTTCTCCCTCCTCCCTGGCGGCCGTGCCGCGCACTTCGCGCCGAACCCTGCTGGCCGCTCTCGCCTCAACCCCCGCAATTCCCGCGCTGGCCCAGTTCCGCGTCGAAGTGACGGGCGTGGGCCTGACCCAGTTGCCCATCGCCATTGCAGCATTCAAGGGAGAAGGGCAGGCGCCCCAGAAGATCTCGGCCATCATCCAGGCTGACCTGGAGCGCAGCGGTCAATTCCGCGCCGTGGACACGGCCGGCGTCCAGCTGGACGAAACCTCGCGCCCCGACGTTGCCATGTGGCGCCAAAAGAGCGCTGACTCGCTGGCCGTGGGCAGCATCACGCGCCTGGCCGATGGCCGCTACGACGTGCGCTTTCGCCTCTGGGACGTGGTCAAGGGCCAGGATCTGGGCGGCCAGGGCTTTGCCGTCACCACCGGCGACCTGCGCCTGGTGGCCCACCGTATCTCCGACTACATCTACGAAAAACTCACGGGCGAGAAGGGCGTGTTCTCCACTCGCATCGCCTACGTGACCAAGGCGGGCAGCAACTACCGCCTGTGGGTGGCCGATGCCGATGGCGAGAACGCCCAGTCGGCCCTGTCCAGCCCGGAGCCCATCATCTCGCCCGCCTGGTCGCCCACCGGCACCCAGCTGGCCTACGTGTCCTTCGAGTCGCGCAAGCCCGTGGTCTATGTACACGATGTGGCCAGTGGCCGCCGCCGCCTGGTTGCCAACTTCCGGGGCTCCAACAGCGCACCGGCCTGGTCGCCTGACGGCAACTCCCTGGCCGTCACGCTCAGCCGCGATGGCGGCTCGCAGCTGTACCTGATCAGCGCCCAGGGCGGCGAGCCGCGCCGACTGATGCAAAGCAGCGGCATCGACACCGAGCCGAACTTCTCCAGCGATGGCCGCTCCATCTACTTCGTCAGCGACCGTGGCGGTGCTCCGCAGATCTACAAGGTGCCGGCCTCCGGCGGCAGTGCGGAACGCGTCACCTTCACCGGCAACTACAACATCTCGCCCAGCGTCAGCCCCGATGGAAAGTGGCTTGCCTACGTCTCGCGCGTGGGCGGCGGCTTCAAGCTCCACGTCATGGACCTGGGCACCGGCACAGTGAATGCCATCACCGACACCACGGCCGACGAAAGCCCCAGCTTCGCCCCGAACAGCCGCCTGATCGTCTACGCCACCCTGCAGCAGGGCCGCGAATCCCTGATGACCACCACGCTCGACGGCAAGATCAAGGCGCGGCTGGCAGGGCAGGGCGGTGACATCCGCGAGCCCGACTGGGGTCCGTTCCAGCGCCAGTGATATCCGGCTTCCTCGATTTCTTTTCAGTCAACCAGTCAACTCAGCACGAAGTCCACCCGGACATACGGAGATTTTTCATGATCACCATCAAACGACTTTCCCTGGCACTTGCAGTCACCGCACTCATGGCAGGTTGCAGCTCGGGCGTCAAGCTTGACGAAACCCCGGTCACCGACGCGGGCGCCACCAGCACGGGCCAGGGCAGCGGTGCCGGCACCGGCAGCACCTCGCAAAGCGGCATCTCGGGCGTGGACCTGACCGGCTCGGCCGCCGACAAGGCAGGTCCCCAGGGCGTCAGCCGCGTCGTCTACTTCGACTTCGACAGCTACGTCGTCAAGGCCGATGCCCAGCCCCAGATCGAAGCCCACGCACGCTTCCTGAAGGCATCTTCCGCTCGCAAGGTCCAGATCGAAGGACACACCGACGAGCGCGGCGGCCGCGAATACAACCTGGCCCTGGGCCAAAAGCGCGCCGAAGCTGTGCGCCGCTCGCTGGGCCTGCTGGGCGTCAGCGACGCGCAAATGGAAGCCGTGAGCTATGGCAAGGAAAAGCCTGCCTCCGAAGGCCATTCCGAAGACGCCTACGCGCAAAACCGCCGCGCTGAACTGTCCTACCGTTGATGAACATGCAGCGCTCCCCGATCCTGCATCGCACCGCGCTGCGCACGCTGCTGGCTGCTGGCCTGATGGCCGGCTACGCCGCCAGCGGCCATGCCGCACTGTTCGGCGATGACGAGGCGCGCCGCGCCATCCTGGAAATGCGCCAGCGCGTCGACAGCATGCAGCAGTCGCAGCAGCGCATGACCGAGGAAAGCTCGCAAACGCGCCGTGGCCTGCTCGAACTGCAGTCGCAGATCGAGCAGCTCAAGTCCGAGCAAGCCAAGCTGCGCGGCCAGAACGAGCAGCTGCTGCGCGATGTGGCCGAGCTGCAGCGCGGCCAGCGCGACATTGCCAAGGGCGTGGACGAGCGCCTGCGCCAGTTCGAGCCCGTCACGGTGACGGTGGACGGCCAGGAATTCGCGGCCGACCCGGCAGAGAAACGCGACTTCGAAGCCGCCCTGGCACAGTTCCGCGCAGGCAGCTTTGCCGAAGCCGGCACGGCGTTCTCGTCCTTCCTGAACCAGTGGCCCAAGAGCGGCTATGTGCCCTCGGCACGCTTTTGGCTGGGCAACGCGCAGTACGCCAATCGCAACTACAAGGACGCGATCACCAACTTCCGCGCGCTGCTGGCAGCAGCCCCCATGCACGGCCGGGCGCCGGAGGCGGCACTGTCCATCGCCAACTGCCAGATCGAGATGAAGGACACCAAGGGCGCGCGCAAGACGCTGGAAGACCTGATCAAGGCCTATCCCAACGCCGAAGCCACGGCTGCGGCCAAGAACCGTCTCGCCAGCCTCAAGTGATGAACGACACGGGCTCTTCATCCCTCCCGGAAGAAGACAAGACAGCGCCTGAAGCAGGCGCTGTTTTTTCTGATGCCGACCTGCAGCGCCGCTTCGGCGGCCTGGAGCGCCTGTATGGCGTGCCGGGCGCCGCTCGCATTCGCGCCGCGCATGTTGTCGTGGTGGGCATCGGCGGCGTGGGCTCCTGGACCGCAGAGGCGCTGGCGCGCAGCGGCGTGGGTGAACTCACCCTGATCGACATGGACCATGTTGCCGAGTCCAACATCAACCGCCAGATCCATGCACTCACCACCACCGTGGGCCAGGCCAAGATCGAAGCCATGCGCGAGCGCATCGCCCAGATCAACCCCGCCTGCCGCGTGCACTGCATCGACGACTTCGTTGATCCGGACAACTGGCTGCGCCTGCTGCCCCCGAGCGCCGACGCCGTCATCGACGCCTGCGACCAGGTCAAGGCAAAGACCGCCATGGCCGCTCATGCGCGCGCCACGCGGCAATGCTTCATCTCGGTGGGTGCAGCGGGCGGCAAGCGCCTGGCTCACAAGGTCGATATCGACGACCTCAGCGCCACCACGCACGACCCGCTGCTGGCACAACTGCGCTACCGCCTGCGCCGCGAGCACGGCGCACCCAAGGAAGGCAAGCGCATCGGCATCGCCTGCGTCTTCAGCCGCGAGGCTGTCGCCCCGCCCGATGCCTCTTGCGCCATCGAAGGCGACGGCACGCTCAACTGCCACGGCTACGGCTCGGTAGTGGCCGTCACCGCCACCTTCGGCCAGTGCGCCGCAGGCTGGGTCATCGATCAACTGAGCCGCATCAAGAATTGAAGCGTAAATTTTGGTGCTAGAATTTATGTCTTCGCTAAGCAGCATCTGATGCATGCAAAGCGTGGTTCGGGTCTTTAGCTCAGTCGGTAGAGCAGCGGACTTTTAATCCGTTGGTCGCGAGTTCGAATCTCGCAGGACCCACCAACAAACACGCGGAAGCCGCGCTATCGTAAAGGTAGCGCGGCTTTTGTTTTATTCCCAATTTGGGAATAGAGGTCAGCCCAGGGACTGCCGTTTCGAGACCTTCGAGCGGTCGTAGACCCGGGCCGTGGTGGCCGAGCTGGCGTGAAGCTCGGGCAGGGCACCATACCGTGCCTTGTGCTGGGTCGTGTAGTACGCCCGCAGGTCGTGGAAGGTGAAGCGCCGGCTGATCACCTTGGTCTCCAGGGCCTCGACCATCGCCCGCTGCCAGCCCGTGGTGAAGCCCGATTCGGTGAGCGGGCTACCGTGCTGGTTGATGAAGACGTGCAGCGATGTCTCAGGGCGCGGCAGCTGCAGTAGCCTCTTGGCCAAGTCCAGCATGGCCGGGCCCATGGCGATGTTCTCCGCCCGCTTGGTGCCGCCGTGCTGCTTGGCGCGCATCAGCCGGATCTCGCCGGCCTGCAGGTCGATCTGCGGCACCTGCAGGGCCAGGAACTCCACGCGGCGTGAGCCAGCCAGGGCGGCAAACTCGGCCATCAGGGCCAGGGTCTTGCGCGCAGGGCTGCCGGCCTCCAGCCAGTCCAGGAAGGCACGCAGCTCGGCCGGCTCCGGCGCCTCTGTTCTGGCCCGCTCGCTGTTCTTCTTGACCTGCTTGCACGGGTTGGCGTCGATCAGCCCGCGCTCGATGGCCACGTTCATCAGGTTGGAGAGCAGGGCGATTTCTCGATTGCCCCGCACGGGTGCGTCTGCACGCTCCACGCGCAGGAACCTGGCGATGTCGGTGGGGCGCACTGCGGCGGCCGGCACCTCGCCCATGACCTCGATGAGCTTCAGACTGTAGGACTCGTAGTCCTTCTTCGTGCGTTCCGCCAGGGCCGTCCAGCGGGCGGTCTTTTGGTACAGGTCCCAGAGCTCGCGGATCGTGCCCTGGGAGTTGGGCGCGTGGTTCATCTCCAGCACGGCCTGCATGGCCGCCGTGCGGTCGGTGCCCAGGTTGATGGGCTTGCCGCCCACCGGGTGATATCGGTAGGTGACAAGCCCGTTCTTGCGCGGCCTGGCTTCCATCCGGGGCAACAGACCGAAGCCTGATGCCCGCTCTCTTCTGCGACCCATCACTTACTCCATTTGAATCCGCGTTCGGACGCGGACGGTTTTTTGTTGTTGAGCTTTTCGTCCACCATGGTGCGGCCCACCAGGGGCAGCCCGTCTGGACGGATGCCGGCCACCGGGAGGCCCAGCACCTGCTCGATGTAGCGGCGCTGGGCGAAGCGCTGTTTCAGGGGTTTGCACAGGCCGTCGATCTCCTCCTCGTTCAGGTAGAGGCTGGTGGTGATGGCTTCTGCTGTCACGGCTTGGGCCCTCCTATCGTGCGCTGGGGGCGTTCGGCCCGGGTGCCTGGGCGCCGGCCCATCTCTTCGCGCAGCTTGTTCGCCTTGCGCAGGGCGCGGCGGGCACGCGCCAGTTGGGCCTCGTCTTCAGCGAGATGCTCGGGGTATACGCCCTCCAGCTTGCGTGTGGCCTCGAGGATGTCCGCCATGGCCTTGACGGCATGCCAGAGCGCTGTGGTGTCCGCCCGCGTGAGGCGGTTTTCTGCTCGGCGGCCGGTCATGGTTGGATCTCCTGGATCTGCTTGCGCGCCACCTTGAGCACGCCGGCCGCCTGGGTGATTTGCACTGCTACCTGGGGGTGGCGTTTGGAGGCGGCATCCATCTCACCCAGCCGGCGGGACAGCAACGACAGGATGTCGGTGTGCATGGCCTGCCTGCCGGCGTTGAACTCATGACTGGCGAGCCCGCGCACCAGGTCCTGAACTGCCTCCTGGCCCTCGCCGGGCTGTGGTTCGGTAGTGCTGGCCGTCTGGCCCACGGCCTGCTGGATTCGGGCCGCCAGCTCCGCCGAAGGCGCCGCGCCCTGAGCCATGCAGGACTGCACCAGTGCCAGCAGATCCCGGGCCTGGGCGCCCGCGATGTGCGCAGCCTGCAGCTCGGCCTGCAGCACTGCCACCTTGGAGCGAGCCTCGGACAGCTTCTCGAACGGGATTTCATGGCGGCCGTCGGCAGCCAGCACCACGGGCACCGCATCGCCCACTACCTGCTTGGCATGCTCGCGCAGAGCGCTGTATGCCTGGGCAATGGGCTGCAGCGCTCCGTCCGTGGCACGGCCGGCCGGCTTGGCCAGGGCACGCGCCATCATGTGCAGCAGGTGGTGCGTCAGCGCTTCGTGTTGCTCCAGCCACGCGGCGCCATTGAGTGCGCGCGGCGCCATGGCCAGGAGGGCCTGGGCGCTGCTCTTGGGTTTGCGTGCTTCAGCCACAGCGCAGCCCTCCCTCGAAAACGCTCTGCAGGTCGCTCAGGGGCGGGGTGCCCACGGTGGCCGGGTCTTCGCCATGGAGCTGGCCTGCGAAGTAGACGAGCCCGGAGAGCTGGGCAATGCGAGCCGCCATTCCATGGAAGACGGGCTGGGCGTCAGATTCCAGCTGGTCAGCCAGCAGGATCAGGGTCTGGGCCAGGCGCTCGATCTGGTAGTTGGCACCGCGTGCGAGCTTGAGTCGTTCTTCCTGGTCCTGCTGCTGAGCGGCTGGTGCTGCTGCGTCCTCCATCAGCTCGGCCACGGGCATGTCCGCGATCCAGGCCAGGTCAGCCATGGCCTGGTCCAGCAGCTTCTTGGCTTCGGCTGGCTCTGCCGGACCAGGTGCCCGGCGCGCGGCCTTGATCAGCGCGGCGATGTCCAGGGCGAAGTCCCCGGCGCGCTCTTCCTCGTTGATGTTGCGCTGTGCATGCTCTTCGATGTCCGCTCGGGCCATCAGCAGCAGGCGAGCCGCGTCGCAGCTGCCGGCCCAGTGTGCCCAGCCGGTGGCCGAGATTTCCAACATGGAGCCCATGCTGATGAAGGCGGCGGCGAAGCTGGCGGGTGTGCGCGCGGGATCGGCCGGCGCGGCTGCTGGGCGGGGTGCAGCAGCTGGCGGCTGCGTGCGGGCCTTGGGCCTTTGGGCGACGGTGCTCATGCTGTATCTCCATCTTCACGGGCGAAGTTAGGGCCGTAGAACCAACGCTCGTGTCCGCCGACAATTTCGCCCCCGGTCGCGTTGTCAGCCATCGCGCCAATCATCACGACGAGGGCTTGGGCTGCGTCAATGACAGCAGGCAGCAGGATTTCCCCGTCGCCTGTTTGGGCAGCCATGAGCAAGTGGTTCAAGGAGGAGCTCGTACTGGCGACCTGCCCAAGAACAATAAGGAGCTGACCTCTGGTCAGTTGCGAGCGCTCGTTCGCTGACGGTTTGACGGTAGGCGCGGACAGATCCAGGATGTCCTCTACTGTGGTGCCTCCGAGGACGGCCAGGACTTCCGCTGCCAGCTTGATGAATTCCGCACGCTTTGGTGACTGGGTGTCTCCTGGCACGCGGCTGGATGCGCTGACGCATGCGGCGATGTCGAAGGCGAGGTCTTCGCAGTCGGGCGTCCCCACGGCAACGGCGGCCCTCTCCGCGAGTTCTCCGCCGATCCGCAGGAGGCGGTCGGAGTCGCCGCTATGGGCGTGGGGTTCATCGGTGCGCGCGGCCTGTTTCAGCAGCGCGGCAAGTTGGCCCAAGGACTCATGGACCTGCGTGCGGGCGTGGGGCGATGGCGCGGCCGACCCTCCCGCACGGCCTTGCACTGCCACCTCCATTGCGCCCTGGTATGTGCCCAGTGCGCGCAGCCGCTGTAGGTCGCCTGCTTGGTAAGCCGTTTCCAGCGCCTTGGTGAGGCTCAGGGCGTTGCTGATGGTCAAGCCAGCAAACACAGCCTCACCGACAGCGGTGCTCAAGCGCTCAGGCGTTTCCGACGCCGCGCCGTCCAGCAGCGTGTATGCCCGCTGCAGCGCATCGACCAGCCCACGGGTTTTTGAGCCGTTGTCGCGAATCTCCATCAGCAGGCAGTCCGCCTCGTCCAGCAATTCCGGTGGGAGAAGTGCCGTGATATTGCTGGTTTCAGCAGCGCGCGCCACAAGCGTAGAGACTACGCCGACGGCTTGGCGGCACAGAGCCTCGGCCTCATTGATGGGCGGCAGGGGCGCGGCATCCGCCGGCTTGGCCTTCTTGCGGGCAGGGCCCGGCCTTGCGCTCGCAGTGGTGCGCGCGATAATCGCGTTCATGATTCAGTCCTAGTAAGGGTTCGGGATCAAGAAGCTCGTGCGGTTGCCGCCGCAGGTGCTTCGCCGAAGGACTGACGGTTGCCGCCGTTCAGTCCTTCACTTTTTTCGACGTGTGCTGCTGTGTTGCGGCTGAGATTTAGGACCGCCGCCGCCATGTCAGCCACAGCCTCCGCCATCAGATGCATGCTGCCCATTGCCTGATGAAGTGCACTTTCGGTAGGCGCCGCGCGAGGTGCATCGATCACGGGGGCGATCTCTGCGACATGCCGCGATGCAATTGCCAGGGCCTCCGTGAACTCGCTTCGCGGGATTTCGCGGTAGGAGACTCGGAAATGGGCCTTGAGCTTGCTCCACCCGCGTAGAAGGAAGGCACCCCGTTGCTTCTCCGGCAGCGATTCAGCACCCTTGGTGAGCAAACCGCGCAGCTCGTCTTGCTCCACCTGTGTCAGCGTGTCGGCTTTACCCATGGAATATGGGATCCGCGCCTTGGCAGGCAGACCCTTGGCGACCCGTTCGCACGCAATGAAGTACTCCCGAACCTCATGGCCACGTTCCGAGCCACTCATCATGGCGATGTGCTTGGCGGCATCGACACTGAAGTGGTAGACCGACTTCCACTTGGTGCCGCTCGCTAGCTGCTCCCCCTCCTGGGTGAGAAGGTAGTCCCGGTTTTCAACCAGGCGTGCACGCTTGATCTGGGCCTTTGCCCAGGTGGTGTAGTCCTTGGCTACCCCGAGCTCCGTATGCAACTGGCGTCCGTCGCACGTTTTGATGAGCTCGCCATCGATTTGGTGCTCATTAATGGGAATGTTCACTGCCATGCTGCAATCTCCTTCACGGTCGTAAAAATCCATAGGCTAAGGGATAAGGCTTTTTAAAATCTGGTCAAAAGCGCTTGAATTAATCGTTGTTCGCAGAAATCCGCGCTGTATGCCTTTGCCGCCAGTGGTAGCGACAGAGGGCTCTTGAACATGTCGTCCATGGCGACGCTTCCCAACGAGTGTTGCTTCGCGTGCTGCTGAAGGCTGTAGAAAACACGAACAGGGCCACAGATTACCGAGCTGACGGCTTTCAATCGAGGGCCTATTGGGAGCCCCGAATTCCGCGCTGTTGCATGCGTGCCGCTGCATAGGACTGTGATCTGAACTCATGGTTTGACAGTACTGTTGACCTGCCTCCATCTGCAATCCGTGGGTTACGGATTGGCTTGGAGACCTGGGCTGTAGGTCTCCAGTATTCATGGGGTTCAACGGACTACCTCCCGATCGAACTGCTCCAAACGCAGCTTGAAAGTCACGGACTGCTCTGTGGCTGCGACCATGTTGAGCCGCAGCCAGGCGCGGACGGCAGCCAGCTCAAGGAGCGAGAGCTGGGCATGGTCGATCCACACGAGCTCGCCGCTGCGGATGACCGGAAAGGTCTGGCCCTCGGCCTCGAAGGCGATGCCGTGGGACGCAAGGTCGCGGACGCGGGGCACCAGCGGCAGGAAGTGCTGGTCCAGCTCGTTCACGGCAAAGCTCAAAGACTCGAGAGAAGACTTGCCGCGCAGGTACTCCGTGCTGATAAAGCAGTCGTCCCACGCGGCAGCAACGCTGAGCGCGCGCGCGGTAATGCGCTCCAATAGCTCGCGCGGCACGGTGGCCAGGTCCAGCGCCATGACGGGGCCGTCGCCGGTAACAGCCGTGATCAGGCCAGGGCTGTCTGGGCAGACGGCCAGTTCGTTCGTGATGGTCGGCATGTTGGCTCCCGCGTTCATTCAGCGTCCGCCTGTTCGAGGCTGCTGCTGTCCAGCGCGGCGCCGAGCGCGGCGGCTTGGGGCGGCAGAGCGGCGGGGGCGTGGGCGGCCTGCAGCACGCCGTTCATGGCGCGGCGGACGCGGGCAGCGTGGTCGCGGCCCAGACCATGCGCCAGAGCCAGCAAGCCGGCTTCCAGGGATTCGAGGGTGGGGGCTCCGGCCGGGCCCGGGCCCAGCAGGTCTGCCGGGGCATGGCATTCCAGCGCTGTGGGTACGGTGGAATGCACGCGGCCGCTTTCACCCTCTGCTTCGCACCAGGTGGCCAGGACGCGGGCTTGATCGGCCCATTCCGAGGCCACCGTTGCCTCAGCCCTGAGCAGGGCGGCTGCGCTGGGCCAGCGGCGGCCTTCAATTGCATCGATCGCCAGTAGGCACTGGCGGCGGTGCGCTTCGGGTGCTGCCCCTAGCAGGGCGGCGCGGTTGGGGTTGCTCATCTTCGCTCCATGCGCCCAAAAAAGAGGCGCTGGAACAAAGTCTAGTGATTCTTAACTTTTTGGTCAAGCATAGCTCAACTAAAAAATCAGTCTTGCTTAACTTTTGGTGGAAGCGGGTTCCATGTTTTGCGCCACTGGCGCCGGGATACGGTAGCGACCACTATGTCTAGTTGGTCGATGTCTTCTTCTCTGATGGTGAGGCGTTCACCGGTCTGAATGACCTCGAAAGCCTTGGACTCGTCCTTGTCGGCCAGGAACTCGACGAACCAGTCGCCACTAGGCGTGCGCAGCAGGCAGTACTCGCTGAACGCTGGATTTGCGTGAGGATCGAGGACCAGTAGGTCGCCATCCTTGAGAGTCGGGCGCAGCTCGTCGCCCTGGACGCGCAAGCAGTAGCCCTCATGCACTCCGGAGCCCAGGACGTAGCCGCCCTCAGAAGGTTCCTCAATGGTGTAGACGCCGTTTACAAACCGGATGTCGCCGGTGACAGGGATGCCGACGATGTTGCCTTCCCCGGACAGCGAGTAGTCCATCTCAAGTGCTCCGGCATCGTCGCCCAGGTTCTCAGGCGTTGGAAATCCGGTGTGCCTCGCAATCTCTACCACCTGGGAGTAGCTCGGCGAGTGTTTGCCGGACTCCCAGAGCGCAACGTTTGCCTTGGACCGGCCGACGGCCTCTCCCAGCTTTTCCTGGGTCCAATTTCTGTGCTTGCGGGCAGCACGCACCCATTCTCTAAGTTCCATGGCGTGATCGTACAGATTTGCTTATCATCTGGGTTTTGAATTGCTTGACTATGAGATTTAGAAAAACTAGACTTTCGGGCAAGCAAACAGGAGTTACCCATGGAACACCCTATCGATCGTGCTGCGCGGATCGTCGGCACGCAGGCGGTTATCGCTAGAGCACTCAACGTAACCAGGGCGGCGGTGAGCCAGTGGAAGGGGCCTGGTGGGCAGATCCCCGCAGAGCACTGCCCCCTCATCGAAGAACTGACGAGAGGCGTGGTGCGCTGCGAGGACATGCGACCAGACATCCGCTGGGATGTTTTGCGCGGCAAGCGCGGCAGGGTCACGCCCAAGCTGGCTAAGCAGCCGATGCACCCATCTGCGGATGTCACCCATGCCTGAGTTCGCGGAAATGAGCATTGCTCAAAACGGCGAGCGCCGGCCGCGCTGCTGCTGGTCTGCGTCCACAACGACCCGACTGCCACGGGCCTTGATCACCAGCTCGCCGGTAGCCCAGGCCAGTTCCAAACGCGAAACGGTCATGACCTGCTCGCGTCGGCCTGTCGCCGGGCTGATGTTCTCGCTGAACGCAGTGTGCGAGGAGCGGTGGAAGGGCGTGACGGCTGCGGATTGGTTGTTCATGTCTGCGATTCAGTTGAGCTGCTTTTCAGCGGTGACCGAATCGTCTTTTTTTTGCCCCAAAAAAGCACCCCTCACGTCCCCTCAGATTTAGGAGGTGCGAGGGGTGAAAAGAAAACTGCAGATAAATCAATAGGTTAACGCCATGAAGTCCATTTATGAAGACGAGTACGACGCACTGGCCCAAATGATCGCCAATAGCGAAAAGTCGGCAAAGGAACTGGCCGTTTATCTGTTCCCGCACATGAAGCTGGAATCCGCCCACGCCCGCCTGCGCGCTTGCTTGAATGCTGAGAAAGACGAGCGCTTGACCTTCGGCCAGATCATTGCAGCCATGCGTTTCTGCGGTCGGTACGACCCGCTTATGTACGCCTGCGACGAGACGCTGCATGCCCGGCCTGACCGCAAGGCGCCCGAGGACCAGGCGGCGCGCATCGCCGAGTCCATCGACAGCGCCACCGCCACGCTGAACCAGGCCCTGAAGGCGCTGGCCGCCCTGCAGGCGCACAGCGGCGGGCAGGGTGTGAGGGCTGCTGGATGACGGATGGCCCAGGAAAAGGGAGCTCGAAAACCATGAGCACAGATCTACCCCCACCCATGACGCCGCCTGACTGCAACCTGCGGGGCTTGCCATGGATGCCCCTGGAGACCGGGCGCCTGCTCGACTCCGACCTGTTTTTGCTGAGCACGGGGGACGAGTTCAAGGCCGCCGTGGCCTTGTGGTGCAAGAGCTGGAACCAGATCCCAGGCGGCAGCTTGCCCAGTGATGAGCGCCTGCTCGAGGCACTGTCCGGATCTCGCAGTTGGAAGAAGGTGCGCGACATGGCCATGCGCGGCTGGGTGAAGTGCTCAGACGGCCGCCTCTATCACCCCGTGATCGCTGATTTGGCGGTCCAGGCCTGGGATGGCCGGCAGGTTCATATGGAAGGCGTGGATGCAAAGAAGTCCCGCCAGCAGCGCTGGCGAGAGCAGCTCAAGGAACTGTCCGCCCGGCTGCGAGACGTTGGCGTGACGCCTCCCGCCAATCCGACAAAGGCGGAACTGGAACATCTCATCGCTCTACATGTAGACGGTCATGTAGACGCTCAACCGTCTACCAAAGCGTCTCGCTCACCGTCTACCAGAGACGCGACTGAGATGGCTAATAAGGGAGAGGGACAGGGAGAGAGACAGGGAGAGTTAATACCTCCCGTACCTGACGGTACGGCCCCTCCACCCGGCGTCTCCAGCCATGGCGCGTCTCCTGGCGGCGGAGCCGGCAAGCGCAGCAGTGCCGAGGCAGCACGGCCCGACGACGTGCCCGAAAAGGTCTGGCAGGACTATCTGGCCTTGCGGAAGAAGCATCGCGCACCCCTGACCGACACCGCCCTGGACGGCATTGCCCGAGAGGCCGCGACGGCCCGCATCACCCTGACCCGGGCGCTCGAGGTCTGCTGTGAAGCGGGATGGCGAGGCTTCAACGCTGGCTGGTACGCCAAGCGAATCGGCGATGACCGTGGGCCGTCTGGTGGCCACGGCCAGCCCCGAAGCAATGCCGGCCGCCACAGCGGCTTCACCCATGAACACAGCGATTACTACGACCAAGGTGTCCCCGATGACGGATCAATTCCAGCATGAGCGCGATGAGCGCATTGCCGCAGCGATGCGTGAGCAAAAAGAGGCAGAGCGAAAGGACCGGCTGAGCAGCCGGATGGCCCGCAGTGGCCTGGTGGGCCGGATGCTGGAGTGCTCGTTTGCCAACTATCGCCCGTTCCATCCCGGCCAGGCTGATGTGCTGGCCGCGTGCCGCAAGTTCGCCGAGGAGAACGACTTCCGCTCAGGTGGTGGCCTGTGGATGATCGGCCCGGTGGGCACGGGCAAGACCCACCTCGGCTGCGCCATGGTGAACCACGTCATCCAAGAGCGCGACCTGGGCGCCCGGATCCTCAGCAGCCGGCAGATCGTGCGCATGCTGCGCGCTACGTGGGGCAGCAGCGGGTTCCAGGCCAGTTCCTGGGACCGGCCGGAGACTGAGAGCGAGCTGATCGCCAGCCTCGGGAGCGATGCTCTGCTGGTCATCGATGAGGTCGGGGCCAGCATGGGCACGGACGCAGAGCGCCTGCAGCTGTTCGAGGTGATCGACAGCCGCTACGCCATGCAGCGGCCCACGGTGCTGCTGTCCAACCTGGCGATCAACGACATCAAGGCCTCGGTCGGCGAGCGCTCATTCGACCGGCTGCGTGAAGGGGCGAAGTCGCTGAAGTGCAACTGGCCCAGCCACCGCGGGGGCGCTGCCGAATGCTGATGGACGAGTTTCCACCCGACGAGCAGGACCGCGCAGAATTGCGCAGTCGTCCCACCGAGCGCCGCATGCCTGCCAGCGTGGCGTCGGAAGCCGCGCTTCTGGGCGGCCTGATGCTGGACCCGGAGGCGTGGGCAGCGCTGCCTGAGCTGGACGCCATGGCGTTCTACGCGCCCATGCACCGCGAGGTGTTCCGTGCCGTCCGGGCCCTGGCCACGGCCGGCGCGCCCACCGACCCGGTGTCGGTCTTCGAGGAGCTGCGGCGCCAGGAGGCCGAGACCACGCTGCCGCAGCTGACCGACCTCGCTCAGTTCCTGCCGGGCCAGGCCAGCATGCGGCGCTATGCCGACGAGATCCTGGACCAGCACCGCCTGCGGCAGCTGATCCAGGCCGGCACGGCCATGGTGGACGCGGCCATGGAGCCCGGCGCCCTGGCTGCGGCCGAGATCGACAAGGCCCAGATGCTGCTGGCCCAGCTGGCCACCAGCCGGGGCCGGCGCGACCCCAGGCGCATCAGCGATTCTGTGACCGAGTACCTGGTGCTGCTGCAGGAGCTGAGCGAAGGGCGCAACCCGGCCATGGCCACGGGCATTCGTGGCCTGGACAAGCTGCTGAACGGCGGCCTGCGCCGGGGCGAGCTCCTGGTGCTGGGCGCCCGGCCCAAGCACGGCAAGACCGCGCTGGCCCTGGCCATCGCCCGCCACCTGGCCCAGCGCCAGAGCGTGCTGTTCCTGAGCCAGGAAATGCCTGTGAACCAGCTGATGCACCGGCACACCGCAGCGGCTGCAGCCTTCGACCTGAGCCGCATCCTGGCCGCCAATCCCGAGGACGCGGACATGTGGCCAGCAGTGACGGCTGCTGCCCACCTGCTGGAGCGGCTGCACCTGCACCACGACGACCAGACCAGCCTCACCCTGGGCGACATCCGGCGCAAGGCCCTCAAGGTCAAGCGCGAGAGCGGCCTGGACGTGATCTTCGTGGACTTCCTGCAGCGCATGGCGGATTCCGGCGAGGACAGCCGCAACCTCCAGCTGGATCGGGACGTGAACGGCATCAAGAACCTGGCCATGGAGCTGGACATGGTGGCAGTGGTCCTGAGCCAGATGAACCGCAAGGCCGACGAGCACTACGGCCGGCCCACGATGAGCCACCTGCGCGAGTCGGGCGCCATCGAGGCCGCCGCTGACCAGATCGCGCTGCTGTTCACGGACTGGGCGCACCCGCAGAGCAAGCGCCTGCCCGAGCTGCAGGGCTACAGCGAGCTGGAGATCGTGGCGCATCGCAACGGCCCCCAGGGCCTGGTGCCGCTGCGCTTCATTGGCCGCCACCAGCACATCACCGATTGGGACGGGCCGCTGCCGCGCCGCATGGCCGCCGGCCCGTCCACCCCTGTTTCCAAGCACTGGCAAGACCGCCAAGAGGAGGCGAATCCATGACCGCCGAAGAGACCAGCACCACGCCCCCCGAGCCCACGCCGGAAGAGACTCGCACGACGCGGCAGATCATCTGCGACACGATTCAGGAACTGGTCCAGCAAAACCAGGTGGTCACCCGAGAAACTCTGATGACGCTGACGGGCAAGGCCTACCACGTCATCGACGACCACGTCAGCCGGATGATCCACGTCGAGGGGACGCTGAGACGAGTACGTGCGGGGGTGTTTGTGCCCCAAGAGCCATTGCCGGAGCCGCGTGCTGTGTCGGTCACAGACCTGCCCGATGGCACCTCCATTATCGAAATTGGTGATCTGGTGGTGCGTCTCTACCCGCGGGAGCGCCGTTCCCTTGCAACTAGGCTGGCGGGCGATGCGATTCAGCTGAGCAATATTCAGGCGGCAGAAAATGACAACATGCTTTTGAATGAAGTCATTCGGGACTTGAAAAAGCTGAAGCGCGATCTTGGAGCGTAATTATGGTGAAAAGAATTGAATGGACTGAGGAAATGATAAAGATTCTCGGCACTGTCACTGACAATAATTTTGCGCAGAGGTTCGGACTGGGAAGACGTACGGTCGCTGCAGAGCGAAAGAAGCGGGGAATAGCATCATTTTGCAAACATAACCGAGTTAAGAATTGGACTCGAGGAACTGTTTGGACCCCTCAGATGCTCGAGAGATTAGGTAAATCATCTGATCGAGAAATAGCTGAAGAATTAGGCCTATCAAATAGGACTGTAGGAAAAAAGCGGCAGGCTTTGGGCATTGCTCCCGCACTTGTCTGGGGCGAAGAGCAGGTTGCATTGCTGGGGGTTTTGCCAGACAAGGCCGTGGCCGAGGTTCTGGGAACAACGATGGGCAGAGCTGCTGCGGCCAGGCGGTACCGGGGGATACGTCCGGCGATGGAGCAGAAAACGCAGAAGGTGCCGAAGGAGGAGGCCAAACAGGTCCGTACAGCAAAGAACGACTTGAACAGCGGACTCCTGGCTCAGCTTGGCCAAGTTGCTGATTCTGTAATTGCAAGGGAGGCTGGAGTACATCTCTCAACAATCGCCAAGCTCAGAAAGAAGTACGGCATCAAGGCAACCAAGCAGCGCAGGCCCTGGCTTCCTGAAGAAGTGGCCTTGCTTGGGAAATTGTCAGATGCGGAAGTGGCACGCAGAACAGGGCGCAACAAAGCCGGGGTGACGCTGGAGCGGACAAACAGGCGGATCCGAGGCATTGATCCCAAGCTGGCGCCTTCGCTGAATCGGCTGGCGAAAGAGGGGAGGATCTGATGTCCCCCGGAAATAGTGTTCTGATGTGTTTTTTTGAAGTATCGTTGCATAGCAGATAGTCAAAGATATGCTTGTATAAAGCCGGATTGACGACTCTAGAAATAGTCCTTTATAAATTGCCACAAGAACGAGCCAAGAGCCACCCACAGCGATGCGCGGGCAATGCTATCTGCCTTTTTGGCCTTCTTGTTGGCGTCTATGGAGGACTGCTTTGCCTCTGCAACTTGTTCTTCTGAGATTTCCACACTGCGACGCAAAAGCGCCAATTGCTCCTGTTCCCGCCGTACTCTTTCGCGTTGGGGCTTGTGGATGGTTTCTTCTACGTATTTGGCGTGATCCATCTGCTGCTGAATGAAATCGGCTTCGCGCTTGACTTGAAATTCTTTTGAATCTAAAGCTGGCGCGTCAGTGATGGACGAAAGCATTTGATCGGCTGCTTTCTGGATCGCCTCTGGGCTGCCTAGATGTTGATCATTGAAGATATCGGCTGCATTTTTGGATAGGGCTGCACTAGTGACTACATCAGCCCACTCGGAGGGCGCGATGCCTGCGCCATGGCCCGCAGCCCAGTTCGAGCTTCGGAGAACTTCATCTGCAGTCAACGCAGCATGGTCCTCTGGGCGAAGACCAAACATGGCCGCAGTATCCTGTGGAGTGGTTCCCGCCGCCACTCTTCCAAGATTTTCTATGCCATGCTGGGCTTCGTATAACGCTGCCGCTTTCTTTTCGAAGGTCTCCGCAGGATCGAACCCAGGCAGCGGAGTTTGGAATGCAGTTGCCGCCGCGCTTTTTAGGTTCAAGGGGTCTGACAGAGATTCAAGAGCCTTACGTCTGCTTTCGTCCACGTCGAATTGCCGGGCAATGAACTCTGAAACTGCCTTTTTCTGGTCGAAAGTGGAAAAAGCACCTTTGAGTGCTTCTTCATAAGCAGTCAGATGGTTTTCGGATGGAAAGGCCGCAGCGAAGAGGTCTGGAAGATGACTGACAGCATCTTCGCGCCGCAAATATGTTGCACCTTCGGACTGATCAGTCGATGGGGGTACGGCACGCTTTGGTAATGCAGCTAGAAGCTGGACCAAGCGTGTTATCGCTTCCGATTTGTTGGGGTCGTGTTGCGGCTTTTCCGAGTCCATCATCCCTACCTCTGTCGGTGACTGTGGTTCTTCATTGTGTCATCCCCCCTCTGGGGTTTCCATTCCGTCGCCACACCAGGAACCATCCTGGCTGTGGAAACCCCAGCTATCCCCCCATCTTCAAGCGCTCCCAATGCGGAGGGCGCGACACCGGCCAGCACCGATTGGACGGAGATCGAGCGCGTCTACCGCACCACGAACCAGTCCCTGCGGGAGATCGCTGAAGCCCACGGGCTGACGCATTCCGCCATTGGGAAGCGTGCCCGGGCCAACGGATGGACCCGGCCTGACAAGCCTGGCGCCACGCCCAAGGAGATCGCCAAGCTGGATCCGCGCCAGCAGCGCTTCGTCCGCGAGTACCTCATTGACCCCAACGGCACGCAGGCGGCCATCCGGGCGGGCTACAGCGCTCACACGGCCACGGTACAGGCCTCGGACCTCCTGAGGAGACCTCACGTCCAGGATGCGATACAGGCAGGCCAGAAGAAGCTGCAGGACAAGCTGGACCTCAAGGCCGAGCATGTGGTGCGTCAGCTGGCCCTGATCGCCACCGCTGACCCCCGGGAACTGATCGAGGTTCGTGTGGGCTGCTGCAGGTGCTGCCATGGCCAGGGCCACAGGTTCCAGCGCACTGAGCTGGAGATGGCCGAGGACCGCAAGCGCTGGGCCGCTGCGGGCAAGCCGGCTGAAGAATTCGACGAACAGGGCGGGGCAGGGTACAGCCCCCACCTGCTGCCCCATCCAGAGTGCCCAGGCTGCGGTGGTTGCGGCGAGCCGCGCACCGTGCTCAAGGACACGCGCCACCTGAGCCAGCGCGCGGCAGCCCTGTATGCCGGCGCCAAGCAGACCAAGTACGGCGTGGAGATCCAGATGCACTCGCAGCTGGAGGCTTGGGAGAAGCTGGCCAAGAACCTGGGCCTGTACGCCCGGGACAACTACCAACGCTCCGATCCGCTCTCGCTGCGCGACATGTCGGATGCAGAGCGCGCGATGCGCATGCAGCGTGTGCTGGCCGCCAATCCCGAGCTGATGTCCACGCTGGGCCTGGTGCTGGGTGGAGGGCTGCCTGAATGACGGCGCCTGCCATCCCCACCTCGGCCGAGATCCTGCGCCGCCTGAAGCTGCTGCCCGAGGCCCAGCGCGCGCAACTGGACGTGTTCCTGCGCGAGGCTGACCCGGGCATCTGGGTGCCCCAGCCAGGCCCGCAGACGATGGCCTACAACTGCCCGGCCGACATCCTGTTCTACGGTGGCGCGGCCGGCGGCGGCAAGACCGAGCTGCTGCTGGGCCTGGCCCTGACCGCGCAGGAGCACGCCATCATCTTCCGGCGCCAGGGTGTGCAGCTCAAGGGCCTGGTGACGCGCATGGCCAAGATCCTGGGCACGCGAGACGGCTACAACAGCCAGGACAAGCTCTGGCGTCTGCCTGGCGACCGCCTGCTCGAGCTGGGCAGCGTGAACGAGCCCGAGGACTGGGAGAAGTACGCCGGCCGGCCGCACGACGCCAAGCTCTACGACGAGATCTGCCACTTCACGGAGACTCAGTTCCGGACGCTC
Organism: Delftia sp. NA_296.1; assembly: GCF_052692095.1. Classification (NCBI taxonomy): domain Bacteria; kingdom Pseudomonadati; phylum Pseudomonadota; class Betaproteobacteria; order Burkholderiales; family Comamonadaceae; genus Delftia; species Delftia sp. NA_296.1. Next base: position 797,053 of record NZ_JBQZGF010000001.1, on the reverse strand, counting down.
AACGCCTGGATGCGCACGGACAACCCGAAGGTGCGCCAGCGCATCGTCTGCGCCGGCAACCCGCCGACGGGGCCGGAGGGCGAGTGGGTGAAGCGCTTTTGGGCGCCGTGGCTGGATCCTCGCCACCCGAACCCAGCGAAGCCCGGCGAGCTGCGCTGGTACATCTCCAACGAGAAGGGCGAGGACCAGGAGGTGGCCGGCCCTGAGCCCGTGATGGTGTCCGGCGAGCTGATGCAGCCCAAGAGCCGTACCTTCATCCCCTCGCGCGTGGATGACAACCTGTTCCTGATGGCCACCGGCTACAAGGCCCAGCTGCAGGCCTTGCCAGAGCCGCTGCGCTCCCAGATGCTGCGCGGTGACTTCAGCGCGGGCGCGGCCGACCCGGTGTGGCAGCTGATCCCAACGGAGTGGATCAAGGCGGCCATGGCGCGCTGGAAGGAGCCCGAGAAGAAGGGGCCGATGACGGCCATGGGGTTCGACCCGTCACGCGGCGGCCTGGATAAGTCCTCGGCAGCGCGGCGCCACGACCGCTGGTTCGACCGCCTGGTGACAGCGCCGGGCGTGGTGACGCATGACGGGCCCACGGCGGCGGGCTTCGTGACGCCCCTGGTGCGCGACGGCGCGCCCATCGCGGTGGACAGCATCGGCTGCGGTTCCAGCGCCTACGACTTCCTGGTGGGACTGGGACTGCATATCCATCCAGTAGTCGCATCCAACGCCAGCGAGCACATGGACAAGGCCGGCCAGCTGCACTTCCGCAACAAGCGCGCCGAGATGTACTGGCGCCTGCGCGAGGCCCTGGACCCGCACGGGCCGGAGCCCATCGCGTTGCCTCCAGACCCCGAGCTCGAAGGCGACCTGGCCGCACCCCGGTTCAAGGTCGTGACCATGGGCAAGGGCACGGCCATCCAGATCAACAGCAAGGACGAGATCCGCGAGGTGCTGGGTCGCTCCCCCGACAAGGGCGACAGCGTGGCCATGACCTTCGTGGACGACCTGCCGGCGCCCATCCCCCTGATCCCTGGCCATGGCCCGCGCCTGAGCCTGCAAGACCGTGTGCGCGCCATGGCGCGTGGTGGCCGCCGTGGCTGGGACCAATCAGCAGCATGACCATGAACAACACCATCTCCATCACCAGCAGCCTGGACGACGCTGCCCGGGCCAACTGGAACCGCTACCAGTACGGCAAGGACCGCGGGCACCTCGACTACCTGCCGCAGGCCCAGCGCTGCGAGGACATGTATATGGGCCAGGGCAAGCAGTGGACGCCCGGGGCGCGCGCGCAGCTCGAGGAGGAGCGCCGGCCCTGCTACGAGCTCAACGAGATCAAGCCCTCCATCAATGCGGCCATCGGCTACCAGATCCAGAACCGCGTGGACATCGCCTTCAAGCCGCGTGGCGGCGACGCAGACCTGGACCGCGCCACGATCCTGTCGAAGGTCGCCATGCAGGTGGCCGACATGGCGGGCCTGCACTGGCACGAAACCCAGGTCTTCAGCGACGGCGTGATCCAGCAGCGCGGGTACTTCGACCTGCGGATGTGCTTCGACGACAACATCCTGGGCGAGATCGCCCTCAGCACGCTGGATCCCATGGACGTGATCCCGGACCCGGACGCCAAGAGCTACGACCCCGACAAGTGGAGCGACGTCATCATCACGCGCTGGCTCACCCTGGACGAAATCGAGCAGCTGTATGGCAAGCAGGCGCGGAAGAAGGCCGAGGAGAGCCACGACGGGGGCGTGGACTTCGGCGAGCTGGACGACGAGGAGTCGCGCAGCAAGTTCGCCAGCCGCAACCGCCTGGGCGCCTACGACGCTGGCTCGGTGGCTGAGGACGGTCTGGTGCGCTACCGCATCATTGACCGCCAGCGCTGGGTCTTTGAGCAGACGGCCTGCATGGTCTGGCCCAACACAGGGGACGTGCAGATCGAGGAGCACATGGCGCCGGACTCCATCGAGGACGCGCTGGCCCAGGGCGCTGTGCGTGCCAAGCGCATGCGCCGCCGGGTGAAGTGGACCGTCACCACGCTGACCGCGACGCTGCACGACACCTTCAGCCCCTACGAGCATTTCACGGTGGTGCCGTACTTCGCCTATTTCCGGCGCGGCCGTACCGGCGGCATGGTGGATGACGCCATCGGCCCGCAGGAGATCGTCAACAAGGCGATGTCCCAGATCATCCATATCCTGAGCAGCTCGGCCAATGGTGGTTGGATCACGGAGCAGGGCAGCATCACCAACATGAGCCCCAACGAGCTGGAGATGCGCGGCGGCGCCACGGGGCTGCACATCGAGGTGAAGAAGGGAGCCAGGAGGCCCGAGAAGATCCAGCCCAACCAGGTGCCCTCTGGGATGGACCGCATCCTGGACCGGGCCAGTGGCGTGCTCAAGGACGTGACGGTGCCCGAGGCCATGCGCGGCATCGGTGGCGCCAACGAGCCCGGCATCGCCATTCAGTCAAAGCAGTTCGCGGCGCAGCAGCAGCTGGCCGTGCCGCTGGATAACCTGGCCTACACCCGCCACCTGCTGGCCAAGCGAATCCTGAAGCTGATCCAGCGCTACTACGACAGCTACCGGGTGTTCCGTATCACCGAGACCGATCCTCTGACCGGCAAGCCCACGGACCAGACCCTGGAGATCAACCGCTTCGATCCCGGCACGGGCCGCTACTTGAACGACGTGACCATCGGCACCTATGACGTGGTGATCACGGAGCAGCCGGCCCAGGTCACCTTCGAGAACTCGCAGTTCAAACAGGCCCTGGAGATGAAGCAGGCCGGCGTGGCCATCCCGGATCCGACGCTGATCAAGCACTCGAACCTGGCCGACAAGCAGGAGATCCTGGCCAGCATGCAGAGCCAGCCGCCGGTCGATCCGCGCGCGGAGGCCCAAGCCAGGCTGATCGACGCTCAGGCCCGCAAGACCGATGCGCAGGCGGTGGACGTGGCCATCAAGTCTCAGTACAGCGGCACGCAGGCTGCTCTGGAGATTGCGCGCAACCCGGGCGCGGCGCCCATCGCCGACTCCATGCTGCGCTCTGCCGGCTATGTGGACCGCGACGCCGGACCCATCGTGCCGCAGCCCAGCCAGGCGCTGCCGGGCCTGGATGTCCCGCAGCGCAACACCGATCCGCTGACGCCGGCCGGTCCTGCCAGCCCGGCGGCGGGCCAGGAGGGCGGCATCGAGCGGCCCGGCCCCGACCTGGGCTGATACCGCCACGACCTGCCGGCGTGTGGCCGGACGTGAACCACCAAACCACCACTGAAGAGGAAGAACCATGAACCCGCTGCTGAAGAAGATCCTGTTCCGCTACATGGCCCCTGCTGGCGAAGAGGGCACCGATACCACCGGCACCGATACTGCCGTGGCGGATCCCGACGACGACTACCTGGCCCTGCCCGAAGAAGAGCGCCGCAAGCTGCGCGGCGACCTGGACGGCGACGACCTGAGCCAGGAATCCCTGCAGGCTCTGGTGGCCAGCGAAGGCGGAGAGGGGGGTGGCGGTGGCCAGCCGCCCGCCGGTGCTGACGCTGCGCACGGTGCCGAAGACGAGGGCCTTGGCGGGCAGGGAACGCGCGGCGGTGGCATCCCTCGGGCCCGCTTCAACGAGGTGAACGACGAGCGCAAGGCCGCGCTGGAGCGTGCTGCAGCGCTGGAGGCTGAGCTGGCTCAGCTGCGCGGCGGCCAGCCGGTCCAGACGGCGGCTCCTGCCGCTGCACCAGCACCGGCCGCTGAGCGCCGGCAGCTCGATGTCGCTCAGGCCGAGGAGCAGTATGCGCAGCTGATGCTGGACGGCGACACCAAGGAGGCCGCCAAGCTGCGCATGCAGATCAACGCGGCCATCGAGGATGCTGCCTTCGAACGCTACCGCCAAGCCAACGCCGCCAGCGCGGCGCAGGCACGGGCCACCGAGACCGTGGAGAGCCTGATCCAGGCCTATCCGTGGCTCGAGGAGCCCGAGGGCGCGGAGGCCATGGACCTCATCGAGGCCTCCGTGGCGTTCAAGACCAGCCGCGGCATGCCCCTGCACCAGGCCATGACAGAAGCAGTCCAGACCATCGCGCCGCGTTTCGCGCCGGCAGGTCACCCCCCTGGGGGTATCCAGGGGGAGGGTGGTTCTGTTGATATACGCCCTGAGCGAGCCGCACGACGCGGGGCCCAGCACTCGATGCTCCAGCCACCCAGCGTGCAGGCCGGCCTTGGAAACCGCTCCACGGCGGCGGCGATTGATCCCACCAAGATCACCGACGACGAATACATGCAGCTTCCCGAGGCTGAGCGCAAACGCCTTCGCGGCGACTGAGCGCGGCTCAACCAGCCGGCAAGGCCTCACCCACCTTGCCGGCTCAGTCTCAACGGGTTGTCGCCCTGGGCGGGCGTAAAGCTGCCTGGCGCCCTTGGCCCCCCAAAGCCATGTCTCTCGCAACTGGGCGGCGTCATGTCCCGAAAAGTGAACCAACTTCCAGGAGCATGAAATGGAAACCAATTTTGCTGCATTGACCCCGGTCCAGAAGCTGGCCTGGGCCCGTGAGACCTGGGGCGCCGCGCGCGACCTGATGTTTCTCAAGAAGTTCGCGGGCAAGGGCGAGAACAACATCATCCAGGTGGTCAAGGAGCTGACCAAGAACGAGAAGGGCGCCGAGGCCTGCGTGATCCAGCTGGTGGCTGACCTGGTCGGCGACGGCGTTCGCGGCGACAACGAGCGCGAAGGCAACGAAGAATCCATGCAGTCGCACAGCCAGATCATCACGTATGACCTGCTGAGCCATGGCGTGAAGAACACCGGCAAGCTGTCCGACCAGCGCAGCACCATCAACTTCCGCCAGCAGGGCCGCGACAAGCTGTCCTACTGGCTGGCCAACCGCTGCGACCAGCTGGCATTCCTGACCATGTCGGGCATCAGCTACGAGTTCAACAACGACGGCTCCCGGCGCGATGCCGGCTCGGTCTTCCCCAGCCTGGACTTCGCGGCCGACGTGCGCCCGCCCAGCGCCAAGCGCTCGCTGATGTGGGACGGCTCGGGCCTCGATCTGTCGAACACTGGCGCCATTGCATCGTCGTTCGTGCCCAACTACAAGATGATCGTTCAGGCGACCACCTACGCGAAGGAGAACCGCATCAAGCCGCTGATGGCTGGTGGCAAGCCTCACTACGTGGTGTTCGTGCAGCCCGGTACGCTGGGCCTGCTGAAGCAGGATCAGGCCTATCGTGAGGCAGTGACGGCCGTGGCGGCAAAGGATGGCCAGAACTCTCCCTTCTTCACAGGCGCGACCGTCACCCTCGACGGTGCCGTGATCCACGAGTTCAACCTGGTCTACAACACCAAGGGTGCGGCCGCCGGCCAGAAGTGGGGCGCGGGCGGCAACGTCAACGGCACCCGTACGCTGGTCTGCGGTGCCCAGGCCCTGGGCATGGCGGATCTGGGCCCTGGCGACTGGGACGAGAAGACGTTCCAATACAACAGCCAGGTGGGCCTGAACATCGACAAGCTGGTCGGCTTCCTCAAGCCCCAGTTCTACTCGATCTACAACAAGTCGGTCGAGGACTTCGGCCTCTTCACCATCGACCACTACCTGCCGTAAGCAGGCCTCTCGCCGGGGCCTGCCGGTCCCGGTGCTCTCTCCCTTTGCTGTTGAAGGAGCGCACCATGCCCATCAAAAAGAACCCCTCGCGCCAGGAGCTGATCGTCGCCTATCTGGACATCGGCTTTGCTGATCCCGTCGCCTATGGCGCTGCCGAACCGGCATTCGACCTGCCTGGCAACGCCATCCTGGTCGGCGGCGATGTCACCGTGCTGACGGCCTGGAACTCGGCGGCGAGCGCCACGCTGAAGCTGGGCGACACGGCCGACGACGACCGCTACACCGCTGCGCCCATCGACCTGAAGACCGCAGGCCGCACGGCGCTGACCATCACCGGCTTCCGCCATCCCACGGCCCAGAGCCTCAAGGTGCTGCTGGCCCAGGCCGGCGCGGCTGCCATGGCCGGCCAGGCCCGCATCTCCATCCAGTACTACGTGCCGGGCCGCTCGGCCTTCACGCAGGCCTGATTCTTTCTCGGTGGCCAGAGCTTGAAAGGGCCCTTTACCCGGTGGCCACGTGCCGCCGGGCCTTTTCTCCGAAAGGACAAGACCATGAACTCCATGAAATTCCGTGCCCCCGGCACTGATCCTCTCCCCGTCTCGCTGACATCCGGCCACACGATGGTGGTGCCGGCCACGCCCGAGGGCATCGATGTGCCCCAGCGATTCCAGCGTGAAGCCATGGCGCGTGGTGCCGTGCTGGTCGAAGGCGGTACCGCCGAGGTGAAAACCCAGATCCTGGCGCGCCAGTTGGCCATCCGCGAGGCGCTGCAGGTCATGATTGCGGGCGGCAGCAAGGATGACTTCACCGGCGACGGGAAGCCCAACCTCGTGCGCCTGAAGGCCGTTACAGGTTTCCCGGTTTCCCGCGAGGAAGCCGACCAGGTCTTCGCCGAACTCGGCGGCGACGCCCAGGCGTAAGCAGCCATGCGGGTCGAAGACATCATCCGGCGCTTCCGTGAAGCAGTCCGCGACACGGCCGACCCGCCGTTCTGGTCCACGGAAGACATCGTCGAGTACCTGAACGAGGCCGTGCAGGAGGCGTGCGAACGGGCCAAGCTGATCGAGGACCGCGCCACGCCGGCCGTGTGCGCCATTGCCCTGGAGCCCGGCAAATCCTCCTACGACCTGCACCGCAGCGTGCTGCAGGTCAAGCGCCTGGCCTTTCGCGGCCGCGTGCTGGAGGAAACCAGTATCGAGGGGCTGGACTGCACCTATGGCGCCTGGGAGACCCGCTCCGGCATGCCCCGCTACTGGGTCTTCGATGGGGCCAACAGCCGCGGCACGCCACGCATCAGGCTGGTGCCCACGCCTGTTGAGGCTGGAGAAATCGCGCTGACCGTCTACCGTGGCGCGCTCAAGCCCATCGATCCCTGCAACGCCCAGGCCCAGCCCGAGATCCATGAGCGCTTCCACACACGCCTGATGGATTGGGTGCTGCACCGGGCATATCTCAAGCAAGACGCGGACGCCTTCGACCCGGCGAAGGCTGCCACGTCTCTCGCGCTGTTCGAGCAGGCCTTCGGCGAGCGGCCCGATGCGAATGTGCAGCGCAAGCACAGAGACCGCCGGCCGCCATTGGTTCGGAGTAGTTGGTGACCTAACCTTTGGATGCTGACAAGGCAAGCTCTTTGCTCGCCTTCCTTTCCCGGACTCTCGCATTGCCGAGTGAATTCAACAGCCAAAGTCCAATTCCGATGTTGGTGAGGAAAATAAAAAGACCGAGAATTTCATTTCTTGTTGGAATCCCATCGGCTCTCCAGAAGAGATAAATTCCTAGCGATCCATTGAAGAGAGAGATAAGTGAAAAGGCCAATATTACTCCGTCAATCGCTCTTTTTCCCCACCGTCTCAGATTGTTCCAAGCGTCTTCTTTGAATTGCGCCAGCGTAGCGACTAATGAAGCCAAGGCAATGACTGCAGCAATAACAGAAAGAGTTGTGTTCAGGTCCATCTACTATCCTCCTCCCTCAATCGTACCAACCCTCGTGTAGGGTTTGGCGATTGACTCGCTGAAGAAGAGACTGCCTGGAGTAACTCGAAAGGCAATCTCTATGCGCTCCACGCATGCATCTTCGACCCAAGGGCTGCGGGCTCTTGTGGAAAGTCGTCATATGGGCCGCGATGGATATGTGCGCGGCCCGGGATCCTCCACGTCGGACTCGATTCAGGCCCGACTCTCTGACGGCGAGTTCGTACTGCCCGCCGACACGGTGAAGAAGGTGGGCGTGAAAAGCCTGCGCGATCTGGTGGCCAGCACGCACACTCCCACGGGCAAAAGTCAAGCTGACCACTACGCAGACGGCGGATTGGTGGACGATCCCAGCGCTGTGACGCGCGCCGGCAACAGCTACAGCGGCACCGACATTCGCGGAAACATCACCATCAACGGTCGCGCGCCTGGTGGAACCTACAGCGAGAACCCGGGCATGCGGCCTCCGCCGGCCGCCGCTCCTGCTCCTGCGGCGCCGGGTGCTCAGCCAGCAGCATCTACTGGCGCTACACCTGCAGCTCCCGCCGCTGCCACACCAGCACCGGCACCGGCCGCGCCAATGGATTGGGCAGCACGCAACGCGCAGCGCAACCTCGAAGTCACCGCCAGCTCCATCGTTCCGAGCAGAGACCGTGATGCCGCGCAGGCAAGGCTGAATGCGATGAACCAGCCTGCAGCAGTGCCAGCGCCTGGCGCACCGCAGCAGCCCGGCGTGCCGGGCCTACCCCAGTACCAACAGCCCACCGCCACTGGCACACAGCCTCGCCCTCTGTATGGCACGCAGCCGCGATCAGGATTCGCCGACGGCGGTTTGGTCAAGGCCGACGACCAGGGGGGCCGGCTGCGCAGCCTTGCAGAGCGTGTGGCACAAATCCCCACGGATGGGTACCAAGCGGCGCCCGTCGCACGCGGCTCGCAGGACAGCGTCTGGGATTCAGAGTTGGGGCGCAATGTTTTGAATACGGCGAATGCGCTTCCAGCTGCAGGGTCCATGCTTAAGGCAGGGCGCATGGTGGGCGCTGCCGCCCAGTCGTTGAGTGCGGCGCGTGAGGTGGGGGCCGCGAACGCGGCTATCGCCGCCGGTCGGGCGTTCACCGCACCCGCCCTTGGTGCAGCCTCGCTCTCCAGCGCTGGCAGCACAGAGCGGCCTGCTGTGCCCTCGGCAAACGCTGCCCCCGCCGCAACAAACCGTGCGGCTGACCTGGGCCACTACAACGAAGGCGAGCTGATGGGGCCGCCCAGCGAAGCCATGCCCTCGCGGGCTACGGCCGCCGCTCCGACGCCCGCGCCCGCCCAACCGGCCGGCAACGGCGCTGGCAATGAAGCCTACGGTCGGCTTCTGGCCCTGGCCACTGGATCTGCCGCGCCCGCGCCTGGTGTGTCAGTCCCTACGATGCGCCACAGCGGCAACGACTGGCAGGCCCGCAACGACCTGCGCAACGCCTCCGTCTCGGCCAGCTCGATCATGAATACGCGGCGCTGGGGCGGTCGAGGTGCCGAGAACAATCCCGCCATGCAGGAGTACCGGGCCATGCTGGCCACGGACCAAGCGCTGCGCCAGGCAGAGCCAGCACTCCAGATCGCAGGCATGCGCGAGCGCGGGTCGCTGCAGCGCGAGGGCGTTCAGCAGCAGGGGGCCAGCCAGCGTGCAGCCCTCGGCGCATTGGGCGCGGCAGATTCCAATGAGATCGCTCGTGGTCGCTTGAGCCTGGAGCAGATCGCGTCGGGCTACCAGAGCCGTTCTGCTGCCCGCCTCGAGGCGGCTCAGCAGGCAGTGGAAAACGCCCAGACGCCAGCCGAGCAGCGCAGCGCCCGCCAACGCCTGCTGACGATGCTGGGCAAGGACGGCGAGGACCGCTGGAAGTCTGTTGCTCTGCAAGGCGGTACTGACGCTCAGGGCAACAAGACCGAGAGCATTCTGGGCGCGGTCAACGAGCGCACCGGGGAAATGCGGCGCATGCCAACCCAGGCGCAGCCTGCGGCCACGCCGCCCGACGGCAGCATGGTGCGCGGCAAGGATGGCCGGCTCTACGAAGTGAAGAATGGCCAGCCCGTGCTGGTGGGAGGTTGAGCCATGGCGGACGTGAACTGGAACGATTACACGCCCGTGGGCAGTGGCTCTGCATCTGCAGCGGAGCCTGTGGATTGGGCGCAATTCGAAGTGGTCAAGCCGGCCAGCACCGGGCGCAAGTTGGCGGACATCGCCACGGCCTTTGCCGGTGGCGCCGTGGGCGCCACGAAAGCCATCGCTGACGCCGGCGGCGCTGGCAACGCTGTATCCCAGCAGCTGGGCAGCGCGCAGGACACGGTGCAGAGCTGGCTGAGTTCCCAGCGGCAGGCCGAGAAAGCCGCGCGGGCACAGACCATCCGCGAGGCCGAGCAGTCCGGCTCCGTGCTGCGCGAGGTCGGCGCGCAGCTGGGCGGTATCGCTGAGGCACCCGTCAGCACCGTGGCAGAAGCTGCCGGCTCTGTGGTGCCCATCGTGGCATCCATGTTCACGCCCGTGGGCCGCAGCGCGGCAGCCCGCACGGCGCTGGGTGCGGGCTTGGGTGCTGCCCAGGGCGCGGGCTCCGTGAAGGGCAGCATCCACGAAGCCGTGGAGCAGCAGCAGCGCGAGCAGGGCGCCACGCCGGAAGCCGCGCGCCAGGCTGCCGACCGCGCACAGGCCTACACGGGGCCGAATGCGGACAACGTGGCCTTGGGCGCTGGACTGGGCTTGGTGACGGGCACGACCGGCGTGGAGCGGCTGGTGAGCGGTGCGCTGGCCGGCCGGGCTACGAATCAGGCGCTGCTGCGGCGGGCGGCCACGGGTGCCGTGACCGAAGGTCTGCCAGAGGCGGTGCAGGGTGGCCAGGAGCGCTTCGCGTCCAACGTGGCCCAGCAGCGTGAGGGCGGCGAGGTGCCGACTTGGCAGGGTGTGGCTGGTCAGGCGGTGGCCGAAGGTGTGGCCGGAGGTCTTCTGGGTGCCGGTACTGGCGCCGCAGTGCGCGGTGGTCATGGTGTGCCCGGACAGACCCAGGGTGAGCCGGGCCAGCAGCCGATTGCAGAGCCAGCCCCAGACGCCGCGCCGGAGCCGGCGGCAGCACCAGCTATCGACCCCAACGCCGGCCCACTGTCCAAGGCCGCTTTCATGGCCGGCGACCTGGGCCTGGCGCCCACGCCCGTGGCAACAGCACCTGTCAGCGCGCAGCAAACCATGGCCGAAGCCATGCCGCGCATGACCGAGGAGCAGCAGCGGGCCGCCCGTATCGTGGAGGCCGACCTGGGCCGCGACATCCCTGCAGGCGTGCGAGCAGCGCGCGAGGCAGAAGCACGCGACCTGGCCGCCGCCGCGCCGGCCGCAGAGGTGGACCTGGGTCCGACCGACATGGATCAGGGGCGCGTCCTGCGGACATTCGAGCCGCGCGGGCCGTTGCCCGACGTGGCCGAGTACGCGCTGCTGATCGAGCAGGTGATCTCGCCGGAACGGCAGCCGCAGTACCGGCGCCTGCTGGCCGATGCCTTGGACGAGAACCTGGCCCCCGGCGCGCGTGCGGCCGCCGCGCAGGCGCTGCATGCGACGCTCTCTCCAGACGAACTCATGGCGTCGCGCGCTGCCCGGCCGGATGAGCGGCTGACGCTGACCCCAGCCGAGCGCCAGGCTTTCGGCAATGAGATCGACTTCGAGGCGGCAGCTGCACCCGCGATAGCCGATCCGGCGGCCGAGCAGATCAACCAGCTGGCCCTGGCGCAGCAGCTGCAGCCCGGCGCGCCGCTGCGCCTGGACCAGGCCCACGGCCTGCGCCGCCAGGCTGCCGCCGCCGGCATTCCCGTGTCCGTGGTGCCGCACCCCAGCGGCCGGGGCTACGACGTGCAGCCCACGGTGCGCCTGCCCGAGGAACAGCGCGCCGCCGTGCCCCAGACTGGCCCTGCGGTGCTGGGGTTCGAGGCCGGTCCCTCAGGCCGCATGGTGGCCGGCGCCGAGGGCGTGCGCCCCGAGAGCCGGGCCGAGGCCGTCTCGCTGATCAACCAGCAGAGGCAGCAGCGCCAGGAGGTGGAGGCGGAGCGCGCGCGCCGCGCCGACCTGGGCCTGAGCAACCTGACGCGCATCACGCCGCTGGACGAGCAGCAGGATGGGGCAGCGCCTGGCACGCAGCCGGCGCCCACGACTGACCCCGAAGTCATCGATGCGCCCGCGCGCGAGATAGGTGTTGATCCGGCCAGCACCATCACAATGCCCGATGGCCGCCCGTTCGCCACTCGCGAGCAGGCGCAGGCCGAGCTGCAGCGCCAGGGGCTGACCGGCACGCACGAAGCCGCGCCCGCCCAGGGCGACCCGTCCCTGGGGTTCGTGGGCCAGCAGCGTAGTGCCGCCCGGCCAGCGAACTGGCGCACCAACGCCATGCAGGCCGGCCGCGTGGCCCGTGGCCTCGGCCTGGAGCCGCGTGGCAAGCGCCTGGCGCAGATCGTGGCCGACATCGATGCTGCGGACAGCGCGCGAGCTGCGCGGCCTGCAGCAGAAACGGGTGGGCCGGCAGTTTCGACGCAAGCCACTCCGTCTGTGCGCGAGCCCGCGCGCCAGCAGGAAACTGCTGACGTTGGTGCTACTGAAGCAGTAGCGCAGGCCCGTCGCGGTTTAATGCCGGAAAATCCGGCATCAACCAGCATCACCGGGACCGCCCGGACGGCGGTGGCCGCGGGCCAGGGCGCGCCGACTCAAATACGGGAAAATCCCACATTTGCACCAAGCCGGGAAAACCCCAGTTCAACGGCCGCCCGCGCTGCCCAGCAGCAGGGCCGCATCGAGGACTTCGGTGAAACCCTGATCGGCGCGCGCAAGATGCTCTATGCCGAGGCCTACGCCGACGGCATGGCCAAGGCCAAGGCGCTGGACGTGAAGGCGCACCCGCTTTCCAAGACCTGGCCCGAGCCCGACTACCAGAAGCTGCTGGACGGCGGCACCCAGCCCCCGACCGTGGCCCTGGTGCGCGCTATGCGCGATGCCGTGCCCACCAAGCCCCAGTCCTCCTGGAAGCTGCGCGGCTGGTCCGAGCGCGTGGCCACGCTGCGCGATTTCGCCGACGAGCTGCTGGCCGGCCGGCTCGACCCGCAGGCGGTGCGCACGCAGCTGAACAACACAAGCCTGCCCACGGGCATCGCCAACCAGGCGGCGCTGTACGAGGCCCTGGGCCACGAGCGTTCGCTGAAGGGTATCGAGTTGCACGCAGGCAGCTACTCCATGTATGACGGTGTGCGCAACGACCCGCCGCGCAGTATCTGGACGGTCTCGCGCCAGGCCAAGGCCTCGGCCTTCGGGACCTGGCCGCGCGAGCTGGCCAAGGGCGACACGCGCGAAGCGGCCATCGAGGCCTTCAAGCGCCGCGCAGCGCAGTTGGCGGCCGAGCAGGATGCGCCGGCGCGTGGCGCCACGTTCGAGATCTACGCCAAGCGCGCCGGGGGCGCTCGCGCCTTCTTCATCGGCAAGAAGATCGGGCGCAACGTCGCTGAGCTGAAGACGGGCTTCCAGGACATCAAGGCCGCACGTCAGTACCTGGCCGACAACCAGGCCGAGCTGGAGCGCCTGCTGACCGAGTACAAGGCCGTGCCGCCCGTGCGGTCGGCCAGCAATGCGCCACGCATCGGGGAGGACTACCGTAAGGGCGCCGACGTGTCGCCCCAGCAGTTCCAGGATGCCTTCGGCTTCCGTGGCGTGCAGTTCGGCAACTACGTGGAGGGGCCGCGCCGGCAGCAGGACCTGAACCAGGCCTATGACGCGCTGATGGACATGGCCGGCGTGCTGAACCTGCCGCCCCGGGCACTGTCGCTGGGCGGCCGGCTGGGCCTGGCCTTCGGCGCGCGCGGCTCGGGCGGCGTGGACGCTGCAGCAGCGCACTACGAGCCGGGCCAGGTGGTGATCAATCTCACCAAGCGCCAGGCAGCCGGCGCCCTGGGTCACGAATGGTGGCATGCCCTCGACAACTACTTCTCCCGCCAGCGCGGCGACGGTGCCGGCTTCATGACGGAGGGCGAGCGGGGAGGTGATGGTGTGCGCGAGGAGATGCGCGCCGCATTCCGCGACCTGCGCAACACCATCAACGCCACGGGCATGCAGGAGCGCTCGCGCAAGCTGGACGACCGGCGCAGCAAGGACTACTGGACCACCGGCCGCGAGATGTCGGCCCGGGCCTTCGAGAGCTACCTGATCGGCAAACTGCAGGACCAGAGCGCTGGCAATGACTTCCTGGCCAACGTGGTGCCGGCCAGTGCGTTCGCGCTGGAGGGCGCCTATCCCTATCCGACGGCTGGAGAGCTGCCCAAGGTCCGCGAGGCCTTCGACCGCTTCTTCCAGACGGTGGACACGCGCCGCGGCGAGGACGGCTCGGTGATGCTGTTCAGCGCGACCAGCGATGTGCCGCCGGGCTCAGGCCTGACGCTTGAGCAGGCCCAGAAGGCGGTGGACGATGCCCTTTCGGGCCTGCGGACCCCGCCACCAGTTCGTGTCGTGCTTCGGAGCGATGAGCTTGGGGTCGATGCGCCCGACGGTGTAATGGGGGCGGCGATACCCGGGGAGGGCCGCATCGTCATCGTTGCTTCCGCCCACCGCAGTGCTGACGCTGTTGTCGAGACCCTGTTTCATGAGATGTTCCACCTGGGTGTGCGCAATGTCTTGCCAGGCTCCGATTATGTGCAGGCCATGCTGGATCTGGCAAAGCGCGATGCCAGGGTGCGGCAGTATGCCATCGACTGGAAAGAGCAGGCCCCCGACGCGCCGCTGCAGCTGCAGGTGCTGCGCGACATGGGCTTGCATGGCTCCGACCTGACCGCCCGCTACGAGGCCCTGGCCATCGAGGAGGGCCTGGCCGTGGCGGCCCAAGAGCTGCGCGCCCAGCAGCAGGCCGGCACCAGGATGGGCCTGCGCATCCGCGCCCTGGCCAACTGGCTGGCTGGCGTGGCCGAGCGCATGGGCATGCAGCGCCTGGCCGGCCGCATCCGCAACATGACCTACAACGAGGCCGAGCGCTTCGTGCTGCGCGCCATCGACAGCGCGGGCGAGGGCCGCACCTCTGCGCCGGCTGGTGGGCCAGCAGGCCTGGCGCGCTACCGCACCCTGGGCGACAACCCGGCGAGCCAGCGCGTGGGCGCCACGCTGCAGGCCATGACGGCGACCAACGTCAAGAAGCTGGCCGGCCACAAGGCGACGGACCTGCGGCCCCTGGGCCTGGGCTTCCTGGGCCGCCGGCAGCTGGTGGACGTGTACGGCGACATGCTGCCCGAGTTGCGCACGTACAGCGACCTCATGGCCAGGATGGATGCCGACAAGAACGAGGCCGGCGCCGGCGCGGACCAACTGGCCCAGAACTGGGCCAAGCTGTCCGACGAGCGGGCCTTGGCCGAGCTGATGCACGACTCGACCCTGGCGCAGATGGACCCGGCCGCCGACTACGTGGCCGACGACAACCGCGTGCAGTATGGCGCGCTGCGTCGCCGCTTCGAGGCTCTGACGCCCGAGGCGCGCGAGGTCTACACCAAGGCCCGGGACACCTACCGCCAGCACATGCGTGACGTCCGCTCGGCCATCAAGGAGCGCATCGAGCGCGCCGGCATGAGCAGCGACCGCAAGGCCGCCATGCTCAAGCGCATGGACGACGAGTTCTTCGGGCACATCAAGGGCGTGTACTTCCCCCTGGCGCGCTTCGGCCAGTACGT
This sequence comes from Delftia sp. NA_296.1, assembly GCF_052692095.1. Taxonomy (NCBI): domain Bacteria; kingdom Pseudomonadati; phylum Pseudomonadota; class Betaproteobacteria; order Burkholderiales; family Comamonadaceae; genus Delftia; species Delftia sp. NA_296.1. The sequence continues at coordinate 781,791 of NZ_JBQZGF010000001.1, read as the reverse complement.
GGTGGTGGTCAAGGACGCCGAGGGCAAGACTGCCAGCGTCAGCCGGGCCGAGACCATGGCCGAGGCGGATGCCATGCGCGGCCAGATGGTCGCAGCCTTCCCCAAGGACAAGGGCTTCAGCGTGGGCAAGGTGCTCAAGGCCAAGGACTTCGTGGCCGAGCGCGACATCGTGGGCCGTGGCTTCATGGAGCAGTTGTATGGCGTGCTGGACAAGCAGGGCATGGACGCCAAGCAGCGCGCCGAACTGGAGGATGCGCTGGGCCAGCTCTACCTGTCCTCGCTGCCGGACCTGTCCTGGGCCAAGCACGGCATCCACCGCAAGGGCACGGCCGGCTTCAGCCAGGACGCGCGCCGCGCGTTCGCCCAGAACGTCTTCCACGGGGCCAGCTACTTGGCCAAGCTCCGGTATGGCGACCAGCTGCAGGACCAGCTCGGCGAGATGCAGCGGCGCGTAGATCAGGGCGCGGGCGATGCCGGCTTCGACTCGGTGAAGGGCCAGCAGGTGGTCGACGAGATGGTCAAGCGTCACGACGCGGCCATGAATCCGAAGACCAATGCGCTGTCCACGGCACTGACCAGCGTGGGCTTCATGTTCCACCTGGGCCTGTCGCCAGCCTCGGCCATGGTCAACCTGACCCAGACCGCCCTGGTGGCCTACCCGGTCATGGGCGCCCGCTGGGGCTTCCGCAAGTCGGGCGCCGCGCTGCTGAAGGCCAGCCAGGAAGCGGTGCGCGGCAAGAACGACATCACCGGATCGCTGAGCCCGGACGAGAAGGCCGCCTTCGACGAGGCCGTGCGCTCGGGCGTCATCGACGTGACCATGGCCCACGACCTGGCCGGCATCGCCCAGGGCGAGGACCGCAACGTGTCTCACAAGCTGCGGCCGGTCATGAACGCGGCCAGCTGGATGTTCCACCACGCCGAGAAGTTCAACCGTCAGGTGACGTTCATGGCTGCGTACCGCCTGGCGCGCGAGACGGGCACCAGCCAGCAGCAGGCCTATCAGGATGCCGTGCAGGCCACATACGACGGCCACTTCGACTACAGCGCGAACAACCGCCCGCGCATCATGCAGGGCAACGTGGCCCGGGTGCTGCTGCTGTTCAAGCAGTACGGCCAGAACATGGTCTACACCCTGGTGCGCAACGCTCAGCAGGCCCTGGCCGCTGCCAAGCCCGAAGACCGCGCCGCCGCGCGCAAGGCACTGGCCGGCCTGCTGACCACGCATGCCATGGCAGCCGGCGTGCTGGGCCTGCCCATGGTGACCACGCTCCTGGCAGCGGCCTCGATGCTGGGTGGCGATGACGATGAGCCCTGGGACGCACAGGTGGCCATGCAGAACATGCTGGCAGACGCCTTCGGGCAGAAGCCGGCGGAGGTGCTCTCCCATGGCCTGTCCCGCCTGACGCCCTGGGACATCTCGGGCCGCGTGGGGCTGGACAGGCTGATCCTGCCGGACGTGCAGGAGGGGCTGGAGGGCCAGCGCCTGGGCGATGCTGCAATGGCCGCAGCTTTGGGCCCGGTCGCCGCCATCGTCACGAATGCGCTCAAGGGCGTGCAGGAGATGAGCGAAGGCCGGTACCAGCGCGGGCTGGAATCTATGGTGCCCAGCGTGCTGCGCGGGCCCCTCAAGGCCTGGCGCTACGAGACCGAGGGCGTCAAGGACAAGACCGGCATCGTGGTCCAGGACGAGGTGGACGCTGCGGCGCTGTGGGGCCAGGCGGCCGGGTTCTCACCGTCCAGCGTGCGCAACGCCTACGAAGGCAAGTCCGCCATCGTGGGCCAGGACCGCGCACTGCAGGCGCGGCGCAGCGCCCTGGTGGAGCAGTTCGCCATGGCGGCCATGGCCAAGGACGAGGAGGGCAAGAGCGAGGCTCGGGAAGCCATCCAGCGCTTCAACGAGAAGAACCCCGGCCGCCGCATCCAGCCAATGCAGCTGGCCCAAAGCGTGCGCATGCGCGAGAAGCGAATCCGGGAGGCCGAGGATGGGGTCTACCTGCCGAAGAAGCGGCGCGATGCCATGGACGCTGGGCGGTTCGCGGAGGATGAGTAAGGACGTAGTGGCGGCACCTCGTTTCCCTCTAACCATTGAGCCAGTTTTCAACGACTGGCCGTCATTAATCGTTCACTTGCGCGCGTCACCACGGATTGGGTATGCCGTGTTGATGCGAAATGTGAGTTGATAAAGCCTTGTCCGTTTCGCCGCAAATCTCAGTGATTAATTTCCTTGTGTTTTTTAGAATGTCGCAGTTTAATGTGGCGTTCCCATTACTATCTGTATTCCATGTGTAACTGGGAATGTTGAAGCCGTGAGCAAAGCTGTGTCGTATTTTTAGTATCTCATCTAACCTTTCTCTGACCAGAAGCGAAGCGGTCAATGTAACGCCGTTGAACTTCATATTTGTCCAATTCGGCCAAGGATCAAAATCCATATATTTCATAAATAAATCACGGCTATTGTTACTGTTGGGTGTGTTGAACTTGTTTAAAGCAATAGTCAGTTGATTTTGTAGAATATTGTGGACTGATGAAAATCTAGGGTCTGTTGGCGATGCGGTCACAGAAAAATATTCCGTGGAAACAGCCTTGATATAAGCATCCCACGCTGCAACTTGATATGCTAGACCCGCATGCAGAATAGTGAGCTTAGTTTGTTGTTCTGTTTTTTTTCTGTGCTTTCCAGCTTGAGTTGTCAGCAAATCGGCGCGTTCGATAATGCTGCCGAACTTGCTATATGCAGAGGATGACATGGGTTTAAAGAAAATTCATTAATGTGGCCAATGCATCTTTGTACGTTTTGAGTGGATCAGGATTTATCTGAATTCTCTCTCCGTTGATTTTCTTTGGCCCAGCTTTCAGTGCGTGTATGGGTGTTCCGGTCAGGGAGGCAACAATAGATACGGCGTGAAAATCGGGGAAGTCCACAAAGCGCTCAGCGACGGGCATCCGTGGATAAGCAAATATAGTTCTGTGTTTTTTGGCGAGCTTTTGAATTGTTTCTACAATTGCCTTATTTGCCGCCTGATGGGCGCGACTCGGCTCGCCATCAAAAAGTGTTACGCGATTTGATATGAAAGTGTGCAGCTTTGGAAGGCTTATTCCTTCTTCTTTCGCGCGCTTGTAGAAGCTGAGTCGAGCAAAACTAGCTATGTAGTCGTCACCTTGACCATATAGAAGCGCTATTATGTTTTCGATGCCGCGTCGAGAGCTCTCGTCGGCTGTGAATGGGATTACTATATTGTCTGCTGCAGCAATGGCGAGTTGCGTGTATATGGCGAAGCTGGGGTTGCAGTCAATGAAAAAAACACACTCTCTTTCTCTTGATTCAATAATCTCATCTTGCAAATCTTTAACCCAAGATGTAACTTTCTTCCAGGAGTCAAGAGGAACGGAAAGTGCAGCTGTTTGCCTGATTGCTTCGCCGAGAACTTCAACGAGATTATCTCCGCAAACTAAATATAGGTTGGGCGAGATTTTTTCGTTGTAGTCTTTTACATTGATGGCATATCTTGCCATATCTGGTGTTTTTGAGAATGGAGAGTTTAGTCTACTCTCCAGATAGCCTCCAATGCTAAGCCTAGTAGAATCCGGCGCAAGAAATGTTCTTAGATTTTTTCCACCTGATAATTGACCGCCCAAAAGAGTCTCAGAAGTGTTAGCTTGTGGGCATAGATCCAGAACGATGACGTCAATTTCTGGATTTAGACGTGCATATTCGCACGCAGCTATAAAGCATAGGAAGCTCTTGCCCACTCCGCCTTTATTATTCCAGAATGCATATGAAGACATTTTTTTCCTTGATAGGGTGTCTTGAACAATTTCAAGACAAAGATGGCATTAGTCAGAAAAGGTAACCCAGTGTAAGCCCGTTCAGTCCTGCTTGATGTCACGATGGCACTTAGATGTACGGTGCGGGGGCTGAACTCTTGAGCATGGAGCAGGAGAAAGCACTATGGGAATCTGCGAGCATGGTAGCGCTCGCATGGCGCCGCGTAGTCTCGTAGCCTCCAGCTAGCGACCCGCTCTCATCGGTACTTGGCCAAGCGCTACGGCATCAACGCCAGGACCGCGGCCTAGTGGCGTGCCCGTGTCTCTGTGCTCGATGATTCCTGGGTTCTCGTGTCAGAGCAGCCAGCATCTCTCTCAAGAACAAGAACACCCAGCTGCTGTGCTGCGGAAGCAAGGGCGTCTGTCGTTGGACGATCTCATCGAGGAGCCTGGAGACGGTACCCAAGCTCAGCCGCGGCGCCTTACATGGATGTCTACAGCGTCATGGGATCCTCCGTCAGCCAATACCTCAGATGCCACGACGGCGCGGAGACCTTGGCAGAGTTGACCCTGCTTTCGAGGAGGGTGATGGCTTGCATGTACGACCTACAGTCCGAGGCTATGAGTCTGGGAATAACCTGTTTGCAGGCGCTTCAATACTTGCCTGTGTTTTCGCGAGTTTTCCCGGAATCCGATGTAACTTATTGATTTATATAGGTTGAGAGTCTGACTTTTAATCCGTTGGTCGCGAGTTCGAATCTCGCAGGACCCACCAAAGAACACAAGGCCCCGTAGCAATACGGGGCCTTTTTTCTTTGCTATCGAAGAAGTAGCAAAACGGAACAGAGATTTGCGGCCCGTGTTCCGCAATTCTGGGCGTGTTCCGCAATTCTGGGCGTGTTCCGCAATTCACCGCACGGGCTTCACCTTCTTGCCCACCTTGTGGCGGATGTACTGCGCTGTCATGCCCTCCGTTGTATGCCCCAGCAGCGCCTGGGCATGGCGTATCCCGCCGTCGTCATCCACAGTGGTGGCGGCCGTGGCGCGCAGGTCCCGAAACTGGAATTGCGCCTTGGGAATGCCGGCGGCATCCCGAGCGGCGTCGAAGCGGTCGCGGGGCATGTTCTTTGTCAGCGGCTGACCCGCCTCGTTCACAAGCAGCTGCGCGGTGTCCGCTTTGACCTGGACTTCGTACGCCTGGATCTCGGCCAGCAGCTCCTGAAGTGCGCCTGTTACCTCGATGCGCAGCTTGGCGGCTGTCTTGCCCTGGCGGACGTGGAGCATGCCGCCGGCAATGTGGTCGGTGCTCATGCGCAGCACGTCAGCCGGGCGCTGGCCAGTGAGGAGCGCCAAGTGGACAGCGAACCGCAGGATACTGCGGCCTTCTCCAGCAGCCGAGCCATCAGGTCGTCGCTGACTACGACATCCCGCCCATCCTCCCGGAAGCCTCGCATGCCTGCGCAGGGGTTGGAGGCCTTCGTGAGGCCCTGTTCCCGAGCAAAGTTTCACATGTGCGAGAACAGGGACTTCTCCCGATTGGCGCGCACCTGGCCGATGGAATCCGGAATCGTCTGAGCCGGTAGTCCAACTTGCCTAAGGGCGCAATGCGGGGGGAGTGACTTGGCTCATGCTGGTCCAGAACACAGAAAGCCAGCTCTGTGGCTGGCTTTTTGAAGAAGGAGAGATCAGGACAGCGCACTTCACGCGCTGTGCTCACGCACGGAAAAAAGCCACTGTTGAGTGGCTTTAATTTGGTTAACGAAGGTTTGCCTAGCTAAGCATCTCGATTTATTTGCTTTTCTTCTTCATAGATCCTTCGTTCCTCTCTGGATAAAGGGTCATTCTTTCTTTTGCTATCAAGTGCTTCTATCTGAACTCCTGGAGAAAAGATACTCTTGACAGAATCCCAAAAGACTTCCCATGGGGTGCGAGGTTGTGAAAGCATATTAAACTCCAATTATCTTCCGTTGAGGTAGGGAGGAGGTGTGTCCCGCAGTTCAGCAGAATCCAAATTTATAGTAAATTCTGTGTCCCAATCGCTGATTTTTTTCTTGCGTGGTGGGTCAGGCGCGCGGAAATAGTCATCGTTAGATACAGCATGACTATCAACATCTGGAAGAGAATATTTATTTGGTCGGCTAAATGAACCTTTTGTGTCTTTGACCTTCATGTGGACCTCCGGTCCTGTGTGTTGACCGAAAATGACCAACTTTTTTCACACTACTCTGATTTCCAGCGGAAAACCGTTTGGGTAACAACAATTACCTATATGTAGAAGCGGATCAGGGCAGCGAAGCCCGTCGCGAGAGGGTGCGTCTCGCGGCCTGCATCCATGCCCTCAGGAAATGTCAGGAACTGCTCGCGGTCTTTGCAAACGATCCATCTCGGGGGCTGTTATGAAGAAAAAAAGACCCCTGGCAGTCTCGCATCCCGGGGCTTGGGGAGCCGCCTAGACTTGGCGCGCACCCCCTTGCGTGGTGTATGGGCCGGTCGTTGCTTAACTGTTGGCCGTTCTTATAAGACGCAGCTTCCGGACCTTGCGGTATCTCCAGGCCGCAGGCAGGCTTGGCTGCGCGAGAAGGTACCAAGACAGCGTGCTGCACGCGCTGCGCTCATGCTTCTCGATATGTGTACGCGGATGTAATACAGCTTCCAAAGGAACAAAGATAGGCGCCCAATGAAACTGCTCATTGGCAATTTCGTTTCCTCCAGAGGCGTTCCTTAATTTGAAATTCGGGAGAAAATGTTATGGATCAAAGAATAAGTGAGCCCGAGCTAGGGGCATTGCACGTTTGGCATGCAAGCATGGTGCTGCTGGCACGCCGTGGCGAGATGCTTGGAATTTCTGTATATGAAGCGCCTGCGATCGCAAGTCTAGCCGCACGCTGTGAGTCCCCATATCACATGCTAGTGATAGAGGTAGACGATCCTTGGGATGTGTCCACCCAAAATCGCATTCGCGCGAGCCTTAGCAGGTTTATGGCATAGGCTCGTCTGCGTTTAAAACACTCAGACTCTCGCCGTTTTGTCGTATAAATGACATGTTGCCAAAAAATTCCCTTTTCTGGTGCATGCAATAACCACAATGCTTGTGATGGATGTGAAATGGCTAATGGGCCTAGATGTTGAATTGCATTTGTCTTACAGCGCTCACCAGTACAGAAGCTCATGCTGTGTTAATGACCACACCTAGTAAAAAATCCCCTGGCCAAGTGCCCACATCCTCTTCTCGTAACAGGTTTTCCACGCGTAGGACACTCTACATCGGCATCGCTGTGGTAGTTGTTGCTCTTCTGGTTACGCTTGTTCCCTGGTAGATGATCACGGCTGCTTCTGCGAGCTGTACGTAACAGCCTTGCGGGGACGTGCGATCCCAAAAAGGCCTCTATGAAGAGGTTTAGGGGAGAGATTATAAAAACAGAGTGGTTCAGATGGATGAAAAAGAGCCCGCATTCAGCGGGCTTTTCTACAATTATCATTATATCGGTCTGTGATATTTATCCTCGCGTCCCTCTATATGTGCATTGTGCCTATTGATGTGTTCATGCTGAGAAGATGCTTGGCTGTACGGCGGGGCGTTGAGATTGTTTTGAAGCTCTTCTTCGTATATTAATATATCTTCTTTAGACAAGGGGTAATCTTGCTCAGTGGTTTCTATGGGATCTAGGTGAGCTTTGGGCGAAAATACGGTTTTTACAGAATCCCAGAATTTTTCAAAAGGGGTACGAGGGAGTAAGAACATATTGGCCTCCAGTGGCAAGCCATTTAGAGCGGGCGGGCATATCTGTCGTTCGCGCAATACGGCAGATTTAAGAGCGACCAGAGATGCTGTATTCCACCAGCTGCGCATTATTTTGTGCGGTAGATCAGGAGTGTGGGAGTAATCATCTCTTGATACGGAATGGCTATCAACATCAGGTAGCGAAAAACTTTCGATATGGATGGTTGAATCAGATTTTTTTCTTAATTTCATGTGAACCTCCGGTTTGGATCGTTGGTCAAAGATGACTGACTTTTCACACTACTCTGATTTGCGCGGTAAAACCGTTTGCGTAACAATAATTACCTATATGTAGTAGCGTTTCATGGCGTCGAAGGACATTAGAAGAGGGCGCAAGGCACTCCCTGTGCTTCTGGCTATCAGGAAATCATCAGGAACCTCTCCCGGTGTTTACCTGTTCGCGTTTGTCTGGGACATCTGCGGTCTGCAGCGTTTGTCGGAACCTTCGAAGGTCCGAGATCTTCTTGTCCAGAGCCTTCGCTGCGCCATGAGCCCTGGCCAGCGGCACATCTGTCAACACTCCATCAGCATCCTCTCCGCGCTGAAACCCGGGCTTTGAACTCGTTCTCGCTGATGTGGATCCGCTTGAGGTTCTCGTGGTAGGCGTTGCTCTGGCCGTTGGCGCCGCGCGTGTTCCCGTAGAGGCGACCTGCCAGAACACGACAACGCTCGCCGTCGAGATGGTTCCGTCGTTGGTGCCCAGCACTGCAGCGCGCAGCCAACCTACGTGAGCGGTTCATGGCGCTCAGGATGCGTTCGATAGTGGAATGACTTCATAGGCATGTTTTCGTCAACGCGAGGAGCGCCAAGCAGTATGCAGCAGCGTGTTGTCGTGCGGGATGTAGTGATTATTTTCATGGCTTCTCTAGTGTGGAATAAATTTCCATTAAGCTTTATCAGCCTTCGGATAATGCCATGGATTTTTTATGCGATCGATCGCCGCAACTACGCCCGCCTCAAACTCTCTCCAGTTTTTTACGCCAGAGTGACGCATTTCATTCATCTTCTCATCTGCGGATTTAATCTCGGTATGCATTCTATTAATGTGCATCTGAATATTTACTTTGGCATCGGAGCTTGCCAAGTCATATTTCTTCTCAAGTTCTGATACCGCTGCCTTCCCTTTGGATATCTCCTTTCCGGCATTTGCTAAGAACTGCTCGCGAACCATTGCCTCGTTGGTATAGGTGAATGCTGGCATGTCCTTTACACTTTGTTTTGTAGCCCCCTTGATAATCAGTTTTCCTGATATTTCATTAATTTCACGGATTGGAATGGCCACATCATGTTGTCCTATTCCGACAAACCCTCCGGCACTCACGATGGCATAAGTCACGTTCTTGTCAGGTGAAATAATAAGATCATCTACTCTGCCAACTTTTCCTCCAGTGTCGTTAAATATAAACTTCCCTATCAATGATTTCTTTGCGCTCCATCCCACGGCGGCGCTGGTGGTTTGGGAGGTCTTAACATCCATTGTGGTAGTTGATCCTGCAATTTGTGCCCTTGCTGTTGCAGCAGAAGCTAGGACAGCGGCTAATGCCAGAACGGCAAGAAAATGGTGTGAATGTTGATTTTTCATGATGAGGTTCTCCAAAACGTACCACATCGGGTGTTGGATGTTTGGTGTACGTTTTATCGCTTTTATACTTATCAAGTAGCTCTGTCTGTACGCGAACGTACAGTGGCTATTTTTTGACCCTGACACCATTGATGCAGAAATTTCTCTGGAAATATTTCAAGTGTGTGCTGGCGCACAGACATGATTTTAGGTTAGACATATTATTCTGATTGTTGAAGCATCTAGGAATTACCATGAAAACTGACACACAATTACAGCAAGATGTAATGGCGGAGTTGAAGTGGGAGCCTTCTGTGCACGCATCCCAGATTGGTGTAGAGGTCAAGGATGGAGTTGTCACTTTGGCTGGAGAGGTCAGTAGCTATTTGGAAAAATGGGGAGATGAAAGGGCCGTGCAACGTGTGGTAGGTGTTAGAGCCTTGGCGATCGACATGACTGTCAAGTTGTCGCAAATGGGAAAGAGGACTGATACCGATATCGCGGCATCCGCGCGAAACGTGCTTAGCTGGACGAATTCGGTTCCTATCGACACCGTTCAGGTCCTTGTAGAAGATGGTTGGATTACCTTGTCTGGGGAAGTGGTTTGGAACTATCAGCGTAGCGATGCTGTCAACAGAGTGCGCCTCTTGCCGGGAGTGCGCGGTGTGAGCAACCAAATTTCCATCAAACCCAGGGCTTCAGCCATCGTCGTAAAGTCAGAAATCGAGGATGCCATCAAGCGTCGTGCGACTTCTGATACGAAAACGATTGTTGTTGATGTCACGGGTGGCGATGTGACGTTAACAGGGACTGTCCGTAGTTGGACGGAGCGTGATCTCGTAGTTCATTCTGCCTGGGGAAGCCCGGGTGTCCGCCAGGTATTTGACAAGATGACCATCATCTGACAATTTTGGCGAAGGCCGGGGTCATGAATCGTGGTCGCCAATTCATAGCCATTGTCGTCGTGCCTACCTGAAGCGGATGTCTGATGAATCAGAAAGGATCTGAGCCATGACCGAAACCTGTCCAAAGTATGCAGAAATAGGGTGAAAGAGGCATGATTTCGAAAACACCAGAAGCGTGGATGATTTAAAATGTGTTTTCTTTTTTGTCTATTTCAGCGGAACGGATTTTTAATCTGTTGGTCGCGAGTTATAATCTCCAAGGACCCAACAACAAAAACGCGGAAGCCGCGCTATCGTAAAATTAGCGCGGCTTTCGTTTCATCCCCAATTGAGGAATAGAGGTCTGGGCTGCTACCGGTTTCATCTTCCACCTTAGCAAGGTGTCATCAAAATCGGCAGTAGCTCACAACGTCAACCACATGCTCAGCACTTTTTTGGAGTAGAAAACTTGAAAAATTCCATCCAAGCTCCCTGTCCTCTGTGCAGCCTGACCAGCACAGCCTACTTGGAAAACTATGCCAAGTGGACGCATTTTGTGTGTCCCTGTTGTCGTGAGTTCAAAGTGAACAAGCTGGTCATTAATATGTTGCGTACTGAATCTATTGATGTTCGTGAGCGGCTGTCACAGGAGGCTCGGGCGTTGACGGGGAGCAACTATCTTCATATCGCTGCAGCTGAGGGCAAGTCATTGCAACCCATGGGGCTGACTCCTTGGCGCGCAGAGGTGCGGCAGCGGCCGGTTTAATGTTCAGCCGTCCGGTCCATGCCCAGGGTTTGCCCAGAGCGCGATACGGGTAAACACTGGAGCCATGCTTCATCTACCCACTTGGCCCTGCAGGTCAGACCTCCTAGAAGATCCTTCACGTCGTTTCTAGCTTTCTCCGCGTATCCTTCGCCGATATAGCCCAGCTTTATTAATGTCTCCAGCATAGATAAGGCCCCTGCATTCCATGCTTCCGAAACGGTTAGGGTTGTGCGTATCTCATCTGGTAGAGCTTTTGCCCAGTCATCGAATTTCATATACGTGCCTTGTCTCCGGTGTTCATGAGGTAACTTTCAATGCGGCTTGCCTGCTCGCTGAAGAAAAAAGGGCCTGTTGGCCCTTTGGATTTTTATCCAGCAGATTTATTGCTGAGCCTGTTCTTGCTCAGACCGCTTTTTTTGCTGCTCGGGCGCGTGCGATCCCTCTTTCAGAGGTCGGCTTTGCTCCTGCTGCGAGGGTTGCGGCTTGTTGCCTTGTTGCTGGTTGTTGCCAGGGGTATTTTGGAAAATGGCCATGAAGAGCTCCTTGGTTATCAAAAGCCAAGATCGGCTCCTGAGGTCTAACGATGCTCCTTTTCCTAATTTTCTGCTGTAGTCAAATAGGCCAATGATTATTTAATGTGTAAGCAGCGTGCCGAAAGGCTTTTATTTTTTAGGGTAAAACTGGACCTGAATAGGTTTCTGGTTTCACATAATATGTAGAAATGACGTTCGATCAGATCGCAATTGCCCTGCTGGGGTCCCTGGCAGCTTGGCTCTCCCAAGCCCGGGGAAAGAGCTGGCGCAAATGGGCGCCGGTTTTCGGAATGCTGGGGCAGCCGTTCTGGTTTTATGCCAGCTGGCAGGCCGAGCAGTGGGGCATCTTCGCCGTGTCGATCATCTATGCTGGCGCGTGGGCCCGGGGGCTGTGGGTCTACTGGATCTCGCCGCGGCGTGAGCATGGCACGGAGCCCATTCAACTGGTCCCCCGCCGCAAGCCATGATCTATGCCCTGCTGGGTTAGACCAAAGTGGAGATTTCTGACACCGGCGATGCGCTGATAGTGGAAGGTTCAGGCAGGCGGTGTGCTATGACCAAAACCTGCCCAAAGTAGGCTGAAATAGGGTGAAAAAGGCATGATTTCGAAAACACCAGATGAGTGGCTATCGTTGCAAGTGATTGATGCGAAAGGTATTTTCTCTTATGCCTATTTCGATAGATTGGACTTTTAATCCGTTGGTCGCGAGTTCGAATCTCTCAGGACCCACCAAAGAACACAAGGCCCCGTACCAATACGGGGCCTTTTTTCTTTGCTATCGAAGAAGTAGCAAGAGTGGCGTTCAGGCCGCTTTTTTCTTGGCCGTTGTGCAGGCTTTTTTTGCCAACCAACGCAACGGCACTTTTCAGCGTCTTCGTCGCCAGATGGCCGTGCCGCTTCGTGCTCACGGCAGACTTGTGCCCCAGTACGCCGCCCATGTTGTACAGATCCACGCCGGCGTTGATCATCTCGCTGGCTGTGCTGTGCCGCAGGTCATGCAGCCGGGCATGGCTGTAGCCGGCCGCTTGCGCGCCAGCCTTGAACGCTTTGCGCGCACGTCCACGCCGCGCTGATGAGCAGCCACAATTGCCTGTGCAATGTCAGGAGCCTGGAAGGCGTAGGCCAGCACCTGAATGCTTGTCTTGGCGCTGGCGATTGTGTCCAGCACCAACTTGTGGGCGGAACCTTCGGGTGAGAAACCTACCTGCACGCTCGACTGGGCAAAGGAGGCAATCGGCAGAGCGAGCAGAGCCGCCAGTGCAATGCGAGGAAGGTTTTTCATACGCAGATAGTGCTGCGCCCGCGCTGTCTGCGGGCGCGGCGCCACTTCAATTCACGACTGAAATTTTGAGCGTGTACGCGGACGACTTGCCCTGCCGGGCGGCCGCACGATTGAGGAAGACTCGCACACGGTAGTCACCGCTGGCGGGCAATACGCCGGTCCACTTGGACCCGTCTGCCATTTCGCCGCGGAACAGCGCTTCATCGCTGCCAGGTGGGAGCACGTTGAAGTAGGTCGAGGTGGATTTTGTCTCCATCTGCACGGTCATCGTCTGCCCGGCGCCCGCGCGGACCACGTAGTCGCGCGTCTCCACCTTGTTGCCTTGGAGCTTGCCCTGGACGGTGGCGCTCGACGTGCCTTTCTTGAAGTTCACCGCAGTAAAGGGAACATCCGCCTGAGCCATCGCTGGCACTTGCACGACCGTGAGGCAGGCGACAAATGCAGCTGTGCAAATTCTGGAAAGCATGCAGGTCCTTTCTAGGAGGCGCATATCGCCCCGTTCACGTACAGGCTACCAGACGATCGGGCGCATTGTGCGACAGCCTCCGACGAGCCGCCTCGCAGAGATGACGGTGCCGCCCCAAGCCTGCCACGTTCGGCAGGATGAGCAAGGAACAGAAGCAGGACCCCCAGTGGGAGCGCATTGAGCTGGACTACAGGGCTGGCCTCCCACAACGCGCCCGTAGGACTCTCGCCACCGGAATCTTGCCCAGGGACCGACAGCCTGCAGCCCGCTGGCGGGGCACCATGCAAGCTCTGAAGAAACAGGAGCAATGAATGGCGATTTCAGAAAAGATCCAGGACCTGCGCAAGTGGGATGACTCTCGCAAGGGATTCACGGGAGAGCACTGGCTGGTGCTCGGGGCTGGCCTATTGGCTCTGCGCCACGCCCGGCGGACGGAAAGTGGCATGGGCCGTGTTGTGAGTGGTGCGCTGGGCACAGCACTGATAGCGCGGGCGGTAACGGGCCGCGATGGCGTGCTGGGAACGGCAGAGCGCTTGGCTGCAAAGCCCACGCTGGCCGAGCGCCTGCAGATCGCCGCGCGCCGCCTGTAGACACGCAGACGAAGAAAAGGCCCGCAGTTGCGGGCCTTGTTTTTTGGGTCAGGGCTGCATCAACGCTGGCGGCGCATGCGGCGCATGCGGCGCAGGCCGAACATCGCCAGCAGGGCAGACATCAGAATGACGCCCCACTCGCTGAGCGTAGGAATGGCTGCGGCGCCGCCGACTGGAGCTGCTGCCAGCACGGGCACGAGTGGGTCTGCGATCACGCCCACGGCAGGGTTGGTATCACCCGGGCCGTTGTCGGTGATGGTGTAGGTCACCGTGGTGCGCGCACCGTTCACGATGACGTTCAGCGCGGTCACAGGGTCGAACCATCCGCCGGCTCCATCGGGCTTGCGGAACTGCACGCCTTCGGGGAGAGCGCTGGGATAGGTGAGGGTCATCGTCACAGATCCGGTGCAGTTTTCGGCGCTGAAAGCGAATTGACCGCTGGGCGCTTGGAGGTTCGGAGGGGTGGAGGTCACAGGTCCGAAGCCGCCGCCAGATTGCAGCGTGCAGGTGGTGCCGCCGCCGGACATCGTGGCAGACGGTATGCCGGTCATGCCAGGCACACTGCCGGGCGCGCTCACCAGTTGCAGCTTGCGCGGCGTGGCTTGTGTGCTTGCAGAGGCTGCACCGGTTGTCCCGTTGGATGCCACGACCGTGAAGTTGTAGGTGAAGCCATTGCTCAGGCCAGCCACGACGATGGGGGATGTCGTTCCCTGCTGAGTGATCACACCAGGCGCACCGGGCACGGCCACGGGGGTCGCGGTCACGGTATAGCCTGTGATGGGGGTGCCGCCGTCAGATGCAGGTGCAGTAAAGGTCACCGTCGCCTGGCCGTCACCTGCAGTGGCGTTGCCGATCGTGGGTGCACCGGGTGCCGCTGCATTCACCATGAAGGTTTGAGACACCTGTGATGCAGGCAGATAGCTTGCGTTACCACTTTGGTTCGCATCGACGGTGCAAGAGCCTGTGTTCACAAAAGTCAGCATGCCGCCCGATGTGACCGTGCACACGGCAGTTGTAGTTGCACTGAAGGCCACGGGCAGGCTGGAACTGGCCGTCGCGGTCAGTGTTGGCGTTGTGCCGAAAGCTTGGTCACCGGGGTTTGTGAACGTGATGTTCTGGGTTTGCTGTCCATTCACCAGTACGCCGGTCGTGGCGGCTACGTTTGCCAAATTCAGTACAACGCTGGCGCCTCCGCTCGTCATCGAGCTCCCATTGAGATTGATGGCGGTTCCTAACGTCACTCCATTTGCATCAAAGTCACCTGGCTGCACGGTATATATGAAGGTCAGGGTGGAGGTGTTGCTGCCGCCGACGAAGTTCGCTTGCCGGGAGGCTGCACCAATCGTCAGGGGGATAGACGGCGGGCCGCCGACGGTGACCGTGACGGGAGCGTTGTAGTTCACGTTGAACTGCAGGTCCTGCCCAGAGGTGTAGGTTCCATCGGGAGGGACGCTGACTGACTGCACCGAGGGGGTGGAAGCTGTAAGCGTGAAGTGCAACGTCGTTTCGCAGGAGTTGGCATCTGTGACTGTCACCCAGTATGGGCCGGGAGAGAGACCGGTAGCTGTAGCCGCTGTGCCTCCAGATGGCGCCCAGGAATACGTGTAGCCAGGGGTGCCTCCGGTGGCCACGACGGTAGCGCTACCGTCATTGCCGCCCTCCACGGGATCAACCTGAGACCTTGTGCCGGAGAGAACCGCTGCAGGTTCTTCCACCGTTGTGGACGCCGTTCCCTGCAGGGTGTTCGAGTCTGTCACTGTGACTGTATATGTGCCAGCCGTCAGCCCTGTTGCGAAGGGCATAGTTCCGCCAGCAGGCGCCCACGAGTAGAAGTAGGGAGGTGTGCCGTTCTGGATGTTGTAAGCGGTAGCGGTGCCGTTGCTTCCCCCATTGCACGAGACATTGGTATGTGACGCAGACACGGTCGGCATCTGAGCACTGGCAGAGCCTGGGTAGACGACAAGTGCAAAGACGCTGCTCAGTGCCAAGCTGCGGAAAATTCCGGAAGACATGTTGATTCCCTTGTTTATAGCAATCGACTCGCTCCCTGTAAGCAGTAGGTGCCGAACGGACGTTTGACTGCCGAGTGCATCGGGAATTGTAGAAATTTGTGTCTTTTGTGTCTATAACCGAAATTTGGTAGTTGCTTGGAGTACGTGGCATGGTCCTGAGGCAGCCGTCCCAAGCCTGCCAGCTTCGGGAGGAGGAGCAAGGAACACAAGCAGGTGTCCCAGTGGGAGCGCATCGAACCGGACTACAGGGCCGGCATCAAGAGCCTGAGGCAGATCGCAGCGGAGCAAGGCATCAGCGAGGGGGGGCGATCCGCAAGCGCGCCAAGCGTGACGACTGGAGCCGTGACCTGCTGGAGCGCATTCAGGACAAGGCAGAGCAGTTGGTACGCAAGGACGCGTACGCAGCGAGGTACGCGCGGAACGCATTGCGTCCAAAACTGAGGTGGTGGACGCGAATGCCCGGATGCGCAGGCTGTGGCCAAGATCGCGCTGGCCCACAGGCGAGATATCCAGCAAGGCGGGCGACCGCAAGCGCGCAGTGCCATCTGCCGGCCAATGACTTTTCCTGACTTTTCATTCCGTGTGTACTCGTTACCATCTGTTCAAAACGGACTGGAGGAAGTTAGTGAGCCAAGCATTACCCAATCAAGCCGAGCGCAGACGGTCCTTGAAGACCATCATGCGCCTGGTGACGTTGGGTATAGCTATGGCTTGGCTGACCTTGGTAGCCTGCTTGGGATGGTGGATATCACAACGGTTCGTAGCGGCTCAGTTGAATAACTTGGCGGCGAGCGCCGAATACGAGGGTAAAACTACTGCCCGGATCATGGATCGTCTGTTCGCCGAAATGGTGAGCGTGGCTAATATGGTGGCACGGCAGGGCTTGGTAATTCAACTGGCCACTCGATATCGTAATGATCCACCAGGATTGGACAATCTCACACGTCAACAGCGTGCTGCACATTTCACACAAGACCCGTTGGTGCGAAAAGTGGGCGATTTCATGAACGAACTGTCCAGCGATCTGCGCTATGCCCGGATTTACATGAACAATATGTCGGACGACACGGTGACGGCAAGTAACTGGGCCGATGACGACAGTATCGTTGGCATGATTTATTCAGGTCGATCGTATCTCATCGATGCATTGCGTGATGGAAATGGACATTCATTCGGTATTGCGCGACTCAACAAGACGCCCTCCTATTTTGTAGCCAGTCGGATTGAGGATGAAAATGAGGTTCCTTTGGGTTCGGTGACAGTGAAGTTTGATGCGCCGGAGATTGCGCTCTACCTTACAGGTATCCATACTGTACTAATTGTGGATCGCCAGGGGAGAGTTACCACAACCTCGGATGCGTCATTCATGCTCCGTAATGCAATAGCGCTTCTACCATCCGGCTCCGTGCTGGGTGCTAACACAACTTCTTCCTCGAACAACGAGGAAGCTCCAGGAATACCTCTGGATGTTCGTCCTGTAGCTGAAACATCGGATCAGTGGATCATTGACGGTAGACCCTACCTTCTGAGGCGTCAGCCATTGGAAAAAACGCAGTACCAGTTGATCACGCTCGCAGGCCTGGATCACCTGCCTGCCATGCACTGGCAACACTATTGGATAGCAGGTCTGGTAGCGGTGATTGGCCTTCTTTTTATCCTTCTTTCCAGCCGCGTAATCGGACTGATGGTGATGCGGCGGTATGACGAATGGTATGCGGCAAACCATGACGCACTGACCAATCTGCCGAATCGACGCTATGTAATGGCGCAACTGGACCGGCTTTACGCTTTGACCAGGCGAACGCAGCAATGGGTTTTGGTGGCATTCATCGATCTGGATGGCTTTAAAAAAATCAACGACAACTATGGGCATGAAGTTGGAGACCAATTTCTGATCGAGGTTGGCCGGAGACTTTCAGTAGGCTTGCGCGATAGCGACGTGCTGGCGAGACTGGGGGGTGACGAATTCCTGGTTGTTGGAGTTGTTGCTCCGCTAAACTCAGGAGAGCAGGAGAAATTAGTTAGTGCCATGCGAGGTCGATTGGCTCCGCTACTGACTGGGGTTTATGAGTTTGAAGAGTGTAGCTTCAAATATCCAGGAGCAAGTTTTGGGATTGTGAGTGTCGATCCATCTGTCAGCTCTCCGCAGACAGTGCTCAAGGAAGCTGACAAGCGTATGTATGCCGATAAACAGGCTCGGCGAGGATCTCGAAAGGAATCGATAAAAATCGATCCGGATATTGAAGCATGCAAATTGGTTGAGAGTTAGTCTGGAATACGGATTTCCCAATTTTACGTAGCAAGTGCCTGAGATTGGCCAGCCATGCCAGAGGATTTACTTCTGACCCCAGGGGCCGGTTTGCTGCAAATTTCCGAATGGAGCCACGGTCCTGTGTCCACCAAATACACATCTGTCCACCGTGAGCAAGCAGCGTTGGACGTCAAGATCGCCAAGTGCCATGGCGCCATGAGGCTCAATGCGATCGATGCAGCTCGGCAACTGGTGAAGCGGCACGATCCCAGGGGATGATCTGTCATTGGTCGCTCGGCTTGCCCACGCTGCAGCAAGGTCAGCACGCCCGGCGCTACGGCCTGCAGATCGAGCGGCTGCGAGGGGCAACATCACCAGCGGGCCGGCCACGGCTGACAGCGCTGTGTGTCTCACATGCCAGCCGTTGGGAAGAATTAACAATCTCTTCGTCGCGCTCCGTTGCCAGTGTTCTTGATGCAAGTCAAAATACTTTGCGTAGGATCTTACAAACAGACAAGGGTGGCACGATGAAGAATGCGATCTTGGGCCTTTCAACCGCGTTCGCCTTGGCGATCCCCAGCTCCTCCATGGCCGCCTTCGTATCGGGCCCGGTCACCTATGCCTTCAGCTCGATCTATTCAGGGACATCACAAGCCCTGACTTACGATGCCGATGGCTCGCCGTACAGCGCTTTGGAAGTGCTGCTGTTTTGCATTGATCACGCGACAAAGCCGCCCTTTGTCAATGCCGCCGACCCCGTGCCTGTCGCTCAATTCGACACGCAAGCTGGCGCCAGCGCCATCAAGGGCGCGTCGGGTGCCGCAGGCGAGGCCGCCATCTACTGGCTGCTCGACCAGTACTACATAAGCCATTACAAGAATGGCACCGTAGAGCAGCGACGCGCCCTGCAATACGCTTTGTGGGAGATTGGTAACGACTACAACGGTACAGCCACCAGCATCGATATAGCACAAGGTGCATCGCGTCCAAGCCTGGAAAACGTCATCGACTACGGAGGCACCGACCAGTCCGCGTTCGTCAACGCCTACACTACCTTGTACGCGGCAATGCGCACCAGCCTGCCCACGCTGCGAAGTACCTATCGATCCAACGTCTACACCATGGATCTGTTCCGTAACCGGGATACAAGATATCAACACATGGCAGCGTTGATAGAACAGGCGCCGCCCAACACGGTGCCGCTTGCTGGACCATCCATCACGGGCACACCCCTGGTCGGGTCTTCCGTGACCGGTAACTACACCTACGCCGACAACAACGCGGACGTTGAAAATCCCGGCGGGACGACCTATCGATTCGTCACCAGCTCCAATCCAAGTATCACCAATTCCGGTCAAGGTACCGTAGTCGCCAGCGGCTCGACAGGCGGCGCTAGTCAGGCAGCCTCCTACACTGTGCAGCCCTCGGATCTGAACCAGTACCTGTTTTTCTGTGTGATACCCGCCGCGCAGACTGGCGCCACACCAGGGCTGGAGGCATGTTCTGTGTCTGCCGGACCCGTTGCCAACGTCTTGTCGACAGCCACGCCTGTCCCTACCTTGGGTCAGGTGGCACTGATGGCGTTGATGTCTATGCTGGGACTGTTTGGCATTAATCACCTCCGCCGACGCGAGAACGGACGCTAAACGCGAATAGAACGAGGGGGGCTGGTGGCGGCTTGGCTCTCCCAAGCCAGGGGAGAGGGCTCCCGCAAGTGGGTTCCTGTGTTTGGCATACAGGTTGCACATCGACAAGTGTGAGCCGGGCTCCTCCACAACCTGAGTTCTTGATGGTCGCGCCAAGGTTCCAGGGACTTGCATATCTCCGTGTGGGCGGCCCTCACGCCTCTTAGGTACAGACCACTACAACCAGATCAGCTGGAGCCTACGGCTGAGGCAGCCTGTGCATACCAACATCGTCTTCTCGACGCGACGTTTCACCCGGAGAAGACATATGACTAAACCACGATACGACGAAGCACAGTTGGGCGACCTGCTGCTGCAAATGATGGAGACAGAGCTGGGAGGTGAGCAGGTGTACAGGACCGCATTGACGTGCGCAGTCAATGAGGAGCTGAAGGAGGAGTGGCAGGGATATCTCGATGAGACTTTGAGCCATCAGAATGTAGTCCGCACCACATGCGAGCTGCTGGGCGTCGACGCTGATGAAGAAGTACCGTCCCGGGCCGTTGTTCGACACATCGGTAACTCCTTGGTGAAGGCCATGGAGCTTGCCCTCAAGGCCGGTAACGCGACCGCAGCGCAGCTGGTGGCGTGCGAGTGCGTGGTCCATGCCGAGACCAAGGACCATGCCAATTGGGAGCTGTTGGGCAAGGTGGCCGAGGTCGCCACTGGAGAAACCCGCAAAGTGCTCAAGGATGCGCATTCTCGTGTGGAGAAGGACGAGGACCATCATCTGTACCACACCAAGGGCTGGTGCCGTGAGCTGTGGATTCAGAGCCTAGGTATGCCTGCTGTCCTGCCTCCCCCGGAAGAGGTCAGGCAGGTTGAGACGGCCATTGGTGCATCGCGCGCTGAGCAACAGCGTAAATCCATGCTCTGATCGTTGCAATGCCGCGTCCCAGATGGTTAAAACCTACTCAGGTGCCCCATAGCGCCGAGGTGCTGCTGCTGGTCGATGTTATCAACCCGCTGCAGTTTCCCAATGCTGCGCCTTTGCTGCAGGAGGCGGGGCTGGCGGCACGGCGCATTGCCAGGCTCAAGGCGAGCATGCGAGATAGGGGAGTTCCTGCGATCTATGCCAATGACAACTACGGGACTTGGCACAGCGAGTTCAGCGACATTCTCGCGGCCTGCCAGGCCCTGCCTGCGCAGCGCGGCGAGATCGCTCGGCTGCTCGCACCGGCCGCTGATGACCTGGTGATTCTCAAGCCCCAGCATTCCGCCTTCCATTCCACGCCGCTGCTGCATTTGCTGGGGCGGATGGAGGCACGCCGGCTGACCATCGTGGGCTTTGCCACTGACATGTGCGTCATGCTGACGGCCACCGATGCGCGCATGTCCGGCTATGAGGTATGGGTGCCCGGCGACTGCACGGCAGCTGAAACGCCAGCTCGCCGCCAGAATTGCCTGCATCAGTTGAGGCAGGCGTTCAAGTGCTCTGTGCGCGCTTCGCAGCGCAGCCCGTGGACACAACAAGACTGAGGGGGCGCTTTCATGTGGAATCTGGATATCCATCCAGTCGAGCTGGCCCTGCGGGCGCTGGCTGTCTATGCCTTGCTGCTGCTGATGATGCGGATGACCGGGCGGCGCACGGTTGGCCAGTTCACCCCATTCGATCTTCTGGTGGTTATGCTGGTGAGCGAGGCCGCCGGCCCCTCAATGACGGGTTCGGATCAGTCCCTGCCCGGAGGCCTGCTGGTGTGCGTTGTCCTCATCGGGTTGAACACGGCGGTGGGGTTTGTCACTGCACGCTGGCGCGGAGCGGAAAAGCTGTTGGAAGGGGAGGCCGTGCTGCTGGGGCGCAATGGGAAGATTTTCGAGGGCGCGCGAACGAAGCACCGTATTTCCCAAAATGATGTCGAAAAAGCCCTGCGCGAAGCTGATTGTGAGATCGAGGAGATGCGGTGCATGTTCCTTGAGGCCGACGGCTCTCTGAGCGTTCAGAAAAAGGCACAGTGAGCTCAACTGTTGATCGTCGGGGCAGTGCTCCAGTTTTTAATTCGTGGGTCGCGAGTTCGAATCTTGCAGCACCCACCAAATGACACAAGGCCCCGTGGCAATACGGGGCGTTTTTTTGCTATCGAAGAAGTAGCAACGGCGGTGCTCAGCCCGACATTTCTCTTGTCGGCTGTGCGGGTTTTTGCCCACCCACGCAACCGCGCCTTTAAGCGTCTTGGCCGCTAGATGGCTGTGCCGCGTTGAGCCTGCTGCGCACGCAGGGCTTCTTCTGCCGTGTCTACGCGCTGAATGCCTTCCAGCAGTACGAAGTAAGCCTCTTCGAAGGTCTTGGCAACGATGCCCCGTGTGAAGTCGCTGTACTCCAACTCGATCTTCGAGAGCATTGCTCCGGCAAGAGTGGCCGTGGGTCCGATCAGTTCCTGTTTCATGTCCGCCCCTCTCGGGAATGGTTGTGTCGGAGCTTCCATTCTGCGCCCGGGGGTGGCCAGCACCCCTTTACAGTGTGTCCTCCAGCAGCAGTTCGGGCATGCGTGACACCCACGAAAAGCTGAGACGAGCCGAAGCGGCTGGCGTGAAGGCGATCCAGGGCCCGGATTTTGGGCAAGCGAGCGTGTGCTGGTGCGCCTCACCACACCCAAGACCGCGTGGACCGCCACCGCCGCCGCCTCAGAGACCCAGAAATTGAAACGGCACCGATTCCTGAAACTGCCGCGTGGCATCGCCCGAGAAGGTGTGGTTCTGGTCTGGACCCAGATCCAGCTTGAGCACCTTGCCGGTTTTCTGACTGAAGTCGAGCGCCTTGAGGTCTATCCAGAAGGTGTTCGGCGTCAAGGCCGACTCGAAGAAATAGAGCTTGCGCTGGTGGTCGAACACGGTCCGCCAGCGGGTGGAGGAGATATTGGGCTCTTCGGGAGTGTTCAGGCCATATGGCACCGAGGCGTTGCGGATCACGCTGAAGACGCTGGCAAGCGCCTTGTTGGGGTCCGGGCTTTTGGGGATGGCGTTGACGTAGAACGATGCGCGGGCAAAGCGGTCGGCGGCCCGGTTGGTGCCGGGCAGCATGGTGGTGCCGCCCACTTGCTTCCAATAGGCGTTCAGGGCCAGTTGCTGATCAAAGGTCGGCGAGTTGGTCATGACCTGGTATTCACGGCCGTGGTGTATCACCTGCCGGCCGTTGATGTATTCGACGATCGCGCTGTCGCCGCTGGCGTCGGACATCGAGAGGTGCAGCGTTGTCAGGCGGTTCTCTCCGGGCACGTTGTCCGAGACGATGGTGAAGGGCTCTTTCTCCAAAGCCGCGACGGCTTCCTTCACGGTGGCGAAGTTGTCCAGCACATACTGCGCCCAAGCCGCAATGGTCAGGCCGGGTTTGCTGCCTGCGCCGAAAGCGGGGTATTGGGATTCCACGAGCCATAGCAGGTTGGCATTCAGGCCGGCCTCATTGACTCCATCGGTGGTGGAAACGTCATAGCCCGAGGTGACAACGCTGCCGTACCTGGAAGTCCAGCGCAGGGAATTGGGGCCGGCCTTGCCGCTGCGCTCCATGCCGCGCGGCAGTACCCAGAGATTGCTGACGATGTCGCTTTTCCAGTCCATGGAGCGTGCCGTCACGACCTGGCCATTCGCACCCAAATAGACAAGGCGAGTACAGGCCCAGGCGCTGGAAAGGGCTGCAAGCCCGGCAAATCCCACCAGCAATGCGCCCACAAAGGGACGAATCTGCAATGTGCTTTTCTTCACGGGCAATTCCTTTGTAAGCAAATGGACTGGCGCAGTGTAGGCGGCAGGCATTTGCATCCAGAGTCGGATAAAGCCGCATTGGAGACGGCCAAGGAGATGGTCGATGGTTTTATGGGCGTGGTGCAGGCAACGGCACGCGCGCTGGCAGCACGGTCAGATGGCGTGGCTGAGCATGGGGCTGGCCAGCATCGCCACGGCAAAGGAAATGGCGCAGATGGCAGACCACAGAAAGACGAGGAAGAGGTGTCGCATCAGAAAGTTCTCGGCAGTTCGGTGGCGAATGCGGCCCGCAAGGCGCGCAAGCCCCGCGCGTACAGGCGCCACAGGGGCGAGCGCGACTCCATGCGCAGCAGCAAAGGCTGGCTGCCGCGAAGGGGAAAGGCTTCCAGCAGGCTGCGGTGGTAGCGGGCATCCGGGTCCGGGTTGAAGCTTTCTGTCGGAACGACTCGACTCATCTTGTATCTCCGTCACATGATTTGGAGAGGTTTCTCGGTACGTGCTCTCCTATGGGCTCTATTTCAATTGGTTGCGCGGTGTTTCTGTGCGGGCCAAGGTTGAGGTCGCATGTAGGCCGCGCCTGTACGCCGTGTATGTGTTTTGCGGACGCGCTGTGCGCTGAGTCCTCAGGCTTTGCGAAGGTGCCGGGACTGGCCTGCAAACCTCTTGGCGGCGGCTTGCCGTGCCTAGAATTCCTGGTCCCCATTTCATTTATTTGCCAGGAGTTCCATGTCGTCCCTTGTTCCTCCGCTCCAGATCCGGCCTGTCACACAGGCGGACCACCACCAATGGCTTCCTCTCTGGCAGGGCTACAACGCGTTCTATGGGCGCGCTGGCGAGACGGCGCTGCCCGAAGGCATCACACAGGCCACCTGGGAGCGCTTCCTCAATCCGCTGGAGCCGGTGTTTGCGCTCGTGGCGGAGAGCGAGGGTGAGCTGGTCGGCCTGGCGCACTACCTGTTTCATCGCAGCACCACGCGGCTGGAGCCGGTGTGCTATCTGCAGGATCTGTTTGCCGATGCGCGGCGGCGCAAGCAGGGCATTGGCAAGTCGCTCATCCGTGCGGTCTATGCGCAGGCTGCGCAGGCGGGAGCGCGCCGCGTGTACTGGCAGACGCAGTCCTCCAACGAGGCGGGCCGCGCGCTGTATGACCAGGTGGCCGAGCACCGGGGCTTCATCGTCTACGGGCACGAAGTGCAGGGCTGAGGCTGACGCTTTGTTGTCGGGTAGGCGGCCTGGATACGAAACCTGTTGAAACAGCGGGCGTGTGCTGCCGCTGCAAGGCCTGCGGGCAGCCCGGCAACCCTAGAATCACGCGTTGTCCTATCGCTGCTAGCGCTGCACCCCATGTCCAATCTCATCGTCCACGGCGGCACGCCTTTGCGCGGCCGCGTCGTTCCCTCCGCCAACAAGAATGCCGTGCTGCCGATTCTGTGCGCCACGCTGCTGACCGATCAGCCGCTGCGGCTGCATGGCGTGCCGGACATCACGGATGTGCGCAAGATCCTCGACATCTTCCGCACGCTGGGCAGCGAGGTGCAGCTGGACGAGGCCACGCGCACGCTGCAGCTGCACCACCGCGACACGCGCTTCGACGCGTCCTCGCACCGCCTGCCCGAGGAAATGCGCTCTTCCATCATGCTAGTGCCGCCGCTGCTGGCGCGCTTTGGCGTGGCGCGGCTGGAGGACAACGTCAAGGGCTGCACGCTGGGTGTGCGCGAGATCGATCCGCACGTGGATATCTTTCGCTCCTTTGGCGGAGAGGTGGAGCGCGCCAGCGGCTCCCTGCTGATCCACAGTGCCGCGCCGCTCAAGGCCGTGCGCCACTGGCTGGACTACGCCTCGGTCACGGCTACGGAGAACTTCGTGCTGTGCGCCGTGGCTGCGCAGGGCGAGTCCATGCTGACCAATGCGGCCTGTGAGCCGCATGTGCAGGAGTTCTGCCGCTTCATGGTGATGATGGGTGCTGATATTGACGGCATTGGCACCTCTCGGTTGACGGTGCGCGGCGGTGCGCCGCTGGGCGGCGGCGATTTCACCTTCGAGGAAGACTTCCACGAGATCACCACCTTTCTCGCGCTGGGTGCGATCACGGGCGGCGATGTGGAGGTGCGCAACAGCACGCCGGACAACTTTCCGCTGATCGACCGCACCTTCGCCAAGTTTGGCGTGCAGGTGGAGCACAAGAACGGCTGGTCGCGCGCGCTGCGCTCGGGGCCGCTGAAGGTGCAGACGCCTTTCACCAGCAATGTGCTTACCAAGGTGGAAGCCGCTCCCTGGCCGTACTTTCCGGTGGATCTGCTGCCCATCTTCATTGCGCTGGGTGTGCATGCGCAGGGCAATGCGCTGTTCTGGAACAAGATCTATGACGGCGCGCTGGGCTGGACGGGCGAGCTGTCCAAGTTCGGTGCCCATGTGTTTTCTTCGGACCCGCACCGCGTGGTCACCTTTGGCGGCAATCCGCTGACGCCGGCCGTGGTGGAGAGCCCCTACATCATCCGCGTGGCGATTGCGCTGTTCATGGTCGCCAGCAGCATCGAGGGTCGATCGGAGATCCGCAACGCCACGCCGATTCGCCGTGCGCATCCGCACTTCGTCGAGAACCTGCGCAGCCTGGGCGCGCGGGTGGAGTGGACCAACGAGGAGTGAGATCAGGCGGCGATGCGCAGGCCGCTATGCCTGCGGCGCCGCATCCGAGAATCTCTTGGCCGCCCTGAGCAGGTAGCTCACGGCATAGAGGATGGGGTCGTCCATCTCGTCGTCGTTCACGCGGTCAATGATTTCCAGCAGGCCTTGAAGGTCGGCCGACATCTGCGGCAGCACGCTGCTGGCCAGCGCCTCGACCGGCTGCTCTGCAGCGGCACGGTCTGCCTTGAGGTGGTAGCTGCGCAGCAGGTCGTGGACACCGACCACCATGGCGCGGTTGGATCTTTCCACATGCATTTCCAGCACGCTCAGCGCCGCGCTGATGTGGCATAGCGCATCGGTCGCCAGGCTCTCCGGATCGGGCGCTCTGGCGAGGGCCTGCGCAAGGCGCGCGCAGGCGTGCATGTCTGTGTCCGGCATGGTTCTGTTCTTGCGCAATAGGTCTGGGGTTCAGTGCTCGTACGCACGAGCATCGGCACGGGCATAGGCATGGGTGCTGGCTTGCCCACGCCTCGGTCGGGCCGATTCAAATGTTATGCCAACTTGGAATCATGTCAACTAGGCATGAATCTGAATTTGCATCTGGCAGGTACCATCGCCCAATGCAACGAAAACCCTTTCCCAGCGAAACCCAGGAGCGCTTCATCGTCCGTTTCCCGGATGGAATGCGCGATCGCATCTCGGAAGTGGCAAAGGCAGGCCACCGTTCCATGAATGCCGAAATCGTTGCCCGCATACGGCGCAGCTTCGAATTGGATGAAGCCGGCGACACGGCCCAGGCTGGCCCGGACCTGGATGTGGCGGAGTTGAAAAAGGAAATCGCGCGCCTGTGCCGCTTGCTGCAAGAACACAAGGACGCCGCTGCAGGCCTGTTCGAGGCGCACAAGGAGGCCGTGGTGACCGAAGCCCTCAAGCGCCTGCGCTCCGAAGCGGGTGAGGCCGCGTCTTTGTCCAAGGCCACGGGGGATGGCATGCAGGCCCGTCGCCCCAGCAAGAAGACCTGAGGCTGTAGGCCTCAGACCACGCGTATCGTTGCAGCGCGCTGTCGCGCGCCCCGGTTTGCCACGCGTATCGTTGCGTTGGGTGTTAAACAACTATCCCTTTTTGAAGGCTCTTGCAGCAAAGGACGCAACTATGAACACGGATC
This sequence comes from Delftia sp. NA_296.1, assembly GCF_052692095.1. Classification (NCBI taxonomy): domain Bacteria; kingdom Pseudomonadati; phylum Pseudomonadota; class Betaproteobacteria; order Burkholderiales; family Comamonadaceae; genus Delftia; species Delftia sp. NA_296.1. The sequence goes on along the minus strand of NZ_JBQZGF010000001.1, from coordinate 754,725 downwards.
AGATCAAGGGCACGCTCAAGGATGCCGCAGGCAAGGTGCAGCAAAAGGCTGGCGAGTTGATCGACAGCCCCGAGCAACAGGCCAAGGGCATTGCCAAGCAGGTCGAAGGCACGGCCCAGAAGAAGCTGGGTGATGTGAAGGAAGTCTTGAAGGACGCGAAAAAATAAGGCATTCACCCTGCCTTTGCGAACAAGCCCGCCACACCCTGGCGGGCTTTTTCTTTTCCACGGATTTCGATGAATGGGCGTGCGAAGAAGGTGCTGCGCGCTTCCTGTTTCAGACGGCCTGCGGCACCCTGCGGCCAGGGTCCGTGGCCACATGCACGCGGTCGCGGCCCGCCTGCTTGGCGGCATACAGCAGGCCGTCGGCGCGCGTCAGCGCATCGGTCAAGGCGGTGTTGGCGGCCACGGGTGCGATGCCGAAGCTGATGGTCACCCGCTGGCCGGCCGCCAGCACATAGCCGTCCGCGCTGAGCTGGGCGCGTATGCGCTGGGCCACGCGCTCGGCCTCCTGGGGCGTGGTGCGCATCAGCAGCAGCACGAATTCCTCGCCGCCAAAGCGTGACACCAGATCGTCGTTGCGCACGTGTTGCTGCAGGGTCTGGGCCACGGTCTGCAATACACGGTCTCCGCAGTCATGTCCCCAGCTGTCATTGATGCGCTTGAAGTGGTCTATGTCGCCTATCAGCACGGAGATCGGGGCCATGTGCGGATCGGCCAGGCGCAGTTCGGCAGCCTCCTGGAAGGCGCGGCGGTTGAGCAGGTTGGTCAGCGAGTCGTGGTTGCGCTCCTCGCGCAGCGCGGTGAAGACATCGCGCACCGTGCATGCCAGCAGCATGAGGGTGAACAGCAGCGCAAACGACAGCGTGCTGACCAGGGTCACCAGCCAGTAGGTGGAGCGTGCAATCTCATTGAGATCGGTGCTGCCCAGGGCCAGCACCAGTAGCGGCCGTGCAGCGGTATAGCCGGCAAACACGACGTAGGACCAGTAGAGCATTCTCTCCAGCCAGTCCTGCGGCGGCCGGCGCCGCAGCATGGCGGGCGCTGGCAGCATCTGCAGCAGGCCCAGGCCGGTGTTGAGCCAGTGCACGCGCACCCACAGATCGACCTGGACCCGGCTGTAGTAGTACAGCGCGGCCAGGACGACGGCGCCTATGAGCAGCCCCAGCAAGGGATGGGCCGAGACGCCATAGCGCCCCGCCATGCAGCGCGCGAAGCACCAGGTGCCGAACAGATACATGGCGCCCGTGAACACGGCCCAGTGGTGCAGTTCTTCCCGGGGTGCAAGGCTTTGCCAGGCCAGCGCCAGAGAAACCAGGGCGTATCCGCCCGCAATCCACAGCAGGTAGCGCTGGCGCCGCTGCACCAGCCAGCACACGGCCAGCGTGCAACTGAGCAGCAGAATGCTCAGCGGCGCAATCAATACATAGAGGCGATCGGTATCGAGTGACACATCCACAGCGTGTTATGCACTTGCAGGTGCGGGTGGCGACAGCCTCGCGATTGCGGCATTGAATGGTGCTGCATTCCGAAGCGCCGGTCCATTTTGCATCCGTTGCCACGGCGCTTGCGGCCGCATGGGCGCATGTTCCGCGTTGTGCACGGCTGGCGATATCGGGGCTACCCGTGCAGCGGCCTCAAGTCCCGGGCATTTGTGACGAAAAAGCAGGTCATCTTTTCCGGATTGCTGGCCTATGCCGATATGGCAAGGCGTTGCGCCGGAAAACGGTCGCCGCTGATGTGCGCGGCCTGTTGTTTCACCTTTCCTGTATTCGGTTTTTCCGACGAGAGTGCTACGAATGAAATTTGATCAATGGAGCGTGTCCGCCAAGCTTTGGGGCACGCTGGGCGGCTTGCTGGCGATGATGCTTGCGGTATCGCTTTGGGCGCAGTTTGCGGCGGCTCGCGCCATGGACCACGGCATGCAGACGCTGTCCGAGTACGAGAGTCGCATCAGCCTGGCCATTCAATGGAAGGGCGCAACGGAGACCACGGGCGAGCGGGTTCTGGCCAGCAATGCCTCCACCGATGAGGAACTGACCCGCCTGCTCGACGGCCGGGTCAAGGAAGGCTCGGCACTGATCACCAAGCTGCAGGCCGAGATCGTCAAGGGCGCCAGCGATGCCGACAAGGCGGCGCTAGAGCGCATTGCCGCCATCCGCACCGAGGTGCTGGCACTGAACAAGCGGGCGCGCGAGATCAAGTTGACCGGCGATGCAGCGGCATTCCGCGAGTTCGTCCAGCAGCAGTACCTGGGCGCCATTGGCCGCTACGTGGACTCGCTGGAAGTCTTCGTGCAGCTGCAGCGCAGCCAGCGCGATGCAGCCCGCGAGCAGGCCCAGGCCGCCCGGCAGCAGGCCAGCGTGCTGGCCTGGATCGTCCAGGGCGTGGTCCTTCTGGCGGGCCTGGCCCTGGCCTTGGCGCTGACGCGGGCCATCACCCGCCCCCTGGAACGCGCCGTGCAACTGACGGACGCCATCGCCCAGGGCGACCTCACGGTGTCGGCGGATGACAGTCGCAAGGACGAGTTCGGCCACCTGCTGCGCTCGGTCTCGGGCATGGCGGCGCGGCTGCGCGGGCTGGTGACGGAGGTGCGTGACAGCGTGCATTCCATCTCCACCGCATCCACCGAGATTGCCGCGGGCAATCACAACCTGTCTTCGCGCACCGAGCAGACGGCGTCCAATCTGGAGGAAACGGCCGCCAGCATGGAGCAACTGACCGCCACCGTGGGCCAGGCGGCCGACACCGCGCGCCAGGCCAATCATCTGGCTGGCAGCGCCGCCCAGGCCGCCGAGCGCGGCGGCGCCGTGGTGGGCCATGTGGTGGCCAGCATGGATCGCATCGGCGACAGCGCACGCCGCATCTCCGACATCATCGGTGTCATCGACTCCATTGCCTTCCAGACCAACATCCTGGCGCTGAACGCTGCCGTGGAAGCGGCCCGCGCAGGCGAGCAGGGCCGCGGCTTTGCCGTGGTGGCCGGTGAAGTGCGGGCCCTGGCCCATCGCAGCGCCGAGGCCGCCAAGGAGATCAAGGTGCTGATCAGCACCTCGGTCGATGCCGCGCAGGAAGGCTCGGCCCAGGTGGCCCAGGCCGGACAGGTGATGGACGATATCGTGGGCAGCGTGCGCAAGGTCTCGGACATGATCGGCGAGATCACGGCATCTTCCACCGAGCAGCGCGACGGCATTGGCCAGGTCAACCAGGCAGTCAGCCAGCTGGACCAGATGACGCAGCAAAATGCGGCTCTCGTGGAGGAGTCCGCAGCGGCAGCCGCCGCCCTCAGCGACCAGGCGCAGCGCCTGTCGGGCATGGTGGCCGTGTTCAAGGTGGGCCATGCCGTGCCAGCCTTGCGTTGACCAGCACCAAGGTGCAATAACACACGCAGAAAAAAGGACCGCCCGAGGGCGGTCCTTGAAGAGAAAAGCCGGTGCCCTTGCGGGCCTGCCAGGGTAAGTCAGTGAGAGGGGAGGGAGGAGATAGTCTCCCTGGCCCGGCTGGAAAATGGTTTGTGGTGGCTGCGGATCGATCCAGTGGCCGCCTGGACTTCGCCGCTGCGTGGTTGCATCCACATGGCTTGCGCTTGCTGCAAAGGCGTGGCCAACATGATTTTGGAGAGCAGGGCTGTAGGACAGTTCCCTGTGTGATACCTGCTGTTTCCCTTGTTGTGATTGCTTGGGTACCGAAACATGCCGCCACCCATCGGTTCACGCATCTGCACTACATTGAAGAATTTGTAACTTCTGAGCAATAGGGTTAACCCGTTGCTTCTGGCAGCAAAAAGCCCGCACTTGGCGGGCTCTGTCGCAGCTTGGTGGCTGCCAGGGGGCGGGCTGCGCCGGACCTCATATCGCGAAGGGAGTGCGGTCCTTGCCTTCGATCCAGCGGGGCTGCTTGCCACGGCCGGTCCAGGTCGCGCCCGTGGCCGGGTCGCGGTACTTGGGGACGCCGACCACGCGGAAACCGCCACCAGCCTTGGCTTTGGACGAAGGGAAGACGTCGGCCTCGGTCAATCCGTATTGGTCGATGATGGTGCGCACCTGGGCAATGGCTCCGGACTTCTCGGTCTTGAGCACTTCGGCGATCTGGGCTTCGAGATGGGCTTTCTGCTGCAGCAGTGTCTTGTAGTCGGTAGTCATGTATATCAATGAATGTTGATCTGCCAATATAAAGGAATCTTAGGAGACTTTTGGCAAAGTGAGCCTACACTGCCGCGCAACACCCGGACGACGACAGGCGTATTGCCTGGAACCTGTCTGAGAACGGATTCCCATCTTGCCCGAGTCTAGGCGAGTCGGACGCTGATTTTTGTAGCGTATGGAAACCGGGCCATCGCGTCTGCCACAGCGGCGCAGGTGCTGGGGAACAGGGCTGTGTAGCAGGCGCCGGCCACTTTGATGATGCATCGCTTCATGTTTCTCTTCCCTTGAATGACAGATCTGCCTTCTTATCGGCATTTTTGTATCAAGGTGAAACACTTTCTTGCCCGGCTCCCTGCCGGCCCCCGATGGGAAGCCACTCTCGATCAATGGCAGTCCATGCAAGGGAAGAAAAGGCCGCGTGGTGCACCCCAAAAATATGAGGGAGGGAAAAACACAGGGTGCGCGGCGCAAACGGCAGGGTCCTGGAGTCAAGGCGCTGGCGTTTGCGACAGAAAAATCCCGCAGCCAGGGCGGCAAGTGTCTGTGTTACAAATTGACACTATAGCACGCATCCTTCAAGCTTGTGACTGGTTCTTGCAAAAGGCTGACGACTGCGGCTTGGGCGGCGCTGCCAGCAATGCAGTGCCTGCACGAAGGGGCTAGCCAGCGGGCTTCTTCGCACGCAAGAAGCAGGCAATTACAAGGGCAAGTACGCACTCTTCGAGCTCTGGCGGCCGATGCGTCTCGGATAGGCTCGGTGGGCATTCACAGCCCTCGTTTTGCCTTCACTACGCATCATGTTTCAAACACTTCGTGCCCGCCTGATCCTCATCTGCGTAGCAATCACCGTGGCCGCACTGTTCGCGCTGTCCATGGCCACCTTCTGGACGGCGCGCAGCAGCACGCTGTCCGATATCGACGAAAACATCGGCCAGCTCACGCGGGCCCATGCATCCACGCTGACCGACTGGGTTCAGGACAAGCAGCGCATCACCGGCTCATTGAAGAAGGCGGTGGACCAGCCGGACCCCATCCCCTTCCTGCTGGCCGGCCAGCAGGCTGGCGGCTTCGATGACGCCTATTTCGTCCATGCCGACAAGCGCGCCGTGTTCACCCATCCCATGCCGGAGAACTACGACGGCACCCAGCGCGACTGGTTCAAGCAGGCCGTGCGCGAAGGCCGGCCGGGCGTGACGCCGGCCTATGTCGATGCCAGCACCGGCGAGCTGACCATCAGCTTTGTCGATCCGGTCGGCAGCTCGGGCGCCATCACGGCCGTTGTAGGCACTGATGTGCGGTTGGCCGCCATGTCCAGGAAAGTGGCCGCCATCCGTCCCCAGGAAAAAAGCTTTGCCTTTCTGATGGATGGCGAAGGCCGCCTGCTGGCCTACGCCAAGCCCGAGCTGGCGCTCAAGCCCGCTTCCGCGATTGCCCCTGAACTCGATGCCGCGCTGATCAAGCGCCTGGCCGAGCAGGGCGGCCGCGCCGATCTGGTGCTCGATGGCGAGCCGCAGATGCTCTACGCCGCCAAGGTCGAGGGCACGCCCTGGACGCTGGCCGTGGTGATCGACCGCGCACAGGCCACGGATTCGGTGCGGGCGCTGCTGCAGGTGGCCGCCCTCATCACCGTGCTGTCCGTGCTGGGCGCGGCGGTGCTGCTGACCGTGGCGCTGCGCCGCATGCTCAACCGCCTGGCCGTGGCACGCGATGCGCTGCAGGACATCGCCTCGGGCGAAGGCGATCTGACCCGCCGCCTCACCTCTGCCGGCCGCGATGAGCTGGCGCAGATCGGCCAGTCCTTCAACCAGTTCGTGGACAAGATCGCCACGGTGCTGCTGCGCATTCGCGAGTCGTCGGAATCGGTGCGCATGGCGTCGGCAGAGATTGCGGGTGGCAACCAGGACCTGTCGTCACGCACCGAGCAGCAGGCCAGCTCGCTGGAGCAGACGGCAGCCGCCATGGAGCAGATCACGGCAACCGTGCAGCAGAACGCGGCCAATGCGCGCCAGGCCAGCGAGCTGGCCACCAGCGCCTCGCAGATCGCCACCCAGGGCGGAGAGGCCGTCGGCCAGGTGGTGCAGACCATGGGCGGCATCGAGGCCTCCGCACGCAAGATCGAAAGCATCATCGGCGTGATCGACTCCATTGCCTTCCAGACCAACATCCTCGCGCTGAACGCGGCGGTGGAAGCGGCGCGCGCCGGCGAGCAGGGTCGGGGCTTTGCCGTGGTCGCCAGCGAGGTGCGCACGCTGGCGCAACGCAGCGCCACGGCGGCCAGGGAGATCAAGGCGCTGATCGATGATTCCGTGGGCCAGATCGACACGGGCAGCCGCCTGGTGCGCAATGCGGGCACCACCATCGACCAGGCCGTGGACGGCGTGCGCAAGCTCAGCACGCTGGTGGCCGAGATCAGCAACGCCAGCCAGGAGCAAAGCCGTGGCATTGCCGAGGTGGGCAGCGCCATCGGCCAGATGGACCAGGTCACGCAGCAGAACGCTGCCCTGGTGGAAGAGGTCACGGCCGCAGCGCAGTCGCTGCAGCAGCAGGCGGTGCAGCTGGCGCAGGCCGTGGCGGGCTTCAAGCTCGACGAAGGAAACGGCGCCCGCCGCCTGCGCTGAGCGCGGGCAAAACGCCGAGGCGGCGCCTGGTGTCAGGCCGCCTTGGCGCCCCCGGAATGCTCGCAGGCAAAGGCCGGTGTACCGGCCTCGTCCGGCCGCTCGCCGGCCACGAAGTAGCGGTCTCGGCCGCTGGCCTTGGCCTGGTACAGCGCGGTATCGGCCATGCGCAGCAAGGCACTCAAACCCAGCGGTGGGTAGGCCATGTTCGTGCAGCCTATGCCAATGCTCAGCGTGGGGCAGATGGCTGCGCCATCGTTCATGTCGATGCGAATTTCGCGCGTGGCCTCGCACAGCCGCTGGGCCACGGCTCTGGCCGTGACGCAGTCGGCACCGGGCAGCAGCACCGCAAACTCCTCGCCGCCCAGGCGGCCTATGAGTTCATGTGGGCGCAGCGCCTGCGACAGGCGGGCCGAGACTTCCTGCAGCACCCGGTCGCCGGCGGCATGGCCATGGCGGTCGTTGATGTGCTTGAAGTGGTCCAGGTCGAGCATCAGCATGGCGCCTGACTGGCGCTCGCGCTGCAGGCGCTCCAGCGTGCGCTGTGCGCGCTCCAGAAAGCTGGTGCGTGCCAGCAGTCCGGTCAGCGCATCGTGGTTCACTGCATGGCGCAGCTTGCTGAGCATGTCCTTGAAAGCCATGAGCGTGCAGGCTACGGCCAGCGGGCCGATCGACAGCATGGCCAGACCCAGGCGGAAGGAGAACGTCGTCTCCAGCTCGGTGCCGGGCGAGCTGAACAACACATGGGAAAACGTGGCCAGCTTGATGGCGCAGCTGACCAGGTTGAGCAGGGCGACCACGAACAGCCGATAGCGCATGGCGCACAACAGCATGGCCGGCATGGTGAGCGACAGCGCGCCTGGTCCGCCCAGGTAGATGGCAATGGATTCGGAAATCGCCAGGGCAAGCAGCGGCAGCAAGGCCTGCGCCGTTTGCTTGAATGGCTGGCTGCGCCAGGACAGCGGCTCCAGCTTTGCCGGAAGGCTCAGCAGCACAGGCAGCAACAGGGTCATGTGCATCAACTCGCTGCTGAACCACATGGCCATCATGGGCTGCCAGGGCCAATGCATGAGATGGTGCATGCCTGCCGAGCCCAGCACGGCTCCGACCACGCTCACCAGCAGGCTGCACATCACCAGATGCAGCACTGAGGAAGGGGAGCGCATCTGCTGCACCCGCTGCGGCAGGCGCCGCATCATCAACCAGCCGCAGGCCACGGCGGCCAGGTCGGCAAAGGTCAGCCACAGGGTCTGGTCCAGCGGACTGCCGGAAAGCCATTCGGCCAGCGCCATGGCAACGGCGGCAGCCGTCCAGCCGTGTCTATGGCTGTAGGCCGGGCTGCGAAGCATCCAGCCCAGGAGCAGGGCGTTGGACAGCCACAGGGACGACAGATGCTCCGGAGAGCGCAGGCCCAGCGCCACGGCCGAGCACAGGAACAGCACCCCGCCCAGCACAAAGCTGTCCCGCCAGGGCGTTGCAGCTTGTGGAAGGCTCCACGGATCTCCGGATGCGGCGCGATGTGACATATGTCTCCCCTGTGGAGACCGAATGGAGGCACCGGACTCTGCGCGCGTTCGTCGGGCATGGCGGCCATGCCCTTGTCATGGTGGTGAACGAGCGGCCCGGCGGGCAGCGGGAACAGGAAATCCTCCTCGGGGCAGATCAGACAAGAGGTGCGGGGTAACTTGAGTACACAAAATTTACGCCTGCGGGATCAATCTAGCGGAAATGCATGTATTTGCAAGTACTGATCCATCTTGCATACCGCACGTGATGAAAGCGTTTCGCAGGCGCCGGTACGCCCGATCAGCGCTGCCGCAAGTGGCAGCCGTGCGCCTGGAGCAGCTTTTTTGAAGGAAAGATGGGGTGCATGCTAATGATTCATGCGATTCCGTAGTCAGGTCCCTGCGTGGTCCCTGCTTCCTGTTGCACCAACAATTTGTAATTAGTTACTTTTGTTTCTGATGAATATCCCAAGAGCTGGTGGTGCCAGTTGAGGCGGCTGCTGGTCGGCGAGGGTTGGAGAGGCGTTCCAGCCGCCGCGGTACCAGGAAAAGTACGACTCCTGTGGATAGAACGACGATGCGCAACGCATAAAATCGCCGGATTGGGGGAGATCTCTGCCGAAATGTGGAACCACATCCGGGCAGCCTCCATGGGTGCTTGCCGTTGAAATCCAGGGAACCGCATGGAATACCGTCTTGATGAAACCGACCGCCAGCTGCTGCGTCTGCTGCAGACCAATGCACGGGCTTCCACCGCTCATCTGGCTCGGCAGATGAATCTGGCGCGCACCACGGTGGTGGCGCGCATTGCCAGGCTGGAGCAAGAGGGCGTGATCGCCGGCTACGGCGTGCGCCTGGGCGCACGCGTGGAGCAGTCTGCCGTGCGGGCGTATTGCGGCATCCGCGTGCAGCCCAAGACGGCCACGTTGGTCATGCAGGCGCTCAACCGCTTCACCGAGGTCGAGGAGGTCTCTGCCGTCAGCGGCCAGTACGACTACATGGTGTTCGTGCGCTGCGAGAGCAATGAAAAGCTCGATGCGCTGCTGGACCGCATCGGCCTGATCGACGGCATTCAGCAGACCTACACCTCGGTGGTGCTCAGCCGCAAGATCGACCGGCGCACCACGGCGGCCCTGAGCCAGCCGGGCGAATCCGCTGCCTGACGGGCGCGCTGCAGCCCTTGCAACCACTGTCGGGTCTCTGACATCTGCTAGTGAAACTGCCGGGTAGGCAGTCCCTTGCGGCCCTCCTATGCTGTTGTGGGCCCCCGTACAAACAGGGGCCTTTCTTTGTGTACGCATAACACCAGGAGACAAAGCATGTACCCAGCGGTTCGCAGTGGATGGAAGCCCCTGTCATTGATTTGCCTGGCCGCCTTGGCGGCCTGCGGCGGTTCGGGCGACGGCTCCAGCAGCAAGTACAGCGCGGAGATCCGCCGCACGGAAATGGGCATTCCGCACATCAAGGCCAAGGACTGGACGGGCCTGGGCTATGGCGCCGGCTATGCCCAGGCGCAGGACAACCTGTGCACCATGGCCGACTCCTTCCTGACGTACCGTGGGGAGCGCTCGCGCTACCTTGGCGGCGATGCCCAGGCCGTCTACGACAGCACCATCGACCGGCCGCGCAATCTCGACTCGGACTTCTTCTTCCGCCATGTCGTCTCCGATGACGCCGTGGCCGCCATGATCCAGGCCCAGCCGGACAAGCTCAAGCAACTGGTCGATGGCTTCGTGGCCGGCTACAACCGCGTGGTGCGCGAGACCCCGGCCGGGGCCAAGACCAATGCGGCCTGCGCGGGCCAGCCTTGGGTGCAGGCCATCACCGCGCAGGACATCTGGCGGCGCATGTACACGGCCAATCTGGCCGGCGGCTACAGCAACTTCGTGGCCCAGATCGCCAATGCCGTGCCGCCTGCAGCGGCTGCGGCTGCAACGGCCTCGGCCAAGCCGGCGAAGGCCCGGCCGGCCGTGACGCAGCTGGCCGCGCTCAAGCCGGGGCAGGTGGTGGCGCCATCATTGCAGGTGGGCGGCACCACGGGCATCGGCAGCAACATGTACGGCTTTGGCCAGCAGGCCACGGGCGGCGGCAGCAGCGTGCTGTTCGGCAATCCGCACTGGTACTGGAAGGGGCCGGACCGCTTCTATCAATCGCAGCTCACGATTCCGGGCGAGATCGATGTCAGTGGCGCAAGCTTTCTGGGCATCCCGATGGTGCTGATCGGCTTCAACAACGACGTGGCCTGGAGCCACACCGTGTCCACGGCGCGGCGCTTCGGCCTGTTCATGTACCAGTTGGCGCCCAATGACCCGACCCGCTATGTGCGCGACGGCAAGACCGAGGCCATGCAGGCCAGTAAGATCACCGTGAGCGTGCGCAATGCCTCCGGCGGGCAGGACCAGGTCACGCGCACGCTGTACAAGACCGTGCACGGCCCGGTGGTCAACCTGGGCGCCATGGACCCGGCGCTGGGCTGGACCACGCAGAGCGTGTTCGCCATCCGCGACATCAACGCCTACAACTACCGCACCTTCCGCAACTGGCTGCGCTGGAACCAGGCCAAGTCGCTGGACGAGTTCATCCGCATCCAGAAGGAGGAGTCGGCCATTCCCTGGGTCAACACCGTCGCCGCAGGGCGCGGCAACGCCCAGGTCTGGTATGCCGACATAGGCGCCGTGCCCAACGTGCCGCCCGCGCAATTGCAGGCCTGCGCCACGCCCGCCTCGGCCGCCATCAACGCGGCGCTGCCCCAGGTGCCGGTGCTGGCCGGTGGCAGCAGCCAGTGCGACTGGAGTTCGGATGTGGATTCGGTGCAGGCGGGTGCCATCGGCCCCGCGCGTATGCCCAATTTGCTGCGCAGCGACTACGTGGGCAACATGAACGACAGCTACTGGCTGTCCAATGCCTCGGCGCCGCTGACCGGCTATCCGGCCATCTTCGGCTCCACTTCGTCGGCCCAGAGCCTGCGCACGCGCCTGGGCCACACCATGGCGCTGCAGCGGCTGGCGGGCACGGACGGCTACCCGGGCAAGCTTGCCACCAGCGACATCGTGCGCCAGATGGTGCTGGACAGCCGTGTCTACAGCGCGCGCTTCAAGGACGAGGCATTGGCCCAGGTCTGTCCAGGCCCCGTGTCCACGGCTGGTGAAACGGTGGACGTATCGGCTGCCTGCACGGCGCTGCAGGCCTGGGACGGCACGGGCACGGCGGCATCCAGGGGCTCCCATGTCTGGGATGAGTTCTGGAAGCGCGTGGCCAGCCAGATCAAATCGGCCGACCTGTATGCCGTGCCTTTCGATGCGGCCGACCCCGTCAACACGCCGCGTGGCATCAAGCCCACGGCCAAGGCGGCGCTGCAAAAGGCGTTCGCCGAAGCAGTGAAGGCCGTGCAGGGCAGCGGCTTTGCCATGGATGCGGCGCGCGGCACCGTGCTGTTCTCGCAGCGCGGCGGCGAGAAGATCGCGCTGTATGGCGGCTGCGGCGAGGTGGGCTACTTCACCATCACCTGCTCGGAAAACAAGATAGAGCAGGGCGGCTACAGCATGGACGGGCAGCCGCACGGCAACAGCTACATGCAGGTGGTGAGCTTCCCGTCGGCCGGTGTGGAGGCCCATACCTTCCTGACCTTCTCGCTGTCGGACGACCCGGCCTCGGCCCACTACGTGGACTACACCAAGGCCTACGGCGCCCGCCAATGGCTCAAGCTGCCGTTCACCGACAGCGCCATCCAGGCCAGCCCGGCCTACAAGACGCAGACCGTGAGCGAGTGAAGCAACCTGTGACCCTGTGACGGGCCGCCGGTTCGCTGGCGGCTCGCCGGGAGTGCAAAAAGCAACGGGGGCCTCGGCCCCCGTCGCTTTTGGAATGCGCTGGCCGTCAGTCCACGATGACGCGCGGCTCGCCCGCCTCCATGCGGCCGACGATGGCGGCACTGCCAAAGCCCTGCTCGGCAAACAGTGCAAGCACCTGATCGGCAACATCCGGCGTGCAGGACACGAGCAGGCCGCCCGAGGTCTGCGGATCGGTCAGCAGCGCGCGCTGCGCATCGGTGATGCCGGCGCCCAGCGCAACCTGCGCGCCATACGAGGCCCAGTTGCGGCCCGAGGCGCCCGTGATGACGCCCTGCTCGGCAAAGCCCTGCACCGTGGGCAGCACCGGCAGGCTGCGGCTGTCGATGCGTGCCGTCAGGCCCGCGCCGCGTGCCAGCTCCAGGCCATGGCCCAGCAGGCCGAAGCCCGTCACATCGGTCAGCGCGTGCACGCCGTCCATCTTGCCCAGCGCCGTGCCGGGGCGGTTGAGCAGGGTGGTTGCTTCCACCATGGCGCGGTAGCCGGCCTCGTCCAGCAGGTTCTTCTTGAGTGCGGCCGACAGAATGCCCACGCCCAGCGGCTTGCCCAGGATCAGCACGTCGCCGGCCCGGGCGTCGGCATTGCGCTTCATCTGGCGGGGGTTGACGATGCCGATGCCGACCAGGCCGTAGATGGGCTCGACCGAGTCGATGGAGTGGCCCCCGGCCAGCGGAATGCCGGCATCGCGGCAGACCGATTCGCCACCTTCCAGGATCTTGGCAATGGTGTCGTGCGGCAGCACATTGATGGGCATGCCCACGATGGCCAGGGCCATCAGGGGCTGGCCGCCCATGGCGTAGATGTCGGACAGCGCATTCGTCGCGGCGATGCGGCCGAAGTCATACGGGTCGTCCACGATGGGCATGAAGAAGTCCGTGGTCGCCACGATGGCCTGCTCGTCGTTGATGCGGTAGACGGCGGCGTCGTCGGCGGTCTCCGTGCCCACCAGCAGGTCCGGGAAGAACTGCTTGGGCAGCGCGCTCTTGCCGATCAGCTCCGCCAGCAGGCCCGGCGCGATCTTGCAGCCGCAGCCGCCGCCATGGGACAGCGAGGTAAGTCGGGGGGCTTGGGAGGTGTCTGTGGTCATGGAGCAATCCGGCGATCGGCGGCGATCGCAGTAGTGGGAAAGAGTGCCTGCCGCCAGCGCGGCGGCGCGCCATATTATGGGCGGGCACGGCGGGCGGCCATGGTACAAGCGGGCATGTCCAAGTCTTTCACTCATGACCGCGCATCCGTGGAATGCGATCCCGAGACGGTGGTGGGCGTGGAGCAGCGCGGCTTCAACGCCTGGCCAGCCCAGCGCACCGTGCTCTGCGGGGATTGGCTGCTGCGCGCCGCGCAGGGCCATACCAAGCGCGCCAACTCGGCCAATGCCCAGCAGCCCGGCGCCCGCCTTGGCGCCTTGCTGCCGCAGATCGAGGCCTTCTACGAGCGCCAGGGCCTGCCTGCCATCTTTCGCCTCTCGCCCCTGGCAAGTCCCGAGGCGGATGCGCAGCTGGCGCAGGCCGGCTACCTGCTGGCCGACCCTTCCCTGGTGATGCGTGCCGCATTGACGGACATGGCGCCGCCAGCGAACGACCAGGGCTGGACCCTTGCCATTCAAGCCCAGCCTGGCACGGCCTGGCTGCAGGGCTTTGCCGAGGCCGGCGCCGTGCCGGAGCAGCACAGGCAGGCGCACCACCATATGCTGCAGTCCATTGCCTGGCCCGCCGCATTTGCTTCGCTGCAAGTGGGCGGTGGAGCGGGCGGCGAGGTGGTCGGGTTTGGCTTGGCCGTCGTGGAGCGCGGCTGCGTGGGCCTGTACGACATCGTCATCACGCCTGCGCTGCGCGGCCAGGGACTGGGCCGGGCGCTGGTGCATGGCCTGATGCACTGGGGGCAGACACAGGGAGCGCAATGGGCCGAACTGCAGGTGCGTGCGCCCAACATGGTGGCGCGCGGGCTGTATGAAAGCCTGGGCTTTCAGGCACTCTACGGCTATCACTACCGGCTGCCTGCCTCTGCGCTTTGATGTGTTGCCGCATTGGCCCATCACGGGCGCCCCGGCGTGACAGTCCCGGCGGCCCGATGGGGTCGATATGTGAAAAAATGCTTCAGTGCGCCAGCGTGGCGCAATGCATGGATATTCCGTTCAAGGAGCCTTGGTTGGCAGTTCGCACACATCGCATACATCACACACACCGCAGGTGGGGCATGGATTGCAGGATCAAAGGCCTGTCTGCCCGGGCCTGGCTGGTCGTGGGCTTGCTGGCCTTGCAGGCCGGGCTGGTGGGGCAGGCACATGCGGAGCCGGCGGCCGATGAGCATGAGCTGGGGGTGACCCGCACCGTCGTAGGCATCCTGGGCTACACGCGCTGGCCCACGGAAAGCCCCGTGCTGCGGCTGTGCGTGGTGGGCTCCACCGAATATGCCGACGACCTGCTCAATGGCGCCCCGCAGACCGTGGGCAGCCAGCGGCTGGAAGTGCGGCGCGTGGTGCCCGTCGATGCGCGCGCCCTGGTCGAATGCGAGGGCATCTATGCCGGCCAGCTCGATGAGGCGGCCTGGCGCAAGCTCATGGAGCAGCTGGCCGGGCGGCCGCTGCTGACCATCAGCGAGCGGGGCGAGCTGTGCCGCATCGGCGCCATGTTCTGCCTGCGCCGCCGTGGCGAAGGCGCGGGCTTCGAGGTCAGCCTCGACTCCGTGGCCCGCAGCGGCCTGCGTGTCAATCCCAAGGTGCTGCAACTGGCGCGCCACAGGACCTTGCCATGAAGTTGTCCCTGTCCGGCAATGCCTCCCTGCGCAACGTGATCCGCCGCGCGCACCTGCGCATGGCGGCGGTGGCCATCGCGCTGGCAGGGGCGCTGCTGCTCATCGTCGGCGTGGCCACCCTGCGCCTGTACCTGTCCAACAACCTGCAT
Source organism: Delftia sp. NA_296.1 (assembly GCF_052692095.1). Classification (NCBI taxonomy): domain Bacteria; kingdom Pseudomonadati; phylum Pseudomonadota; class Betaproteobacteria; order Burkholderiales; family Comamonadaceae; genus Delftia; species Delftia sp. NA_296.1. The sequence goes on along the minus strand of NZ_JBQZGF010000001.1, from coordinate 739,713 downwards.
CTGGTGGCCCGTTCGCTGGCCTATACGGTCGAGGCATCGCTGGTCTTCGGTGACCGCGATGAGGCCGCCCGCGTGCTGGACCAGCTGCTGCGCGGAGAAGGCGTGGCCCATGCCGAGGTCTTCGATGCCGAGGGCCGCCCGTTCGTGCGGTGGTCGGGCCATGGTGGCTCGGCGCTGTCCAGCATCGGGGAGCTGCTGGCCGTGGGCATTGGCCTGCCGCGCGCCGAGGCCGATGTGCGCCAGGACGGCAGGCTGGTCGGCAGTGTGCAGCTGGCCAGCGATGGCGTGGGCCTGGTCCGCTTCCTGGGCGCAGGTTTCATCGTGCTGGTGCTGTGCGTGGGTGTCAGCGGCTATGTGGGCCTGCGCCAGTCGCGCCGCATGCTGCGCGACATTGCCGAGCCGCTGCAGCAGCTGGCTCGCGTGGCCCGGGCCGTGCGCCATGACCGATCCATGGACCAGCGCGTGCCGCTGGCGCGCATTGCCGAGCTGCGCGAGTTGGGCGACAACTTCAACGCCCTGCTGGCCGAGCTGCAGACGCGCCATGAGCGGCTGCAGCAGCAAAATTCGGCCCTGGAGCGGCAGGCTTCGCGCGACAGCCTCACGGGGCTGGCCAACCGCCTGCATTTCGAGCAGCGACTGCAGCAGGCGCTGGACAGTGCGGCGGAGAGCGGGCAGAAGCTGGCCGTGCTGTTTCTGGACAACGACCGCTTCAAGCAGGTCAACGACGCCTACGGCCATGCCGTGGGCGATGTGCTGCTCAAGGCGGTGGGTGCCCGGCTGCGCTCGCAGGTGCGCGAGACCGACCTGGTCGCCCGCCTGGGTGGCGACGAATTCGCCATCCTGCTCTATCCCATCGGCGGCGGCGGCGACGCGCAGATGGTGCAGGACAAGATAGAGGCCGCCATGCGCGAGCCCCTGGTCGTTGGCGACGGCGTGGTGCTGCAGCCTTCGGTCAGCGCGGGCGTCGCCCTTTTTCCCAAGCATGGCCAGAGCATGGAGACGCTGATGCGCCATGCAGACCAGGCCATGTACCAGGCCAAGGCCATGCGCCAGGCCGAACGAATCACAGGAGGATGACATGTTGAAACGACGGAGCTGGATCCGGATGTGCGGCGCAGGTGCGGCCGCAGTGCTGGCCCTTGCGCTGGCAGGTTGCCAGACGGTGCCGCAGGCGCCGGCCAAGGCGCCGGGGCTGACCGAAGAACAGCAGCAGTTGCTGCGCAGCCAGGGTTTTGCGCAGGCAGACCAGGGCTGGGAGCTGCAGATGTCGGGCAAGCTGCTGTTCGGCTTTGATTCGGCCGAAGTCGGCGCACAGGCGCGTACCAAGGTGCTGGAGCTGGGCCGTGCCCTCAAGGGCGTGGGCATCGAGCGGCTGCGCGTGGAAGGCCATACGGACGATCGCGGCAGCGATGCCTACAACATGCGCCTGTCGCTGCGCCGCGCAGAGGCCGTGGCCGATGTGCTGGCCGAAGCTGGCCTGGCGCGCCAGGATATCGAGGTCAAGGGCCTGGGCCGCGCCATGCCCGTGGTGCCCAGCGATGCAGCGGAGAACCGCCGCGTGGCCATCGTCGTGCCCTTGCAATAGCCGGAAGCTGGCTGGAATCAGAGTCGGGGGGATTGGCGGAAAGCAGCAGGAGTCGAACCTACCCAGGAGCGGCTGACGCCCCTGACCGGGTTTGAAGCCCGGGCGCACCACCGGGTGCGTATGCTTTCCTTCTGGATTGAAGCTCCCCCTGAGCGGCTTACGCCGCTTCCCCCTCTCTACCCGCTTCGCGGGGGAGGGGGACGACACCCTTGCTGCGGGGCGGCCCTTGCTCGGTGTCTCTCGCCCTGGGCCGCGCCGGTTGCTGGCGCCGTGGCGAAGCAAAGCTGGTCATTGTAGCGGCCCCTTGCCTCAGATTCTTGCTGTGGCGCCAGTGGTCCACTGCACATCGGGGCGCAGCAGGTGGGCGTCGCGCAGGCGGCGGGTGTAGCCGATGCGGTCGAAGAATTCGAGGATCTGGATGGCGCGTTTGCGGCCCAGGCCGGTGGCGTCGCGGAAGGCGTGGGCCTGGATTTCGGCGTTGGGGGTGGAGGAGGCCAGCTCGCGGACCAGGGCCGCGAGTTCGTCCATGCGGGCTGCCGTGTAGAACAGGTCCTTGGTGACTTGGAACAATTGGCCCTGGCGTGCGAGCTTGCGCAGCAGCTGGCGCACGGTTTCCTCGCCGGTGGCGCTGTCGCGGGCCAGGTCGCGCACCCAGGGCGGGTCGTAGCGGCCGGCCTCGATGGCGGGCAGCAGTTTCTGGGCGATCTGCGTTTCACTGTCCGACAGCTGCACGCTGTGGCCGGGCAAGTGCAGCCAGGCGCCGCTGGCGGCCAGGCTGCCGTCCTGCAGCAGGGCTTGCAGCAGGCCCTTCCACAGAGCGTCATGCCCTGCATGCACCAGGCCCGACAGTGCCATGCGGCGCAGGCGTGCGGCGTTCACGCCGGGCTCGTCGGGGCTTTTGTCGTGGAAGTGCGCCATGCTGTCCAGCACCTGGTTGCGCAGCTGCTGCAAGCGTGCCTCGCCCAGCAGCAGCGTATCGCCCTCGGCCAGGGGGAGGCGGTGCAGGCGGGCATCCGTGGCCACCGATGCGCGGCCCGTCAGGCGCATGAGCTGCGAAGTGGCAATGCCGTGCGCCGCGCCTTGCACCAGCGCGCTGGCGTCCCCGGTGGCAATCAGCAATTCCAGCGCCTGCAGATAGGCCGTGCGCTCGGGGCTGCGGCGCTTGCGTGCGGGTGCAAAGGGGTCGATGACGCTGCCGCCGGCAATGGTGCGGCTGGCCTGGGCATTGCGCACGATGAGCCGGTCGCCGGGTTGGGCATGTACGGGCATGTCCAGCACCAGTTGGACGATGGCCTGTTCGCCCGGGCCCAGTGGCTGGTCCTGCAGCAGGGCCACGTGGGCCGTACAGCGCGCCGTACCGATGTGCACATGCACAGGCGTCCATTGGGCCAGTGATGGCGCATCGGCCAGCAGTTGCAGGCGCACGTCGATCCGGTCGCTGGCCTGCAGCAGCCGTGCGTCGGCGATCCAGTCGCCGCGCGTGATGGCTTCCTTGGCAATGCCCGACAGGTTGAGCGCGCAGCGCTGGCCGGCCAGGCCCTGTTCGCTGGCCTGGTTCTGGGCATGCAGGCTGCGCACGCGCACCTCGGTGCCCGAGGCCGAGTGCACCAGCGTGTCGCCCACCTTCACCTGCCCGCCGAACACGGTGCCCGTGACCACGGTGCCCTGGCCCGGCAGCGTGAAGCTGCGGTCCACGGCCAGGCGGAACAGCCCGTCGCTGGCCCGCGCGGGAATGGACTGGGCGCGCGCCATGAGGTGCTCGCGCAACTGCGCCACGCCTGCGTCGTCAGGCAGGGCTGCCGCGGTAGGGAAGACCGGCGCGCCGGCCAGTGGCGTGGGGGCCAGCAGGGCCCCGATCTCGGCCCGCACCTGCTGCAGCCGCTCGGGCGTGGCACGGTCGGCCTTGGTCAGTGCCACGGTGGCCTCGCGCACGCCCAGCAGGCGCAGGATGTCCAGGTGCTCGCGCGTCTGCGGCATGACGCCGTCGTCGGCGGCCACCACCAGCAGGGCGTGGTCTATGCCCACGGCGCCTGCGGCCATGGTGTGCACGAATTTCTCGTGGCCGGGCACGTCGATGATGCCCAGCACCTCGCCATTGGGTAGCGGCGTGTAGGCATAGCCCAGCTCGATGGAGATGCCGCGCGCCTTCTCTTCCTTGAGGCGGTCGGTGTCCACGCCCGTGAGCGCGCGCACCAGGGTGGTCTTGCCGTGGTCGATGTGGCCGGCGGTGCCGATGATCATGCGTTCGTCCTCAGGCGATGTGCAGCAGCGGCAGCTGTTCGGTGAAGGCCGGCTCGTCGGCCGCTTCCAGGCAGCGCAGGTCCAGCCACAGAGCGTCGTCATGCAGCCGGCCGATGACGGGGCGGGGCAGGCTGCGCAGGCCGGCCTCCAGCCGGGTGAGCTGGCGGCCGGCCTGGCGACCGTCGGCCGGATGCAGGCGCAGGCCCCAGCTGGGCAGGTTTTCCACGGGCAGGGCGCCGCTGCCGATCTGGCTGTTCATCTCGGCGGTTTCCACCACATAGCGGCTGCCCAGCGCCTGCTGCACCAGCGGCTGCAGAGCCTGCGCGCGGGCCTGCATGTCGGCCTGGGGGCGCGTGAACAGGCGCAGCGTGGTCAGGCGCTCGGCCAGCTTTTCGGGATGCAGGTACAGGCGCAGCGTGGGCTCCAGCGCGGCCAGGGTGAGCTTGCTCACGCGCAGTGCGCGCTTGAGCGGATGTTTCTTGATGCGGGCGATCAGGTCCTTGCGGCCCACGATCAGGCCGGCCTGCGGGCCGCCCAGCAGCTTGTCGCCGCTGAAGGTGACGATGTCGGCGCCCGACTCGATGGTCTCGCGCACCGTGACCTCGTAGGGCAGGCCCCATTCGCGCAGATCGACCAGGGTGCCGCTGCCCAGGTCCACCACCATCTGCAGGCCGTGCGCATGGGCAATGGATGCCACCTCCGCGTCGCTCACGGCCTTGGTGAAGCCGGTGATGGCGTAGTTGCTGCAATGCACCTTCATGAGAAGGCCGGTGTGTTCGCCGACAGCGCCTTCGTAGTCGCGCGCATGGGTTCGGTTGGTGGTGCCCACCTCGACCAGGGTGGCGCCTGCGCGCGTCATCACGTCGGGAATGCGGAAGGCCCCGCCGATCTCCACCAGCTCGCCGCGCGAGACGATGACTTCGCGCCCGGCCGCCAGCGTGGCCAGGGTCAGCAGCACGGCGGCGGCGTTGTTGTTGACGACGGTGCAGGCCTCGGCGCCCGTGAGTTCGCAGACCAGGGATTCGATCAGGTCGTCGCGGTCGCCACGGCCGCCGTCTTCCAGGTCGTACTCCAGGTTGGCCGGCGCCGTCATGGCGGCCACCACGGCGTCCACCGCCTCCTGCGGCAGCAGGGCGCGGCCCAGGTTGGTGTGCAGCACCGTGCCCGTGAGGTTGAAGACCGTGCGCAGCCGGGGCGCAAAGCGCCTCGCCAGGCGCAGGCCGGCTGCCTGGACCACCTCGGTGATGCCGGGCGCGCCTGCATCGGGCTCGTCGGACCGCAGCCGCTCCTGCGCATCGGCCCGCATCTGCGCCAGGGATTCGCGCACGGCCTGGGTGCAGGCATCGAGGCCGTGGCGCTCGCGCAGCGCGAGCATGTCGGTGCTCAGCAGCACCTTGTCCACGGCAGGCAGGCGCAGCGCGGACGGGGCAGGGGAGGCGGCAGGGGAGGCGGCAGGGGAGGCGGCAGAGGTGGCGGCGGTATCGGTCATGGCGTGCGAAAGGGTCAGGCAGCAGGCGTGGCGGGGTCGATCAGCGCGTCGCCGGCCTCATCCTGTTCCTCGGCAAAGGCCACGTAGAGCAGGGGATTGGCGCTGGCGCGCTGAAAGCGCGTCTCCTCGCCCATCAGCAGGTCCAGCATCAGCGAGGCCAGGTCGTCGGCCAGGGGCTCGGCCATCGGGTCCTTTTCCTGGTTGACCACCTTGCGGTAGCTGCCGCATTCCTCGCAGGTCTCGGCCAGCACGGTATCGCCTGCGCCATCGATGCCCTGGTACTCGACACCCTTGGTCGACTCGCAGTGCGAGCACTTGACGCGCACCATGTGCCACTCCGTGCAGCAGGTGCCGCAGTGCAGGTAGCGGTGGCCCGCCGCCTTGCCGCCGATGCGCAGCACGCTGGCCACGGGCTCGCTGGCGCAGACGGGGCAGATCGAGGCGGGATCGGTATAGGGCACGTCGCGTGCGCTCAGGCCGCTGGCGCGCGTGGCAAACACCACCTGCAGCGCAGCCATCACAAAAGGCGCCATGCCTACGTGGCGGGCCGCCACTTCCTTTTGCAGCAGCCGCTGCGCGATCTCGTCACGCCCGGCCGTGTCCAGCGCGCGCAACTCCTGCAGCAGCGGCTGCAGCGGCGCAGGCAGGCCATCGGCGCCCGACAGGGCATCGAGCATGCGGTCCAGCACGCCGTGCCAGGCGGCATCGATATGGTCGGCGGCAGGCAGCAGCGGCATCGAATGCTCCTGCGCCCGCGCGATCAGCGCCGCATCGGGCTCGGCCAGCGTCAACTGCCCGGCCGCCTTGGCCTGTGCGTCCACGATCTGCGCCACGAACCGCAGGTAATCGGCAATCGGATTGCCCTCGGCCAGCTGCCGCAGCCGCGCCGCCCGCTCGACGAACAGCCCCGGCAACTGCGGCAGCAGCACGCGCGGAAAACTGGTGTGGTCCAGCGACTCGATATCGCCAGGTTGAAGAATGCGTTGCATTGGAATGTTCCAAAAAGACAATCGCCCAGCGTCCAGGGACGCCGGGCGGCTGGTGGCTTCAGGCGAAAGGCTAACACGGGGTTCCGCATTGTCCTTGGCCTATGAAACCGGCGTGCCCCAGATCAGGGGCACCGAGGAAGGGCCGCCCCGCACCGAGGGTGCCGTCCCCCCCGCGAAGCGAGAGGGGGAAGCGGCGCAGCCGCTCAGGGGGCTCAGTCGTTATCCCCGGTCATCTTGCGATACCACCCCCGGTGATGCTGCTTGGCCCAGGCCCGCGTCACCGTGCCGTACAGCATGGCGCGGATGGTGCCCCGGGTCCAGATGGCCGCGTACACGTGCATGATGATCAGGCCGATCATCCACACGCCCGCAATGGCATGCACCACCGAGGCGGCACGCACCACGTTGACGGGCAGCGTCCACCAGGCGCGCCACATGAGCGCGCCGGTCACGGTGATCGCCAGCATTCCGATGACCAGGCCCCAGAACAGCAGCTTCTGGCCGCCGTTGTACTTGCCCTGCTCGGGCATGTCGTGGTCGTCGCCGTCGATCATCTTGTTGACGTTCTTCAGCCACTCGATGTCGCGAGGCTCGACCACGTTCAGGCGCCAGAAGCGCAGCGCCATGATGATGAAGAACAGCGCCATCACCACCCCGATGTAGGGGTGCAGGATGCGCGTCCACGGCCCGCCGCCGAACAGCTGCGTGAGCGGGAAGAAGGCCGGGTGGAAGAATGCCAGGCCCGACAGCGCCAGCAGGATGAAGCAGATGCCGACCACCCAGTGGTTGGCACGCTCCGATGCGTTGTAGCGCACCAGGTCACGTGGATTGCGTTTCATCGGCGGGCCTCCTTTTCAGTGGCTTCCTGGTCCTTGCGGTCCATTTCGTCTTCCAGTTCTTTGGACACGTCGTTCGGGCCCTTGGTGATGTAGTGGAACAGGCTGCCGACGGCAGCTGCGCCCAGCGCGGCCATGGCCAGCGGCTTGGCAACGCCCTTCCACAGGGACACCATGGGGCTGATCTTCGGGTCGTCGGGCAGGCCCTTGTACAGCGAAGGCTTGTCCGCGTGATGCAGCACGTACATCACATGGGTGCCGCCCACGCCTTGCGGGTCATAGAGGCCGGCCTCGGCATAGCCGCGCCGCTTGAGGTCGCCGATGCGGTGCTCGGCCTGGTCCTTCATCGCCTCCTTGGTGCCAAACATGATGGCGCCGGTGGGGCAGGTCTTGACACAGGCAGGCTCGCGGCCAACGGCCACGCGGTCCGAGCACAGCGTGCACTTGTAGGCCTTGTGGTCCTTCTTGGAAATGCGCGGAATGTTGAACGGGCAGCCCGTGACGCAGTAGCCGCAGCCCACGCACTGGTCCTGCTGGAAGTCCACGATGCCGTTGCTGTACTGCACGATGGCGCCCGGCGAGGGGCAGGCCTTCAGGCAGCCCGGGTCCTCGCAGTGCATGCAGCCGTCCTTGCGGATCAGCCACTCCAGGTTGCCGGTCGCTTCGTTCTCGTACTCGGTAAAGCGCATGACGGTCCACGACTGATCGGTCAGATCGGTCGGGTTGTCATAGACGCCGGCCGCGCAGGTTCCGATTTCGTCGCGCAGGTCGTTCCACTCCATGCAGGCGGTCTGGCAGGCCTTGCACCCGATGCACTTGGAGACATCGATGAGCTTGGCCACCTCGCCGCTGTGCGTTTCGCGCGCACTGGGAGCAGGCGTCGTCGTGGCCGAGCGACGCTTGATATCGAGAGACATGGTTGATGACATCAGCTGCTCCTTAAACCTTTTCCACCTTCACGAGGAAGGTCTTGGATTCCGGGGTAAGGCTGTTGCCATCGCCCACCGATGCCGTCAGGTTGTTGGCCATGTAGCCCTTGCGGCCCGTCGACGAGAAGCCCCAGTGAATGGGCACGCCCACGTGGTGGATGGTCTTGCCATCGATCTTCATGGGCTTGATGCGCTTGGTCACCACAGCGGCTGCCTTGACGAAGCCGCGCTTGGAGCTGACCTTCACATGCTGGCCGGTCTCGATGCCCAGTTCCTTGGCCAGCGCCTCGCCGATTTCCACGAACTGCTCGGGCTGAACGATGTTGTTCAGCTGAACATGCTTGGTCCAGTAGTGGAAGTGCTCGGTCAGGCGGTACGTCGTGCCCACGTGCGGGAACTCGCTGGGCGAGCCCGCCGAATCCTTGACGGAGTCGAAGATCCGCGTGGCCGGGTTGATGACCGCCAGCTTGTTGTCGGGATACATGGGGTTGTATCCCAGCGGGTTGTCAAAGGCCTCGTAGTGGGTGGGGAACGGTCCCTCGTTCATGCCCTTGCGGGCGAAGAAACGCGCCACGCCCTCGGGGTTCATGATGAACGGATCGGTGGTCTCCGGCGGCATGGTCGGGCCCATGTCGGGCACGTCGGCACCGCCCCAGGCCTTGCCGTTCCAGCGGATCAGCGTGCGCTTGGGATCGAACGGCTGGCCGTTGCGGTCGCAGGAGGCGCGGTTGTAGAGCACGCGGCGGTTGGCCGGCCAGGCCCAGGCCCAGTTCAGCGTGTTGCCTATGCCCGTGGGGTCGCTGTTGTCGCGCCGGGCCATCTGGTTGCCGGACGAGGTCCAGCAGCCTGCCCAGATCCAGCAGCCGCCCATCGTCGTGCCGTCGTCGCGCATCTCGCCGAAGCCGGCCAGCTGCTCGCCGGCCTTGCGGATGAGCTTGGTCGGGTCCTTGGGGTCGAACAGGTCCACCAGGGCGCGGCCGTTGTACTCCTTGGCGATCTCTTCCGAGGTCGGATGATCGGCATGGGCGTAGGGCCACCACAGCTTGGTGATCGGCTCGGGGAACTTGCCGCCGTCCTTCTCATAGGCCTGCTTCAGGCGCAGGTGCAGGGCCGACATGATGGCAATGTCGGTCTTGGCCTCGCCCGGAGGCTCGGCCGCCTTCCAGTGCCACTGCAGCACGCGCGAGGAGCTGACGACGGCGCCGTCTTCCTCGGCAAAGCAGGTCGTGGGCAGGCGGAACACCTCGGTCTGGATCGATGCCGGATCCACGTCGTTGAACTCGCCGTGGTTCTGCCAGAACTCCGACGTTTCGGTGACCAGCGGGTCCATGATCACCAGGAACTTCAGCTTCTTGAGGCCTTCGCGCACATTGTTGCTGTTTGCAAGGGCCGCCAGCGGGTTGAAGCCCTGGGCGATGTAGCCGTTGATCTTGCCCTGCGCCATCAGGTCGAACACCTGCAGCATGTCGTACTGCCTGTCCAGCTTGGGCAGGTAGTTGAAGGCCCAGTTGTTCTCGGCCGTGGCCGCCGGTCCCCACCAGGCCTTCATCAGGCTCACGTGGAACTTGGGCGTGTTCGACCAGTAGTTCATCTGGCCCGGGCGCATGGCCTTGGGCGTGCGCGCGTCGATGTACTTCTGGTAGTCCTGCTCGCCTTCGTTGGGCAGCGTCAGGTAGCCGGGCAGCGAGGCCGACAGGATGCCCAGGTCCGTCAGGCCCTGGATGTTGGAGTGCCCGCGCAGCGCATTCATGCCGCCGCCGGCCACGCCGATGTTGCCCAGCAGAAGCTGCACCATGGCGCCCGTGCGCAGGATCTGCGCACCCGTGGTGTGCTGTGTCCAGCCCAGTGCGTACAGGATGGTTGCGGCGCGGCCCGGCACTGCCGTCGAGGCCAGCTTCTCGCACACATGCAGGAATTTTTCCTTGGGCGTGCCGCAGGCGCTCTCCACCTTCTCGGGCGTATAGCTGGCGTAGTGGCGCTTGAGCCATTGGTACACGCAGCGCGGATGCTGCAGGCTGGCGTCCACCTTCACGTAGCCGTCGGCGTCGAGCTCATAGTCCCAGCTGGACTTGTCGTACTTGCGGGTCTGCGGGTCGTAGCCCGAGAAGATGCCTTCGTCGAACGCAAACTCCTCCTTCACGATGTACGAGAAGTCGGTGTAGTTCCTCACGTACTCGTGATGGATCTTGTCGTTCGTGAGCAGATAGTTGATCACGCCACCCAGGAACACGATGTCCGAGCCCGACCGGATGGGGGCGTAGAAATCGGCCACGGAGGCGGAGCGGTTGAAGCGCGGATCGACCACCATGAAGTGCGCACCGTTGTGCTCCTTCGCTTCGGTCACCCACTTGAAACCGCAGGGATGTGCTTCAGCGGCATTGCCGCCCATGATCAGGATAACGTCCGCGTTCTTGATGTCGACCCAATGGTTCGTCATCGCTCCACGGCCAAACGTCGGGGCAAGACCTGCCACCGTCGGGCCGTGTCAGACACGTGCTTGGTTATCGAGTGCGAGCAGGCCCCAGGAACGGGCAACCTTGTGTGTGACGTAACCGGCTTCGTTGCTGGAGGCCGAGGCGGCCAGCATGCCGGTGGTCAGCCAGCGGTTCACCGTCTGGCCCTTGTCGTTTTGCTCGACGAAGTTCGCGTCGCGATCGTCCTTGAGCAGCTTGGTGATGCGCGTCAGCGCCTCGTCCCAGGACATGCGCTTCCACTCGTTGGAGCCGGGGGCGCGGTACTCGGGGTACTTCAGGCGGTGCGGGCTGTGGACGAAGTCCAGCAGCGATGCGCCCTTGGGGCACAGCGTTCCGCGATTGACGGGGTGGTCGGGATCTCCCTCGACGTGGATCACCGACAGCTTGGCGTTCTTGACGCCATCGCTCAGCGAATACATCAGGATGCCGCAGCCTACCGAACAGTAGGTGCAGGTCTGGCGGGTGACCGTGGTGGCGGCCAGCTTGAACTGGCGCACTTCAGCCAGGGCGGCCGTGGGCGAGAAGCCCATCAACGCCAGGCTGGATCCGGCCAGAGTCGAACCAGTCACTTTCATGAACTGGCGTCTGGAGAATTGGACCATGTGGGGTACCTTCTAATAGAAATTGACGCTTGTAAGCAAATTCTACGAGTGCACCCCGGAATCAATCCGGGAAATAACCCTTAATCCTGAGTCGCCCTGTGCGGCATTCGCGCGCAAGCTCCACGCCAGGCCTTGCTGCGCGGGGCTTGCCGGGGCGCCGCCCGGCGGGATCATCAGTTGAAATGATTATCTGGATTCAGGGCTTCGGACATTTTGTTTTATATCAATCCGCCATTCATTGAATGGATGAATGAGGACGATGAATCCAGGCTATTGCGCGAATGCGATCCATTTGCACCCATTGAATGCCTGAAAATGGATTTCCGGCCCCGTCCAGAGGGAGGGGCCGGAGCAGGCTCAGCGTGCCGGCGGGCGCGGATCCTGCGGTGCTTGCTTGAGGTCCATATCATCCGATGTCTGATATTCAGCATGCGCCAAACCTGCCTGGGCAAGTTGGCGGCGCTTTTCCTCATCTTGCACTTGCATGCGCGAGAACATGTCCCAGATTGCCATGAACAGGGCCGCGATCACGGGGCCTATCACAAAACCCGTCAGTCCGAAGAGAGCCATGCCGCCCAGCGTCGAGATCAGCACGATGTAGTCGGGCATCTTCGTGTCCTTGCCCACCAGCAAGGGGCGCAGTACGTTGTCCACCAGGCCGATCACCAGCACGCCGTAGGCGATCAGGATCAGGCCCTTGCCCATGGCGCCGGTGGCCAGGAAGTAGATGGCCACAGGGGCCCAGATCAGGCCGGCGCCCACGGCCGGCAGCAGCGACAGGAAGGCCATCACCACGCCCCACAGCACGGGCCCCTGGATGCCCAGGATCCAGAAGATCAGCCCGCCCAGCGCGCCCTGGGCGGCCGCCACGGCCAGGTTCCCCTTGACGGTGGCACGGATCACGGTGGTGAACTTGCTCGACAGCTCGGCCTTGTGGTCGGCCTGCAGCGGAATCGCCATGCGGATGCGCTGGGTCAGGTCACGGCCGTCGCGCAGCAGGAAGAACAGCAGGTACAGCATCACGCAAAAGCCCACCAGGAAGCCGAACGTGTTCTGGCCTATGCCCAGCGCCTTGGTGGCGGCCAGCTTGGATGCCTGCATGGCGATGCTGGACAGCTTGTCCTGCAGCTCGGCCAGCGAGCCCAGGTGCAACCTCTCCAGCCAGGGTGTGACCCAGGAGGGCAGGGCGTCCATGATCTGTTGCAGATAGGTGCCTGCATCCAGGTTGCCGCTGTTGACGCGCTCATAGATCAACGAGGCCTCGCGCACCAGGGAGGCGCCGATCAGCGCCAGCGGCAGGATGGCAACGACCAGGCACAGCAGCAGGGTGGACAGGGCGGCGAGATTGGTGCGCCGGGGCATGCGCGCCAGCAGGCGCCGGTGCAGCGGCGAGAACAGGATGGCCAGGGCGACGCCCCAGAAGATGGCCCCCATGAATTCCCAGAGCACGGCACCGAAGCCTATGGTCGCCGCGATCAGCAGCAGCATGAAAGTGCGTTTGTGTAAGGGCAGCAGGTTCATCTGTCGGTCCGTTCGGAAGATGCGCCAATGTACGCGACTGCGGGAACTCCCGGAGGGTCCAGGTAATCGCTTGGTAACTGCCCTGCTGCGATGTTTGAACGGTGGCACAATGGCGGTCGCAACCAGGCCCTTCCCCAGCCACAGTCGCATCCGCCAATCGGTACAGCCGTGTCGCGGAAGGTTCTACAAACCAGCTAATGCCTCCTTCAGGGAGGCGGAGGTCAGCGCAATATGAGCGATCAGACGTCGGTCTACCAAGCCTATCAAGGCAATACTTACCTCTTCGGCGGCAATGCCCCCTACGTCGAAGAAATGTACGAGAACTACCTGGCCAACCCCGGTAGCGTGCCGGATTCCTGGCGCGAGTACTTTGATGCACTGCAACATGTGCCCGCAGTCGACGGCACGGACTCCAAGGACGTCCCGCACCAGCCCGTCATCAACGCTTTCGCCGAGCGCGCCAAGCAAGGCGGCACCAAGGTGGTCGTGGCCTCCGGCGCCGACTCCGAGCTGGGCCGCAAGCGCACCGCCGTCCAGCAGCTGATCGCCGCCTACCGCAATGTCGGCGCACGCTGGGCCGATCTCGATCCCCTCAAGCGCACCGAGCGCCCCGAAATTCCCGAGCTGGAGCCGTCGTTCTACGGCTTCACCGATGCCGACCAGGAAACGGTGTTCAACACGAGCAACACCTTCTTCGGCAAGGAAAGCATGTCTCTGCGCGAGCTGATGAACGCGCTGCGCGAGACCTACTGCGGCACCCTGGGCACCGAGTACATGTATGCCACCGACCAGACGCAAAAGCGCTGGTGGCAGCAAAAGCTGGAAACCAGCCGTACCAAGCCCAGCTTTGACGCCAACCAGAAAAAGCGCATCCTCGACCGCCTGACGGCTGCCGAAGGCCTGGAACGCTACCTGCACACCAAGTATGTCGGCCAAAAGCGCTTCTCGCTGGAAGGCGGCGAAAGCTTCATCGTCGCCATGGACGAGCTGATCAACGCTGCCGGCCAGAAGGGCGTGCAGGAAGTCGTGATCGGCATGGCCCACCGCGGCCGCCTGAACGTGCTGGTCAACACCCTGGGCAAGATGCCGAAGGACCTGTTCGCCGAGTTCGATCACACCGCTCCCGAAGATCTGCCCTCGGGTGACGTGAAGTACCACCAGGGCTTCAGCTCCGATGTGTCCACCGCTGGCGGCCCTGTCCACCTGTCGCTGGCCTTCAATCCCTCGCACCTGGAAATCGTCAACCCCGTGGTCGAAGGCTCGGTGCGCTCGCGCATGGACCGCCGCGACGACCCGCACGGCAAGCAAGTGCTGCCCGTGCTGGTGCACGGCGATGCCGCCTTTGCCGGCCAGGGCGTGAACCAGGAAACCCTGGCGCTGGCCCAGACCCGTGGCTACACCACGGGCGGTACGGTGCACATCATCATCAACAACCAGATCGGCTTCACCACCTCCGATCCGCGCGACACCCGCTCCACGCTGTACTGCACCGACATCGTCAAGATGATCGAGTCGCCCGTGCTGCACGTGAACGGCGATGATCCGGAAGCCGTGGCACTGGCCGTGCAGCTGGCGCTGGAATTCCGCATGGAATTCTCCAAGGACGTGGTCGTGGACATCGTCTGCTTCCGCAAGCTGGGCCACAACGAGCAGGACACGCCTGCCCTGACCCAGCCGCTGATGTACAAGAAGATCGGCGCCCACCCCGGCACCCGCAAGCTGTACGCCGACAAGCTGGCCACGCAAGGCCTGGGCGAATCGCTGGGCGACGACATGGCCAAGGCCTACCGCGCCGCCATGGACGAAGGCCGCCACACCGTGGATCCGGTGCTGACGAACTTCAAGAGCAAGTACGCCGTGGACTGGAGCCCGTTCCTGGGCAAGACCTGGACCGACGCTGGCGACACCGCCATCCCGCTGACCGAATGGAAGCGCCTGGCCGAACGCATCACCACCATCCCCGAGACCGTGACGCCGCACGCGCTGGTCAAGAAGGTCTATGACGACCGCGCAGCCATGGGCCGCGGCGATGTCAACGTGGACTGGGGCATGGGCGAGCACATGGCCTTCGCATCGCTGGTCGCATCGGGCTACCCCGTGCGCCTGTCGGGCGAGGACTGCGGCCGCGGCACCTTCACCCACCGCCATTCGGTCATCCATGACCAAAAGCGTGAAAAGTGGAGCGAAGGCACCTACATCCCGCTGCAGAACGTTGCCGACAGCCAGGCTCCGTTCACCGTCATCGACTCCATCCTGTCCGAAGAGGCCGTGCTGGGCTTCGAGTACGGCTACGCGTCGAACGACCCCAACACCCTGGTGATCTGGGAAGCCCAGTTCGGCGACTTCGCCAACGGCGCCCAGGTGGTGATCGACCAGTTCATCGCCTCCGGTGAAGTCAAGTGGGGCCGCATCAACGGCCTGACGCTGATGCTGCCGCACGGCTATGAAGGCCAGGGCCCCGAGCACAGCTCGGCACGCCTGGAGCGCTTCATGCAGCTGGCCGCCGACGCCAACATGCAGATCGTGCAGCCCACCACGGCCAGCCAGATCTTCCACGTGCTGCGTCGCCAGATGGTGCGCCCGCTGCGCAAGCCGCTGGTCATCATGACGCCCAAGTCGCTGCTGCGTAACAAGGATGCGACCTCGCCGCTGTCCGAGTTCACCAGCGGTGGTTTCCAGACCGTGATCCCCGAGCAGGACGAAGCCGTCGTGAAGAACGCGGCCAAGGTCAAGCGCGTGATCGCATGCTCGGGCAAGGTCTACTACGACCTGGTCAAGAAGCGCGCCGAGAAGGAAAGCAAGGACGTCGCCATCATCCGCGTCGAACAGCTGTACCCCTTCCCGCACAAGGCCTTCGCCGCTGAACTCAAGAAGTTCGGCAACGCCACCGAGATCGTCTGGTGCCAGGACGAGCCGCAGAACCAGGGCGCCTGGTTCTTCGTGCAGCACTACATCCACGAGAACATGCTCGATGGCCAGAAGCTGGGCTACTCCGGCCGCGCTGCCTCGGCATCGCCCGCCGTGGGTTACGCACACCTGCACCAGGAGCAGCAAAAGGCTCTGGTGGAAGGCGCGTTCTCCAAGCTCAAGGGTTTTGTCCTGAACAAGTAAGGCAGCCCCCACCCGCTACGTATCA
This sequence comes from Delftia sp. NA_296.1, assembly GCF_052692095.1. Classification (NCBI taxonomy): domain Bacteria; kingdom Pseudomonadati; phylum Pseudomonadota; class Betaproteobacteria; order Burkholderiales; family Comamonadaceae; genus Delftia; species Delftia sp. NA_296.1. Next base: position 723,911 of record NZ_JBQZGF010000001.1, on the reverse strand, counting down.
GTACAGAACACTTTTGGAAAGAATCACAAATGGCTATCGTTGAAGTCAAAGTTCCCCAGCTGTCCGAGTCCATCGCTGAGGCCACCATGCTGACCTGGAAGAAGAAGGCCGGCGAAGCGGTTGCAATCGATGAGATCCTCATCGAAATCGAAACCGACAAGGTCGTGCTCGAAGTGCCCGCACCCGCCGCTGGCGTGCTGGCCGAGATCGTGCAAGGTGACGGCGCCACCGTGGTGGCCGAGCAGCTGATCGCCAAGATCGACACCGAAGGCGTGGCCGGCGTGGCCGCTGCCGCTCCTGCCGCAGCCGCCGCTCCCGCTGCCGCAGCGCCTGCTGCTGCTCCCGCCGCTGCTGCTGCCACTGGCGGCAGCAAGGGCGATGTCGCCATGCCCGCCGCTGCCAAGCTGCTGGCCGAGAACAACCTGTCGGCCGCCAACGTGGCTGGCTCCGGCAAGGATGGCCGCGTGACCAAGGGCGACGCCCTGGCCGCCGTCAAGGGCGGCGTGCAGTCCACGGCTGCCGTCATCCCCACCGGCGTGCCCACCAAGGCGCTGCCCCAGGTGTCGGCTCCCGCTGCCAAGGAAGACCTCAGCGGCCGTCCCGAGCAGCGCGTGCCCATGAGCCGCCTGCGTGCCCGCGTGGCCGAGCGCCTGCTGCAGTCGCAGTCCACCAACGCCATCCTGACCACGTTCAACGAAGTGAACATGGCCCCGGTGATGGATCTGCGCAAGAAGTTCCAGGACGCCTTCACCAAGGAACACGGCACCAAGCTGGGCTTCATGTCCTTCTTCGTCAAGGCGGCAGTGCACGCCCTGAAGAAGTACCCCGTGCTCAATGCTTCCGTGGACGGCAACGACATCGTCTACCACGGCTACTTCGACATCGGTATCGCCGTGGGTTCGCCCCGTGGCCTGGTGGTGCCCATCCTGCGCAATGCAGACCAGATGAGCTTCGCCGACATCGAAAAGAAGATTGCCGAATTCGGCAAGAAGGCGGCAGACGGCAAGCTGGGCATTGAAGACATGACCGGCGGCACCTTCTCCATCTCCAACGGCGGCACCTTCGGCTCGATGATGTCCACCCCCATCATCAACCCGCCCCAGTCGGCCATCCTGGGCGTGCACGCCACCAAGGACCGCGCCATGGTCGAGAACGGCCAGGTCGTGGTGCGCCCGATGAACTATCTGGCCATGTCCTATGACCACCGCATCATCGACGGCCGCGAAGCCGTGCTGGGCCTGGTGGCCATGAAGGACGCGCTGGAAGATCCTTCGCGCCTGCTGTTCGACCTGTAATTCCACAGGGTTCGACACGACGAAAACCCACCCTTGGCCGCGCGCCCTGCGGTGGGTTTTTTCATGCATCACAGACAAGAGATTCCTGAAATGAGCAAGCAATTCGACGTCATCGTCATCGGCGCGGGCCCTGGTGGCTACATCGCTGCCATCCGTGCCGCACAACTGGGCTTCAACGTGGCCTGTATCGACGAGTGGAAGAACGCCGCTGGCGGCGCCGCTCCGGGCGGCACCTGCACCAACGTGGGCTGCATTCCCTCCAAGGCCCTGCTGCAGTCGTCCGAGCACTTCGAGCACGCCAATCTGCACTTTGCCGACCATGGCATCTCCACCGGCAAGGTCGAGATGGACGTGGCCAAGATGATCGCCCGCAAGGATGCGGTCGTGAAGCAGAACAACGACGGCATCCTGTACCTGTTCAAGAAGAACAAGGTCACCTTCTTCCACGGCCGTGGCTCGTTCGTCAAGGCGGTCGAGGGCGGCTACGAGATCAAGGTTGCCGGCAAGGAAGAGGAAGTGCTGACGGGCAAGCAGATCGTGGTCGCCACGGGCTCCAGCGCCCGCGCGCTGCCCGGCGTGCCCTTCGATGAAGAGAACATCCTGTCCAACGACGGCGCCCTGCGCCTGGGCAAGGCCCCCAAGAAGCTGGCCCTGATCGGCGCTGGCGTGATCGGCCTGGAAATGGGCTCGGTCTGGCGCCGCCTGGGCACGGAAGTGGTCGTGCTCGAAGGCATGGACAAGTTCCTGTCCGCCGTGGACGAGCAGATCGCCAAGGAAGCCAAGAAGGCGTTCGACAAGCAGGGCCTGAAGATCGAGCTGGGCGTGAAGATCGGCGAAATCAAGAGCGGCAAGAAGGGCGTGTCCATCGCCTACACCAACGCCAAGGGTGAAGCCCAGGCGCTGGAGGCCGACAAGCTGATCATCTCCATCGGCCGCACCGCCAACACGGCCGGCCTCAATGCCGAGGCCGTGGGCCTGGCTCTGGACGAGCGCGGCTGCGTCGTGGTCGATGACGACTGCAAGACCAGCCTGCCCGGCGTCTGGGCCGTGGGCGACGTGGTGCGCGGCCCGATGCTGGCGCACAAGGCCGAGGAAGAGGCCGTGGCCGTGGCCGAGCGCATTGCCGGCCAGCATGGCCATGTGAACTTCGGCACCATTCCCTGGGTGATCTACACCAGCCCCGAAATCGCCTGGGTGGGCCGCACCGAGCAGCAACTGAAGGAGCAGGGCGTCAAGTACAAGGCTGGCACCTTCCCCTTCCTGGCCAACGGCCGCGCGCGCGCCCTGGGTGATACCACGGGCATGGTCAAGTTCCTGGCCGATGCCGAGACCGACGAAATCCTGGGCGTGCACATGGTCGGCCCCATGGTCTCGGAGCTGATCTCCGAAGCCGTGGTCGCCATGGAGTTCAAGGCATCGAGCGAAGACATCGCCCGCATCTGCCATGCCCACCCCTCGCTGTCCGAGGCCACCAAGGAAGCGGCACTGGCCGTTGACAAGCGCACTCTGAATTTCTGAGTGCCAGGCTAGCCATCTAGCCCAAGCCAAAGACCTGAAAGCGCTTGCTCTGCAAGCGTTTTCAGCTTCTGAATACATAGCGAATGGTTGATGCTGCATGAGCGTTTCAGTGCGAGAGGCCTACGAGGCCGAACTGGTAGCCAAGGGCTTTCACAGTGATCCTGCGCAGTTGCGCGCCGTCGAGGCGCTGCAGCGCTGTGCCGACGACTGGGCGGTCTACCGCCAGCGCCGCTCCAACGCCTTCAAGAAGCTCATCAACCATCCCGAGATTCCCCGCGGCGTCTACATGTACGGCGGGGTGGGGCGCGGCAAGAGCTTTCTCATGGACTGCTTCTTCAACGCCGTGCCGCTCAGGCGCAAGGTGCGCCTGCATTTCCACGAATTCATGCGCGAGGTCCACCGCGAGCTCGCCGTGCTGCAGGGCACGCAGAACCCGCTGGACGTGCTGGGTGCCCGCATCTCCAAGAAGTACAAGCTGATCTGCTTCGACGAATTCCACGTGGCCGACATCACGGACGCGATGATCCTGCACCGGCTGCTGGTCTCGCTGTTCGCCAACGGCGTGGGCTTTGTCACCACCTCCAACTTCAAGCCCGACGAGCTGTATCCGGGCGGCCTGCACCGCGACCGCATCCTGCCGGCCATCGACCTGCTCAACGAGCGCATGGAAGTCGTCAACGTGGACAACGGCACGGACTACCGCCGCCGCACGCTGGAAAACGCCCGGCTCTATCACACGCCCCTGGGTGCCGAGGCCGATGCGGCCATGACCGAAACCTTCGACAAGCTGGCCGAAGTCAAGGACGAAGACCCCGTGCTGCACATCGAGGCGCGCGAGATCCGTGCGCGCCGCCGCGCCGGTGGCGTGGTCTGGTTCGACTTCCGCGAGCTGTGCGGCGGCCCGCGCTCGCAGAACGACTACCTGGAGATCGCGAGCCAGTTCCACACCGTGCTGCTGTCCGACGTGCCCTATATGCCGGTCAACATGGCATCGCCCGCGCGGCGATTCACCTGGCTGGTGGACGTGCTGTACGACCGCAGGGTCAAGCTGGTCATCTCGGCCGCCGTGCCGCCCGAGCAGCTTTACACTGAGGGCCCGCTGGCCCATGAGTTCCCCCGTACCGTATCGCGCCTGAACGAGATGCAGTCCAAGGAATTCCTGGCGCTGGAGCGCCGTGTGGTGGACACCAGCCTGACCTGAGGCCGGTCCCGGCCGCTGGCGTCGTTTGCCGGACCTGTACATGTTGAAACTGCCTACCTCTGCTTTTGCCCTTGTGAAGAAACTGCCCACTGCCCTGGGCGCTGCGCTGGCCTGCCTTGTGCTGGCCGGCCCGGCCATGGCTGCGGATGCTGGCGCCGATGCCGATGCGCGGCAGGAACGCGCCCAGGCTGCAAAGCAGGTCCAGGCCGAGCGCAAGGCTGCACGCGCTGAGATCGCGGCCCAGCGTGCCGTCATCGACAGGCGGCGCACGGCCCTGGAGTCCGAGTGCTACCAGCGCTTTGCCGTGGAAGACTGCCTCAGGCAGGCGCGCGAGGAGGCCCGCGAGCAGGACAAGCCGCTGCGCGAACGCGAGCTGCAGATCAACGACGAGGAGCGCAAGGAGCGCGCCGCCCAGCGCCTTGAGGATATCGAGGCCAAGAAGGCGCAGAAGGCCGCCTCGTCCATGCAAGCCAAGGAGCGGCCACCGGCCGCCCAGCGCGACACCCAGGCCCTCAGGGCCCAGCGTGCCCAGGACGCACAGCAGCGCGCAGCCCAGCAGGCCAGCCACCAGCGTGATCGCCAGGCGCAGATCGAGCAGCGCCAGTCTGCGCAGGAGCAGGAGCGGCGAACTGCCGCCCGCGCCCAGTTCGAGGCCAAGCAAAAAGAGGCTGCCGAGCGCAAGGCCCGCGCCGCCGATGCCGCCCGTGAACGCGGCCCGCAGGCAGCGCCACTGCCTGCGCCTCCCGCGCCTGCGGCGCCCTGAGTTCGGTGGTCACGCCGTCACCGGCTGCTCCAGTGCCTCGAGCTTGAGCACCACCAGCGACAGGTTGTCACCCCCGCCCTGGGCGCGCACGCGTGCCTTGTCGATCAGGAATTCCGTGGCCTCGCGCGGCGTGAGCGCGTTGAGCACGGTGCCCAGTTCCTCCGCCGTGTAGTAGTGCCAGACGCCGTCGCTGCAGGCCATGAGCGTGGTGCCCGGGTGCACGTGCTCGATCACGTGGTGGCTCATGGGCGGCTCGGCCTCGGTGCCCAGGCAGCCCAGCAGGATGTTGGACTTGGGGTGCACATGGGCCTCGAATTCAGTGAGTTCTCCCCTGTCCACCAGGGACTGGACGTAGGAGTGGTCCTTGGTGCGGTGGACCATGGTCGCGCCCTGGTAGTGGTAGATGCGCGAATCGCCCGAATGCACCCAGTGGCAGCGGCCCTGGGGCAGCAGCACGAAGGCGGCAATGGTGCTGTGCGGCTCCTGCTCGGCCGAGATGGCCGTCAGCCGGATCACCATGTGCGACTCGTGGACGATGCTCTCCAGCAGCGCCGTGCAGTCCTCCTTGCCCGGCTCGAAGCGCTCGAACAGCTGGCGCGCCGTGAGCATGACCTGGTCGGAGGCCTTGCGTCCGCCACTGCGCCCGCCCATGCCGTCGGCCAGCACGCCCAGCAGGCAGCCGTGTACATAGGGGTGGGCCATGAGCATCACCTGGTCTTGCTGGTATTGCCTGTCACCGCGATGGATGCCTGTGGCGGCTTGGAGTCGGTACGCTGGCTGCATGGTCTCTGGTTTGGTGGGCTCTTGGGGCGGTGGATGGGCACACCAATGTCATGGCGCATATTATCGGAGCACCGTCCCCGGCGCTGGCCCGTCGCACCCCGGCGGCGCTCTCTTTTTCAACAAACGGACCCGCCCTTTGCATTCCCTGACCGCCGCCGTGCAGGCGGCCTTCGCCCCGCAAGGCCTGTTGTCGCGCGCCGAGGCGCTGTTCCTGCCGCGTGAGGGGCAGACCCGCATGGCCCTGGCCGTGGCCCAGGCCATCGAGCAGCGCCAGACCCTGGTGGTCGAGGCCGGCACGGGCGTGGGCAAGACCTATGCCTACCTGGTGCCGGCCCTGCTCAGCGGCCAGCGCGTGCTGGTGTCCACGGCCACGCGCGCGCTGCAGGATCAGCTGTATGCCCGCGATCTGCCGCGCCTCGTTGCCGCGTTGGGCATGCCGCTGCGCATGGCGCGCCTCAAGGGCCGCAGCGCCTACCTGTGCATGGAGCGGCTGGAGCGTGTGCGCCAGGGCCGCACGGCGCCGCAGGACCCGCAGGTCCTGCGCAGCGTGGCCCTGGTCGAGCGATGGGCACGCACCACGCGTACGGGCGACCTGGGCGAGTTGCCCGCGCTGGACGAGCGATCGCCCGCGCTGCCCCTGGTCACTTCCACACGCGACAACTGCCTGGGTTCCGACTGCCCGCATTGGCAGGACTGCCATGTCAACGTGGCCCGCCGCGCTGCGCTGGAGGCCGACGTGGTGGTCATCAACCACCACCTGATGTTTGCCGACCTGGATGTGCGCGAGTCGGGCGTGGCCCAGTTGCTGCCCAGCGTGGGCGTGGTCGTGGTGGACGAGGCCCACCAGCTCAACGACACCGGCGTGCAGTTCGCGGGCCAGAGCCTGTCGGGCCAGCAACTGACGGGCTATGCCCGCGATGTGCTGCGCGCCGGCCAGGAACTGGCGCGCGGCATGGCCGACTGGATGCAGCTTTCGGCACGTGTGGAGCAGGCCTTGCGCGAGCTGCGACTGGCGGCAGGCAAGCCCCCGGCGGGCGGGCGCCTGCCCTGGCAGGGCGTGACGCCGCAGGGGTTGGACGCGCAGCGCTGGCGCACCGCCCTGGTCACACTGGGGCGCAGCCTGCGGGCACTGCTGGAACCGCTGGTGCAACTGCAGGTCAGCGACCCCGAACTGCGCAGGCTGTTCGAGCGCGGCAACGAGCTGCTGCGGCGCCTGGCCACCTTTGCCGCAGCCGCCGTGCAGGACACGGTGCGCTGGCTGGAGCTGGGCAGCCAGCAGATGCGCATGCTGGAGTCTCCGCTGACCATTGCGCACATCATGCGCACGCGGCTGCTGGGGTTGACGCAGGGGCAGGAGGGATCGGAGGACCAGGAGCGAGAGGATGCACAGCCCGAGCCCGAGCCACAAGAACAGGAAGAAGGCGCGCCCGCGCCCGTTCACGAAGCTGCAGGCCTGCCTCGGCAGCCATCGGGCACCGCGTGGATCTTCACCTCGGCCACGCTGGGTGACGACGAGCGCCTGAGCTGGTTCACCGAGCCCTGCGGCCTGCGCGAGGCCCAGGTGCTGCGCGTGGACAGTCCCTTTGACTATGCGCGGCAGGCAGCGCTTTACGTGCCCCGGCCCTTTGCCCAGGCCGGCAGTGCCACGCACAGCACCGAGGTGGCGCGCCTGGCGCTGGATGCCGCCCAGCGCCTGGGCGGGCGCACGCTGGTGCTGACGACCACGCTGCGGGCGCTGCACGCCATAGGCGATGCGCTGCAGCAGTCGCTGGGGCTGTTTGGTGAACTCGATGTGTTGGTCCAGGGGCAGGCGCCCAAGCTGGCCTTGATCGAGCGCTTTATCGCGGCCGGAGAAGGCCGGGAAGGCACGGGGGCAAGCCCGGGTCGGGGTTGCATTCTCGTGGCCTCGGCCACTTTCTGGGAGGGGGTGGACCTGCCGGGCGATGCGCTGCAGCTGGTGGTCATCGACAAGCTGCCGTTTCCGCCGCCCGACGATCCGCTGGTCGAGGCGCGTTCGCGCAGTCTGGAGTCCGTGGGGCGTCAGGCCTTTGCCGACTACATGCTGCCCGAGGCCGCCATGGCGCTCAAGCAGGGCGCTGGCCGCCTGATCCGGCGTGAGACGGATCGCGGCGTGCTCGTGGTCTGTGATTCCCGGTTGGCCACCATGGGTTACGGGCGGCGGCTGCGTGCCGCGCTGCCGCCAATGCGGGCCCTGGTGGACGAGGCGGCCTTTGTTCAGGCCCTGCAGGCGCTGGCGCAGCCTGCGCCGCAGATCACCACAGCTTCCACCACGACTTCTGCTTTGCCGTGAGGTCCTGGTCGGACTCCTGGCCGTAGGAGGCGGTCAGCACGCGTTGCGCGTCGTCGCGCAACTGCGTCATGCCCAGGGCGTCGTATGAATTCACCAGGATCTGCATGGCCTCGCGCACGGCGGGCACGCCCTGGTAGTCCTTGACGGCCGTCTGCGCGCGCGCGATGGCGGCCACGTAGGCGCCGCGTCCGTAGTAGTAGCGGGCCACATGCACTTCGTACTGCGCCAGAGAGTTGACGATGTACTGCATGCGCAGCCGCGAATCCTCGGCGTAGCGCGACTCGGGAAAGCGCGTCACCAGCTCGCGGAAGGACTCGAACGAGTCCTTGGCGGCCTTCTGGTCACGCTCGGACAGATCCTGGCGCGACAGCCAGGAGAACATGCCCAGGTTGTCATTGAAGTTGACCAGGCCCTTCAGGTAGAGGGCGTAGTCGGTGGCGGGGCTGGCCGGATGCAGCTTCAGGAAGCGGTCCAGCGTGGCGGTGGCCTGGATCTTGTCGCCGCTCTTGTACTGGGCATAAGCCTTGTCGAGCTGGGCCTGCTGGGCCAGGGGCGTGCCGGCGGCACGGCCTTCGAGCTTCTCGAACAGCGGAACGGCCTTGTCGAACGCGCCGGAGGCGGCTTCGTCGCGGGCCTCGGTATAGATGCGGTCCGGGGTCCACTTGGCAGTAGGGTCTTGCTGCGTACTGGAGCAGGCTGTCAGAACGCCTGCGACCAGCATGGCGGGAACGATGGACAGGGGAATACGCTGCATGGTGGACGTTTCTCGGGCAATCGAAGGGCAGTGAGAGGGTTGGCGGGCAGGGACGCGGGCCGCGCTGAGGGGCCGCACAAAGCCTGATTTTCCCGCAACCGGGCCGAAGCATTGTAACGGCCTGCGATGCCCGCCCCGCAGGCGGGGGCGGCGGCAAAGGCATGGCCGTGAACGGGTCCCGGCCTTGCGGAGCTTTCTACAATGGCGCCCATATGTTTGTCCATTTGCGCCTGCACACCGAATTCTCCGTCGTGGACGGAACCAACCGCATCAATGCCATCGTCAAGGCCGCCGCCGAGGATGGGCAGGTCGCACTGGCCGTCACAGACTTCAACAACCTGTTTGGCGGCGTCAAGTTCTACCGCGAAGGGCGGGCCAAGGGCGTCAAGCCCGTGCTGGGCGCGGAAATCCAGATCGAAGGCGAGAACGGCGCCGCCGTCTCGCGCATCATCGTGCTGGTGCAAAGCCCGCTGGGCTACCACAACCTGTCCGAACTGCTGGCCCGTGGCTGGACCCGCAACGTGGTCAAGGGCCAGGCCGTGCACACCTGGGCCTGGCTGCAGGAGCTGGGCGAGGGGCTGATCGTGCTGGCCGGTGCCCAGGCCGGCCCCGTGGGCCAGGCGCTGATGCGCGGCGACGAGGCCGGCGCAGCCGCCGTGGCCCAGCGCCTGGCAGGCATGTTCCCGCACCGCTTCTTCATCGAACTGCAGCGCGCGGGCCGCCAGGACGATGAGGCGCACGTGCTGGCTGCCGTGCAACTGGCCGAGCGGCTGAACCTGCCCGTGGTGGCCACGCACCCCATCCAGTTCTTCGGCCCCGACGACTACGAGTCCCACGAAGCGCGCGTGTGCATCGCCGAGGGTGAGATCCTGGCCAACCCCAAGCGCGTGCGCCGCTTCACGCGCGACCAGCATTTCAAGACCGCAGCGCAGATGCAGGCGCTGTTCGCCGACATTCCCAGCGCGATTGCCAACACCGTGGAAATCGCGCGCCGCTGCAGCCTGACCCTGGTGCTGGGCAAGCCGCAGCTGCCCAATTTCCCCGTGCCTGACGGCATGACCATGGACGAGTTCTTCCGCAGCGAATCCTTCAACGGCCTGGAAGACCGCCTGACCCATCTGTATCCCGATCCCGCCAAGCGCGAGGCGCAGCGCCCGCGCTACGTGGAACGGCTGGAATTCGAGATCGGCACCATCCTCAAGATGGGCTTTCCGGGCTACTTCCTCATCGTGGGCGACTTCATCAAGTGGGCCAAGCTCAACGGCTGCCCCGTGGGCCCGGGCCGCGGATCGGGAGCGGGCTCGCTGGTGGCCTACGTGCTCAAGATCACGGACCTGGACCCGCTGGAGTACAACCTGCTGTTCGAGCGCTTCCTGAACCCCGAGCGCGTGTCCATGCCCGACTTCGACGTGGACTTCTGCCAGGCCAACCGCGACCGCGTCATCGACTATGTGAAGCAGCTCTACGGCCGCGACGCCGTCAGCCAGATCGCCACCTTCGGCACCATGGCCGCGCGCGCGGCCATCCGCGACGTGGGCCGCGTGCTGGACATGAGCTACACCTTCTGCGACGGCATCTCCAAGCTCATTCCCAACAAGCCGGGCCTGCACGTCACGCTCAAATACCCGCCCAATCCGAAGAAGGAGGGCGACAAGTACACCTACGCCATCGAGGCCGAGCCCATGCTGGCCGAGCGCATCGAAAAAGAAGAAGACGTCAAGACCCTGATCGAAATGGCCCAGAAGCTCGAAGGCATGACTCGCAACATCGGCATGCACGCGGGCGGCGTGGTGATCGCTCCGGGCAAGCTCGCCGACTTCTGCCCGCTGTACCAGCAGCCGGGCAGCGACTCGGCCGTGGCCATGTACGACAAGGACGATGTGGAGGCCGTGGGCCTGGTGAAGTTCGACTTTCTGGGCCTGGCCACGCTGACCATCCTGGAGATCGCGCGCGAGTTCATCATCAAGCGCCACAAGGGCCAGGAGAACTTCGCCTTCGAGAACATCCCGCTGGACGATGCGCGCACCTACCACCTGTTCTCCGAGGGTAAGACCGAAGCCGTGTTCCAGTTTGAATCGCGCGGCATGCAGGGCATGCTGCGCGACGCCAAGCCCAGCCGCCTGGAAGACCTGATCGCACTGAACGCGCTGTACCGTCCGGGCCCCATGGACCTGATCCCCAGCTTCGTCGCGCGCAAGCACGGCAAGGAAGTGGTGGAGTACCCGCACCCGCTGGTCGAGCAGGTGCTGGCCGAGACCTACGGCATCATGGTCTACCAGGAGCAGGTGATGCAGACCGCCCAGGTGCTGGGCGGCTACTCGCTGGGCGGCGCCGACCTCTTGCGCCGGGCCATGGGCAAGAAGAAGGTCGAGGAAATGGTCATGCACCGCGGGATCTTCCGCGAGGGCGCGGCCAAGCAGGGCATCAGCGAGGAAAAGGCCGACGAGGTCTTCGACCTGATGGAGAAGTTCGCGGGGTACGGCTTCAACAAGTCGCACGCCGCCGCCTACTCGCTGCTGGCCTACCACACGGCCTGGCTCAAGGTGCACTACACCGCCGAGTTCTACTGCGGGAACATGACCGTGGAAATGGACAACACCGACAAGCTCAAGGTGTTGTACGAAGACGCGCTCAAGATGGGCATCAGCTTCGAGCCGCCGGATGTCAACCGCGGCATGTACCGTTTCGAGCCCGTCACCGACAAGGTCATCCGCTACGGCCTGGGCGCCATCAAGGGCACGGGCCAGCAGGCGATCGAGGCCATCGTTGCGGCGCGTGAAGGCCGCGGCGTGGGGCCGCGCGGCGCCGACAAGGGACCTTTCAAGAGCCTGGCCGACTTCTGCGTGCGCGTGGACCGCACGCGCCTGAACAAGCGCACGCTGGAAGCCCTGATCAAGGGCGGCGCCTTCGACGCCATCGAGCTCAACCGGGCGTCGCTGGTGGCCTCCATCGACCATGCCTTCGAGTTCGGCAACAAGACGCTGGCCAACGCCAACCAGGGCGGCCTGTTCGACATGATGGGCGATGACGCCGTGGGCTCCAGCACCCAGGAACCGCCGCTGGTCGAGGCACTGCCCTGGGGCGTGAAGGAGCGGCTGACCCAGGAAAAGACGGCGGTGGGCTTCTACCTCTCGGGCCACCTGTTCGACGAGGTCGAGAAAGAGGTGCGCCGCTTCGTGCGCACGCCCCTGGCCGAGCTGCGCGACAGCCGCGAGCCCCAGACGCTGGCCGGCATCATCAGCGACTTCCGCGCCATCAACGGCCAGCGCGGGCGGCTGGGCCTGTTCAAGATCGATGACGGCTCGGGCGTGATCGAGGCCTCGGTGGACGAGAACACGCTCAACACCTACCGCGAACTGCTCAAGGACGATGAATTCGTCGTCATCACCGGGCGCCTGCAGCTGGACCATTTCAGCGGCGGCCTGCGCATGAAGGCCCAGCAGCTGTGGAATCTGGCAGACGCGCGCTGCCGCTTTGCGCGCTACCTGCAGGTCAGCGTGGGCGAGAAGATGCCTGACGTGCTTGGCCTGCTGCGCCAGTTCCCCGCCGTGGTGGAGCAGGGCGAGCACGGCGAGCTGCAGCGCGGCATGAAAGTGCGCCTGGGCCTGGTCTGCGAGGACGAGCGCGGCTCGGCCAGCTGCGAGCTGGCGCTGGGCGATGCCAGCCGCTTCTATCCCAGCGATGCGGCCCTGGCGGCCTGGTACGCCCAGGCCGGCAGTGCCCAGGTCAAGGTGGTCTACGAATAACCCGCAAGGTGGCACAGCGCCCGATGGCGGCGAGCAGGCACTGCTTTGGTGCGTGCTTGCCGGCCCGGGCGGGCGCCGCGCTTGAATTCTTCAGGCATGCCTCGCATATCCCTTCCGGAAAACAGTGGCTCCGATGGCTAGAATGATTTTCATGGCAACCCAACCCCCTTCGATCCCTCCTGCCATCCCTACAGTGCGGCCCGTGTCCGACGATGACGGTGCCGTGGTGCTGGAGCGGCGACGCCAGCGCGTCCAGCCGCCGCAGATGTACCAGGTCGTGATGCTCAACGATGACTTCACGCCCATGGAATTCGTCATCATCGTCCTGCAGGAACTCTTCGGTAAGGACCGCGAAACGGCCACCCAGATCATGCTCAAGATCCATCTGGATGGCCGCGGCGTCTGCGGCGTGTACTCGCGCGACGTGGCGGCCACCAAGGTCGAACAGGTGCTGCAGGCGGCCCAGAAGGCAGGCCATCCGTTGCAGGCGATGTTCGAGCCTGTTGAATAAACCCGGGCCGCCCTGATTTATGGTTGCAGTCAATAATCCCCAGCAAGCGAAAAGGAGTCATCAATGATCGCCCAGGAACTGGAAGTCAGCTTGCACATGGCCTTTGTCGAAGCGCGCCAGCAGCGCCACGAGTTCATCACCGTGGAACACCTGCTGCTGGCCCTGCTGGACAACCCCAGTGCAGCGGAAGTGCTGCGCGCCTGCTCAGCCAACATCGATGACCTGCGCTCGGCCCTGTCCAACTTCATCAAGGACAACACGCCCCAGGTGGCAGGCTCCGATGAGGTGGACACACAGCCCACGCTGGGTTTCCAGCGTGTGATTCAGCGCGCCATCATGCATGTGCAATCCACCGGCAACGGCAAGAAGGAAGTCACGGGCGCCAACGTGCTCGTGGCCATCTTCGGCGAGAAGGATTCGCACGCCGTCTACTACCTGCACCAGCAGGGCGTGACGCGCCTGGACGTGGTCAATTTCATTGCCCACGGCATCAAGAAGGGCGAACCGCCCGAGCCCGCCAAGGCCGAAAACCCTGCCGAGTCCGAAGAGGGCGCGGGTGGCGAGCGCAACGAAAAGGCTTCGCCCCTGGAGCAGTTCACGCTGAACCTCAACCAAGCGGCCAAGGACGGCAAGATCGATCCGCTGATCGGGCGCGACTACGAGGTCGAGCGCACCATCCAGATCCTGTGCCGCCGCCGCAAGAACAACCCGCTGCTGGTCGGCGAGGCCGGCGTGGGCAAGACGGCGATCGCAGAAGGCCTGGCCTGGCGCATCACCGAGGGCAAGGTGCCCGAGGTGCTGACCGAAGCCGTGGTCTATTCGCTGGACATGGGCGCGCTGCTGGCGGGCACCAAGTACCGTGGTGATTTCGAGCAGCGCCTCAAGGGCGTGCTCAAGTCGCTCAAGGACCGGCCCAACGCCATCCTGTTCATCGACGAAATCCACACGCTGATCGGCGCGGGCGCCGCTTCGGGCGGCACGCTGGACGCGTCCAATCTGCTCAAGCCGGCGCTGTCCAGCGGCCAGCTCAAGTGCATCGGCGCGACCACCTTCACCGAGTACCGCGGTATCTTCGAAAAGGATGCGGCGCTGTCGCGGCGTTTCCAGAAGGTCGACGTGGTCGAGCCGACCGTGGCCGAGACCGTGGACATCCTCAAGGGCCTGAAGTCGCGCTTCGAGGAGCACCACAGCGTGCAATACGCCGCTGCCGCCCTGCAGGCTGCGGCCGAGCTGTCGGCCAAGTACATCAATGACCGCCACCTGCCCGACAAGGCCATCGACGTGATCGATGAGGCCGGTGCCGCGCAGCGCATCATCCCGGTGGAGCAGCGCAAGCAGACCATCGACAAGGCCGAGATCGAGGCCATCGTGGCCAAGATCGCGCGCATTCCGCCTGCCAACGTGTCCAACGACGACCGCAGCAAGCTGCAGACGCTGGAGCGCGACCTCAAGAGCGTGGTCTTCGGCCAGGACAAGGCGCTGGAGGCGCTGGCCTCCTCGGTCAAGATGGCGCGCTCGGGCCTGGGCAAGCCGGACAAGCCGATCGGCTCCTTCCTGTTCTCGGGCCCCACGGGCGTGGGCAAGACGGAAGCGGCCAAGCAGCTGGCCTACATCCTGGGCGTGGACCTGATCCGCTTCGACATGTCGGAGTACATGGAGCGCCATGCCGTCAGCCGCCTGATCGGCGCGCCTCCGGGCTATGTGGGCTTTGACCAGGGCGGTCTGCTGACCGAGGCCGTGACCAAGAAGCCGCATTCGGTGCTGCTGCTCGACGAAATCGAGAAGGCGCATCCGGACATCTTCAACGTGCTGCTGCAGGTCATGGACCACGGCACGCTGACGGACAACAACGGGCGCAAGGCCGACTTCCGCAACGTGATCCTCATCATGACCACGAACGCGGGCGCCGAGACCATCAACAAGGCCTCGATCGGCTTCACCAACCCGCGCCAGGCCGGCGACGAAATGGGCGACATCAAGCGCCTGTTCACGCCGGAGTTCCGCAACCGTCTGGACGCCATCGTCAGCTTCAAGCCGCTGGACGAGCAGGTCATCCTGCGCGTGGTCGACAAGTTCCTGCTGCAACTGGAGCAGCAACTGGCCGAAAAGCGCGTGGAGGTCACCTTCACCGATGCGCTGCGCAAGCACCTGGCCAAGAAGGGCTTCGATCCGCTCATGGGCGCCCGCCCCATGCAGCGCCTGATCCAGGACACCATCCGGCGTTCGCTGGCCGACGAGCTGCTGTTCGGGCAACTGGTCGATGGTGGCCGCCTGGAAGTGGACTGGGTGGCCGACGCCGACGATGCCGACAAGGGCGAAGTCAAGCTCGACATCACGCCCCAGCCCAAGCAGGACCCGGCTTCCGAGCCGGCCGAGCCCAAAGAGGCCACTGCCGATTGATGTGCATCTTCTGATGCCCGCCGCACAAGCCGACAGCCCACCGGGCTGCCGGCTTTTTCTTTGATCCGCCCGAAGGAGTCTTTGTGGAGTGGCTTCGTCAGTACCTGACCCATGAGAATGCGCTGCTGCTGCTGTCGGTGACCTGGTCGGTCTATGTGGTGATCGTCGCGGTGTGGATCCTTCTGCAGCGCAGCGCGCCCGTGGCCACGCTGAGCTGGCTTCTGTCCATGGCGGCGATTCCCGTGGGCGGGCTGGCCATTTACTATTTCTTCGGCCCGCAGCGGCTCAAGCGCCAGCGCATCAAGCGGCTGCGTGCGCGAAAGACATCGCGTGTGCGAACAGGCGTGCAGCGCCTGCGCGAGCGCATGCCGGGCAGCTCGGAGCGCCTGCACCAGGTCGCGCGGCTGGTGGCGGCCACCAGCGACTTTCCGGTCAGCACGGCCGCCGACCTGCGGCTGCTGGTGGGCGGCGCTGCCACCTTCGACGCCATCATCGAGGCGGTGAATGCGGCGCGTCATCACATCCACCTGGAGTACTACATCTTCGAGCCCGACCAGACCGGCACGGCCCTGCGCGACCTGCTGATACAGCGGGCCCGCGCAGGCATACAGGTGCGCCTGCTGGTGGATGCCCTGGGTTCCAAGAAGCTGGGACGGCGATTTCTGCAGCCGCTGGAGGATGCGGGCGCCGAGGTCGCGCTGTTCCATGGCACCAAGATCGGCCGGCGGCTGCGTCCGGTCATCAACTTCCGTACCCACCGCAAGATCCTGGTGTGCGACGGCAAGGTGGGCTTCACGGGCGGCGTCAACGTGACCGACGAAGAGAACGCGCGTGTCATGCCCGATGCCTACCACGACGTGCACCTGCGCCTGGAGGGTGCCATCGTCAACTGGCTGCAGACCGTGTTCCTCGAAGACTGGGCCTATGCGCTGGAAAAGGACCCCAAGAACGAGCCCGCCGACATCGACCTGCTGCTGCCGGATGCGCCCGAGGGCCCGCTGCCCGTGCAGATCATCACCTCGGGCCCCGACAACGGCCTGCAGGCCATCTACCGCGCCCATCTGGCGGCCATCAACGCGGCCGAGGAACGTGTCTGGCTGACCACGCCGTATTTCGTGCCCACCGAGGCCGCGCTGGCAGCGCTCACCAATGCCTCGCTGCGCGGTGTCGATGTGCAACTGCTGGTGCCGCGCCGTTCTGACTCGGCCCTGGTCACGGCGGCCGCGCGCTCCTACTACGACGAGCTGATCCGCTGCGGCGTGCGCGTCTACGAGTACAAGGCACGCATGCTGCACTCCAAGACCCTGGTGGTGGACGACAACATCGCCATCATCGGCACGGCCAACTTCGACTACCGCAGCTTCTTCCTGAACTACGAGGTCTGCGCCATCGCCTACGGGCCTGCGCTCAACGGCGATCTGGCCAAGCAGTTCGAGGCCGATCTGGAGCAGGCCCAGCGCGTGCACTTCAAGCGCGACCTGGGCTTTGCGCTGCGCCTGTTCGACTCGGGCGCGCGGCTGTGTTCGCCCCTGTTGTGAGGGCCGGTGGCCCGTTTTTCGCAGGCATACTCGCTCGATGGCCCATACCTTCTTCTGGCACGACTACGAGACCTTCGGCGCCCAGCCGCGCTATGACCGGCCCGCGCAATTCGCGGGCATCCGCACCGATGCGGAACTCAATGAAATCGGCGAGCCCGTCATGTGGTACTGCCAGCCGGCAGGCGACTACCTGCCCGATCCGCAGTCCTGCCTGATCACCGGCATCACCCCCCAGCAATGCCTGGAGCAGGGCATGCCCGAGGCCCAGTTCGCCGCCCGCATCGAGGCAGAACTGGCCCAGGCAGGCACCGTGGGCGTGGGCTACAACACCATCCGTTTTGACGACGAGATCACGCGCTTCATGTTCTGGCGCAACCTCATCGACCCCTATGCGCGCGAATGGCAAAACGGCTGCGGGCGCTGGGACCTGCTCGACGTGGTGCGCATGGTCTATGCGCTGCGCCCCGAAGGCATTGTCTGGCCGAAAAAGGAGGATGGATCTCCAAGCTTCAAGCTCGAGGACCTGGCCCGCGCCAACGGCCTGCTGCACGAGAAGGCGCACGACGCGCTGTCCGACGTGCGCGCCACCATCGGGCTGGCGCGGCTGATCCGCAAGGTCCAGCCCAGATTGTTCGACTTCGCCTTCTCGCTGCACAAGAAGGACCGCGTGCTGCAGGAAATGGGCCTGCCGGCCGAGCCGGCGCATGCCAGGCCCTTCCTGCACGTCAGCGGCATGATCCGGCCCGAGCGCGGCTGCATCGCCGTCATGTGGCCGCTGGCCACGCACCCCACCAACAAGAACGAGATCATCTGCTGGGATCTGGCGCAGGACCCGTCCGAGCTGGCCTCCATCGACGTGGACACGCTGCGCCTGCGCCTGTTCTCGCGCGCGGCCGACCTGCCCGAGGGCGTGCAGCGCCTGCCCATCAAGAGCATCCACGTCAACAAGTCGCCCATGGTGGTCGGCAGCCTCAAGACGCTGAGCCCGGCCATGGCCGCGCAATGGGGCATCGATGTGGAGCAGTGCATGGGCCATGCGGCCATTGCACGTGACCTGCCCGACATGAGCGCGCTGTGGCGTGCCGTTCACCAGCGCCCTGCGCAGGAAGGGCTGGATGCCGACCAGGACCTGTACGGCGGCTTTGTGGGCAATGAAGACCGGCGACGCCTGAACCACCTGCGCAGCCTGTCCGCGCAGGAGCTGGCGCTGGACCGCACGGGCTTCGACGATGCCCGCCTGACCGAACTGCTGTTCCGCTACCGCGCCCGCAACTTCCCCGCCAGCCTGAACCCTGCCGAGCGCCAGCGCTGGCTGCAGCACTGCGCGGCCTGCCTGATCGAAGGCAAGGGCGGCGCACGCACGGCCGAGCAGATGTTTGCCATGGTCGATCAGCTATCGGAAACTGCCGACGAGCGCGGCGAGGAAATCCTGGGGGCGCTGTATGACTATGCGGAAGCCATCATGCCGGAACTTTAGTCCCCTCTGAGCCGCTGCGCGGCTTCTCCCGAGAGGTGCGACACCCTCGCGGCGGGGCGAGGCGGGGCGGGTGACGTAGGCCCTTGCTCGGTGTTCCTCGCCTTTGGCCGCGTCGGCTTCAGGCGCAGCGCCCATTTGTGCCTTCAGCCAAAGAACTTGTAGCAGACCACGATGGCCGCCACCACGCCGGCCAGTTCGGCGATGAGGGCGCAGGGCACGGCGTGGCGGGCGCGCTGTATGCCCACGGCGCCGAAGTAGACGGCCAGGACGTAGAAGGTGGTTTCGGTGCTGCCCTGGATGGTGGCGGCCACCAGGGCGGCGAAGCTGTCCACGCCCTGGGTCTGCATGGTCTCGATCAGCATGGCGCGCGCCGCGCTGCCCGAGAAGGGTTTGACCAGGGCCGTGGGCAGGGCGTCCACGAAGCGGCCGTCCATGCCCAGGGCATCGACCACCCAGCGTATGCCCGACAACGCATACTCCAGCGCGCCCGATGCGCGGAACACGCCCACGGCGCAGAGCATGGCCACCAGGTAGGGCAGCAGGCCCTTGGCCACGTCAAAGCCTTCCTTGGCGCCTTCGATGAAGCTGTCGTAGACCGCGACCTTGCGCCAGGCGCCCAGGGTGACGAACAGCACGATCAGGCCAAACAGCGTCAGGTTGCCCAGCAGCGATGACAGCTGCGCCAGCGCGGCCGCCGACAGCGTGGCCAGAAAGGCCATGAAGCCCGCCAGCGCCAGGCCCAGCGGCAGCAGGTAGCCCAGCACCACGGGGCTCCACAGCGGCAGCCGCTGCACGGCGGCCACGGCCAGCAGGCCGACCAGGGTCGAGGCCGAGGTGGCCAGCAAGATCGGCAGAAAGACCAGGGTGGGATCGGGCGCACCCTGCTGCATGCGGTACATGAAGATGGTCACGGGCAGCAGGGTCAGCGACGACGCATTGAGCACCAGGAACAGGATCTGCGCATTGGTGGCGGTGTCGGGCCGGGGATTGAGCTCCTGCAGCGAGCGCATGGCCTTCAGGCCCATGGGCGTGGCCGCGTTGTCCAGTCCCAGCCCGTTGGCCGCGAAGTTCAGCGTGATCAGGCCCAGGGCCGGATGGCCGCGCGGCACCTCGGGCATGAGCCTGGCGAACAACGGGCCCAGCACGCGCGCCAGCCACTCCACCACGCCGGCCTTCTCTGCGATGCGCAGAAAGCCCAGCCACAGCGTCAGCGTGCCGAACAGCAGCACCATGACCTCGACCGACAGCCTGGCCATGGCAAACAGCGCCTGCACCATGGCCGAGAAAATCCCGGCCTGGCCGCCGACCAGCCATTGCGCCAGCGCAGCCACGGCCGCCACCAGAAAAAAGCCCAGCCACAAGGCATTCAGCATGGATTCCCATCCCTCACGAGGCAATTGCAAGCCGCCATTGTGGGGCCAGCCGCAGGGCTTACGGGCCAGGGCGGCAGGGCATTGACAGGGCTCCGTTATCCTCGCGGCCCCGCGGTCCGAGGACCGCATCATTGCTGCAAAGGATTCCATGCCCCAGGTGATAGGACAGGTGAGCGTCGCCGTGCGCGACTATGACGAGGCGCTGCGCTTTTATGTGGGCGCGCTGGGCTTCGTGCTGATAGAGGACACCGCCCTGTCCGAGGGCAAGCGCTGGGTCACCGTGGCCCCCGGTGGCGGCGGTGTGCGCCTGCTGCTGGCCCGCGCCACGAATGAGGAGCAGGCCGCGCGCGTGGGCAACCAGACGGGCGGGCGCGTGTTCCTGTTCCTGCAGACCGACGACTGCCTGCGCGACTTCGAGGCCTACCGCTCGCGCGGCGTGCGCTTTGTGCAGGACCCCCAGCGCAAGCCCCACGGCACCGTGGCCGTGTTCGAAGACCTCTACGGCAATCTGTGGGATCTCATCGAGCCGCATCCTGCGCGCTGAGGGCCGAAGGCGCACCGCTTCAGCGGCTGGCCACGATGAACAGCCTGGGGAAGGGCAGCAGCACCGTGCCATCGTCCAGCGCGGGGTAGGCCTGGGAGATGGCCTGCAGATACGCTGCGTAGAAGCCGGCCTTTTGCTCCTCGTCCAGCGGCGCGACGAAGGGACGCAGCGCCGAACCCTTGAACCACTCAACCACCGCAGCATGGCCGCCCGCCAGCGGGTGGAAGTAGGTGGTGCGCCAGACATCGACGTTGCTGCAGTGCGGGCGAAGCAGGGCGTAGTAGAAGTCCGCTCTGTGACGTGCGGGGTGGCGCACATCGCCAATCGTGGCAGCCCAGGGGCCGCTGGCGGCCACTTCGCGCGCCAGCCGGTGGGCCGGTTCTTCCAGGTTGTCCGGCGTCTGCACGGCCAGGCTGCCACCGGGTGCCAGGTGGCTGACGAGGCGCGGGTAAAGCTGCTGGTGGTCGGGCAGCCACTGCAGCGAGGCATTGGCCAGGATCACGTCCTGCGGCTGGTCGGGCTGCCAGGTGGCGATGTCGGCCAGTGAGAAGGCCGTGCCCGGCAGCCGCTTGCGTGCGGCATCCAGCATGTCCTCGGAATTGTCCAGTCCCGTCACGGTGGCCCCGGGGAAGCGCTGGGCCAGGACCTCGGTGGAGTTGCCGGGGCCGCAGCCCAGGTCCACGGCCAGCCGCACGGCGTGGTCAGGCAGATCGGGAATGGCGGCCACCAGGTCGCGCACGGGGCGCGTGCGTTCCTGCTCGAACGTTGTGTACTGCTTTGCGGACCAGGTCATCGTGTTGCCTTTCAGGTAGGTGTGTTTGTGGGGCGCGAGCGTAAATCCGTCCATCCATGATTGCAAATGCCACAATTGAAGTCTTCCCATACCTTGAAAGTATTGACGTGCCCGAGCTTCGCCAACTGCGCGCCTTTGTCGCCATCGCCGAGGAAGGCCACATCACCCGCGCGGCCGAGCGCCTGGGCATGCAGCAGCCGCCGCTGACGCGATTGCTGCAGGGCCTGGAGCACGAATTGGGCGTGGAGCTGGTGCAGCGCCTGCCGCGCGGCGTGCGGCCGACGGCGGCGGGGCTGGCGCTGCTGGAAGAGTCCAAGGCGCTGCTGGAGCGCTGTGACGTGCTGGCCGAGGTCGTGCGCCGCGCCGCCCGGGGTGAGACGGGCCGGCTGGCCGTGGGCTTCACCAGTTCGGCCGCGCTGCATCCCTTCGTGCCCGGCGTGCTGCGCATGTTCCGCCAGCAGGTGCCCGGCGTGGCCGTGGCACTGGAGGAGGCGGGCACGGGTGAACTCATGGATGCATTGCTGCACGAGCGGCTGGACGCGGCCTTTGTGCGCTCGCCCCTGCATGGCAGCCAGGGGCTGCAGGCCGTGCCGATTCTGGAGGAGCCCATGCTGCTGGCCCTGCCTGCAGGGCATGCGCTGGCACGCCCATTGCGCCGGCCCGTGCCTTTGCCGCAGCTCGCCTCGGAGGATTTCGTGCTGTACCGGCGCAGGGTAGGGCAGGGCCTGTACGACGCCATTCTCAAGGCCTGCCTGGAGGCGGGCTTCAGCCCGCGCGTGGTGCAGGAGGCGCCGCGCATGACGGCCACGCTGAGCCTGGTCTCGGCAGGGCTGGGGCTGTCCATCGTGCCGGCCTCCATGCAGCGCCTGCGCAGCGACGGCATTGTCTACCGTGCGCTGTCCCAGTGCCCCGGGCTGGCCGCTCCCCTGCATCTGGCCACGCGCGTGGGCGATGCGTCGGCCGTGCTGCGCAGGCTCCAGGACCTGGTTGCCACGGCGGCCGTGGCGGAGTCCTGACGGCGCGGGCTACGGTGTCCTGTTTGCTGCGCGTGCGGCAGCGCGCGGGCCGCCGCGCTGCTTGACCACGGTGCGTGCGCAGTCCACCAGCCTGTGGATCAGCGGCAGCCGTGCCGACGAGCGCAGCCACATCACGCCAAAGCGCCGCGACTGCGATTCCTCGGGCAGGGCCAGGCGCACCACGCCCTGGCCATCGGGCAGGTTCAGGGCCGTGTCGGGCACCAGCGAAACGCCCAGGCCGCGCTCCACCATCATGGCAATGGCCACCAGCGAGCTCAGTTCAAAGCGCTCCTGCGGCGCAATCTGCGCGGCGCGCAGGTAGCGCTCCACCATCTGGCCGCCGCCCAGGCTGCGGTCATAGCGGATCAGCGGCTGGGTGCGCAGCAGGGTGTGCGGGTCCAGGTGCGCCAGCTGGTGCGGCACCAGCAGCACCAGCGGCTCCTCGCGCAGCAGTGTCCAGTCGAAAGTCTTGGCCAGGGCGAAGGAGGGGTGCAGGCAGACGGCGGCATCCAGCTCGCCCTGCTGCACCGCCTGGTACAGCTCGCGCGTGGTGGCCGAGCGCAGGAAGACCTTGGTCTGCGGGCACTTCTTCACAAAGCCCGCCAGGATGTCGGGCAGCAGGCTGTGCAGGGCCGTGTTGATGGTGCCTATCACCAGCTCGCCGTCGGCGCCCTCATGGTTGACATGGGTCTTGGCGTTGGCCAGCTCGCGCAGCAGCAGCGGGGCCGATTGCGACAGCCGGTGGCCGGCTGGGGTGGGCAGCACGGTGCGGCCTGCGCGGGCCAGCAGGGGGGCGTCGAACTCGCGCTCCAGGATGCGGATCTGTTGGGCCACGGCGGCGGCCGTGATGTTCAGGCGCCGCGCGGCCTCGGCCATGGAGCCGGTCTCCACCACGAGCAGGAAGCTGTGCAGGTAGCTGGTTTCCATAAACAAAGAATTTGTGTGGTTTGAACAAATATTACCTGTGTTTCTCTTGGCTTTCTGCCGCCCACAATGCGGTGCATGAGAAGCAAACTGTTTGTTCCCGCATCGCGTCCCGAGCTGTTCGCCAAGGCCCTGGCCGGCGAAGCCGACGCACTGTCCTTCGACCTGGAGGACGCGGTGGCCGAGGCCCGCAAGGACGAGGCGCGCGGCC
This sequence comes from Delftia sp. NA_296.1, assembly GCF_052692095.1. Taxonomy (NCBI): domain Bacteria; kingdom Pseudomonadati; phylum Pseudomonadota; class Betaproteobacteria; order Burkholderiales; family Comamonadaceae; genus Delftia; species Delftia sp. NA_296.1. The sequence continues at coordinate 700,753 of NZ_JBQZGF010000001.1, read as the reverse complement.
TGCTGCGCAGCTTCCTGCTAAGCCCTGAAAGCCGGGGCCATGGCAAGACGCTGATCGTGCGCGTCAACGCCATGGATACGCCGCATTTCGGCGCCGACATCGCCGAGATGGTGCGCGACGGCGTGCACCTCATCAACCTGCCCAAGCCCGAGACCGTGCAGCAGGTGCGCGAGGCCGCACAGCGCATTGCCGAGGCGGCAGATGCCAACGGCGTGGCCCAGGCGCCTGGCCTGCTGCTCAACATAGAAACACCCCGCGCCCTGCGCTGCGCTGCTGAATTGGCCAGCGCCCATGCCAGCGTGGCCGGCCTGCAGATGGGGCTGGGCGATCTGTTCGAGCCCTTTGGCGTGAACCGGCGCGAGCCCGCCGCCATTGCCCAGGCGCTGTTTGCCGTGCGCATGGCCGCCGCCGAGGCCGGCGTCTACGCCTACGACGGCGCCTTTGCCGACATCCGCGACAGCGAGGGCTTCAGCGCCGAGGCCCGCCTGTCGCGCGGCCTGGGCTTTCTGGGCAAGACCTGCATACACCCCAGCCAGATCGCCCTGGCCAATGCGGTCTACCAGCCCACCGAGCAGGAGATTTCCCACTCGCTGAAGGTGGTCCAGGCGGCCCGCGAGGCTGACGCCAATGCGCTGGGCGCCTATGTGGTGGACGGAAAGATGGTGGACAAGCCCTTTGTGCTGCGTGCCCAGGCCATCGTGGCTGCGGCGCATGCACAGGGGCTGCTGGCGGCCTGAACGGGCGGCCGGCAATCCGGTGCCCCGGCATCCCGCATGCCGGGCATCCCCATGACAAGAAACAGTACAGGAGACAAAGACATGAGCATTTCCCATTGCCGCGCGCGGCGCAGGCTGGTGGCGCTGGCCGCCGCCACAACGGTGGCCACGCTGGCCGGGCTGGCTTCGCCGGGATTGATGGCGCAGGGCGCCTTCCCGTCCAAGGCCATCACCATGGTGGTTCCCTATCCGCCCGGTGGCTCCAACGACGTGTTCGCACGCCAGGTCGCCAAGGAAATGGGCGATCTGCTCAAGCAGGCCGTGATCGTGGACAACCGGCCCGGCGCCAGCGGCAACACCGGCACGGCCTCGGTAGCCAAGGCGACGGCAGACGGCTACACGCTGGTGGCGGTCTCGTCCAGCATGACCACGAATGCTGCGGTGCAGGCCAAGATGCCCTTCGACCCCGTCAAGGACCTGGCGCCCGTGGCCATGTTTGCCAAGGGCCCGCTGGTGGTGGCCGTGAACAACGAATTCCCCGCCAGGACGCCGCAGGATCTGGTGCGCGCCATCAAGGCCAGCCCGGGCCAGTTCAACTACGCCACCTCGGGCACCGGCAGCATCAACCACTTCGCGACCGAGATGATGCGCTCCATGGTGCCGGGCATGGACATCATGCATGTGCCCTACAAGGGACAGGGTCCGGCCGTGACCGACGTGATCGGCAACCAGGTGCAGATGCTGGTCTCCAGCGGCCCGTCCATCCTGCCCATGGTGCGCAACGGCAAGCTGCGCGCCATCGGCATCACCAGCCTCAAGCCCAGCCCCATTGCGCCGGACCTGACGCCCATGGCAACGGCCATCCCGGGCTACGAGTTCGATCTGTGGTGGGGGCTGCTGGCGCCTGCGGGCACGCCCACCGACATCGTGGACCGCCTCAACCAGGCTGTGAACCAGGTGCTGGCCAAGCCGACCATCCAGGCCAGCTTCCTGCGCGAAGGCGCCATTGCCAACCCCGTGACGCCGCAGCAGTTCGCACAGGTGATCCGCAGCGACGTGGCGCGCTGGAAGCAGCTCGCCAAGGACCGCAATATCCAGGCCGATTGAACGCGGCCACTGGCGGGAGGTGCCCCATGCCTTCCCGCTTCCCTATCAGGAGAAACGAATGAGTTTTGTGCCCGGTGAACGCCAGGGACCGAAAGGCCCGCTCAGCGGTGTGCGCGTGCTGGATCTGAGCGCCTATATCGCGGGGCCGTATGGCTGCTCGCTGCTGGCGGACCAGGGCGCCGAGGTGATCAAGGTCGAGCCGCCCGTGGGCGACAACCTGCGCAAGTACCCCTCCACGCTGGAAGCGGAAAGCCGCGCCTTCCTGGGCGTGAACCGCAGCAAGTGGGGCATGGTGCTGGACCTGAAGGATGAGGCCGACCACGCCGTGCTGCTGCGCCTGGTGCGCGAGGCCGATGTGCTGGTCCACAACTTCCGCCCCGGCGTGCCCGAGCGGCTGGGCATCGGTTTTGCGCAACTGGCCGCCATCAACCCACGCCTCATCTATTGCAGCGTCACCGGCTATGGCAGCCGCGGGCCGCTCAAGGCCAAGGCGGGCTACGACCAGGTGCTGCAGACCATGACCGGCATGTGCGCCATGCAGGGCAAGTCAGGCGGGCCGCCCGAGATTCTCTATGGCTCCGTGGTGGACTACTACGCCTCGGCCCTGGTGGCGGGCGGTGTGTCGTCGGCGCTGTACGAGCGCGAGAAAAGCGGGCTGGGCCAGCATGTGGGCGTGTCCCTGCTGCGCGCGGCGCTGACCATGCAGTCCGCACGCATGGTCTGGGCCGAGGGCGAGCCGCGCGAGGTAGGGCGCGACATGCGCTCCGGCGGCATCACGGGCATCCACCCGACGCGCGAAGGATATCTCTACATTTCGGCCAACACCGCGCATTTCTGGGCGGCGCTGTGCCGCAAGCTGGATCTGCCCGAGGTGGCCAGCGACGAGCGCTACGACTCCGTGCGCAAGCGCGCCCAGCACCGCGACGTGCTGGTGCCCCTGCTGCGCCAGGCGCTGGCGGGGCGCAGCGCACTGGAATGGGAGGCCTTGTTTGGCGAGGAAGTGCCCTGCGCGGCGGCCCGCACGGTGGAAGACATGTTCGACGACCCGCAGGTGCAGGCCGAGGGCATGGTCACCCGCTTCGAGCACCCGACCCTGGGCAGCTACCGGGGCTTTGCCGGCGCCGTCGAATTCGACCGCACGCCCGGCCCGCCGGCCTTTGCTGCGCCCACGCTGGGCCAGCACACCCAGGCCCTAAAGGCCGCCGCACAAGAGGGCTGCTGATGCAGGCACTGCTCGCTGGCGCCTGCGACGCCCATCTGCACGTCTTCGATCCGCGCTTTGGTACGCGTTTTGGGGCCGAGGCGCCGCAGGCCATGCGCGCCCATGCCACGGCTGCCAACTATGCGCAGCTACGCAGCGCCATGGGGCTGGAGCGCGCCGTCATCGTCCAGCCGCGTGCGCATGGTACGGACAACCGGGCCACGCTGCACGCCATCCAGTCGCTGGGCGCAGCAAGCACGCGCGGCATTGCCGTGGTGCACCCCGAGATCACCGACGCACAGTTGCAGGCGCTGCATGACGGCGGCATTCGCGGCATCCGCTTTTCGCTGCACACCGAGCACGATGCAGCCGTGCGGCTGGACATGCTGGAGCCGTTGGCCGAGCGCATAGCCGCGCTGGGCTGGCATGTGCAGCTGCACTGGCTGGCCAGCCAGATCGAGGCCCATGCGGCGCTGCTGCAGCGGCTGCCATGCACCCTGGTGTTCGACCACATGGCCCGGCTCGCTGACAGTGCTGACGGCGCTGGCGTGCACGAGCCCGCCTTCGGCGTGGTCCGTGGGCTGGTGCAGCAGGGCAGGGCCTGGGTCAAGCTCTCGGGCCCGTATCTGAACAGCCGGGCGGGCCTGGCCGCAGGCTATGCCGACTGCGACGCGCTGGCGCAGGCCTGGGTGTCCGAGGCCCCGCAGCGCCTGGTCTGGGGCAGCGACTGGCCCCATGTCACCGAAGTTGCCCATCCGCCGCAGACCCCCATGCTGCTGGCGCTGCTGTCGCGCTGGATTCCCGATGCGGCGCTGCGCGAGCGCGTGCTGGTGGACAACGCCGCCGAGCTGTACGGATTCGATTGAGGGCGCGGGGCACGCAAGCCTCGCAGCCCAGGTTTTCACCATTGAGCAACAGGAGACAGAAACGTGAAGAAGATCAAGACACTGCGGCCCGCCATGACGGTGCTGGCCTTGGGGCTGGGCCTGGGACTGGGACTTTTCCAGGGCACGCTGCATGCGGCCGACTATCCGGCCGCACAGGCCATCACGGTCGTCGTGCCGTTCTCGGCCGGCGGCGGCGCGGACAATGCGGCGCGCATCATCGCCAAGGCGCTGGGCGAGGTCTCGGGCCAGACCGTGGTGGTGGACAACAAGGCCGGCGCCAGCGGCGCCATTGGTGCCGCCCTCGTGGCGCGCGCCAAGGCCGATGGCTATACGGTGCTGTATGACGCATCGTCCTTCGCCATCAACCCCGCATTGCGCAAGCTGCCCTATGACCCGGCCAAGGATTTCATTGCCGTGTCCCAGGCCATCAGCGTGCCCAACATCCTCGTGGCCGCGCCGTCCTCTCCCTACAACAGCCTGGCCGACTTCATGAATGCCGCGCGGCAAAAGCCCGGCAGGCTCACCTATGCCTCCTACGGTCCGGGCAGCCTGGCCCAGATGGCGACGGAACTGCTCAAGGCAGACGCCAAGTTCGATGCCGTCCACGTTCCCTACAAGGGCGGGGCGCCCGCCATCGTCGATGTCATGGGCGGCCAGGTCGATGTGTACTTTGCCAACGCGGCCTCCAGCATCAATTACGTCAAGGGCGGCAAGCTCAAGGCGCTGGCCGTGTCCTCGGCCAAGCGCATGCCGGACCTGCCCGACGTGCCCACGGTGGCGGAAAGCGGCATCAAGGGCTTCGAGGTCACGGAGTGGAACGGCTTCTTCCTGCCTGCGGGCACGGCGCCCGACACCGTGCTGAAGCTGCAGGACCTGGTACAAAAGGCACTGGCCTTGCCGGCGACGCGCGCCAGCCTGGAAAAGCTGGGCCTGACGCCGGTGGGCAGTTCCTCCGCCGCCTTCACGGGCTTCGTGGCGGCCGAGCGCAAGCGCTGGGATGCCGTGGTCAAGGCCAACGGCATCACCGTGCAGTGAGCCGCCGCGCGTGACGGGACTCAGGGCGTGGCGGTGACGCGCAGCAACTGCCCGTCCTGGGCATCCGTCAGCAGGTAAAGCCAGCCGTCCGGTCCCTGGCGGACATCACGCACGCGCTGGCCCAGGCGCGTCAGCACCTGCTCGCTGCCCGTTACCTTGCCGGCCCACAGGGGGCAGGCCAGCCAGTGCCGGCGCGAGGCGCCCGTCACCGTGCACGATGCGCATGCGGCCCGGCCGACTGCGCTGCAGTGCAGTCGGGCGGCTTTGATCTGGCAAACATCATGCACGACGCGGCCAGAGCCAGCGGCGCCCTGTCAACCACTGCGCAAAAAGCCCGCGCAGCCACTTGCGCGGGTGTATAAACAGCGCTCTTTCGGCGCCGGGCCGGGTCCCCGCGTGGGGCGGTCGGCGGCGCCTCCTACCCACCAGAGAATCCGCAAGGGAAAAGCAGCCATGGGCGCGCAATGGAAAGCAAAGGGCAAGGCGCTGGTCGCCGATGCCAAGGGAAAGCTGTTTGGCAAGCTGGCCAAGGAAATCATCGTCGCGGCGCGCGCCGGCGCCGATCCGGCAGGCAACTCGCGCCTGCGCATGGCCGTGGAAGCCGCCCGCAAGGCCTCCATGCCCAAGGACACGCTCGAGCGTGCGATCAAGAAGGGCTCGGGCGTGGGTGCCGATGCCGTCAACTACGAACGCGTGGTCTATGAAGGCTACGGCCCCAACCGCGTGCCCGTGATGATCGAGTGCCTGACCGACAACGTGAACCGCACGGCGCCCAACATGCGCGTGTGCTTCCGCAAGGGCCAGATGACGGCCGTGGCCTGGGACTTCGACCATGTGGGCATGATCGAGGGCGAGCCCGAAGGCGGTGCCGATGCCGAGCTGGCCGCCATCGAGGCCGGCGCACAGGACTTCGAGCCCGGCGAGGAAGAGGGCACAACGCTGTTCATCACCGACCCGATGGACCTGGATACCGTGAGCAAGGCGCTGCCGGCCCAGGGCTTCAAGGTGCTGTCGGCCAAGCTGGGCTACAAGGCCAAGACGCCGGTCAGCATGGCCAGCCTGTCGGCCGAGCAGCAGGAGGAAGTGCAGGACTTCCTGGCCGGCATCGAGAACGATGATGACGTGCAGCACGTCTACGCGGGCCTGGTGGATTGATCCCGCTGCCCCCGTTCCCCAGCAAAAAAGCCGCACGATGTGCGGCTTTTTTGCGGGTGCGTGCACCAGGCCTACTTGGTGCCGAAGATGCGGTCGCCCGCGTCGCCCAGGCCCGGCAGGATGTAGCCGTGGGCGTCCAACTGGCGGTCCACGGCGGCCGTGTAGATGTCCACGTCGGGGTGGGCCTTTTGCATGGTGGCCACGCCTTCGGGCGCGGCCAGCAGGCACATGAACTTGATGGACTTCGGGTTCAGCTGCTTCAGGCGCGCCACGGCGGCGGCTGCCGAGTTGCCCGTGGCCAGCATGGGATCGACGACCAGCACGTCGCGCTCTTCCATCTCGGAAGGCATCTTGAAGTAGTACTCGACGGGCTGCAGCGTCTCGGGGTCGCGGTACAGGCCGATGTGGCCGATGCGCGCACCGGGCACGACGTTGAGCATGCCGTCGAGGAAACCGTTGCCGGCGCGCAGGATGGACACCAGCACCAGCTTCTTGCCGTCGATGACCTTGCCGGTCATGGTCTCCAGCGGGGTCTCGATCTCGATGTCCTGCAGCGGCATGTCGCGCGTGATCTCATAGGCCATCAGCGTGGACAGCTCGCCCAGCATGCGGCGAAAGCTGTTGGTGCTGGCTTCCTTGCGGCGCATCAGCGTGAGCTTGTGTTGGACCAGCGGGTGGTCGATCAGGTGCAGAGTACTCATGGTTTTCTTCTGGAAAAAAGGGGCGCCGGCATTTGCGGCCGGCGCCAGGGGGCGGTTCAGTCGTGCAGAAAGCGTGCGTAGCGCGCCAGGTCCACATTGCCGCCGCTGATCAGAATGCCCACGCGCGCGCCCGACAGCGCAACCCCGCCATGCAGGGCGCCCGCCAGCGAGAGCGCTCCCGTGGGTTCGACCACGATTTTCTTGCGTTCCGCGTAAAAGCGCATGGCCTGCACCAGATGCTCGTCCGCCACGGCCAGGATATCTTCCACGTGCTCGCGGATGATGGCGAATGTGATATCGCCGATGGACTGGGTCTGGGCGCCGTCGGCAATGGTGTGGGGCGTGGGGATCTGCACGATCTGGCCTGCGCGTAGCGACTGGCGGGCATCGTCGCCGGCCTGGGGCTCGACGCCGTAGACCTTGCAGCGCGGGGCGAGCTGTCCGGCTGCCAGCAGGCTGCCGGACAGCAGGCCGCCGCCGCCCAGGCAGACAAAGAGGTAGTCCAGGTCGGGCACCTCTTCGAACAGTTCCTTGGCAGCCGTGCCCTGGCCGGCGATCACGTCGCGGTGGTTGAACGGCGGGATCAGCGTCATGCCGCGCTCGTCGGCCAGGCGGCGGGAGATGGCCTCGCGGTCCTCGGTGAAGCGGTCATAGGTCACCACCTGGGCGCCGTAGGAGCGCGTGGCCGCCATCTTGGAGGCGGGAGCATCCTCGGGCATGACGATGAGCGCGGGCATGTCCAGCATCTGCGCGGCCAGTGCCACGGCCTGGGCATGGTTGCCCGAAGAAAAGGCCAGTGCGCCGCGCTTGCGCTGCTCGGGCGTGAACTGCGACAGCGCGTTGTAGGCGCCGCGTATCTTGAAGGCGCCCGTGCGCTGCAGGTTCTCGCACTTGAAGAACAGCTGGGCGCCCAGCAGCTCGTCGGCGGTGCGGCTGCGCAGTATGGGTGTGCGGTGGGCCACGCCTTCCAGCCGGCGAGCGGCGGCGGCGACATCGTCATAGGTGGGCAGCGAGGGAGGGCTGTTCGTCGTCATGGCGTGCGGTTCCGCAAAGTGGATGGAGGCGCTTTCGATCATAGCCGCATGCGCGGGCTTTCAGAGCCCTGAAATGCGCCAGCCGTTGCATGGCAACGGCTGGGTGCTATGGTGTTTGATGCGGCGCAGGGCCGGTGCGCCAGTGCTTCAGCGCTTCTTGTTGCCCAGGATGCCGCCGAGCACGCCGCGCAGGATCTCCTTGCCCAGCGAATTGCCCATGGTGCGCATGGTGGACTTGGCCATGGTCTGCACCAGGCCGTCGTGCTTGCCGCCGCGTGGGCCGGTGGTGCCGAACAGCAGGTCCTTGAGCCCGTCCATCATGGCGCCACCTTCGCTCGCCGCAGGCGTCGCACCTGCCGGGCCCGTCCCGGCTGGCGCTGCGCCGTCGCCGGTCGCTGCCGTGCGGCCGCGCAGCACCTCGTAGGCCGATTCGCGGTCCACGGCCTTTTCATAGACGCCGGCCACCAGCGACTGTGCCAGCAGGGTCTTGCGCTGCTCCTCGTTGATGGGGCCGATCTGGCTGCCGGGCGGGATCACGTAGGCACGCTCGGTGATGCCGGGGCGGCCCTTGTCGTCGAGGAAGCTCACCAGGGCCTCACCCACGGCCAGTTCGGTGATGGCGGCCTCGATATCCAGGCCGGGCTTGGGCCGCATGGTGGTGGCCGTGGCCTTGACGGCCTTCTGGTCGCGTGGCGTGAAGGCGCGCAGCGCATGCTGCACGCGGTTGCCCAGCTGGGCCAGCACGGTGTCGGGCACGTCCATCGGGTTTTGCGTGACGAAATACACGCCCACGCCCTTGGAGCGCACCAGGCGCACCACCAGCTCGATGCGTTCGAGCAGCACCTTGGGCGCGTCGTTGAACAGCAGGTGGGCTTCGTCGAAGAAGAAGACCAGCTTGGGCTTGTCAGGGTCGCCGATCTCGGGCAGGCGCTCGAACAGCTCGGACAGCATCCACAGCAGGAAGGTGGAGTACAGGCGCGGCGAATTCATCAGCTTCTCGGCGGCCAGGATGTTGACCACGCCCTTGCCGCCGGCATCGGTCTGCATAAGGTCGTTGATGTCGAGCATGGGCTCGCCAAAGAACTTGTCACCGCCCTGCGACTCGATGGCCACCAGCCCGCGCTGTATGGCGCCCACGCTGGCCGCGCTGATGTTGCCGTACTCGGTGGTGAACTGCTTGGCGTTGTCGCCCACATGCTGGAGCATGGCGCGCAGGTCCTTGAGGTCCAGCAGCAGCAGGCCGTTGTCGTCGGCAATCTTGAAGACCAGGTTGAGCACGCCCATCTGCGTGTCGTTCAGGGCCAGCATGCGGCCGATCAGCAGCGGACCCATGTCCGAGACCGTGGCGCGCACCGGGTGGCCCAGCTCGCCGAACACGTCCCACAGCGTGGTGGGGCAGGCCAGGGGCTGGGGAATCTCGATGCCGCGCTCCTGCAGGGAGGCCGCCATCTTGGCGCCCGTGCTGCCAGCCTGGCTGATGCCGGACAGGTCTCCCTTGATGTCGGCCATGAACACCGGCACGCCGATCTCGGAGAATCCCTCGGCCATTTTCTGCAGCGTCACGGTCTTGCCGGTGCCGGTGGCGCCCGTGATCAGGCCATGTCGATTGGCCAGTGCGGGCAGCAGCAGGCATTCTGTGGCAGAGTGGCGGGCGATCAGAAGTGGAGCGGCCATTTCGGGTTTCCTCGGGGGAGCATGCGGTCAAAAGTAAAATCCCAGCCGCAAGGTTAAATCAATATCAAAGGACAGCCTGTGGCAGGACACAGTAAATGGGCCAATATCCAGCACCGCAAAGGCCGCCAGGACGAAAAGCGTGGCAAGGTCTGGACTCGCATCATCCGTGAAATCATGGTGGCGGCACGCACGGGAGGGGGCGATCTCAGCGCCAACCCGCGCCTGCGCCTGGCGGTGGAAAAGGCCAAGGCGGCCAACATGCCGGCCGACAACATCAAGCGCAACATCGACAAGGCCACGGGCAACCTCGAAGGCGTGACCTACGAGGAAATCCGCTACGAAGGCTATGGCATTGGCGGCGCGGCCATCATCGTGGACACCATGACCGACAATCGCGTGCGCACTGTGGCGGATGTGCGTCACGCCTTCAGCAAGTACGGTGGCAACATGGGCACGGAGGGTTCCGTGTCCTTCCAGTTCAAGCATGTCGGACAACTGATCTTCGCTCCCGGAAGCGACGAGGACCAGATCATGGAAGTGGCTCTGGAGGCCGGCGCCGAGGACGTGATCACCGATGACGAGGGAGCCATCGAGGTGCTGACCGCACCCGCAGAGTTCGAAACCGTGCGCGACGCGCTGCAGGCCAAGGGCCTGACGCCGGAGGTGGCTGAAGTCACCATGCGCCCGGAAAACACCATCGCCCTGCAAGGCGATGACGCAGCCCGCATGCAAAAGCTGCTGGACATGATCGAAGACCTGGATGACGTACAGGACGTCTACCACAACGCTGAACTATGAAAATTCTTGTGATTGGTGGCGGAGGCCGCGAGCACGCCCTGGCGTGGAAACTGGCTGAATCGCCGAAATCGACCAAGGTCTATGTGGCCCCCGGCAACGGTGGCACGGGCCTGGCCGGCGGCAAGGTGGAAAACCTCAACATCACCGACCCGCAGGCGCTGCGCGAGTGGGCGCAGGCCGAGAAGGTCGCGCTGACCGTGGTCGGCCCCGAGGCTCCGCTGGCTGCCGGCGTGGTCGATGAGTTCCGCGCCCATGGCCTGCGCATCTTCGGCCCCTCCAAGGCGGCCGCCCAGCTGGAAAGCTCCAAGGCCTTCTCCAAGGACTTCATGGCGCGCCACGGCATCCCCACGGCGCTCTATGAAACCTTCACCGACCCGGTGGCGGCCCATGCCTACGTGGACCGCCTGGGTGCGCCCATCGTGGTCAAGGCCGACGGCCTGGCCGCAGGCAAGGGCGTGGTCGTTGCGACAACGCTGCAGGAAGCCCACGACGCCGTGGACTTCATGCTCGTGGACAACAAGTACGGCGTGGCCCACAACGACGGCGGCGCCCGCGTGGTGATCGAGGAATTCCTCGCCGGCGAGGAAGCCAGCTTCATCGTGCTGTGCGACGGCAAGAACGTCCTGGCCCTGGCAACCAGCCAGGACCACAAGCGCCTGAAGGACGGCGACCAGGGCCCGAACACGGGCGGCATGGGCGCCTACTCGCCCGCGCCCGTGGTCACGGCCGACGTGCATGCCCGCGCCATGCGCGAGATCATCCTGCCGACCATCCGCGGCATGGAAAAGGACGGCATTCCCTACACCGGCTTCCTCTATGCGGGCCTGATGATCGACGCGTCTGGCCATCCCAAGACGCTGGAGTTCAACTGCCGCATGGGCGACCCCGAGACCCAGCCCATCATGATGCGCCTCAAGAGCGATCTGGTGGACGTCATGCTGGCGGCCACCGATGCCAAGCTCGACCAGGTCGAGCTGCAATGGGACCGCCGCACGGCGCTGGGCGTGGTCATGGCTGCGGCCGGCTACCCCGAGGACCCGCGCAAGGGCGATGCCATCAGCGGGCTGCCGCAGGACGCCGCCGATGCCATGGTCTTCCATGCCGGCACCCAGCTCAAGGACGGCGTGCCCGTCACCAGCGGTGGCCGCGTGCTGTGCGTCACCGTGCTGGCCGACAGCGTCAAGCAGGCCCAGCAAAAAGTCTATGACGTGGCGCGCGGCATCCATTTCGATGGTGCCCAGTACCGCCGCGACATCGGCTTCCGTGCTGTGAAGAACTGAGTCCATGGCAGAGCAATCGACCGGGCAGGCGCTGCCCGTGGCGCAGGTGCGCGAGTACCTGACGGGCCTGCAGGCCCGCATCACGCAGGCGCTGGAGCAGGTGGAAGGCGAGGGCGGTGCACGCTTTCTGTCCGACGCCTGGAGCAAGGGCCCCGGCGAGCGCCTGCAGGGCGATGGCATCACCCGCATCATGGAGGGCGGCCGCGTGTTCGAGCGCGCGGGCTGCGGCTTCTCGCATGTGCGCGGGCCGCAGCTGCCGCCCTCGGCCACGCAGCACCGGCCTGAACTGGCGGGTGCGCCGTTCGAGGCCATGGGCGTGTCCCTGGTCTTCCATCCGCGCAATCCTTTTGTGCCTACGGTACACATGAATGTGCGAATGATTGCGGCCGGCTCAGGTGCGGCCGGCTCAGGTGCGGCAGGGCATCCGGGCAACGAGCCCACCTGCTGGTTCGGCGGCGGCATGGACCTGACACCGGTCTACGGCTTCGAGGAAGATGCACGGCACTTTCACCGCGTCTGCCGCGATGCGCTGGCGCCTTTTGGCGACACGCTCTACCCGCGTTTCAAGACCTGGTGCGACGAGTACTTCTGCCTGAAGCACCGCAACGAGCAGCGCGGCGTCGGCGGCATCTTCTTCGACGACTTCTCTGAGCTGGGCCAGGCGCGCAGTTTCGACATGCTGCGTTCGGTGGGAGATTCCTTTCTGGAGTCCTACCTGCCCATCGTCGAGCGCCGCCAGGCCATGGAGTACGGGCAGCAGCAGGTCGATTTCCAGCGCTACCGCCGCGGCCGCTACGTGGAGTTCAACCTGGTCTGGGACCGGGGCACGCACTTCGGCCTGCAGTCCGGCGGGCGCACGGAATCCATCTTGCTGTCCATGCCCCCGCATGCGAGCTGGAGCTACCAGCGCGAGGACGCGCCCGGCACGCCCGAGCGCGCGCTGCTGGAGCAATTCCTGGTGCGCCGCGACTGGCTTTGAGTTCCATTGCCGCCATCTCCGGCCGCGTGGCGAAATCCGCGCGTGCAAGGGAATAGGCGGCAAAACTATAATTTCAATAGCTTGAGGCGCAGCGTTGGCTGCGTTCTCCACTTTCTTCGGCGCGAAATCTTCCGGCGATCTGTGGGCGAACTCCATGCATTTTGGAGCGCCGCTACAGCCAAGCCCTCTACGGGCCGCACGGCGCTCGCGCTATATTGATCCCATTTCTATTCCACTGATCACCGCCTGATGACCACTTCCACCAAATCGGATTCCGCAGCCAAGCGCGACGTGACCAAGCTGCAACGCGCCATTGTTGACGGCCTCGAAAACGTCAAGGCCCAAGACATCCAGGTCTTCAATACCGAAAAGCTCTCGCCGCTGTTCGAGCGCGTGATCGTGGCTGCGGGCACCTCCAACCGCCAGACCAAGGCGCTGGCCTCCAGCGTGCGCGACGCCGTCAAGCAGGCCGGTTTTCCCGTGCCACGCCAGGAAGGCGAAGAAAACGGTGAGTGGATCATCGTGGACTGCGGCCAGGCCGTGGTCCATGTGATGCAGCCAGCCATCCGCCAGTACTACCGCCTGGAAGAGATCTGGGGCGAGACGCCTGTGCGCCTGAAGCTGGGTGCTCCCAAGCCCACGCGCTCGGCCGCCACCGACAAGGCCGAGGAAAAGGCCAAGAAGGCCGCTTCCAAGAAGGCTGCTGCAACGGCCGCCAAGCCTGCTGCCAAGAAGGCCGCTTCTGCCGCCGCACCCGCAGCAGGCAAGAAGCCCGCTGCCAAGAAGGCAGCTCCTGCCAAGGCCGCTGCACCCCGTTCCGCAGCTGCCAAGCCGGCCGCATCCCGTACGGCTGCTGCAAAGTCGGCCGCTCCCAAGTCCGCCGCCGTGAAGTCGGCCGCCGCCAAGACGCCGGCCCGCAAGGCGGCAGCGCCCAAGGCCATCAAGACCGTGGTGGTCAACCGCGCTCCCGCCAAGCCCAAGGCAGGTGCCGCTGCCAAGCCGGCCGCCAAGCGCGCTCCCCGCGCCAAGGCCTGAACGGTTCGGGACTGACGCTGCATGAAGCTGTTGATCGTGGCCGTGGGCCAGCATGTGCCCGACTGGGCGCAGACGGCCTACGACGACTATGCCAAGCGCTTTCCCCCGGAGCTCAAGGTGGAGCTCAAGGCCGTCAAGACCGAGCCGCGCGGCTCCAAGACGGTCGAGACCCTGTACGCGGCCGAGCGCAAGCGCATCGAGGCCGCCATTCCGCGTGGCACGCGCATTGTCGTGCTCGATGAGCGCGGCACCAATCTGACGACCAAGGCCCTGGCCCAGCGCCTGCAGGGCTGGCAGCTGGAGGGCGACGATGTGGCCCTGATCATCGGCGGCCCGGACGGACTGGACCCCGCCTTCAGGCAGGCTGCGCACGAGCGCATCCGCCTGTCGGACCTGACCCTGCCGCATGCCATGGTGCGGGTGCTGCTCATCGAGCAGCTGTACCGTGCCTGGTCGGTCAACGCCGGCCATCCCTATCACCGGGAATAGGGCCTGTCCCGGCTCCCAGCCTCTGCGAGCGGCCCTGTCACGCGGATCCGAGGATCTCGTGATACTATGATTTTGATAGCCTTCAGCGCTTTGCAACAAAGGGCTGAAGGCATTTCTCATTCTTATCATGCCGCCATTCATCTACCTTGCCTCCCAGAGCCCCCGCCGCCGCCAGCTGCTGGAGCAGCTGGGTGTGGCCCATGAGCTTTTGCTGCCCAACGCCGAGGGCGACATTGCCGAAGATGCCGAGGCCATAGAGGCCGAACTGGCCGATGAGGCAGCGCGTGACTATGTGCAGCGCGTCACCGCGCTCAAGCTCGATGCCGCCATGGCCCGCCATGCGCGCCGCGCTCTGGCTGTGGCGCCCGTGCTGTGCTCGGACACCACGGTGGCGCTGGATGGCCGCATTCTTGGCAAGCCTGCCGATGCCGCCGATGCCCGCCGCATGCTGACCGCGCTTGCGGGCCGCGAGCACGAGGTGCTGACCGCCGTCGCCATACAGCACGGCACGCGGCGCCTGGCTGCGCTGTCGGTGTCCCAGGTCTGCTTCTCGGCCATGAGCGCGCAGCAGATCGACGCGTATGTGGCCTCGGGCGAGCCCATGGGCAAGGCCGGCGCCTATGGCATACAAGGCCGCGCGGCGGCCCATGTGCAGTGGCTGCACGGCAGCTACTCGGGCATCATGGGCCTGCCGCTGTTCGAGACGGCGGCGCTGCTGCGCGAGCTGGGCTGGGCACTGTAGGCCGGCTCCCCGACCTGGGCCCGCAGGGGCGTGCAGGCATGCGCAGACCGCCGATGGCAGCGGATGGCGCGGCAAGATAGTGGCAAGCGGCCACCGGCGCAATGATTGCCGGGCCCCCATGGCCGAGAAATACAAACGACAAAGCACACCACAGGCACAGCATGCAGCAAGACATTCTGATCAATTGGTCGCCACAGGAAACGCGCGTGGCCATCATCGAGAACGGCGCCGTCCAGGAGCTGCACATGGAGCGCCCGCTGGAGCGCGGCCTGGTCGGCAACGTCTATCTGGGCAAGGTCTCGCGCGTGCTGCCGGGCATGCAGTCGGCCTTCATCGACATCGGCCTGGAGCGGGCAGCCTTCCTGCACGTGGCCGATGTCTGGCAGCGGCAGGAAGGGGGCGAGGCCCCCATGTTCGCGCGCAAGGACATGCCTGTCGTGCCCATCGAAAAGCAGGTTTTCGAAGGCCAGACCATCATGGTGCAGGTCATCAAGGACCCGATCGGCACCAAGGGTGCGCGCCTGTCCACGCAGATCAGCATCGCGGGGCGATTGCTGGTGCTGCTGCCCCAGGATGACCATATCGGCATCTCGCAGAAAATCCCGCAGGGCGAGCGCGACGCGCTGCGCGCCCGCCTGCAGGGCCTGGTGGGCACCAAGGAAACCGGCGGGGGCGGCGGCTTCATCCTGCGCACCAATGGCGAGGACTCCAGCGACGCCGAGCTGGCCGACGACATCCGCTACCTGCGCAAGACCTGGAGCCGCATCAAGGACGCCTCGGTGCGCCTGCCGCCCATGTCGCTGCTGCACCAGGACCTGAACCTGCTGCAGCGCGTGCTGCGCGATCTGGTGGGCGAGGGCACGCAGAGCATCCGCATCGACTCCAAGGAGCAGTTCGCCCTGCTCATGACCTTCGGGCAGGAATACATGCCGGCGGCCGTGCCCAAGCTGCAGCACTACCGCGGTGAGCGGCCCATCTTCGACCTGTTCGCCATAGACGAGGAAATCGCCCGCGCGCTGGGCCGCCGTGTGGACCTCAAGTCCGGCGGCTACCTGATCGTGGACCAGACCGAGGCGCTGACCACGGTGGACGTCAACACCGGCGGCTACGTGGGGGCGCGCAACTTCGACGACACCATCTTCAAGACCAACCTGGAAGCGGCCCAGCAGATCGCGCGCCAGCTGCGCCTGCGCAACCTGGGCGGCATCATCATCGTGGACTTCATCGACATGGTGCGGGACGACCACCAGGCCGAGGTGCTGTCCGAATTCAAGCGCCAGCTCGGGCGCGACCGCGTCAAGACCATGGCGGGCGGTTTCTCGCAGTTGGGCCTGGTGGAGATGACGCGCAAGCGCACGCGCGAATCGCTGGCCCACATGCTGTGCGAATCCTGCCCGGTCTGCCAGGGCAAGGGCCATGTGAAGACCGTGCGCAGCGTCTGCTACGAGGTGCTGCGCGAAATCCTGCGCGAGGCGCGCCAGTTCAACCCGCGCGAGTTCCGCATCGTGGCCTCGCCCAAGGTGGTGGAGATGTTCCTGGACGAGGAAAGCCAGCACCTGGCAGGCCTGTCCGACTTCATCAAGAAGCCCATCTCGCTGCAGGCCGAGACAGCCATGGCACAGGAGCAATACGACATCGTGCTGCTGTGAATCGATATTTATCCTGCTAATTCATTATCAATAGCAGTCCGTCTATTGGCGAATGAATGGGTTCAATTGAACTCATTCTTGCGTTGCTATGGATTGTTGATTCCCGATAATTAACTTTGTCTCGGCATTTTTGATACTGTTTGTTGCAATCAGTGCCTCAGCAACTGAAAGGGCGACGAATGGGAATCGACTCCACCATTGTGCGTGCAGCCATACACCCGGGAATTGGTGTGGCGCGTATTGGCAATAGTCCGGATGAGTACTATGTCGGCCCCGAGCTGATGCATGTGCCGCCCATGGCGCCGGGCAGCCTGCGTGATGCGCAGGGCGCGCTCAAGCGCCAGGCTGCGCGCTTTCGCATCTACGGCTACAACGCCGCGGGCGAGGTGGTGCGTGAACTCACGTCCGACCAGGACCAGATCGAATGGGAAGTCGAACTGGCCAATACCAAGGCCGCCTGGTATCAATTCCAATTGGCGCTGGACGTGCCTGAAGCCGCAGCAGCCGATCCCACGATTTTGCGCAATGCCACGGTGAAGGACCGGAAAAGCCTGGCCATTCGACCCGGAGCCCGCCGCATTGCCAACGGCTCTGCCCCGGTGGCATTCGACAGCGGCAGTTTCTGCGGCAAGCCGGTTTATCTGGGCGAATTGCGCATTGAAAAGACGGGCCAGCTTCTTGTGCTGGGAGGCCGTGGCGTCTCTGCCTCCGTGGATGGCTCCAAGGCCACCACGTTTGCGAACAACGAGGGCTGGCATGACGATGTGGCCGACGGCCCCGTGCGTGCCAAGGTCGTCGTGGCCGGCGTTTCCGTGCCGGTGGATGCGGCATGGGTCACGGTTGCGCCGCCCAACTACGGCCCGCAGATGAAGTCGGTGCGCACCATGAAGGACCTGATGGAGGATGTGTACATCCACTCGGGCATGGCCGCCTTCCCGCTGCACGTCTCCTTCAGCCGGCACATCCTGCCCATACTCCAGCGCCAGAGCAGCCTGCAGTGGGCGAACAAGGGCTTTGCATCCCAATTCGGCTGGGGCGGGGCGGCCAGTGCAGATGACGAAGCGTGGATCGCCAGGCTCAACAGCCCGGGCACGACCTGGGCCGAGCTGCGCCAGCAGGTTGCGAATGCCTTCCGCCGTTTTGACCGTGATGGCGCATCTCCCCAGCCCTGGCCCTGGCTGTATGGCGACGCCATGGCCGTGCCGCCCGCCGACACACCGCGCCAGCATGCGGCGCTGACGGCCACGCAGCTGAGGATGCTGGACCTGTGGGTCGGTGGCCATTTCCTGTCCGACTGGAAGCCCGGCCAGCAGTACCCTGCCCAGCTCGCCGACGTGCCGCTGCAGGAGCAGCCGGCCATGCTCGACCATGCCGCCATGGACGACTGCCTGGCCGACGCCTTCCATCCGGGCTGCGAGATCACCTGGCCCATGCGGCACGCCAGCATGTACCGGGCGCCGTTCCGCATCCGCGAGGCGGCAGTGAACCCGCCCGAGCTGCAACTCTACGGCTCCCGGCTCACGCCTGCGGTGGCTCTGTCCGAGAGCGGGCCGCTGTATGCGCAGGTGGCCGGCGACCTCACACGCTGGATGGCGGTCCCATGGCAGACCGACACCGCCAGCTGCCGCAGCGGCTATTACGCCGGCTATGGCCCACGCTACGACCCCTACCTGCCCACGTTCTGGCCGGCCCGCGTGCCCAACCAGGTGCTGACGCAGGAGGCCTATGAAAGGGTCATCGACACCGAACTGCCGCGCGAGCAGCGCGTTGCCGCCTTCAACCGCCGCGAGTCGTGGTTCCGCACACTGGGTGAGGAAGGCTATGAGAGCGAGATCAACCGCATGATCAGCCACTTCGGTGACATGGGCGTCATCGAGAGTCGGCCAGGCCTGCGGGGCGACAAGGACTTCCCGCCGGTGATGCAGGTGGAAAACCGCATCGCCCCGGCGCCGTCGCACGTGCTCAAGACTGCGGTGCAACCGGACGGGCAGGAGGCGCCTCCCCGCATCGAGCCCTTCGATGCAGACAACGAGCAGCAGTTGCGCGCCATGACGCAGCGCGGCCCGGTGCTGCCGCGCTGAGTGCCGGCCATGCCGTCGCACGCCATGGCCGCCGCGCCGCTGCCGGATGAACTGGATGTGCTCGTCGTGGGCGCAGGGCCGGCGGGCGCGGCCGTTGCCGCGCAACTGGCAGGGCACTGCCGCGTGGCGCTGGTAGGACGCGCCGTGCTGGCTGGGCGGGCCATTGGCGAAACCCTGCCCGCTGCGGCCCGGGTGATTCTGTCCGACCTGGGCGCGTGGGATGCGTTCGCGGCACAGGGCCACCGTCCTGCCTGGTCGCGGCGGTCATTGTGGGGAAGCTCCGAGGTCATCTTTCAGGACGCGCTGTTCGACCCGCATGGCGCGGGTTGGCACCTGGACCGAAAGCGCTTCGACGCCATGCTGCTGGAGGCTGCGCGCAGCCGTGGCGTGCCCTGCCTGGTGCCCGCCACGCTGCGCAGCATGCAGCGCCAGCCACCGGGCGCACCCATGCGCTGGCGCTGCCTGATCGATAGGGCGCAGGGCGACCCGGCGCACGGCCCGTTGGAGCTGTCCTGCCGCATCGTGGTCGATGCCACGGGCCGCGCGGCCCGCGTGGCCCGGCAGGCGGGCGCCCAGGTCCACCGTGGTGGCCGCCTGGTCTGCTTTCACGCCTGGGTGGAGCCGCCATCGCATGAGCATGCAGGCACCACCATGATCGAGTCGGACGCCGAAGGCTGGTGGTACAGCGCCGACCTGCCCGATGGCAGTTGCGTGATTGCCTGGCAGACCGACATCGATCTGCCTGAAGCCCGGCGCCTGCGCAGCACGGCCGATCTGTTGGAAATGGCGCATCACACGGCCCTGGTGGGCGCGCGCAGCAGGGGCAGCCGGCTGCTGGAGCCGCTGCGCGTGGCCGCCGCCCACGAACAATGGCTTGATGCAGCCAGCGGGCCGGACTGGCTGGCCGTGGGCGATGCAGGCCTGTCCTTCGATCCCCTGGCATCGCAGGGCCTGCTCAACAGCCTGGTCACGGGCAGCGAGGCCGCCCAGGCCGTGCGCCGCAGCCTGGCGGGCGATGCCGATGCGCTGCCGTCCTGGAGTGCGTGGATCGGCACGATACGCGCCGCGTACCGCACCCACCACCAGCACTACTACGCGCTGGAGCAGCGCTGGGCGGCCGAGCCGTTCTGGACCCGCCGCCAGCGGGCGCCGGAGGCGGGGACCGGAGCCGACGTTATTGCCGTTCCAGCTTCGCCGTCTGCACGATCGCATTCCAGCGCTGGTACTCGGCCCGCGTGAATTCGCGGAAGGCCTTGGAGTCCAGCAGGCGCACTTCGCCGCCCAGTGCCGTCACCTTGGACTTGAAGTCGGCATGGCCCGCCACCTTGAGCGTGGCCTCTTCCAGGCGCTTGACGATGGCGGCCGGCGTGCCCTTGGGTGCCAGCACGCCGTTCCAGGTGCCGGTCACGAAGGTGGGGTAGCCGCTTTCCTTCATGGTCGGCACATCGGGCAGGGCGGGCAGGCGCTGCTCGGAGGTCACGGCCAGGGCCTTGAGCTTGCCCGACTGCACGAAGGGCAGGGCGGGCGTCACGTTCTCGAAGATGAAATCGATCTGGCCGCCCAGCAGGTCGGTCAGGGCCGGCGCGCTGCCCTTGTAGGGCACATGCACCATGTCCAGCTGGGTGGCGCTCTTGAACAGCTCGCCCGACAGGTGGACCGTGGAGCCGCTGCCCGGCGAGCCATAGCTCATGCCGGTCTTTTGCGCGGCGGCGCGTGCCACCAGGTCCTTCACCGTCCTGGCGGGCGTGCGCGTCTCGTTGACGACCAGCACATTGGGAATGGTGGTCACCAGGGCCACGTACTCGAAATCGCCCAGGCTCTTCTCGCTCAGGTTCTTGTACAGGCTCTGGTTGATGGCCTGGGTGCCGGCCGTGCCGAACAGCAGCGTGTAGCCATCATTGGCCGCCGAAGCCACGCGGCTGGCACCGATGGAGCCGTTGGCGCCGGAGATGTTTTCCACGATCACGGGCTGGCCCAGCGATTCGGACAGGCCCTGCGCCACCATGCGCGCCAGCACATCGGTATTGCCGCCAGGGGCGAAGGGCACGACCAGCTTGACGGGCCGGGTGGGATAGGCATCCGCCCAGGCCTGGGGCAGGGGCAGCAGCGTGGCGCCGAGCAGCGCGGCAGCGCGCAGGAATTGCTTGCGTGAAAGGGTGCGGGGCATGGGGGATGTCTCCTTGTCGGTGTTTTTGGTGGCGCAGCGGCTGGGGCCGGCGGCGGATTTTTCAGGCGGGCCAATGCTGGGTGGTGGCTGTCTTGACGTCAATCAATGTTTTGGCAGGACGTCATGCGGCGGGCGAATGACCTGTTCGGCCTTGCTATGCAAATGAGAATGGATTGCATTAACATGCGCCCCTCATGATCCCTGCCACCACGGCGCAAGCTGCCCGGACCCGCCCATGAAAAAGGACCGCACCCTTCCTGCTTCTTCCCCCGGCGGCGCCGTTCAAATGCCCACGCCCATGCTCAGCCTGTCGGCAGGCCGGCTGCGCTTTGACCGCACGCAGTGGTTCAGCGAGAGCGAGCAGGCCGGGGTCAAGCTCGTGCTGGTGCTGTCCGGCAGCATCAGCTACCAGCTGGAACGCTCGGCGCCCGTGCGGCTGTGCGGTCCCTCCGTACACCTGCGCCTGCGCGATGCACCCCATGACGTGCTGCATGGGATGGAGCAGGGCTCGGATCTGGAGTACGTGTCGGCCAGCCTGCCCATGTCGGGCCTGGCGTCCAGCCTGGGCCTGACGCCGCAGGGGCTGGCCGATGCGATGGAGGCAGGCGCTCCTGGAGATTCGGGTGCATCCGGCGCCTGCGGCTCGCTCATCCGCGATGCCCAGGCCAGTGCCGCCCAGCGCGCGGTGGCGCAGCAGATCCTGCACTGTCCGCTGCAGGGCGCGGCGCGCCAGCTCTATCTGGCGGGCAAGGGGCTGGAGCTGCTGGCCCTGTGCATGCCCCGGCCCGGGGAAGAAGACCTGTCCGGGCGCGGACGCCAGCAACTGGAGCGTGCGGCGCAGCTGCTGCGCGAGCGCCTGGATGATCCACCGAGCCTGCGCGCTCTGGCGCGTGAGGTGGGGCTTAACGTGAACAAGCTCACCCAGGGCTTTCGCCAGTGCTTTGGCTGCACGGTGGCCGAATGGCTGCTGGCCCAGCGCATGGCGCGCGCCTACGAGCTGCTGGCCTCTGCGCGGATGGATGTGGCCCAGGCGGCCGCGCTCAGCGGCTACAGCCCCTCGCATTTCAGCAAGGTCTTCCAGCGCCACCATGGCGTGCTGCCCAGCGCCTTGCGGCGCGGATAGTCTCCATCCCAGGTCAGGCTCCGCAGCCGCTTTGCAGCGCTGCAGTCGTGCCGTGATTTTGCCGTGATCGTGCCGGGATCGCGGCAGGCCGTGACGCAATCGCGCATGGACGCTGCCCACGTCTTTCAGAATTTGGATGAGATTGGTTCTCATTTGAAATTCGGGAGGAGTGATGGATTCATCGTCAATGAAGGCGGCGCGGCCCCTGGTGTTGCGCCCCTTGCCGCTGGCCCTGTGCCTGGCCTTTGCCACGGGCGGATCGGCCCGGCTGCATGCCGAGACGCAGGCGGTTGATGCAGGCAGCGCGCCTGAAACAGCCGCACTGCCAGGGATCACGGTCCGCGCCAGCGCAGTCACCGGCACGGGCGTGGACAAGCTGGGCCAGAGCCTGCAGGAAATCGCCCAGTCGGTCACGGTGATCGGGCAGGAGCGCATGCGCGAACAAAACCTCTACAGCCTGGACGACGTGATGCAGAACGCCCCCGGTGTCACCGTGCAGCCCTTCCAGCTGCTGACCACGGGCTACTACCAGCGCGGCTTCAAGATCGATTCGTTCCAGCAGGACGGCGTGCCCATTCTCATGGGCAACACGGCCAGCCCGCGCATGGACATGGCCATGTACGAGCGCGTGGAGATCGTGCGCGGCGCCGCAGGCCTGCTGCATGGCACGGGCAACCCTGCCGCCACGGTCAACCTCGTGCCCAAGCGGCCCACGCGGGAGTTTGCCGGCAGCGCGGGGCTGACCCTGGGCAGCTGGGGCCGGCGTCGCGCCGAGGCCGATGTCGGCGGCCCGCTCAATGCCTCGGGCAGCCTGCGTGCCCGCGTGGTGGCCACGCAGGAGGAGCGTGACTTCTTCTACGACGTGGCTGGCGAGCGCACCGGCAATCTCTACGCCATTGCCGAGCTGGACCTGGCGCCCGGCACCACGGTGCACGCCGGGGTGCACCATCAGCGCATACGCTCCACCACCAACATGGCGGGCGTGCCTTTCTATGCAGACGGCCGCGATGTGGGCCTGCCGCGCAGCACCTATCTGGACGCGGCCTGGGACCGCTTCGACTGGAACACCACGCGCAGCTTTGCCGGCGTCGAGCATGTCTGGAGCAACGGGTGGCAGGCCAGGCTCAACCTCAATCACCTCTCCGGCGATTCCGAGCTGCTCTATGCCGGGGCCAACGGCGCTGTCAATCCCGCCACGGGCCTGGGCGGGCGCCTCACGGGTGCGGCCTACCGCTTCGACGACAGCCAGACCAGTGTGGATGCCTTTGCAAGCGGCCCGGTGCAGCTGTGGGGCCGCACGCACGAGCTGCTGGCCGGCTTCAACCACCAGCGCACGCGCAGCACGCAATGGGCCGCCTCCATCCTCAATCTGCCGCAAAGCCCGGTCGATGTCTTGAACTGGAATCCGCACGGCGTGCCGCTGCCCCTGGTCGGCAGCTACGCCACGCGCGGCCCCACCGAGACGCGGCAAAGCGGCCTGTACGGCATGGCGCGGCTGCAGCTGGCCGACCCCTTGAAGCTGGTGCTGGGCGGGCGCTTCACGCGCTGGGAGCAAGAGACGGGCGGCGCAGGCGGAGCCGCCAGCCGCGTGCGCACGCGCATGGGCACGCAGTTCACCCCCTATGCAGGCCTGGTGTACGCGCTCGGCCCACAGTGGAACGCCTATGCCAGCCATGCGCGCATCCTCCAGCCGCAGAGCAGCTACACCTATGCCGGTGAACTGCTGGACCCGGTACAGGGCAACAACCTGGAGGCCGGCATCAAGGGCGCACTGCTGGACGGCCGCCTGAACCTGGGCCTGGCGCTGTTCGAGATCCGGCAGAAGAACCGTGCCCAGGCCGATCCGGCCCATCCCTGCGTGGGCAATGCCTGCTGGTACATCGCCACCGGCGAGGTGCGCAGCCGAGGGCTGGAGGCCGAGATCGAAGGCCAGCCCCACCGCGACTTGCGCCTGAGCGCCTCCTACACCTGGAACCGCACGCAGTACCTGCAGGACGCGCAGAACCAGGGCCTGCCCTTCGCCAGCTTCACGCCGCGCCACATCCTGCGCCTGTGGGCCAGCTACCAGGTGCCGGTGGCAGAGCGCCGCTTCAGCATCGGCCTGGGCCTGCGCGCGCAAAGCGACTTCTACAACCAGGCGCAGGGCGTGACGCTGCGGCAGGGCGGCTACGCGCTGGCCAGCCTGCGCCTGGGCTGGCGCATCAACCGCCAGCTCACGGCGGCCCTGCAGGTGGACAACCTGACGGACCGCCGCTACTACCAGAGCCTGTCCGGCACGGGCTGGAACAACCGCTATGGCGAGCCGCGCAGCGCCACGCTCAGCCTGCGCGCCGAGTTCTGAGAACCCGCTTCACCATCGATGGAACACACCATGGACAAGAACGCCCATTCCCTCATCGCCCGGCCGCTGGCGCAGGCCAGCCACCTCATCGGCCTGTGCGCCCCTTCGCAGGTGCGCGTGCTGGGCCCGCACGAAAAGCTGGACCCGGCCAGCGACTGGATCATTGGCATCAAGCCTTTCAGCGACGGTGCCTCGCTGCATGACGGGCACTGGGAGCGCCATCCCGTCGGCGACGAAGTGCTGTGCCTGCTGGACGGCGAAGTGCGTGTGCTGCTGCGCCCGCAGCGGCGCGGGGAGGAGGCTCCGGTTCTGGAACTCTCGGCAGGCCAGATGCTGGTGGTGCCGCGCGGCTGCTGGCACCGGCTGGAAGCGGTGCAGCCGGGCCGCCTGATGTTCATCACGCCCGCGCGTGGCAGCGAGCACGAGAAGGTACAGCCATGAGCCCGCCCCTGCACGATGCGGACAGCGCCCCTGCGATGTCGCAGCCGGACCTGCACACCTGGCTGATGGTGGCCGGCCTGTACCTGACCCAGGGCATGCCCCTGGGCCTGGCCATGGACGCCGTGCCCACACTGCTGCGCAGCGAGGGCGCCCAGCTCGGGGCGTTGGCCTTCCTGCCCCTGGTGGGCTTGCCCTGGGTGCTGAAATTCCTGTGGGCCACACGCGTGGACAACCGGTGGTCGGCCCGCCTGGGGCGCCGTCGCAGCTGGATCCTGCCCATGCAGGCCCTGGTGCTGTTGTGCCTGGCGGCATCGGCTGCGCTGGGCATCACGCTGCAGACGGCGCCGGCCATCGTGGCGCTGGCGGCCCTGGGTTCCCTGGCCAGTGCCACGCAGGACATTGCCACGGACGGGCTGGTGGCCAAGCATTTCAGGGGCCGTGGTCTGGCTGGCGCCAATGCGCTGCAGGTGGGCGGCACCATGGTGGGCTTCTTTGTGGGCGGGGCCGGCAGCATGGTGCTGGCGGGCTTGCTGGGACAGCGTCTGGCGCTGGCGGCCCTGTGCCTGCCCGTGGCCTTCAGCCTGCTGCTGGTGGCGCTGTGGCGTGAGCCGGCTGCGCTGCAGGGCCTGCGCAGCCGGCCGGGCGTTCGCCGGTCGCCAGCCCGTCTCAAGGCCTTTGTGCAGCGCTCCGGCGCCTGGCCGCTGGTGGCGGCAGCCGTGCTGTCGTCCATCACGGCCGTCAGCGGCTTTGGCCTGGCCAAGCTGTTTCTCGTGGATGCAGGCTGGCCGGTCGAGGCCGTGGGGCGCGTGGGCATGGCGGGCGGTGCGGTGACCGTGCTGCTGGGCTGTGGCGGGGGCGCTTGGCTGGTGGCACGGCTGGGCGCCAGGCCGGCGCTGGCCTGCGGGCTGGCGGCCTGCGCCGCCTCGGCGCTGGGCTGGATGGCCCTGGCCGCAGGTCTGCTGCCGCTGGACATGGGCACTGCCTTTGCGGCCCAGGCGCTGGGGGCGTTTGGAACGGGTGCATCTTCGGTGGCCGTGATGACGCTGGCCATGCGCTTTGCCGGTGCCGGCCCGCAGGCCGGCACCGACATGACAGCCGTGCAAAGCGCCCGCGACACGGGGGAGATTCTGGCCTCCACCCTGGTGACATCGCTGGCGGCGGCCGTGGGCTACGGCGGTGGCTTTGCTGCTGGATTGCTGGCTGCGGCGGTGACGCTGGCCGTCTGCTGGCGCATGCTGGGGCGCCAGGGTGGAGCGCAAAGCATCGTTGCCGATGCCAGCGCCGATCCGGTGGCGAAGTCCTCCTAGAAATCCGCCTTCAGGCTCACCGTCAGATTGCGTGGCTCGCCCCACCAGCCCTGGTTGTAGAAGCCGATCTGGCTGTAATACTGGCGGTCCAGCAGGTTGTTGAGCTGCACGCTGGCCGACCAGGTGGGGTCGATGCGGTAGTGGGCCGAGAGGTTGACCACCAGGTAGCTGCCCTGGCCGACCTGCACGCTCTGGCGCAGCGGGTTGGTCACGTTCTGCCAGATGCGGCTTTGCCAGCGCAGGTTGCCGCCCAGGCTCAGGCCTTGCAGCGCACCCTCGAAGCTGCGCATGGCCGTTAGCTTGACCAGGCTGCGCGGGTGCGTGGTGTTGAACGCGGCGCCGCTGGCGCTGCGTGCCGTGTAGTGCGTGTAGCTGGCGCCCATGCGCCAGCCCCGGGCCGGCTCGCCGCTGAGTTCCAGATCGATGCCGCGCACCTGCGCGCCCTTGACGCCGCGATAGGCCTTCTGGTCCGTGGTGCCGTCGATGAATTCGCCTGTGTCCTGCGCCAGGTTGTCCTGGCGGGTCTGGAACAGCGCGGCGGAACCCTGCAGCCGGTCCTGCAGCCAGGAGCCCTTGAGGCCCAGCTCGAAGGCCTGGCCGGTGACGGGGTCCAGGATGCTGCCTTGCTTGTCGCGGTAGTTCTGGGGCGTGAAGATTTCCGTGTAGCTCAGGTAGGCCGTGTGCCGGGCATCGATGTCCCACAGCAGGCCGGCGTAGGGCGTGATTTCGTTGCTGTAGCGGTAGTCGCGCAGGCTGCCGAAGTAGTTCTGGCGCGTGGACCAGCGGCTCAGGCGGGCGCCGGCCACGGCCGTCCAGCCATCGGCCAGCGAGAAACGCCCCACGGCATAGCCGCCGCTTTGGCGCATGCGGCTGTCGTCGCCGCCGTTGGAGATGTCGGACCAGCCCGGCTCGGCCAGGCTGCCGTTGCGCCAGTCGAGGAAGTTGTCCGTGGCAGGCGGCGTGCCCAGCGGTGCGTAGCGGCGGATGTCGATGTCGTCGCGCACATGGTTCCAGCCCACGGCAATCTCGTGCTGGCGCCCGAACAGCGCGACCGGGCCGCTGGCCGTGAGGTGCAGGCTGTCGCGCGAGCGGTTGCCCCGGTATTTGATGAAGGAGTTGGCCATGCCCAGGCCGGTGCTGGCGTCCGGCGCGCCGCCCCGGTAGACGTAGCGCATGTCGTAGTTGCCTTCGTTGCGGCTGTAGGCGGCGCGCAGCAGCCAGCGGTTGTCCAGGCGGTGCGTCAGGTCCAGCGTGGCCGTGGTGTTCTCCGTGCCGAAATGCGACCAGCGCGTGTTGTTGGATACCGAGCGGTCGAAGTCCGTGCGTCTGCCGTCCGCATAGAACAGCGGAAAGCCTGCGCCCATGCCGGGGCTGGTGTTCTTCTGGTATTCGAGGCTGGTCACGAGCCGCGTGGCGGGCGTCAGGGCCGCGCTGACCACGGCGTACAGACCCTGCCTGCGCTGGCCGAAGTGACTGACGTAGCTGTCGCTGTCCGATTGCACGGCCACGACACGGCCATGCACGCGGCCTTCGCGGTCCAGCGGCAGGGACAGATCGGCCTCGGCGCGGCGAAGGTTCCAGCGGCCCAGCGTCAGCGAGGCATGGCCGCCCGCCGTCTCGCGCGGCTGCTTGCGCACGAAGTTCACCGTGGCCGACGGATCGCCCGAGCCATTGAGCAGGCCCGTGGCGCCGCGCACGATTTCCACGCGGTCGTAGAAGGCGGTGTCCATGTCGGTGGCGCCGAAGTTCCACAGGCTGTTGATGGGCGAGGCCAGCCCGTCGAACTGGAAGTTGCTGATGCCAAAGCCCCGCGAGGAAAACTGGTAGCGGTTGCTGTCGCTGCGGCTCACCGACAGGCCGGGCGCGGAGGCCTCCAGCGTCTGCGAGACCGTGAGCTGGCCTGCATCGTCCATGAGCTGGCGCGTGATCACGCTGACCGACTGCGGTGTCTCGCGCGCCGACAGTTGCAGGCCCGTGGCCGTGCCTGTGGAGCCGCTGGTGTAGCGCGCCGTGCCTTCGGTGGTGCCCGCATCGGCGGCGGCGCGCACGGTGACGGTGCCCAGTTCGGTGTCGCTGTTCCTGGCAGGGGGCTTGTCCTCGTCGGCGGCCCAGACTGCTGGCGCAGGGGCTGCACACAGGGCGCAGATCAGCAGGGACAGCGGGGTCCGCGCGCCTTGGGGGTGTCGCGGGGTGGGGTGTTGAATGCGAATGCTCATCATTTCCATGGTCCTGGGCGTGAGCCCGGATTGTGGGAAATGTGCGCCGCCGCCGCCTGTTCCCGGCGACGCCAGTCCTATGGTTTGCGACGCAGGCTGCCTTGGCTGGGCGCGTGGCCGAAGCGCTGGCGAAAGGCCGTGGCGAAATTGCTGGCGTGCTGAAAGCCCACGCAGTCGGCCGCTTCCTGCACGCTCCAGCCCTGTGCCAGCCGCTCGCGCGCCAATTGCATGCGGCGCTCGCGCAGCCAGCCGAACACGGTCTGGCCGTAGGCGGCCTGGAATTTCTCGCGCAGCGTGGTCGGGCTCATGCAGGCCAGGCGCGCCAGGTCGTCCAGGCTGTGCGCCTGGCCCGGCGCTGCATCCATGCACTCGCGCACGCGCTCCAGGCCGCGCCTGTCCCGGGGATGGATGCGCGGCGAGGGCGCAGGCCGTGGCTGCGCATGTGCCTGCAGCGCGCAGGCCAGCACCTGCAGCGCAATGCCTTCGCGGTGCAGCCGGGCCAGGCTGCCGCTCCAGACACCATCGAGCAGCTGGCGCAGCGACACCGCCAGATGCTCGGGCAGCGACCAGGCATGCAGCGGCGGGCCGGACTGCCGCAGGGCATGGTGCAGCAGCTCAGCCAATTCGGCATCGGCGCAGGCCTCGGGTGCCTCGATGGACAGGTTGAAGCCGCGCACCCTCTGGCCTGCCGCATGGGTGGCCTTGAGCACCTCGGTGTCGCCGCAGGAGAATGCCGCTGCGGCATGGCGCGTCACGCTCAGGGCCTTGCGGGCGCCGGGCAACTGCAGCTCGGCCTGGCCGTCCAGCAGGACCACGGCGGTAAAGCGCCGCGGATGCTCGGACGTGGATTCATAGCCATGGTTGATGCGGATGTCGGAGCTGACCAGCTGCAGGCCCGAAGGCAGTTGGTGCTCCTGCACCTGGCCTTCGAAGATGCAATCGTTTTCGGAGACGGTGGAGAGAAAGCGCACGCTGAAACCGTGGCGCTGGCGCATGGCGTCGAGCTGCGCCGTGGTGTAGCGCTGGGAAGTGGCGGGCATGGGCGGAGGCGGAAAGGCGGTGGCGGGAAGCGCTCGCTGCAGTGAACGCTTCTCATTATCGCTGCAGGCTTGCTCCGGCCCTGCGCCGTCCAGCCCGCAGATGCGCAGGCTCAGGGCAGGGCGCAGACAAAGCTGGCCGCATCCTCCACATTGCCCGTGCCGGCGGCTGCGCCCTCGAACCTGTACCTGGCAATCTTCGGATACGGGCACAGCGGGCGCGTGCGCTGCGGAAAGTCCGCGCTGGACGGCAGGGCCCTGGCGGCGATGGTGTCCGGGGCGATGCCTTTCTCCACCCAGTCGACCATGGCCTGTATGGAGTCGAAGCTGTCCGTGGCCGGGCCGCCCGAGCAATGGTTCATGCCCGGTACGAGGAAGGTGCGCGCAAAGTCTTGCGTGGCCTGCATGCCGCCGTTGTTGGCGGCCAGGCGCTCGTAGTAGTCCAGCGTGTCCAGCGCCGAGAAGATGGGGTCGGACATGCCGTGGATGAAGAGCATCTTGCCGCCGTGCTGCCGGAAGGTCGTGAGCCGGTCGTCCCGGTAGGTGTCATAGATGGCCGAGTAGGCCTGCATGCGCGCCGGGTCGGTGTCGAAGTTGAAGGCCAGCGGGTTGAAGCCCAGGTCTGGCGGGGTGAGGAATTCGTTGACCAGCGCATCCACGATCAGCGTGATGTAGCGCGAATCCGGCGTGGCGGTGGTGGAGCTGCCCAGTGTCCAGGTGCGCCAGCCCGGCGCTGCCAGGCCCGGATCCCACGGCTGGCCCGCATACAGGGCCTGGCCTGCCGAGTTGCGCGGCCCGGCAAACACGTTTCTGAGCGCGTTCACCTGTCCGCTGCTCAGGCAGCTGCCGGTCTTGGCGCCGCCGCACTGCAGCACGCCGGGGTCGAAATGGCAGGCCTTGACGTGGTTCACCATGCCATCGGCCACGCCGTCGGCCGCATCGCAGGAGGCGGTCACGGACTTGGCCACCAGGTTCAGGTCCTCGTTGCTGAAGGCCCGGGAGAGGATGCGCCGGCCGCTGCTGTCGGTCGGCGCGATGGCATCGAACTCGATGGTGTTCCACATCGCGGCCACCGTGGCGCCGCTCGATACCCGCATGGCAGGAGCCCCGGCCGTGATGGCGTCGAAGTAGTCGGGAAAGCGCTGCGAGAACACCATGCCCTGGCGTCCTCCGCCCGAGCAGCCTGAAAAATAGGAGTGCTCAGGCTTGCGCCCGTAGCGCGTGGAGATCAGCGATTTGGCCGCCACGGCGGTTTTGTCGTAGGCGTTGTAGGCGTGGTCCAGCCGGGCCTGAGGGTCGGCACCGAAGCTGGCCGTCGTGCCGGTGTGGCCCGCGTCGGTGGAGACCACCGCAAAGCCCTGGCCCAGCGGCGAAGGCGTTGCGCCAGAGATGCTGGAGCTCAGCGAGGTGTCGCGCAGGATGCCGTCGTTGCCACCGCCGCCGATGAAGAGAAACCGGCCGTTCCATTGGTCCGGCAGGCTGAGCTGGAACCCGATGGCGTAGTTCTTGCCGTCCACGCCCACGCGCGGGTTGATGGCGCCGGTGACTACGCAGTGCCCGGGCAGCAGCGCGCCGGTGCTGGCGCCGCCCGGCCTGCGGGTGTCGGGCGGCACATAGCTGGTGGACAGCCGGGTGGCCGCTAGGCCTGCCCTGTCAGGCAGGTCGGCGCAGGCGGCCGCCGGCGTTGCGGCATCGGCCAAAGTGGGGCTGCTGCCACCGCCGCAGCCCGCCATGAGAAGGGATGCGGCAAAGGCGGCCGTGGATGGAAAAACGCGCCGCAAGGCGCGTGGGGCGTGGTCGATTCGCATGGCTTGTGTCTCCTGTCGCCCGAGCGTAAGACCAGGGACGGAGGGGCCATGTCATCTCAGAGGATGACGGGACAACCCGGCGTGGGCGCTGCCCCGCGCCCGGTTTCAGAGTTTGCGCAGCCGCTCCAACGCCGCGCGCAGCGTGCTGTCTTGCTTGGCAAAGCAAAAGCGCACCACGCGCTGGTCGAAGCCGTCGCCATAGAAGGCTGACAGCGGGATGGCCGCCACGCCATGCTCCCGGACCAGCCACTGGCAGAACGCGGCTTCGTCCAGGTCCGACACGGCCGAGATGTCGGCGCAGACGAAGTAGGTCCCTGCCGTGGGCAGCAGGCGCAGGCGCGAGCCTTCCAGGCCCTGGCAGAACAGGTCGCGCTTGGCCTGGTAGAAGGCGGGCAGCTGCAGGTAGGGCGCAGGGTCGGCCATGTAGCTGGCCAGGCCCGCCTGCATGGGCGTGTTGACGGTGAAGACGTTGAACTGGTGGACCTTGCGGAACTCGGCCGTGAGCGCGGCCGGCGCGGCGACGGTGCCCACCTTCCAGCCCGTGACGTGGTAGGTCTTGCCGAAGCTGGAGACGATGAAGGCGCGCGCCGCCAGGCCGGCAAAGCGCGCAGCGCTCTGGTGCTGGCGGCCGTCGTAGACCATGTGCTCGTAGACCTCGTCGCTGATCAGCAGCACGTCGGTGGGCGCCAGCAGCTCCTGCAACTGCAGCATCTCGGCATCGCTCCAGATGGTGGCGCTGGGGTTGTGCGGGCTGTTGATGATCAAAAGCCGTGTGCGCGGCGTGATGGCGGCGGCAATTTTGGCGAAGTCGGGCTTGAAGCTGCCCGGCGTCAGCGGCACGCGCACGGGCACGCCGCCGGCCAGCTCGATATTGGGCACGTAGCTGTCGTAGCAGGGGTCGAGCACGATGACCTCATCGCCCGCATGCACGGTGGCCAGGATGGCGGTGAGGATGGCCTGCGTGGCGCCGGCCGTGACCGTGATCTCGGTGCCCGCGTCGTAGCGGCGGCCGTACAGCGCCTCTATCTTGTCGGCCATGGCCTGGCGCAGCTGCGGCAGGCCGGGCATGGGCGGGTATTGGTTGTGGCCGGCCTGCATGGCGGCCGTGACGGCATCGACCAGCCTGGGGTCGCAGCCGAAGTCGGGGAAGCCCTGGCCCAGGTTCACCGCCTGGTGCTCGGCGGCCAGCGCCGACATGGTGGTGAAGATGGTCGTGCCCACATGGGGCAGGCGGCTGGGGAAGGCGGGCGTGGCAGAGGTCATGGCGGAGGCAGCGGAAAACGGGAACGGACCCGCGCTGCGGGCCCGGTGGGGCGGAAGATCAGAGTTCGTAGTCGTGCACGTGGCCGCTCATGGCGCGCATGATCAGGTCGCGCGTCAGGCGGTCGCTGAGCAGTTCGGCGAAGCGGTAGACGAAGTTGCGC
Organism: Delftia sp. NA_296.1; assembly: GCF_052692095.1. Classification (NCBI taxonomy): domain Bacteria; kingdom Pseudomonadati; phylum Pseudomonadota; class Betaproteobacteria; order Burkholderiales; family Comamonadaceae; genus Delftia; species Delftia sp. NA_296.1. The sequence goes on along the minus strand of NZ_JBQZGF010000001.1, from coordinate 668,326 downwards.
AAATAGGCGCCACGCTTGATGGCCACGCGCGCCACGCTCTGGCCGAACAGATGGCCCATGGGGCGCACCACGAGGTCGTTGACCGGATCGTCGCGCATGGCCATCTCGGCCACGATGCCGATGCCCAGGCCCAGGCGCACGTAGGTCTTGATCACGTCGGAGTCAATGGCCTCCAGCACGATGCGCGGACGCAGCCGGCGCGTGGCGAAGGCCTGGTCGATCTTGCCGCGCCCGGTGAAAGAGGGGTGGTAGGTGATCAGCGACTCATGGGCGATGTCGTCCAGCGTGATGCGCTCTTTCTGCGCCAGCGGATGGCCCGTGGGCATGACCAGCACGTGCTGCCATTCGTAGCAGGGCAGGGTGACGAGATCGGGGTAGTCGGCCAGGGACTCGGTGGCCATGCCGATGTCGGCGATTTCGTCGATGACCATGCGCGCCACCTCGGCCGGCGTGGCCTGGTGCAGGCTGATGGTGACCTTGGGATACAGGTCGCGCAGCCGTGCCACGGCGGGCGGCAGCACGTAGCGGGCCTGGGTGTGGGTGGTGGCAATCGACAGCGTGCCGCTGTCCTGGGCGCTGTACTGCTCGCCGATGCGCTTGAGGTTGCCGATCTCGCGCATGATGAGTTCAATGCTCTTGAGCACCTCCAGGCCGGGCTCGGTGATGCGCTTGAGGCGCTTGCCGTGGCGCGCGAAGATGTCGATGCCCAGCTCCTCCTCCAGCTCGATGATGGCCTTGGAGACGCCGGGCTGCGAGGTGTGCAGGGCCTTGGCCGCCTCGGTGAGGTTGAGGTTGCGGCGCGCCGCTTCTTGGACGAATCGGAATTGGTGCAGGTTCATGGCGGTGACAGCTGGGTGCAGCGCGCCATTATGCTGCATTTATATAAAGAAGCGATTCGTTATTTCAGCTTCCTGAACTGCCGGAAGGCTCCATGGCCGCCAACGCCAGCTCTGCCAGCAGGGCCGTGACACGTGGATGCTCGCCCACGGCCGGCTCCAGTTCCACGGCCACCTGTGGATGGGTGTCGCGGATCTCCTGCACCAGCTTCGGGATGTCCTCACGCGCATGCTTGCCCGTGCCAAGGAACAGGGGCAGCACGGTGATGCGCGTGGCGCCCGCCTCGACCAGCCCGCGCGCGGCGGTGGGCAGGTCGGGCGCACAGGCTTCCAGGTAGGCGCATGCAGCCAGGCCGTGGGGCCGCGTTTGCCGGACGGCGCCGAGCACGGCCTCGATGGGCTGGCGCCACAGCGCGTCGCGGGAGCCGTGGGCCAGCAGGATCAGGCCGGCAGTGCCGGCCCATGTTGTGTCGTTTTGCATGGCAACGGATCTAGCGGCGCAGCACCAGCCAGGTGAAGGCGGTCAATGAAAGAAGGCTGTAGAGCAGGCCCGGCGCCGCAGCGGTCAGCCAGGGCGACCAGGTCTGCAGCGTGCCGATGTAGCCGAACACGTTGTTCAGCAGGAAGAAGCTGATGCCGGCCATGACGCCACCGAACACATAGGCTGCGATGCCGCCCGAACGGAAGTGCAGATAGGCAAAGGGCAGGGCCAGCACCACCATCACCAGACAGCTCATGGGGTAGAAGACCTTGCGCCAGAACTCGATCTCGTACTTCTGCGCGGCCTGGCCGTTGGCCTCCAGGTGGCGCACGTACTGGAACAGCGAAATGGTGGACATGCGGTCGGGCTTGAGCAGCGCGGCCGAGACCATTTCGGCGCTGATGCCGGTCTTCCAGACCAGGCTGTCCTCCTTCTCGCGCAGCAGCACCATGCCTCCGTCGGCCTTGGCCTTCAGGCGGCTGGCCTCAACGCCCTGGAGCGTCCAGGATTCGCCATCCTCGCTGACCTGCGCCGCCTGCGCATGGATCTGGGCCGAAATGCGGCCCTGGCCGTCAAAGTCGAAGATGCGCACATTGGAGAAATCACCGGGCCCGCGGATGGCGCGCACGTTGATGGCGATGGAGTGATCGCCCTGGCGTTCCTTGAGCCAGGCACCCGTGGCGCCGCGCGACAGCTGGGCCAGGTGGATGGCGCGGATGTTCTGGCCCGCGTTCTCGGCCGCCGGCGCCAGGTAGTCGCCCGTGCCGAAGGTGGCCAGCACAAAACCCAGGCCCAGCACCATCAGCGTGCGCAGCGCCAGCCAGGGGCCCATGCCGCTGGTGCGCATGATGGTGAATTCCGAGCTCTGGGCAAAGCGCGCCATCACGTAGATGGTGCCGATCAGCACGGTGATGGGCATCAGCTCGTACAGGTGGCTGGGGATGCGCAGCACCACGAAGAGCAGGGCGTGCGTGATCTGGTAGCCGTTGTCGCCGCCGCGCCCGACCCAGCGCAGCTCATCAACCAGATCGAAGAAGAAGAACAGCGCCAGGAAGGCCAGCGTCACATAGCTGACGGCCGCGATGATGTCGCGGTACAGCAGGTTTCTCAGAACTCTCATCAGGGCACCGCCTTTGCGTCGTCCAGGGCAGCCGGCTTGCAGGGCCTGCGCCACAGGTCACGCGGCGACCAGCGCTTGTGCCGTACCAGCAGCACCAGCAGTGCCAGCAGCAATGTTCCACCGTGCAGCAGGGCCGTCATGGCGGGCATGCTCAGCTTGCCCGAGGCCACCCAGTTCTCGCCCAGCGTCATCAGGTTGTAGTACACGATGAAGGCGAACAGCGCGAGCATGAGGCTGCCGCTGCCACCAGCGCGCGGGTTCACGCTGGCCACGGCCAGGCCCAGGATCACGAAGTTCAGCGCCGCCAGCGGCAGGCCTATGCGCCAGCCCAGCTCGGCGCGGTAGATGGGTTCGGTGCGCGGCAGCAGCTCATGCGTGTACGTGCTGCGCGCGGCCATTTCCTCGGCGGCGGCCAGATTGTTGCCGCCGCCGAGCTGCGTACCGTATTCCTTGAACTCGCTGATCTTCACCGAGCCGTCGCTGGTCTGCGTTTCCATGCGCTGGCCGTCGGTCAGCACGGCCATGCGCTCGCCCTTGATCACTTCCAGCCGCGCCCCGCGCGCCGAGGTCACGGACTCGCGCCCGCGCTCATTGGCCACGATGAACACATTGTTGGCAGCGGTGGCGCTGGGCACGTCCTTGTCGATGAAGAACACGCGCGAGCCGCCGGCAGACTCCTGGAACTCACCGGGAGCGATGCGGTCGATGTCGCTGCGTTGCTCGAACTGGGTCTTGATCTGCTCGATCTGCTGATTGGCCCAGGGCAGGATGCCCAGGCCCAGCACGGCGATCACGGCCAGCACCGGCCAGGCAAAGCGCAGCAGCGGGCGCAGCAGGCTGGCCAGCCCCTGGCCTGCGGCGAACCAGATCACCATCTCGCTGTCACGGTACATGCGCGACAGCGAGCCGACCACGGCTACGAAAAGCCCCAGGCCCAAAATCGTGGGCAACTGGCCAAGCACCGTATAGCCCATGACCAGCAGAACGTCGGAAGGGCTGACATTGCCCTTGTAAGCCTGGCCCAGCGTGCGGATCAGCATCATGGTCATGACGACAGTGATCAGCACCACGACCGTGGCACCGAAGCTGCGGGCCAGCTCTTTGCGTATGGATGAATCGAATAACATTGGCTGAAAGGAAAACGCCGATTATGAACTTTGAACTGAAGCCGTTGACGACTGCCGCAGCAGTACGTGAAAAGTGTGACCTGTTGTTGGTGCTGGTGACCGAAGCCACGGTCACGGGCAACGACGCGCTGTCCACCCTGGTCGCACACGCGGTCAAGGCCGGAGATTTCGAAACGGCAGCCGGCAAGCAGCTGGCACTGTACGGCCTGCCAGCCGTTGCCGCACGCCGCGTCGTGCTGCTGGGCGCGGGCAACGGCTCGGCACGGGAAGTGCGCCAGGCCGTGGCCGGCGCAGGTGCCGCGCTCAAGGCGACCGGTGTTGGCAAGGCCTTGCTGTGCTTTGGCTTCGATGCGGCAGGTCCTGCCGTTGCTGCCGCCGTTCTGGCGGCGGCCGATGCCTGCTACAGCTATACCCACACCAAGCCGCAGGCCAAGCCCGTGGCGCTCAAGAAGCTGGTGATTGCCGCAGCCGTCAAGGCGGGCGACAAGAATGGCGTTGCCGACGCTTTCAAGACCGCCGTGGCCCAGGCCGAAGGCATGACCCTGGCACGCGAATGGGCCAATCGCCCTGCCAACCACGCCACGCCCACCTTACTGGCTGACGCGGCCCGCGCCCTGGCCAAGCTGCCCGGCATCAGCTGCAAGATCCACGGCCCCGCCGAAGTCGCCAAGCTCGGCATGGGCGCTTTCATGGCCGTGGCCCAGGGATCGGAGCAGCCGCTGCGCTTCATCGAACTGCACTACAACGGCGGCGCCAAGGGCGCCGCGCCCGTGGTGCTGGTCGGCAAGGGCATCACCTTCGACACTGGCGGCATCTCTCTCAAGCCTGCCGCTGAAATGGACGAGATGAAGTTCGACATGGGCGGTGCCGCCAGCGTGCTGGGCGTGTTCCATGCGCTGGCCCGGCTGCAGCCGGCCGTCAATGTCGTCGGCCTCATTCCAGCGTCCGAGAACATGCCTGGCGGCGCTGCCGTCAAGCCGGGCGACGTGGTCACCAGCATGAGCGGCCAAACCATAGAAATCCTCAACACCGATGCCGAAGGCCGTCTCGTGCTCTGCGATGCGCTGACCTACGCCGCCCGCTTCAAGCCCCGCGCCATGGTGGACATTGCCACGCTGACCGGCGCCTGCGTCATCGCCCTGGGCGGGCTGCGCAGCGGCATGTTCTCGCCCAGCGACGAACTGGCCCGCGCGCTGGAGCAGGCCGGCGATGCAGCACTTGACCCCTGCTGGCGCATGCCGCTGGACGAGGAGTACGGCGAAGGCCTCAAGAGCAATTTCGCCGACATGGGCAATGTGGCTGGCCGCGCGGGCGGCGCAGTCACGGCAGCCAAGTTCCTGCAGCGCTTTGTGGGCGACATTCCCTGGGCGCACCTGGACATCGCCGGCACGGCCTGGAAGAGCGGTGCCGCCAAGGGCGGTACAGGCCGCCCCGTGGGCCTGCTGCTGCACTATCTGCTGGCCGGCATCGATGCTGGCAAGGCGCAGGCCAAGGCTGCTGCACCCCATAAAGCTGCTGCACCCAAGAAGCCTGTGCCACCCAAGGCAGGATCTGCCAGCCGCCGCAAGGCTGCAGTTGCAGCTCAGCCGGAGCAGGCATGAGCGCATCGTCCCCGTCAGCCCGGGCCTGTTTGAAGGGAGCATCGCTTGACTGAAGTGGCGTTCCATTTCAACGCACCCGACAAGCTGGCCTATGTCTGCCGTCTGGCGCGCAAGGCGCTCAGGCACCGCACGCAACTGGTGGTGCTGGGGTCGCCGCCGCTGCTCAAGGCCTTGTCGCCCAGGCTGTGGAGTGTCTCGCCCACCGACTTCCTGGCCCATGCGGGCGAAGGCGATGGGGCAGACATCATGGCCTTCTCGCCCATCGTTCTGCTGGAGCGGCTGGACGGCGCGCCGCACCACGACATGCTGGTCAACCTGGGCGGCGAAGTGCCCGAAGGGTTCGAGCGCTTTGCGCGTGTCGTCGAAGTGGTTTCCGCCACCGACGAGGAAGACCGCCACCTGGCCCGGCAGCGCTGGAAGCACTATGCGGCCCAGGGTATTTCCATCAAGCGCCATGACCTGGTCCTCAAGGAGTAAGCCATGAGCGCTCCTCCCTCCAAAACCCCACCGCGCTTTGTTCCCACGCTCACCGATGTCGTTGCGGTGGATGCGGTGCAGGCACCGGTTCAGGTGGTCGAACCCCCGGCACCCCTGGTACACCCCGTGTCCGAACTGCCGCTGACTGACGAAGCGACGCCCTGGGCCAGCGAAGGCATGCTGGCGCCTCGGCGTGGCGTGGTCGCCCTGCCTGCGTCCCTGCCGCCGCTGCCGCAGGACCTGGAACCGCAGCGGCCCATGGTCACCGAGCAGGCTGCACCCGAGGAAATCCAGACACCTGCAATGCAGCCCGTGCTCTCGGACTATCAGCCGCCCAGCGCCCCGTCCGTGGAAATGCAATTGGCCCAGGAAAGCCGTCTAGCCGAAATGGCTGATGTGACTGATGCGGCAGATGTTGCAGGTGCGGCAGATGTGGCTGCAGCGGGCGACGCGGCACCGGCCGGGGAAGTGGTCCCTGCCGACCTGGTGGTCCCGGTGGTGCAGGCTGTCGTGGCAGAGGCGGCTGCCGCGCCGACGCCGGCTTCCCCCGCCATGCCGGCAGCCCCCACCATGGAGTCCATCTGGGATAGTCATGCGCAGCAGGTCACCGAGGAATATCTGGTCCATCGCCTCATGCAGCGTGTGGACCTGGTGCTGGACCAGCGCCTGCGCGACGCCATTGCCACCGTGGTTCAGCAGCAGACTCGGTCCATCGTCGTGCGTCTGCGCGAGGAGGTGGAATCCGTCGTGCGCCAGGCCGTCTATGAGGCGGTGGCCGATGAACTGGCCTTTCGTGCCACGGCCGCACGTGGCGACTCCGGCCAGGGCGGCCGTTGAGTGCTGGGCAAGGGCGGGCGGCGCAAGCCCCCGCCTGATCCGGTCGTCAGCCTGCGCGGGCCGGGCCTGAGAACACCTCGGGATTGAGGATGTTGCTGGGCTGCCCCGCAACGAAGTTCACCACATTGTCGAAGGCAGCGCGAAAGTACAGCTCATAGCTGTCCTGCTCCACGTAGCCGATGTGCGGCGTGCAGATGCAGTTCTCCAGCCGCAGCAGCGCATGGCCCTGGAGGATGGGCTCGCTCTCGAACACGTCCACGGCCGCCAGGCCCGGCCGGCCCCGGTTGAGCGCACCCAGCAGGGCATCGGCCTCCACCAGCTCCGCGCGCGAGGTGTTCACGAACAGGGCGGTCGGCTTCATGCGTGCCAGATCCTGCGCCGTGACGATACCGCGTGTGGCCTCATGCAGGCGCAGATGCATGGACAGCACGTCGGATTCGGTGAAGAAAGCCTCGCGCGAGTCCGCCGCCGCAAAGCCATCGGCCTGCGCCTTCTGGCGCGAGCTTTCGCTGCCCCAGACCAGAACCTGCATGCCGAAGGCATGGCCGTAGTGCGCGACCAGCCGTCCAATGCGGCCGTAGCCCCAGATGCCCAGCGTGCGCCCGTGCAACACGCTGCCTAGTCCGAAATTCGCAGGCATGGACGCAGCCTTGAAGCCCGATTGCTGCCATGCGCCGTGCTTGAGGTTGGCGATGTACTGCGGCAGCCGCCGCGTGGCCGCCATGATCAGCGACCAGGTCAGCTCTGCCGGCGCAATGGGCGAGCCCACGCCCTCGGCAATCGCAACGCCCTGGTCGGTACAGGCCTGCACATCGATATGGGCGCCGGCCTTGCCGGTCTGCGCGATCAGCTTCAGGCGCGGAAGCTTTTCCAGCAGCTGCCGGCTGATCTGCGTGCGCTCGCGGGTCAGCACGATGATGTCCGCATCGCGCAACCGCACCGACAGCTGGCCAACGCCCTTGACGGTATTGGTGAAGACCTTGGCGTTGAAGGGCTCCAGCAGACGAGCACAGTCCAGCTTGCGCACGGCGTCCTGGTAGTCGTCAAGAATGATGATGTTCATTGCCTGTGAATCTGTCATAAGCCTTTGATTTATCTCCGGTTTGCCGCGCAAGATGTTGTCGGCAAACACTTTAATCTGTCGTTGCGCTCTGTCTTCGGCATCGTCGGCACTTGCCTGAGCTGGGCTGCTTGAAGGTTCTATGACGCTCGCGCAGCCAAGGCCCTGAAGCCCGGCGAACACATTGTCGTTCAAGCTTGCGCCTACCTGAGGCTGGAGGCTTCGGTCAGTACCAAATCTTGGACCTGTCGTTACAGAAACCTCGCAGATGCCAAGGCTCAAACCGGCGAAGTGCGGCCGTTGGCCCACCATGCCAGCCGCACAGGCGGCTTCCGAATGGCAAGCTGCATCTTGCTCCGCTCGCCCCGTTGCTTATCCTACGAACGCAGGTAGGCAGGTAGGCAGGCAGGCAGGCAGGCAGGCAGGCCAAGGTCGGCTCCGCGCAACCGTATCAGTGGCTTACACACTGGAACGTCTTGGCGACGACGATGTCGAGAAGGCTTGGTGGATGGCCGCCTGTTGGCGAAGTCGGTGAAGACCGGGTTGGCGGCGGTCTGAAGAGGCTGCGTGGCATTGGGAGAATGCCTGAACATGTTCCCACGCCGGTGAGTGGCGCGAGAGGAGTCATGATTGCGCTCGATATCTGGCAGTTCCGTGCCTAGTTCTCATTGAGAAACTGGTTGCTGAATGGAGTGAGGTACTCGCGGTGTCCCAATCACCTTCGGCGGCTCCTGCATCAGGGGCGTATTTGAGCCGCATGCAGCATTGACACCCGTGATCGCGGCATTGGTCCGCATCCGTTTTTCGTCTTGGGAAATGGTGCGAATGCTGGAGACGAATTCCAGCTCCTTGCGCGCCTGCTTGCACTGAAGGGACGCGCCGAGCTGATCGGGCGCAGGAGCAGTTGTCTGGCGGGCTTGCTGCTCGATGACACGCTGCTGGCTATCGATCTGGCGCTGCTGCATTTCGTTCATCTGGCGCTGATACTTTTGTTCATTCGCCTGTGCTGCATCAGCCCGTTCACGGGAGATCTCATCGTCCGATTTTTTGCGCTGTATCAGGGCGCCAGTGTCAGTGCTGCTGCAAGGACTGTCTGAGAAAGTCGACTTTCCAGAAGCATCCTTGCATTGAAAGACCTGGGCTGCGGCAGGCAATGCGAAAAGTGCTGTAAAGATTGCTGTGGTCAAGAGTCGCATATGCATATCGATGAATTGATGGGCCTGATCGGAATCGAATTACAGACGAAGCATAGTCCTTTGACCCGCATGCCCGGCAACTTTCGTCTTGGTTTGAATGGCCCGCTTCACTCTGCGTCCCGCAGGGCAGCGCGGCGGGCTGCTTCAGCGGTCTCCTGAGCCTCCTTCTCGGCTTGCCTGAAACGTTCTTGTGCTGTGGTCGATGTGCCGTCATGGCCGCCTGCGGCGCGCTCACCGATGTGAATGTTGGAAAGCCTTGCTGTGCCGTACAGCAAGGCTGCTGCAATGATCAGGAGCACGATGAATTTCATTGTTGCATTGTGCCGCTGGTCATTTGTAGGGTACGGCCTGCGTCTGCAGAGCAATCTCACCTCTGCCGCTTGCTAGGTCCAGAGTAAACTCGCCCCGGCAGCCAGCACTCGCTGCACGATGGGAATGGAGCTTCCCGAAACCGCCCTGCGAAGGGCTGATGGCTCCTGCCTTGGTGGGATGGGTCCTGCCGGTGGCGGGGCCATGTCTTGATCCTGCCCGGCACGCCCGTCCCGGTTATTCGATGAAAGGACGGTCATGGGGTTCTACGGTTTCATTCTGGTGTTCGTTGGAGGCGGCCTGGGGTCTGCGCTCCGGCATGGCACGAACTTGCTCGCACTGCGGCTGGTGGGCAGTGCGTATCCCCTGGGTACGTTGGCGATCAATGTGCTGGGTGCCTTCGTGATGGGGGTGGTGGTGGAGTGGTTTGCGCTCAAGACATCGCTGCCGCAGAGTGCGCGGTTGTTCATCACCACGGGCATTCTGGGTGGCTTCACCACGTTTTCGACGTACGCGCTGGAGGTCGGCATGCTGTATGAGCGTGGCGACTGGCTGGCCTCCGTGCTGTATGCGCTGGGCTCGCTGGTGCTGGGCGTGGCCGCGCTGTTTGCGGGGTTGGGGCTGGTGCGCATGGTGGCCCATTGAGACACCGCGATTGCGCTATGCTGTGCGCCATGGCCCGCCTGAACGCAACGCAGATTATTCGCACCATCCATTGGATGGTGGGTTAGCCAGCGGCCTTCAGCGCCATGCAACCCGCCCAGAGGAGGCGGGTTTTTTCATTCCGTCTCCGGGGTTTTCTCAAGCCTTTCAGGAGATGGATATGCAGGTTTCCGAACAGTCCCAGCCCCGTTGCGCAGAATATGCCGATGCCCCTGCCGCCAACGCGCGGCTTGCCACGCTGCACATGGTCTGCGGCAAGATCGGCTCGGGCAAGTCAACGCTGGCGCGGCAATTGGCGGCCGAGCCCGGAACGGTGTTGGTCAGCGAGGATTCCTGGCTGGCCGGCCTGTACCCCGGCGAGATGCAGTCGGTAGCCGATTACGTGCGTTGCAGCACGCGGCTCAAGGGGTTGATGGGGGCGCATGTACAGGCGCTGCTGGACGCCGGCGTGTCGGTGGTGCTGGATTTTCCGGCCAATACCCTGGAGGGGCGGGGCTGGGCGCGCAGCGTGTTCGAGAAAGTGGGCGCCTCGCACCGCCTGCATTTTCTGGATGTGCCTGACGAGGTCTGCAAGCAGCGCTTGCGTGTGCGCAATGCGGCGGGCGAGCATCCGTTTCAGGCCAGCGATGAGCAATTCGACCTGATCACGAGCTACTTTGTCGCGCCCTCCGACGAGGAGGGCTTCGACGTGGTGCATCACCCGTATGCGCCGCTCTGAAGTGCTGGTCTGGACGAGAGACTTCGCCACGGCCTCATCCCATCATCTCAGCTTGATCGTGCTTGCACCTCCACCCAATAGCGGGTGCGGGTGCGCAGTTGCAGAGGAAAGCGGCTGACGAGCGCGGCCAGGGCGCGATCCGTGTCATCCACGGGAAAGGCGCCCGAGACAAGCATCCCGGCGACCTCGGCCGAGCAGCCCAGGTAGCCGGGCCGATAGCGGGCAAGGGCGTCAATCAGCTGACCCAACGGCATGTCCAGCGCGACCAGGCCGCCTTCATGCCAGCTGGCTGCAAAGGGGTCTGCGGACGTCGGCGGCTGGGTGGCGCTGGACGAGAAGGCGGCCTGCTGTCCGGCCTGCAATTGCGCGGAGGGCGCATCGCTGTCCAGAGGCTGCAGGCGCACGGCCTTTTCCTGCACGGTGACATGGCACAGGCCATCGTCCGCAAGATGGACCGTGAAGCGCGTGCCCAGGGCCAGTACGTGGCCTTGCGGGGTCTGCACGCTGAAGGGGCGGCCCAGCGCGTCGGGCTCGGTGGCGATGAGGATGCGGCCACGGTGCAGGCGCAGCAGGCGCTGGCGGTCGTCAAAAACGGTGTCCAAGGCGGTGGCCGTATCCAGGGCCACCAGGGAGCCGTCGGGCAGCGTCAGGTTTCGGCGCTCGCCTGTGGCTGTGCGCTGCCCGGCCTGCCAGCTTTCCAGTGGTGCGCCTTTCCAGGCCATCCAGGCCGTGGCGCCGCTGCCCAGGCCCAGAGCCACGCCGCGCACCACGGAGCGGCGGGTGGGCGAGGCGCGACGGCCCAGCGCCTGGCGCGCCAGGGGTGCGGGCAGATGCGACAGTTGCGCGGTGACGGATTGCACGCGCAGCCAGGCGCGCTGGTGGGCGGGATCGGCCTCATGCCATTTCTGCCAGTCCTGTTGCAGGCCCGCTGTGGCAGAGGCGCCGCGCAGTTTCACGTGCCAGGCGGCGGCCTCATGCAAGGCGCGGCGGTCGTTGCCTTCCAGATGTCTCTCGCCCATGTGGCTATGCCAGGACCAGGCAGCAATGCTCCATCGCCCGGGTCAGGTAGTTGCTGACGGTGCGCAGCGATACACCCAGGCGCTCGGCGATCTCTGGGTAGCTCAGTTCCTCGAACTGGGCCAGCACAAAGGCTTCGCGAACCTTGGGAGGAAGGCCCTGGAGCATGCGGTCCACATCCAGCAGGGTCTGCTGGATGATGGCCTGCTCTTCGGGCGAAGGCGCCAGCGATTGTGGCAACTGGGCCAGATAGTCCAGATAGGACTGCTCCAGCGTGCGGCGGCGAAACAGGTCGGCGACCAGGCCCCGGGCGATGGTGGCCAGGTAGCGCCTGGGTTCGCGGATGTCCTGCTGCGGCAGGGGCGAGCGCAGCAGGCGCACAAAGGTGTCCTGGGCCAGGTCGGCGGCATCGTCACGGTTTCCCAGGCGTTTGCGCAGCAGGCTTTCCAGCCAGGGATGGTGATTCTGGTAGAGGCTGTGCACGGAGAAGGCTGGGGCGGAGGAGGCGGGCGCAGTGGCAATCGCTACTGCAAAAGATAATAAGAATGCTTATCAATTATCTTTCAGGCAGGCGCCCCTTCCGCAAAGAGGGCGTCCACTTGTTGCATGTGCGCTACAGGGCAGTGGTGGGCGCCAGCCTGCACCAGCTTTGCGCAGGTCGATTTCTCGCGCGACGCGCGGTCCGCGCCGCCCAGGTTTGTGTCGTGCAAGGTGTGTCGCACACCTTGCATCGGGCCTCAGTTGGCTGCCGGTCCGCCGTGTGCCTCCATGCGCTCCAGCGCAGCGCAGACATCGGCCATTCGCCCGGAGATGAACAGGCATTCCGGCTGCTCCTGCGGCGACCGCTGGATGATGCGCAGGCCTGAAGGCTGCTCAGGCGCGGATTGCAGGGCGGGCTGCGTCGGCAGCAAGGGCAGGATCAGCTGGGCATCTCCATGGTCTGCAGCGCATGCGGCCTTGCCGCGGCGCTGCTGGCCGCGCCGGCGTGCCTTGCTGAAAGAGATCACGTTGGCGGGCTCGGGTGCTGCGGCAGGTAATGGCTGGCACGCAGGGGCTTGTGCAAGAGGCATGGCCGACTCCATGGCGGTCGCAGTCAGGCGGATGCCATGTGCCAGGCGCAGGAAGGAAAAAGAAGACAGTGTTGGCAGAGCGAATCCCATGTGACGACTCCTGTTGGCGTGTTTCAAAGAGGCATGGACACAGGCAGGATTGCGGTTTGCGGGCAAAGCTCCGCCCAGGGCGAAGCTCCAAGGCTTCGCGCCTACCACCTGGGCGGTGCGTGAAATGGGGTGAGGCGGCCTGAGAAGGGCCGCCAGTCCGGCTTACATGGACATGCTGTTGCGGATCAGCCCCACGGCCAGGCCTTCAATGGCAAAGGCCTCTTCGGGGGCGACGCGAATCACCGGGTAATCGGGGTTTTCCGGCAGAAGTTCCACGCCCTGCGTGGTGCGGCGCAGGCGCTTGACGGTGACTTCATCACCCAGGCGTGCCACGACGATCTGGCCGTTGCGGGCTTCGTGTGCTGACTGCACGGCCAGCAGGTCGCCGTCCATGATGCCCGCGTCGCGCATGGACATGCCGCGCACGCGCAGCAGATAGTCGGGGCGCGTCTGGAACAGGCTGGGCTCGACGGAATAGGTTTGGTCGATGTGTTCCTGCGCGAGAATGGGCGAGCCCGCCGCAACGCGGCCCACCAGGGGCAGCATCAGCGGTGCCAGGGCCGACAGCGGCAGTCCGAAGCTGGTGCCGCGCGCGGCATTGATGTTGCGCACGGTGTCGGTACGCAGGCGAATGCCGCGCGAGGTGCCGCTGACCAGTTCGATCACACCTTTGCGGGCCAGGGCCTGCAGGTGTTCCTCGGCAGCGTTGGCGGACTTGAAGCCCAGCGTGTTGGCGATTTCCGCGCGGGTGGGAGGCGCGCCCGTGCGGGAGATGGCGGCCTGGATCAGGTCCAGGATCTGTTGCTGGCGGGCGGTGAGCTTGGGATGGTCGAGCATGGCGTGCGTCCGGTCCTTGAGGGCAGATGGCAGGCTGGGAGGCCATCTGATGATTTATACAGTATCTGTATTTTTAACCAGTTTTCCAAGAGGTGCAAGTGGGGCAGTCAAAGTTGGTGATTCTGGGCACGGGCGGGACCATCGCCGGCCGGGCGGATTCGCAGTCGCAGGGCGTGGGGTACAAGGCCGGGCAGATCACGGTGCAGTCGCTGCTGGAGGCCGTGCCGGACCTGGAGCAGCAGGCGCTGGGACCCGTGCAGACGCAGCAGATCGCGCAGGTGGACAGCAAGGATATGGACTGGCCCGTGTGGCGCGCGTTGCTGCGCGCCTGCACGCAGGCACTGGAGGATGCGGACACACGCGCCGTGGTGATCACGCATGGAACGGACACGCTGGAAGAGACGGCCTGGCTGCTGAACAGCCTGCTGCCGGCCACCAAACCCATTGTGTTGACCTGCGCCATGCGCCCGGCCACGGCCCTGTTGGCAGACGGACCGCAGAATCTGCGCGATGCCGTGACCGTGGCTGCCAGCGGCGGGCGCAGTGGCGTATGGGTGGTGGCAGGCGGCGAGGTGCATGCGGCAGCCCAGGTGCAGAAGGTCCATCCCTACCGGCTGCAGGCAATGCGCTCCGTGGAAGGCGGGCCGCAGGCGTTGGTGGAGGAAGGGCGTGTGCGCTGGCTGGTGCCCGATGCGCCGTCCTCCCCCGCAGCGCCGTCCGCGCGGGCCATGGTGCCTGCGGCCATGTCATCTGATCTGCTGGCGCTGGATGAGCTGCCCTGGGTCGAGGTGGTGTTCAGCGGCGCCTTGGCGCGTGCCAGCGGCGTGGATGCGCTGGTGGCGGCAGGCGTGCGTGGCATCGTCGTGGCTGGCACGGGCAATGCGACGGTTCACGAAGGCATGGAAGCGGCCTTGCAGCGTGCCCGTGACAAGGGCGTCTGGATCTGGCGGGGCACGCGCTGTGCCGAAGGCCTGCCCGTGGCCTCCGGCCTTGGGACCAACCCGGCAGAGGCCGATCTGGCGCAGCTGCCTGTGGCAAAGGCCCGGATTGCGATGATGCTGGCGCTGGCAGCGCAGCCGCGCGATTGAGCCGGGCGGCGACGCCGGTATTTCTTCGGTTGCCGGCGGTCAACAAAAAAGCACCCGGCGGGTGCTTTTTTCGTTGCGGCACATGGCCTGCATCACTCAGCCAGTGCAGCCAGTGCGCGTTGGGTGATGTCCTCGACCGAGCCCAGGCCGCTGATGGCGCGGTACTTGGGTGCCGCTGCGGCTTCCTTTTCGGCCCATGCGCGGTAGTAGTCCACCAGGGGGCGGGTCTGGCTGCTGTAGACGTCCAGGCGCTTCTTGACGGTTTCTTCCTTGTCGTCTTCGCGCTGCACCAGCGGCTCGCCGGTCACGTCGTCCTGGCCTTCGACCTTGGGCGGATTGAACTTGACGTGGTAGGTGCGGCCCGAGGCGGGGTGGGAACGGCGGCCGCTCATGCGCTCGATGATGGCGTCGAAGGGCACGTCGATCTCCAGCACGTAGTCCAGCTTCACGCCAGCGGCCTTCATGGCGTCTGCCTGGGGAATGGTGCGGGGAAATCCATCAAACAGGAAGCCGTTGGCGCAATCGGCCTGGGCGATGCGTTCCTTGACCAGATTGATGATCAGGTCGTCGCTGACCAGTTGGCCGGCGTCCATCACGGCCTTGGCCTGTTGGCCCAGGGGCGTTCCGGCCTTGACGGCGGCACGCAGCATGTCACCGGTGGAAATCTGGGGGATGCCGTACTTCTGGCAGATGAAAGCGGCTTGCGTGCCTTTGCCGGCGCCGGGTGCGCCCAACAAAATCAGTTTCATGGAAGTCCTTGAGGAGAGTAGAAATTCTTGTCTGCCGGATCGGCCCACCGGGGCGGACAGTCCATGCGTCATATTTTTGTCGCGGGCAAGGATAGCACGCACAGGGCTAACACTGGCTTACACGCAGAGGGCAAAACTGTCGCCTGTGCAATCTCCAAAAACTGCGTTTTGCTGTCCGACAAAACCGCATGTGCAGTTGTGTTGTGAATGGCGATGCCGGGCATCGCCATTGGCGCATCTGTATTGGCGTATGCGGGATCCGATTCAGGCGGACAACCGGGCGCGCACCCGTTCCAGGTCTTCGGGGGTGTCCACGCCAGGGCCTGGTGCATGGGGCGTCAGGTGGACGGCGATGCGGTGGCCGTGCCACAGTGCGCGCAACTGTTCCAGCGCCTCCAGCACCTCGGTGGGGGCGGGAGATAGCTGCGGGAAGCTGCGCAGGAAACCGGCACGGTAGCTGTAGATGCCGATGTGGCGCAGGGGCGCGAAGCCGGGGTGGCCCGGAGCTGCCGATGCAGATGCCGTCTCCCACCATGCCTGGCCTGCATGTTCACGCGCAAAGGGGATGGGGGCGCGGCTGAAATAGTGGGCCATGCCCTGGGCATCGCAGACGACCTTGACCACGTTCGGGTTGGTGAAGTCGGCCAGGCTGTCGATGGCATGTGCCGCCGTGCCCATGCTGGCCGAGGGCTGCTGCGGCAGCAGGGCGGCCACGGCATCGATGAGGTCGGGAGCGATCAACGGTTCGTCGCCCTGGACGTTGACGACGATGTCGTCGCCATCCAGGCCCAGCAGTTCGCAGGCCTCGGCCAGGCGGTCGCTGCCGCTGGCGTGGTCGCTGCGGGTGAGCACGGCTGCAACGCCGTGCGCGGCGCAGGCGGCGACGATGCTTTCGTCATCGGCCGCGACCACGCAGCGCGTGGCGCCGCTGAGGCCGGCGCGCTGTGCCACGCGCACGACCATGGGAAGGCCTGCAATGTCTGCGAGGGGCTTGCCTGGCAGGCGGCTGGAGGCAAGGCGGGCAGGAATCAGAACCGTGAAGGGCGCGGTGGGCATGGTGCGTTGCGGAGAAGGTCGAAAGTGCGGGCGCGGGCGTTGTCGGAAATCGGGCCTTGCGGCGCGATCAGTCCTCGAGCTCGTCGTCGTCCAGCGTGCGGGCTTCGGCCTCCAGCAGCACCGGGATGCCGTCGCGCACGGGGTAGGCCAGGCGCGCGCTGCGCGAGACCAGTTCCTGGTGCTCGCGGTCAAAGCGCAGCGGGCCTTTGGTGACGGGGCAGACCAGCAGTTCGAGAAGTTTGGCGTCCATGGCGGATCCTGTGTTTTGGAGGGGGAGGGCGGGCCGTGGCGGCCAGCCAAGACGGTGATGATAGTCAGGCGCGTGGCCTGCGCAGCGCCTGCAGCCGCTGATCCAGCAGCGCCCAGAAATCTGGCGGCAGCTGCAATTGCAGCGCAATGGACCAGGCCTGGGGATGGGTGCGCCACAGCTTGACGGCATCCTTTTCGGTGCAGACCAGCGGGTCTTCATTGCGTCCCAGGCGCTGGAAGCTCTCAAAATTATAGTGATCCGGCAGCGCCTGGGCGTGCTCCAGCGCCAGGCCCTGTTCAGTGGCCAGCATGGAGAAAAAGGCCTCGGGCCGGGCCACGGCGGCCACGGCCTCCACGGGCCGTCCGCGCAGGGCCGCCAGGGGAATGCGCTCACCGTGCGCATTGACGCCTTCAGCGGCCAGTTGGCGATGCATGGCAAAGGCGGGCGCATCCATTGGCGGGCAGGCGCCCGCGTGCAGCACGGCGGTGACGGGGCGCGGCCAGGGTTCGCGCAGCGGGCCTGCCGGCAGCAGCCAGCCATTGCCGATGCCGTCTTCGTTGAAGACGCACAGCTCAATGTCGCGGGCCAGGGCCAGGTGCTGCAGGCCGTCGTCGCTGATGACCACATCCACCTGGGTATGGCGGGCGCGCAGGGCCTGGACGGCCTCGATGCGCTTGCGGGCCACGAAGACCGGCACGCCGCTGGCGCGAGCCAGCAGCGCGGGCTCGTCGCCCACATCGGCGGGGGCGCTTTCGGGCGTGGCTTCTCGGCAATCATCCGTGCTGCGGCCATAGCCGCGCGAGACGATGCCAGGGCTCCAGCCGCTGTCCCGCAGATGGCGGGCCAGGGCGAGCGTGACGGGGGTCTTGCCGGCGCCGCCCGCAATCACATTGCCGACGACGATGACCGGAATGCCGGCCTGGCCTGCACGCCTGAAACCCAGTGCATAGGGCAGCCGATGCAGGCCCAGCAGGGCACGGTACAGCAGGGACAGGGGGAAGAGGGCGCAGGCCAGCGGGCCACGACGGCGCCAGGCCGCGCGAAGCCCCCGGGCTGCGGGGGCGGGGCCATTCCCGGGCATGGAGGCCTTGCCCTCAGCGCCCGGCGCTGGCCGAGGTCTGCGTGGCAAAGGTGATCTGGGACAGTCCGGCGCGGCGCGAGGCCTCCATCACCGACACCACGGACTGGTGCGGCGCGGTGGCGTCGGCGCTGATGATGACCACGCTGTCCTTGCCGGCAACGGCCGCTGCGGCCAGTGCCTGGGTCAGGCCGGTGACGCTGCGGTCTTCCACGGCGGTCTTGTTGATGGCGTAGCGGCCGTCGGCGGCGATGGCGACGATGATTTCGCGGGGCCGGTCGCGCTGCTGCTCGACATCGGCCACAGGAAGGGTCAGCTGCAGCTCGGTGAACTTGCTGTAGGTGGTGGACAGCATCAGAAAGATCAGCACCACCAGCAGCACATCGATGAACGGGATCAGGTTGATCTCGGGCTCGTCACGGCGGCGGGGACGGAAGTTCATGGCAGGTCTCTCGCGTGCGGGTTCTGCGGGTTCACTTGCCGCCGACGCGCACCAGGTGGCGCACGAACTGCTCGGAGGCCAGCTCCATGCCCAGCAGGTAGCCATCGACGCGGGCGCGGAAGTAGCGCCAGAAGATCAGCGCCGGAATGGCGACGATCAGGCCGAAGGCCGTGTTGTACAGGGCGATGGAGATGCCGGCCGCCAGCTGCGCCGGGTTGCCGCCGCCGGTGGCCGATGCGCCGCCTTGCGAGCCGAAGATCTCGATCATGCCGATCACCGTGCCCAGCAGGCCCAGCAAAGGCGCGGCAGAGGCGATGGTGGCCAGCGCGCTCAGGTGCTTTTCCAGCGTGTGGGCAGCAGCGCGGCCGGCGCCTTCCATGGAGGCGCGAAGCTCTTCTTCGCTGCTGTCCGGATGGGCCTGCAGGGCGCGCAGTCCACTGGCCAGGACTTCGCCCAGCGTGGAGTTCTGGGACAGCTGCTGCACGACTTCCTGGCTGGGCAGGCCGCGCGAGGACACGGAAATCGCCTCGCCCAGCAGGGCGGGCGGCGCCACGCGGGCCGTTTTCAGCGCCACGAAACGTTCAAAGACCAGGGCCAGAGCCAGGATGGAGCAGGCAATCAGTGGCCAGATCGGCCAGCCTGCGGCTTGTATGATCGACAGCAAGTTGTTTTCCCCCCGCGTTTAACTGCAGCCGACGATTATGGCCCAGCCATATGGCCGGTCCAGGCGTCTCGTGTCCGCGATCGCCTGAAAACTGTGACCCGGCGCAGCATCCAGGCAACGGGCGGCTCCCCATATCCGGGATTTTGGATGGTCGCTATAGCACAGATTTCTGTGGATAACTTTGTTATCAAGCGGGTTGCGCAAACGCCGCTGCGGCGGCGAATGGACACTGTGACAAATGTGAATTCTTTGTTGCAGCAAAAAAATCTTTATGAATCAATTGCTTGCGAGGTGTTTTTGAGAGTGCTTCTGCAAATTGCCGCCAAAGTGCCTGCTCGGGCCTGCATCCGCCTGCCTGTGGAGAATGTTGCACTGCATGCAGACCGGGAGGCCGCATGAGTGGTGCATTCGGCGCAATGAACCCAGCAGCGGCGCCGCTGGTCTGGGAAGTCGGCGCGCTGTGCCGCGCCGTGAGCGACGCCTTGCAGGCACGCTTCAATCCGGTGGCGGTGCGCGGCGAGATCAGCGGCTTTTCCCGCGCGGCCAGCGGCCATTGCTACTTCAGCATCAAGGACGCGGGCGGGCAGATCCGCTGCGCCATGTTCCGGCGTGCGGCCCAGCTCATGGATTTTTCGCCGCGCGACGGCGAACTGGTCGAGTTGCGGGGCCGGCTGGGCGTCTACGAGCAGCGTGGCGACCTGCAACTGGTCGTCGAGAGCATGCAGCGCGCGGGCCAGGGCGCCCTGTTCGAGCAGTTCCTGCGGCTGAAGGCGCAGCTGGAGGCCGAAGGCCTTTTCGACGCTGCCCGAAAGCGCAGCCTGCCGCCGCTGCCGCGCGGCATTGGCGTGGTGACTTCGCCGGGGGCTGCCGCGCTGCACGACGTGATCACGGCGCTGCGCCGCCGCGTGCCCCATATCCCCGTGGTGCTGGTGCCTGCCCTGGTGCAGGGCGCGCAGGCGCCGGCCTCCCTGATCGATGCGCTGCAAAGGCTTTATGGCCTGGCGCGGGAAGGCGCGGGCTCGGTTGATGGCTCGGTGGCCGGCGCGCCGCCCATCGACACCATCTTGCTGGTGCGCGGGGGCGGCTCCATTGAAGACCTCTGGGCCTTCAATGACGAGCGCCTGGCCCGCACCATCGTGCAAAGCCCGGTGCCGCTGATCAGCGGCGTGGGGCACGAGACCGATTTCACCATTGCCGACTTCTGCGCCGACCTGCGCGCGCCCACGCCCACGGCAGCGGCCGAACTGGTGAGCCAGCCGCGCGAGGTCTGGATGGGTGCGCTGCAGCTCATGCAGGGCCGCCTGGAGGATTCCGTGCAGCGGCTGCTGGACCGCCAGCAGCAGCGCCTGGACCTGGCAGCGCAGCGCCTGGGCCGGCCCAGCGAGCAACTGGCCCGCAGCCGGCTGCAGCTCAGCCGCCAGGCCCAGCGACTGCGCCATGCCATGCAGTTGCGGTTGCAGCGCATGGACCATGCGGGGCAGGGCCTGCAGGCGCAGTTGCCTGCCGGCATGCGTCGCGGCCTGGACCGGCGCGCGGATCACCTGGCGCGCATGGAGCTTCGCCTGCAACTGCTGGACCCGCGCCTGGTGCTGCAGCGCGGCTATGCCCTGCTGACCGATGCCGAGGGCCATCCCGTGACCGAGGCGCGCAGCGCGCCACCGGGCACGGCCTTGCAGGCACAGCTGGCCGACGGCAGCCTGGACCTGGTGGTGACGCAGCCGCGCCTGCTCTGAACTGCGGCCCGCTGTGTGCAGCGTTCGGCGTGCAGGGAGTGGCGGGCGGCAGGCAGTATCCGTGTAGGCCGATTGGCCGGATCAAGGTCAATTCACATCCACCCCCGCAGCAGCGGGCCAAGATGGGCCATTTGGCGCGCGCTTTCGCCGCAGGGTCACGAAGTTGTTCCTACAATGCCCGTTCGGGTGCGTGAGGGCCAGGGCTCGCAGCAATGCGCGCAGTGCAGGCCCCGCGCGACGGTCACGGCAGGCGCTGCAGGCGCTCTGCGCAACAGGTGCTGGCCCGTCCTAAAAGATTTCAACCACGAAGGAAACACCATGGAACATACCTTGCCCCCTCTGCCCTATGCGATTGACGCGCTGGCACCCCACTACAGCCAGGAAACGCTGGAGTACCACCATGGCAAGCACCACAACGCCTATGTGGTGAACCTGAACAACCTGCAAAAGGGCACCGAATTCGAAAACATGACCCTGGAAGAGATCGTCAAGAAGTCTTCCGGCGGCATCTACAACAACGCAGCCCAGATCTGGAACCACACCTTCTTCTGGAACTGCATGGCCCCCAACGGTGGCGGCGAGCCTACCGGCGCACTGGCTGACGCCATCAACAAGAAGTGGGGCAGCTACGCCGCCTTCAAGGAAGCCTTCGTGAAGTCGGCCGTGGGCAACTTCGGCTCTGGCTGGACCTGGCTGGTCAAGAAGGCCGACGGTTCGGTGGACATCGTCAACACCGGCGCTGCCGGCACGCCCCTGACCACGGAAGACAAGGCCCTGCTGACCGTGGACGTCTGGGAACACGCCTACTACATCGACTATCGCAACCTGCGTCCCAAGTTCGTCGAGACCTTCCTCGGCCAACTGGTGAACTGGAAGTTTGCCGAGCAGAACTTCGCCTGATCGAAGCGCAGGTACGACGTGTGCACGCCATGTGCACACCATGTGCACGCAACGCAAAAAGCCCCGAACGGGGCTTTTTGCTTTTCGAGAGGAAGGCGACGGCTCAGCGGCGCTGAGCGCGCAGCCGCCAGCCCGTCCACAGTGCCGTGCAGACCAGCAGCAGCGTGGCGCTGGCGATCACGGCGCTGAAACCCTGGCCGAAGGCCGTGCGTGCCAGCTCGGTCAACTGGTGCGCGGCCTGGGGCATCAGCTGATCGGCAGCCAGCAGGGCTTCGTCCAGGCTGTCGCGCACGGAATCGGGCAGGGCCAGGCCCTCCGGCAGGCGCAGTGAGCCTGCATAGACGGCCGACAGCAGGCTGCCCATCAGCGTCACGCCCAGTGCGCCACCCAGCTCGTATGACACCTCCTCGACCGAGGCCGCCATGCCGGCACGGTCCGCGGGAGCGCTTTGCATGATGGTGCTCGACGCCGTGGTCATGGCCGCGCCTATGCCCAGGCCCAGCACGGCCAGCGCTGCCGCCTGCGGCCACCAGCCCATGTCGTGGACCAGCAGATAGCCGCCCATGCCCAGGCCCGACAGCAGCAGCGCTGCCGGCAGCATGCGCGCGCCGCCCAGGCGTGGCAGCCAGTGGCCTGCCACGGGGCCGGCCACAAAGGCGGCCAGCGGCAGCGGCAGCACGGCCAGGCCGGCCAGCAGTGGCGACAGTCCCTGCACCAGTTGCAGGCGCTGGCTGAACACGAGTTCCATGCCGATCAGCGCGGCCGCTGCCACCAGGGCCGAGGCCACGGCCGTGGTAAACGCCGGGTTGCGGAACAGCGCAAAGTCCAGCAGCGGGTCGCTGCTGAGGCGCTGGCGCCGCACGAACAGCGCGAGAAAGCCCAGGCCCAGCACCAGGGTCGCGGCGGCCAGGGCCCAGTCGGGCGATTGTTTGCCGGCTTCCTTGATGGCGTAGGTGCTGCCCACCAGGCCTGCCATGACCTGCAATGAGCCGATGAAGTCCCAGGGCCGCTGCGAGGTGGCCGTGCCTGCGGGAATCAGCCAGCCGGCCAGGGGCAGGGCGAGCAGCACGATGGGCACATTGATCAGAAACACCGAGCCCCACCAGAAGTATTCGAGCAGCAGCCCGCCCACCACCGGCCCGAAGGCCGCACCGCCCGAGGCCACCGAGGCCCAGATGCCGATGGCCAGCGCGCGCTCGCGCTCATCGGCAAAGCTCAGGCGGATCAGGGACAGCGTGGCCGGCATCATCATCGCCGCGCCCACTCCCAGCAGCGCACGTGCTGCAATCAGCAAGGCAGGCGAGGGCGCAAAGGCCGCGCACAGCGATGCCACGCCGAACACGCACAGCCCGGCCATGAACAGCCGCTTGTGGCCGAGCCTGTCGCCCAGCGTGCCCATGCCCAGCAGCAGGCCGGAGACCACCAGGGCGTAGATGTTGACGATCCACAGCTTGGCCGAGGCCGTGGCCGCCAGGTCATGTGTCAGGCGCGGAAGCGCCGTGTAGAGCACCGTCATGTCGATGACGATGAGCAGCAGCGCCACCGAGACGATGGCCAGCACCAGCCAGCGGCGCGGATCGGCCGCCTGGGATTTTGGAAGATGCCCCGAAACGGGGTTCTGGGTTTGCGTTGTGAACGCCATAAAGCACCTGTTTGCCCCGGGCCTTGTGGGCCAGGGCTTCCTTCTTGATGAAAACCACAGTTTCCATCAATGAAATGATTCATCAAAGTTTGATTCCATCCATAAAATTGATGGATGGAATGGACACTCGACAGGCTGAAGCATTTTGTGGCGGTGGCCGAAGCCGGCACCATGACCGAGGCCGCCCGTCGCCTGGGGCGTGCGCAGTCGGCCGTGAGCACGGCCATCGGCCTGCTGGAAGCAGACCTGGGGCTGGAGCTCTTCGACCGCGTGGGGCGCCGCGTGCAGTTGACGGCGGCAGGGGAGGTGATGCTGCTGGAGGCCCGGTCCCTGCTGCACCAGGCCCAGGCCATGGACCACCGCGCCCGCGCCCTGGCCACAGGCGGGCAGGCACGCCTGGCCGTTGCGCTGGACGAGGCGCTGCCCTATGTGCCGCTGGCCCAGCTGTTCAAGGAGCTGGCGGCGCGCTTTCCGGCCATGGAGCTGACCGTCCTGAACGGCACGGCCTCCGAAGTGGCCGAGCATGTGGCGGCGCAGCGTGCCCAGATTGCCTTCCAGTTCGACCGAGCGCCTGCGCCGGCCACCTGTGCCCAGCGCCATATCGGCAGCGTGCCGCAGACCATTTGCGTGGCCAAGGGCCATGTGCTCGATGGCACGGCGGCCCTCACGCGCAGGCAGCTGGCCGCGCACCGCCAGCTGCTGATGCACATCGAGGGCGTGGAGGACACCGTGCTCAGTCCCGCCGTCTGGCGCTCCAACAGCTTCTATGTGATTGCCGACATGGTGGCCGACGGCCTGGGCTGGGCCATCCTGCCGGTCAACATTGCCGAGTTCGGCGATCTGCGCCCGCATCTGCGGCAACGCGCCTGCGAGGGGCTTGCGCCGCCGCCGCTGACCGTGCGCATGCTGTGGCTGGAAGGGCTGGCGCCCGGGGCCGAAGCGCTGTGGATGCGCCAGCGCCTGGCCGAGCTGCTGGCCTTGATGGCCACGGCCTGAGCGGTCTGGGCTGGCGCGGGCGTTGCGGCCGTGTTCAGGTGCAGGCGGCGGCTGCGTCTTCGGCAGGCGGGCTCTCTTTCGCTCGTGCCTGGCGTGCGGCCAGCACGCCCAGGGCCCACATGGCGACACCGGCCAGCAGCGCCACCACGAAGGAAATGCGCGCACCCCACAGGTCGGTGGCCCAGCCTGCGGCGGCCGCGCCCAGGGCCACGCCCATGGCAATGCCGGTCAGCAGCCAGGTCATGCCTTCGGTCAGGCGCTGGTGCGGCACCTGCTGCTCCACCAGGCCCATGGCCACGGTGATGGTCGGCCCGAAGGTAATGCCGGCCAGCAACACGGCCAGGGTCAGCGTGAACACATTGGTGGCCAGCAGCAGGGGCACGGCCGTGATGCACACCGAGGCGCCCACCCAGGCAATCTGGCGGTGCAGCGGTGCATTCAGGCGCAGCGTGCCGAACACCAGTCCCATCACGCAGGAGCCCAGCGCATAGAACGAGAGCACGATGCTGGCCGCCGCCGGCTGGCCCTGCTGCGTGGCAAAGGCCACGCTGGCCACGTCGATGGTGCCCACGATGATGCCCTGGGCCAGCATGAACAGCGCCAGCGTGCGCACCACGGGATGGCGGGCCAGCGACTGCTGGCGCGTGCGCTGCTGTGATGTGTCCACGGGTGGCTCTGTGCGGCGCTGGGCCACGAACAGCGCCACGCCCACCAGCAGCAGCAAGGAGGCGGCCAGCGGCCCGGCCTCGGGGAACAGCACCATGCTCAAACCCACCGACAGCGGCGGGCCGACGATGAAGCAGACATCGTCCAGCACGGCCTCCAGCGCATAGGCCGTCTGCAGCTGGGGCGTGCCGCGCAGCAGCACGGTCCAGCGCGCACGCACCATGGCCGGCATGCTGGGCAGGGCACCCACCAGCGCTGCCAGCACCAGCAGCAGCCAATCCGGCCCCTGCCAATGCGCGCAGGCCAGCAGCGCAAACATGGCGGCAGCACTCACGGCCGCTGCCCAGGGCAGGACCTTGCGCTGGCCATGGCGGTCCACCAGGGCCGAGATGCGGGGCGCCAGCACCGCAATGGACAGCGCAAAGCAGGCCGCCACCGCGCCGGCCAGCGTGTAGGCGCCGCGCTGCTGGGACAGCATGGTGATCAGGCCGATACCCGTCATCGACAGGGGCAGGCGGGCCAGGAGACCGGCCAGCACAAAGGCGGCCGTGCCGGGCCGGGTGAACAGCTGGCGGTAGGCGTGGAACATGGAAACCTCGGAAAACGGACAGGCCGCTGCAATCACATACGCGGCGTATGTCAGCGATTCTACGGGTTGCCCGTGACGCGCCGTATCATTGGCATACGTTTTGTATGTGAATGGAGTGCGCCATGCGCAAAAGCCGGGCCAGCATGATCGAGGAGACACGCGCCAAGCTCATCGAGGCTGCGCGCGAGGCCTTTGGCAGCCAGGGCTATTCCCAGGCCTCCATGGACGAATTGACGGCCAAGGCCGGCCTGACGCGCGGCGCGCTGTACCACCATTTCGGTGGCAAGCCGGGCCTGCTGGCCGCCGTGGTGGCGCAGATGGATGCCGAGATGGACGCACGCCTGGAGCAGGTGCTGGCCGACCATGCCGACCCCTGGGAGGGCTTCCTGGCCTACTGCCGCGCCTACCTGGCCATGGCGCAGGAGGGCGAGATACGCCGCATCGTGCTGCAGGATGCGCGCGCCGTGCTCACGGGCACGGACCAGGGCGAGCAGCACCGCGCCTGCATCGCCTTCGTGGCCGGCTATCTGGAGCAGCTCATGGAGCGCGGCGTGATCGTGCGTGCCAATCCTCTGGCCATGTCGCGCCTGCTCAATGGCTGCCTGGTGGAATCCGCGTTCTGGATTGCCGAGGAAGGGGCGCCCCCCGAACGCCTGCAGCAGGCGCTGCAGGCGCTGGAGTTGACGCTCAAGGGGTGGAAGGCGCCTGCGAGCGGCTGAGCGGCGCTGTGCCAGCCCGCCCTCGCTCGAACTTCACTCGTGCTTCACTCGTACTTCTTTTCCAGCGCGTCCCAGAACGGCTTGTTGACCAGGCGCTGGCGCTCGGCAAAGGGGGCGACCACAGCGGGGTTCTCGTCCACCCTGCGCTCGTTGCGCAGCTGGCCCAGCGCCTTTTGCATGCCGGCCACGGCGCCTTGCAGCGCGGCATTGGCATACAGCACCAGGCCATAGCCCAGGTCTGCCAGCTCGCCCGCGTCGGTGATGGGCGTCTTGCCTCCGATCACCATGTTCATCAGCTGCGGCGTGGACAGGCGCTGGGGCAGGGCGCGGATTTCTTCGGCCTGGGTCACGGCTTCCACGAAGAGGATGTCGGCTCCCGCCTCGGCAAAGCGCTGGGCGCGCTCGACGGCGGCCTCGAAGCCTTGGGTGGCGCAGGCATCGGTGCGCGCCATGATCAGCGTGCCCTGGTCGCGGCGCGCGTCCACGGCGGCCTTGATCTTGCCCAGCATCTCGTCGGTGGAAATCACTTCCTTGCCATTGAAATGGCCGCAGCGCTTGGGGCTGATCTGGTCTTCGATCTGGATGCAGTCGGCGCCTGCGCGCTCCAGCGTGCGCACGGCGTGGTAGGTGTTGAGCGCGTTGCCGAAGCCGGTGTCGGCATCGACGATCAGCGGCAGATCCACGGCGTCGCGGATGCGGGCCGTGTGGTCGGCGAT
This sequence comes from Delftia sp. NA_296.1, assembly GCF_052692095.1. NCBI lineage: Bacteria > Pseudomonadati > Pseudomonadota > Betaproteobacteria > Burkholderiales > Comamonadaceae > Delftia > Delftia sp. NA_296.1. The sequence continues at coordinate 641,599 of NZ_JBQZGF010000001.1, read as the reverse complement.
GTCGGTCAGGCCCATGAAGGCCTGGTCGGGCAGGCCGAACCACATATTGGTCACGCCGGCTCCGGTCACATAGATGGCCTCGAAGCCGAGATCGGCCACGACGCGCGCGGACAGCGCGTTGAATGCGCCGGGCACGAGCACGCCGCGGCGCGCTTCGGCCAGGGCCTTGAGTTGTTGCTTGGTGTTCATGGATGGTTCTGTCGAATGGGAAAAAGCGATGCGCGGGCTGGTGCTCAGTCCAGCGTGATGTTGGCGTTCTTGATCACCGGGCCCCACTTGGTGCGCTCGGCCTCGATGAACTTGCCGTAGGCCTGGGGCGTGCCGCCCATGACCATGCCGCCCGTGTTCTCGATCATGGCGCGCACCTCGGCGTCCTTGAGTGCCTCGTTCACGGCCTTGTTCAGGCGCTCGATCACGGCCGGCGGCGTGCTGGCCGGCGCGATCATGCCCAGCCAGTTGTACGACTCGAAGCCCTTGATGCCCGCCTCATCCAGCGTGGGCACGCTGGGCAGCACCTTCAGCCGCTGCTTGCTGGACACGGCCAGCGCCTTGACCTTGTCGCCCTGTATGGCGGGCAGGGCCGCATATCCCATCTCGAACATGAAGGCCAGGTGGCCGCCCATCAGGTCGGTGGCTGCCAGCGCGCCGCCCTTGTAGGGCACATGGACCATGTCCGTGCGCGTCTGGAAGGCCAGCAGCTCGCCCGACAGGTGGTGGGCACCGCCCACGCCCGACGATCCATAGGTCAGCGTGCCCGGCTTGGTCTTGGCTGCAGCCACCAGCTCGGCCACGGTCTTGAACGGCTGGTTGGGCGCCGTGGTCAGGATCAGCGGCGCCTCTTCGATCAGGATGATGGGCTGCAGGTCGCGTGCGGCGTTGTAGGGCAGCTTTTTCATCAGCATGGGATTGGTCACCAGCGGACCTGGCGAGCCGAAGCCGAAAGTGTGGCTGTCCGTGGCCTTGGCGATGGCATCCGTGCCCGTCACGCCGCCTGCGCCGCCGCGGTTGTCGATCACGATGGGCTGGCCCAGGCTCTGGCCTATCTTGTCGGCGATCTTGCGGGCCCGCGTATCGGCAAAGCCGCCGGCCGCATAGGGCACGATGAGCTTGATGGGGCGCGAGGGCCAGGCATCTGCGCCCTGGGCCACGGCGGTGGCGGGGGCGGCGAGCAGGGCCGCAGCGGCGGCGGTGGCGCTCAGGGCCAGTCCCAAGCTCAGGCGGAGGGTGTTGCGGCGGGTATTCATGGTGTCTTGTCTCGGTTGGGATCCGTGGTTGTGGCGGGAGCGGCTCACTTTTCCTGCATCTTCGCGGCCTTGACGATATCGCCCAGGCGCTTGCGCTCGGCATCGGTGAATTTCACGAACTCGGCGCGCGTGCCGCCGATGGGCTCGATGCCCAGGCCCTTGAGCTTCTCCACGGTGACCGGCTCCTTCATGGCCTGGTCCACGGCGGCGGCCAGCTTGTCCAGGATGGCGGCCGGCGTTCCCTTGGGCGCATGGATGCCGGCCCAGTGCGCGATCTGCAGCTCGGCAAAGCCCTGCTCCACGGCCGTGGAAAGTTGCGGATAGGCGGAGATGCGCTGCGTCCAGGTGGTGGCCAGGGCCTTGAACTTGCCCTCATTGAGGATGTGGGGCAGGGCGATGATGCTGGCCTCCGACGTGCCCTCCACCTGGCCGCCCAGCACGGCCGTCGTGCTTTCCGATCCGCTCTTGTAGGGCACGGGCTGCAGCTGTGCGCCGTACTTCACGTTCAGCATCTCGGCCACGAAATGCGGCGTGCTGCCCGTGCCGGCCGTGGCGAAATTGAAGCCCTGGCCCTTCTTCGATGCCTCGACGAAATCGCGCAGGTTCTGGTAGGGCGCGTTCTTGGGAACCACGATCACCGAAGGCGCCAGTCCGATCATGGCCACGGGCACCAGCGCATCGTCCTTGAACGGCATGGTCTTCTTGATCATGCTGTTGGAGATCACGCCGGCCGCGCTCACCAGCAGGGTGTAGCCATCTGGCTGGGCCTTGGCCACGATGTCGGCGCCCACGGTGCCGCCTGCGCCTGCGCGGTTGTCGATGACCACGGGCTGGCCCAGGATTTTGGACGCACCTTCGGCGGCCGAGCGGGCCATCAGGTCGTTGGCGCCGCCTGCGGAGAACGGCACCACCAGGCGGATGGGGCGGGTGGGCCAGGCATCGGCGGCAGGCGCGGCAAACGACACGCCGGCCAGCGGCAGCACGGTGGCAAGCAGGGCGGCCAGGGCGGTGCGGCGGGGCAGGCGGGATGGCTGGTGCATGGGGAGTCTCCTGGAAATACTTGAAATGATTGAAACGCCGGCCTTGTTTGCAAGCTGCATGCCATGGCAATAAAGGGTAAACCCTTGTTATTGCAAGCCATTGATCTGAATGAATTTTTCAGTTCGCAAGAGGATGAGGCGGAACCTGCTGCTGGATTCATTCAGCGCGATGTTGCATGAATGAAATAATCGGTTGCATGAATGAATCAGTCGTGCCCCCTGTCCCTGGAACCCCGTCCGGCCCCCGCGCGGCATGGCCCCGTGTCGTCACCATAGGCCGCCATCGCATCGGGCGCGTGCTGGAGCGCATGTCCCTGGCGGTGGGTGACCAGGTGCGTGTGGAGCATGTCAGCGCGGCCTTTGACGACGCCGTGCAGGCCGTGCGCGCGCTGCAGGCGGTCGAGCCCATAGACGCGCTGGTGGCCGCCGGCGCCAGTGGTGCCTGGGTGCGCGAGCATGTCGACATTCCCGTGGTCATGATCGAGGTGCGCGGCTTCGATCTGCTGCAGGCGCTGGCCAGCGCGCGGGAATTGGCGCAGGCGGGCGGCACGCCGCGCATCGGGCTGGTGTCGTTCGACCATCCCTCGCCGCACCTGGCCCAGTTCGACGCGCTGTTCGGCGCCGGCATTGCCCAGTTCAGCTACCACGGGCCCGAGGATGCCCAGGCCTGCGTGCGTGCGCTGCAGGCCGCAGGCGTGGGTGCCGTGGTCGCGCCAGGGCTGGTTGCCGACCTGGCCGAGCAGGCCGGCATTCCCAGCGTGCTGCTGTACTCCGACGGCGCCGTGCTGCAGGCCCTGCGCGACGCGGTGCTGCTGGCCCGCCACCGCCATGCCGAGCGTGCCCGCCACCAGCGGCTGGAAACCGTGCTTGGCCAGTTGCAGGACGGCGTGGTCGCCGTGGATACGCAAGGCTGCATCCAGGCACTGAACCCCACCATGGCGGCCCTGCTGGGCGCGCCCGCCAGGGCGCTGCATGGCCGGCTGCTGGACGAGGTGGCGCCCGCGCTGGCGCTGGCACAGGCGCTGCAGTCGCAGTCCCTGGAGCCCGAAGGCAGTGAAGACGTGGTCCAGCTGGCCATGCGCACCCTGGTGGTACGGCGCGCGCCCATCGTGGAAAACGGCCAGCTCACGGGCGCCTTGCTGGTCTGCCGCGACCCCGCCACCATCCAGCGCGCCGACCGCCACCTGCGCGCCAACCGCAGCCTGCGCGGCGCGGGCGTGCGCTGGCGCATCGAAGACTACGCGGGCGACAGCGAACCCGCCCAGCGCGTGCGCCGCCTGGCGCGCCAGTTCGCTGCCAGCGATGCCACCGTGCTCATCCAGGGCGACAGCGGCACGGGCAAGGAGCTGCTGGCCCAGGGCATGCACCGCGCGAGCCGGCGCGCCGCCCAGCCCTTTCTGGCCGTCAACTGCGCGGCCCTGGGGGAAAGCCTGCTGGAGAGCGAACTCTTCGGCTACGACGAAGGCGCTTTCACCGGCGCGCGGCGCGGCGGCAAGACCGGGCTGATCGAGGCAGCCCATACGGGCACCTTGTTCTTGGACGAGATCGGGGACATGCCGCTGGCCCTGCAGTCCCGCCTGCTGCGCGTGCTGCAGGAGCGCGAAGTGCTGCGCGTGGGCTCCACCACGTCCGTGCCCGTGGACCTGCGCGTCATCGCCGCCACGCATGCCGATCTGGCGACCCTGGTCGAGCGCGGTGAATTCAGGCGCGACCTGTTCTACCGCCTGGCCGTGCTGCGCCTGGCCATGCCCGGACTGCACGAACGCGGACAGGGCGATGTCCAGGCCCTGGCCAGCACCATGCTTGCGCGACGTTTGCGCACGCAGTCGCTGCAGGCCGAGGCCTCTTCACTGGAGCCCTTGCTGGAAGCCCTGCTGGATTTGGCCGCCGCGCACCGCTGGCCCGGCAATGCGCGAGAGCTGGACAACTGGGTGGAGCGCCTGCTGGCCTGCCGCCACGACCTGCGTGACAGCGCGGGCCGCGTGGACACGGGCCGGTTGCGGGAGCTGTTTCCTGAATGCGACGGGGCTGGGCAGGGTACCGTTCAGGCCCTGCCCGCACAGCAGCGGCAACTGCAATTGCGCGAGGCCCGGCGCGATGCCGAGCGCCAGCGCATGCGCGAGGTGCTGGAGCAGGTGCAGGGCGACCAGCGCCGCGCCTGCGAGATCCTGGGCATCAGCCGGGCCACGCTGTGGCGGCGGTTGCGCAGTCAGGGGGGCGGAGAGTGAAGTGCAGGCCCTGAGCCGTTGCATTGCCTGCGTTCGCGCATCGTGCGCACTGTGTGCGGGGCGGTGGGCTTATACCGGTTTGAGCTACGAAAGCGGCGGCGCAACGGATCTGGCCAGCCGCTCGGCCAGGAAATCCATCAGCACGCGCAGCTTGAGCGGCAGGTGGCGCGTGGGCGGGTGAAGAATCCACAGCTGGCCGCTGTAGTTGGGCAGGAAGCTCCAGTCCGGCAGCACCTGCACGATGCGCCCGTCCGCCAGGGCCTCGCGTGCCGTGAAGCGGGGCAGGCTGGCGATGCCGATGTGCTGCAGCACGGCGTCCAGCCGCACACCGGTGTGGTTGGCGGCATAGCGCCCGCGCACGGCCACGGTGACGGTCTTGCCATGGCCGCGCAGCTTCCAGTGCGCGTCGCCGGGCTCCTCCCCCAGGTAGATGCAGCTGTGGGCCTTGAGCTCCAGCGGATGAACGGGCGTGCCGTGCCGGGCCAGGTACTGGGGCGAGGCGCACAGCAGATGGTCGATGTCCATCAGGTGGCGGCCCATGAGGCCCGGCGGCGGGTGGTTGGTGATGCGTATGGCCAGGTCCACCGGGTCGTCGATCAGGTCCATGTAGCGGTCTTCCAGCCGCATCTGCACGTCGACCTCCGGGTACAGGGCCAGGAAGTCGGGCATGTGGGGATGGACCACGGTACGGCCCACGGCCTTGGGCACGCTGATGCGCACCAGGCCGCGCGGCTGCGCGTCCTGCAGCAGGGACGCGGCCATGACGGCCTGGGCGGCGCCCACCATGTCAAGGCAGCGCGCATGCACCTCGCGGCCGGCTTCGCTCAGGCGCAGCTTGCGCGTGGTGCGTTCCAGCAGGCGCAGGCCCAGCGCCCTTTCCAGCCGTGCCACGCCCCGGCTGGTGGCCGATGGCGTGCTGCCCAGCTGACGCGCGGCCTCGGAGAAGCTGCCCGTGTCCACCACCTTGACGAAGATGGCCATTTCTCCGAACAGGGGCAGGGCTTGATTTGTGCTCATGGCGCAAAGAATATTTGAAAAGCGAAGGGATTATCGCGGCTGAACGCCAGTTCTACACTGCCACCCCATGCCTTTGCACACCTTCACTCCCCTTATCCCGTCCCATGCCCTGAGCCATGCCGGTGGTCCTGAAATCTGGCTCAAGCTGGATGCGCTGCAACCCTGCGGATCGTTCAAGCTGCGCGGCATAGGCCATGCCTGCGAGATCCTGGCGCGCCAGGGCAAGAAGCACTTTGTGGCCTCATCGGGCGGCAATGCGGGCATTGCCGTGGCCTATGCCGGGCGGCAGCTGTCCATACCCGTCACCGTGGTCGTACCGCAAACCACGACCGAGCATGCGCGGGCACTGATCCGTGCCCAGGGCGCCGAGCTGATCGTGCATGGCGCCGTCTGGGACGAGGCCAATGCCCTGGCCCAGTCCCTGTTGGGCGCCGAAGATGCCTTTGTCCATCCGTTTGACGACCCGCTGCTGTGGGCGGGGCATTCCACCCTGGTCGATGAGCTGGCTGCTGCCGACTTCAAGCCCGACGCCGTGGTGCTGGCCGTGGGCGGCGGCGGCCTGCTGGCCGGCGTGGTGCAGGGCCTGGAGCGCCACGGCTGGACCGATGTGCCCGTGATTGCCGCGGAGACGGCCGGCGCGGACTCCCTGGCGCAGTCGCTGGCCCAGGGCCGCCGCGTGCTGCTGGACCGCATCACCAGCGTTGCCACCTCGCTGGGCGCGCGCCAGGTCTGCCAGCGGGCCTTCGATCTGGCGCAGGTGCACCCCGTGCGCAGCGCCGTGGTGACGGATGCGCAGGCGCTGGACGCCTGCCTGCGCTTCATTGATGACCATCGCCTGCATGTGGAGCCCGCCTGCGGTGCCGCGTTGGCCCTGGCCTACGCAGGCGCACCTGCGCTGCAGGGCTTCAAGCGCTTGCTGGTGGTGGCCTGCGGCGGCACGACGAACACGCTGGAGCAACTGCAGACGTGGCACGCAGCGGCGCTGAGAGCCCAGGCGTGAGTGCGGCCCAGGCCTGAAGCCGGACCCTGCGCATTCACGCGGCGTTCAACACCTCGCCAGGCACCCTGATCCAGCCTTCCATCAGGATGCGCGCGCTGCGGCTCATCAAGGCCTTGGTCACCTGCCACTGGCCATTCAACAACCGGGCCTCGGCGCCCACGCGCAGCGTGCCGGAGGGATGGCCGAAGCGAACGGCGCCGCGTTCGCCGCCGCCCGCCGCCAGATTCACCAGCGTGCCCGGCACCGCTGCCGCCGTGCCGATGGCCACCGCCGCCGTGCCCATCATGGCGTGGTGCAGCTTGCCCATGGACAGGGCGCGCACCAGCAGGTCCACATCGCCTGCCTCGATGCGTTTGCCGCTGGAGGCCGTGTAGGGCGCTGGCGGTGCCACAAAGGCGATTTTTGGCGTGTGCTGGCGCCTGGCGGCTTCGGACAGTTCCTGGATCAGGCCCATCTGCAGGGCGCCGTGGGCGCGTATGGCCTCGAAGCGCGCCAGAGCCTCGGCATCGCCGTTGATGGCGTCCTGCAGCTCACAGCCCGTGTAGCCCAGGTCCTTTGCGTTCAGGAAGATGGTCGGAATGCCCGCATTGATCAGCGTGGCTGCAAAGCTGCCCACGCCAGGCACATCCAGGCGATCCACGAGGTGGCCCGTGGGGAACATGGCTCCTCCGTCCTCTCCCTCATCGGCAGGGTCCAGGAACTCCAACGCCACCTCGGCCGCAGGAAAGGTCACGCCATCGAGCTCGAAGTCGCCCGTCTCCTGCACCTGGCCGTTCGTGATGGGCACATGGGCCACGATGGTCTTGCCGATATTGGCCTGCCAGATGCGGAGGGTGGCCGTGCCGTTGCGTGGAATGCGCGCAGGGGCTATCAATCCCATGTGGATGGCGCAGGGCCCCACGGCGGCCGAGAGATTGCCGCAGTTGCCGCTCCAGTCCACGAAGGGCCGGTCGATGGAGACCTGGCCGAACAGGTAGTCCACGTCATGGCCTTCGCGCGTGCTGGCCGAGAGGATCACGGCCTTGCTGGTGCTCGACGATGCATTGCCCATGCCGTCGATCTGCTTGCCGTAAGGGTCGGGGCTGCCCAGGGCGCGCAGCAGGATGGCGTCGCGCACGACGCCCGGCTGTTGCGCAGCCTCCGGAAGGTCTTGCAGGCGAAAGAACACGCCCTTGCTGGTGCCGCCGCGCAGGTAGGTGGCGGGAATGCGGATCTGGGGTGTGGTGTTCATCAAGCGTCCTGTGTCTGTGCAAGAAAGTCCTGGGCAAAGCGCTGCAGCACGCCGCCCGCTTCGTAGACCGATACCTCCTCGGCCGTGTCCAGCCGGCAGGTCACCGGCACGCGCAGCGTCTGGCCACTTCTTCGTTCAATCACCAGCGTCAGTTGTGCCTGTGGCGTGCGCTCGCCCTCCACGCCATAGACCTCCGTGCCGTCCAGCGCCAGGGTCTTGCGGTCGGTGCCCGGCACGAACTGCAGCGGCAGCACGCCCATGCCGATGAGGTTGGTGCGGTGGATGCGCTCGAAGCCTTCGGCCACCACCGCCTCCACGCCCGTCAGGCGCACGCCCTTGGCTGCCCAGTCGCGTGAGCTGCCCTGGCCGTAGTCGGCGCCCGCGATGATGATCAGCGGCTGGCGGCGGTTCAGGTAGGTTTCCATGGCCTCCCACATGCGCACCACGCGCCCTTCGGGTTCAATGCGCGCCAGCGATCCCTTGTGCTGCACGCCGTCGATGACGGCCATTTCATTGACCAGCTGCGGGTTGGCGAAGGTGGCCCGCATGGCGGTGAGGTGGTCTCCGCGGTGGGTGGCGTAGGAGTTGAAGTCTTCCTCGGGCAGGCCCATGCGCGCCAGGTATTCGCCCGCGGCGCTGTCGGCCAGGATGGCGTTGGAGGGCGACAGGTGGTCGGTGGTGATGTTGTCGGGCAGCAGGGCCAGCGGCCGCATGCCGGTGAGGGTGCGCGGGAAGGCCGCCAGCGCGCCCACGCCTTCGGTGTCCCAGTACGGCGGGCGGCGGATGTAGGTGGACTGCGCTCGCCAGTCGTACTGGGGCGAGGCCTTGTCTCCGTCGTCCTTGCGGATGGCGAACATGGGTTCGTAGACGGCGCGGAATTGCGCAGGTTTGACCGCTTGGTCAACGATGGCGTCGATCTCCTCGTCGGAGGGCCACAGGTCCTTGAGGCGGATCTCGCGGCCGCCCACCACGCCCAGCACATCCTGCTCGATGTCAAAGCGCACCGTGCCCGCCAGCGCATAGGCCACGACCAGCGGCGGGGAGGCCAGGAAGGCTTGTTTGGCCTGGGGATGGATGCGCCCGTCGAAGTTGCGGTTGCCCGAGAGCACGGCCGTGGCGTAGAGATCGCGCTCGATGATTTCCTGCTGGATCCTGGGGTCCAGCGCGCCGCTCATGCCGTTGCAGGTGGTGCAGGCAAAGGCGACGATGCCAAAGCCCAGCTGCTCCAGCTCGGTGAGCAGCCCGGCCTCCTTCAGATACAGCTCCACGGCCTTGGAGCCCGGCGCCAGCGAGGTCTTGACCCAGGGCTTGCGCACCAATCCAAGATGGTTGGCGTTGCGCGCCAGCAAGGCGGCGGCGATGACGTTGCGCGGGTTGCTGGTGTTGGTGCAGCTGGTGATGGCGGCGATGATGACGGCCCCATCGGGCATCAGGCCTTGCGCCTCCTGGACGCGGGCGGCCTGCAGTTTTGCGGCATCGGCAATGCCGCGCTCGGCCAGGGCAGAGGTGGGCAGGCGCCGGTGCGGATTCGAGGGACCGGCCATGTTGCGCACCACGGTGGACAGGTCGAACTGCAGCACGCGCTCGTACTGGGCGTCGGCCAGGCTGTCGCTCCAGAAACCTGCGGTGCGCGCATAGGCCTCGACCAGGCGCACCTGGGCCTCATCGCGGCCGGTCAGGCGCAGGTAGGCCAGGGTCTGGTCGTCAATGGAGAACATGGCCGCCGTGGCGCCGTATTCAGGGCACATGTTGGAGATGGTGGCACGGTCGCCAATGCTCAGGCTGTCGGCCCCCTCGCCAAAGAATTCCACATAGGCGCCCACCACCTTTTGCTGACGCAGGAATTCGGTCAGGGCCAGCACGATGTCGGTGGCGGTGATGCCGCCCTGGCGCCGGCCCGTGAGGCGCACGCCCACGATCTCGGGCAGGCGCATCCAGCAGGCGCGGCCCAGCATGACGTTCTCGGCCTCCAGCCCGCCCACGCCCACGGCGATCACGCCCAGCGCATCGACATGGGGCGTGTGCGAGTCGGTGCCGACACAGGTGTCCGGGAAGGCCAGGCCACCCTGCACGGTGACCACGGGGGACATCTTCTCCAGATTGATCTGGTGCATGATCCCGTTCCCCGCAGGGATCACATCCACGTTGGCGAAGGCCTTCTTCGTCCACTCGATGAAGTGGAAGCGGTCCTCGTTGCGGCGGTCCTCGATGGCGCGGTTCTTCACGAAGGCATCGGGATCGAAGCCGCCGCACTCCACGGCCAGCGAGTGGTCCACGATGAGCTGCACGGGCACGACGGGGTTGACCTGGGCCGGGTCGCCGCCTTCGGCCGCGATGGCGTCGCGCAGGCCGGCCAGGTCCACCAGGGCCGTCTGGCCCAGGATGTCGTGGCAGACCACGCGCACGGGGTACCAGGGAAAGTCGATGTCGCGCCGGCGTTCGATGAGCTGCAGCAGGTAGCTGCCCAGCTGCGCGGGATCGGCGCGGCGCACGAGGTTCTCGGCGTGGACGCGGGCGGTGTAGGGCAGGCGTGCCCAGGCACCGGGCGAGAGGGCATCGACGGCGGCGCGGGCGTCGATGTAGTGCAGCGTGGTGCCGGGTAGGGGTTTCTTGTAGCGGGACGTCATGGGGGCGAATGGATTCTCGGGCCTGCGTGAGCCGATTGCTGTGCGCCGATTACTGTGCGCGGATTTCGTTGTCTTTCACCACCTTGGCGTAGCGGGGAATCTCGGACTGGATCAGGGCGCCGAACTGGGCCGGTGTGCCGCCTGCCGGGGACACGCCCGTGGGCTCCAGCTGGGCCAGCAGTGCCGGCGCCTTGAGGCCGGTGTCCAACGCCGCATTGATGCGCGACAGCACGGCGGGCGGCAGGCCCTTGGGCGCGAGCAGGCCGTGCCAGGCCACCACGTCATAGTCCGGCAGGCCGCTTTCGGCCACCGACGGAATCTCGGGATAGGCGGGCAGGCGCTGGGCCGTGGTCACGGCCAGGGCGTGCAGCTTGCCGCTCTTGACGTGCTGCATCAGCGCCTCAGTGCCTGCCACCAGCATGTCCACGTTGCCCGAAAGCAGATCGGTCACGGCCGGGCCCGTGCCGCGATAGGGCACATGCGTGGCCTTGACCTTGGCCATGCCGAACAGGTACTCGGTGACGATGTGAAGATGGCTGCCGTTGCCGGCCGAGGCAAAGGTCAGCTTGCCCGGGTTCTCACGCGCATAGGTCAGCAGTTCCTGCAGGTTTCTGGCGGGCACGCGGGGGCTCACGCAGACCACGTAGGCGCCTTTGGACAGCTGGATCACGGGCGTCATGTCGGCCACGGGGTCGAAGCGCAGCTTGTACAGCGAAGGGTTGACCGTATAGCTGCCCGCCACCAGCAGCAGCGTGTAGCCATCGGCCGCCGAGCGCAGCGCGTACTCGGTGCCCAGCGTGCCACCGGCGCCCGGCCGGTTCTCCACCACCACGGGCTGGCCCAGCCTGTCGTTGAGCACGTTGGAGGCCACGCGCGCAATGAAGTCCGAACCGCCGCCGGGCGCGAAGGGGCAGACGATCTTCAGCGACTTGCTGGGAAAGGCCTCCTGGGCCAGGCCCTGGTGCGGCAGCGCAAGGCCGGCCAGCGGGGCGGGCAGGGCGGCGCAAAAGCGGCGGCGGTTGATGCTCATGGGTTGGTGTCTCCTGCAGAGTTATGGTTGGCAGTGCACCAGGCTTGTTGCAAGCGGCATGCCATCCGACTCGAGGGGAAACCCGTGCAAGCCCCGCAGCCTGCTGCCAGAGGCTGAAGGGCTGCAGCGCCACCTGCTGCCGCGCCATCCGTTTCATTGATGTTTCAAAACTGCCGCTTCTGATTTCATGGATGAGGGCTTGTGCAATGCCTCGCCCTCCATCCCTGGTGCCCGGCAAGGCCCGGCAGGCCCGGCAGGCTCGGCACAGGGGGCCGGGTGCAAGCACCTTGCTGCCTGCAGTCTAGGGTTTGCCCGTGGAGGTCTTCAGCAAGAACGCATTCCGACGATAGAGCAAAGGCGTTTGTAGGATTTGTCTTACATATGATTTGCCTGCCGGGTGCCGAAATCCATTTATCCTCGCTCTCTGCTCCACATGGCCTGCCCGGCCTTTTCGGGTGGCTGGCCATGGGGCTGGCAACGAGTGGTTCCGTGCTCCTGGACCGATTCCCCCGTGACTGCCTATTCAGCCTTAGCCGCTCCATGTCAGCTTTTGCCCAGCGCACGCTTGTAGCCATCCGGACCGCCTGGCCAGCCGCCACCGTCATGGCGGTGGGCATGTGCCTGAGCGCCGCGCTCGCCCTGCAGCAGCAGCGGGCGCTGGAGCGCATCGACCTGCAGCGCCATACGCAACAGGCCCAGTCTGCCCGCCAGGCGCTGGAGATGCGCCTGGATGCCTATGCCGTCATGGTCCAGCATGTGGCCAACCAGCTGGCCGCCTCTCCCGAGATGGGGCAGCAGGCCTTCGCGCGCATTGCGCAGGCGCTGCGCATACAGATACAGCCCGGCATGCAGGCGCTGACCTTTACGCGGGCCGCAACGGAGCGCGATCCGGCCAGCCAGGATCCGTCGGCCTCGTTCAGGCCCGATCCCCACTATTTCTTCATCGACTATCTCTGGCCGGTGGAAGGCAATGAATCCATCGCCGGCCTGGACATGCACGACCGCCCCAGTCTCATGGCCAGCATGCTGCGCAGCCGGGACAGCGCGGCCGCCGTGGTCTCGGCGCCGTTTGCCATGAAGCAGCCCGGCGAGCATGCCACCGCCGTGCTGGTGCGCGCGCCCGTCTTTGCGCTGGCGGACCACCAGTCCCCGGATGGCACGGCCGCGCATCCGCTGTTCCTGGGAACGGCCGACGTCAGCATTCGTGTGCACGATCTGGTGCAGGACCTGCATGAGCGCGGCTTCCTGGGCCGGCTTGCGCTGGCCATGCATGACGCAGGCCCGGTCTCGCCCCTGCCGCCGGCCGGCGTATCGCCGCTGCCGCTGTATCTGGGTGCTGCCTGGCCCGAGCGCGGGCAGGAAGCGGTAGGCCTGGGCGACACCGGCCAGGTGGTGCTGGAGCAGACGCTGCAGGCCCAGGACCGGCTGTGGCGGCTGAACTTCATTCCCGTGAGCACGGCCCTGTCCTGGACCGAGCGTGCCCAGCCCCTGGTGCTGTTTGCGCTGGGCATGCTGGTGTCAGTCCTGCTGGCCTCGCTGGCGGCAGCCTGGTGGCGGCGCCATCCGTCCAGCTGGGCGCAGCTGCGTGCCTCTTCCCGCAGCATGCGCGAGAGCGATGCCCGCTTTCAGGCACTGTTCGAGCAGGCCGCCGTGGGCGTGGTGCAGATCGACGCGGCCAACGGCAATGTCCTGCATGTGAACCGCAGGTATTGCGACATCACCGGCCACGAGGCACAGCAGCTGTGCCAGCGCCCCCTGCTGGCCCTGGTGGCCGCCGAAACGGTGGAGGGCGACAGGCTGCTGCTGCAGGAACTGGCTGCGGGCCAGCGCCGTGCCCTGCAGATCGAGCGGCAGCTGCGGCGCAGCGACGGCAGCCTGGTCTGGGTGGAACTGCACATCTCCGCGCTGGGCCACGGCCCATCGTTGCGGCTGATGGCCCTGGTGCAGGACATCAGCGCGCGCCGCCACTTGCAGCAAATGCAGCGCGACGGATCGCGCCACCTGCGCATGGTCATCCAGCGCCTGCCCCTGGGCCTGGCCATGCTGCAGGAGGATGGCCGCTTCGCCTACTGGAACGAGGAATTCATGCGCCTGGCAGGCCATGGCGCCACGGCCGGCATGGATGGCGACGGCTGGTGGCGCAACATGTGCCCGGATGAAGCACGCCGCCAGCGCATGCAGCGCCGCTTCGAAGCCGCGCAGGCGCGGGCGCGCGTTGCCCAAAGCCCCCATGGCAGCGAGTCCGACAGCTGCGGCACCCTCAACTCCGAGGAGTACCAGCTCATAGGCAGCGACGGCTGCGCGCGCTCCGTATCCATCGGCGGCATGCTGCTGGACGAAGGCTGCCTGCTGATCCTGCAGGACCAGAGCCAGCGCAAGACCGCCGAAGAGGAAATTCGCCGCCTGGCCTTCTACGATGCGCTCACCGGCCTGCCCAACCGCCGCCTGCTGGTGGACCGGCTGCAGCAGGCGCTGGCTTCCAGCCGCCGTCGCGGGCGCGGGCGCTGTGGCGCCGTCATGCTGCTGGACGTGGACAACTTCAAGGCCTTCAACGACAGCCTGGGGCTGGAACTGGGCGACGTGCTGCTGCGCATGATTGCCGAGCGACTGGCCCAGTCCCTGGGCCGCGAGGCCACGCTGGCCCGCCACAGCGGCGATGACTTCGTCGTGCTGCTGGAGGACCTGGGCAAGGACTCCATGCACGCCGCCTCCAAGCTCGAAGGCGAGGTCCAGCGCATGCGTTCGCTGCTGCTGCAACCGTTGCAACTGAGTGGCCAGTCCTGCCACATCACGCTGAGCATAGGCGCCAGCCTGTTCGGCGAACAGGAACTCAGTGCCGACGAGGTCCTGCGCCGTGCCGAGATGGCCATGTACCAGGCCAAGGGCATGGGGCGCAACACGCTGCAGTTCTTCGATCCGCAACTGCAGGCCGTGCTCAGATCGCGCACGGCCATGGAGCAGGAAATGCGCGAGGGCCTGGTGCGCTCGCAATTCGTCCTGTACTACCAGCCGCAGGTGGCGAACGGGCGCATCGTCGGCGCCGAGGGCCTGCTGCGCTGGAATCACCCGCGCGAAGGGCTGGTGCCTCCGTCGCTCTTCGTCTCGCTGGCCGAGGAAACGGGCCTGATCCAGCAACTGGGCGAATGGGTGCTGGGCGAGGCCTGCCGGCAACTGGCGCAATGGGCGGCGGAGCCGGACATGGCCTGCCTGATGCTGGCCGTCAACGTCAGCCCGCGCCAGTTCCACCAGGCGCGCTTCGTGGAGCAGGTGCTGCAGGCGCTCAAGGAGCACGGCGCCAATCCGCGCCTGCTCAAGCTGGAGCTGACCGAAAGCCTGCTGCTGGCCGACGTGGACGACACGGCGGCCAAGATGGCCACGCTCAAGGCACACGGCGTGGGATTCTCGCTGGACGACTTCGGCACCGGCTACTCCTCGCTGGCCTATCTCAAGCGCCTGCCGCTGGACCAGCTCAAGATCGACCGCAGCTTCGTGCGCGACGTGCTCAGCGACCCCAACGACGCGGCCATTGCGCGCACCATCGTCGCCCTGGGCACCAGCCTGGGCCTACAGGTCATCGCCGAGGGTGTGGAGACCGAGGCGCAGCGCCAGTTCCTCGAAGACCAGCACTGCCACGCCTGGCAGGGCTACCTGCTCAGCCCGCCCGTGCCCGTGCGCAGCTTCGAGGCACTGGTGCGCCAGGCCATCGTGTCGCGCCCTCCGGCCCTGAGCCCGGCGAACCTGCCGCAGGAGGCGCAGGAGGCGCAGGACCGGCCCCAGGTGGTGGAGTGCACGGATGGCAGCGGGGTGCCGGACGCCCCCTCAAACCATTCTTGACATTCGACACGGCCCCGCGCGGGCCGCTTTCCATTCTTGAGCAGGGGTGGCGCGCGGTATCATTCCGAGCTTCCCTGTTGTTCCCCCACGTCCTCATTCGTCCGTTCGCCGCGGACCGCCATCTGCCTGCATCGTGCGCCTGAATTCCATCAAGCTGTCCGGCTTCAAGTCCTTCGCCGAGCCCACCAACTTCATGCTGCCGGGGCAACTGGTGGGCGTGGTGGGCCCCAACGGCTGCGGCAAGTCCAACATCATGGATGCGGTGCGCTGGGTGCTGGGCGAGAGCAAGGCCAGCGAGCTGCGCGGCGAGTCCATGCAGGACGTGATCTTCAACGGCACCACGCACCGCAAGCCGGCCAGCCGCTCCAGCGTGGAGCTGGTGTTCGACAACAGTGACCACCGCGCGGGCGGCCAGTGGGGCCAGTTCGGCGAGATCGCCGTCAAGCGCGTGCTCACGCGCGAGGGCAACAGCAGCTACTTCATCAACAACCAGGCCGTGCGCCGCCGCGATGTGCAGGACGTGTTCCTGGGCACGGGCCTGGGCCCGCGCGCGTACGCCATCATCGGCCAGGGCACGATCAGCCGCATCATCGAGTCGCGCCCCGAGGAACTGCGCCTGTTCCTCGAAGAGGCCGCAGGCGTGTCCAAGTACAAGGAGCGCCGGCGCGAGACCGAGAACCGGCTCTCGGCCACCACCGAGAACCTCACGCGCGTGGAAGACATCCTGCGCGAGCTCAACAACAACCTCGACCGGCTGGAAAAGCAGGCCGAGGTGGCGGCCCAGTACAACGCGCTGCAGTCCCAGGTCACGCTCAAGCAGCAGCAGCTGTGGTTCCTCAAGCGCGCCGAGGCCGAGGCCGAGCAGGACCGCGTGCGCGTGGAGGGTCTGCAGGCCGTCAACGAGCTCGAAGAGCGCATGGCCGACATCCGCAACAACGAAAGCGGACTCGAAACCCTGCGCCAGGCGCACTACGACGCCAGCGACCAGGTCAACCAGGCCCAGGCCAAGCTCTACGAATCCACTGCCGAAGTCGGCAAGCTGGAGGCCGAGATCCGCTACGTGCTCGAAGGCCGCCAGCGCGTGCAGCAGCGGCTGCAGCAGCTGTCCGAGCAGGTGCTGCTGTGGAACAGCCGCCGCGAGGAAGCCGAAGCCGAGATCGAGAACCTCGAAGGCGCCGGCATGGACGCCGAGGAACAGGCCGAGATGCTGGCCGCCCAGGTCGAGGAGCAAAGCATGCGCCTGCCCGACCTGGAGGACGCCCTGCGCAATGCCCAGAAGGCCGACACCGACCAGCGCGCCAGCGTGGTCCAGGTGCAGCAGCAGATCCAGGTGCTGGCCGCCGAGCAGCGCAGCCTGGACGAGCAGCGCCGCCAGTTCGAGACCCGCTTCGAGCGCCTGCGCGCCGACCGCAACGCGCTGGAGACGCCCGACGAGGCCCGCCTGAACAATCTGCAGTCCCAGCTGGAAGAGGCGCGCGAACTGGCTGAAATGGCCGATGCCGTGCTCAACGAGCTGCAGGACTCCGTGCCCCAGCTCGACGAGGACCGCCGCACGCGCCAGCAGGCCGTCAACGCCGAGGCCGCGCGCCACGCGGACCTGTCGGCGCGGCTGGAAGCGCTCAAGGCCCTGCAGGAAAAGGTCAAGACAGACGGCAAGCTCCAGCCCTGGCTGGCCAAGCACGGCCTGGACGGTATGCAGGGCCTGTGGAGCCGCATTGCCATCGAGCCCGGCTGGGAAAACGCGCTGGAGGCCGCGCTGCGCGAGCGCCTGGGCGCACTCGAAGTGGGCCGGCTCGACATGGTGCGTGGCTTTCTGGGCTCAGGCGGGCACGATGCGCCGCCCGCGCGCCTGGCCTTCTTCAGCCCCCCGCAAGGCGCACCCGCGCCGGCCGCCGGCCGCTGGCAGCACCTGTCGGACCTGCTGCGTGTGAACGATGCCGGCCTGCGTGCCGTGCTCGGCGACTGGCTGCAGGACTGCTACACGGCGCCCACGCTGGAAGAGGCGCTGTCGCGCCGCAGCGAACTGCGGCCCGGTGAAACCGTCTACGTGCCCACGGGCCATGCCGTCAGCAGCCACAGCGTGAGCTTTTATGCGCAGGACTCGGAGCAATCCGGCCTGCTGGCACGCGCCCAAGAAATCGAGCACCTCGAAAAGGAAGTGCGCGCCCAGGCGCTGATCTCCGACGAATCGCGCACGGCCCTGGTGCGTGCCGAAAGCGCCTATGCCGAGGCCTCGCAGCGCCTGGTCAGCGCCCGGCGCGAGGCCAGCGAATCGCAAAGCCGTGCCCACGAGCTGCAGGTCGAAACCCTGCGTCTGTCGCAGCTGGCCGAGCAGGCCCGCGCGCGCAATGCCCAGATCAGCGCCGACCTGGCCGAGGTCGAGGCCCAGCTGTCCGACATCGAGGAGCGCCGCGTGGCGGCCGAGGCCCGCTTCGAGGAACTGGACATGCAACTGGCCGACAGCCAGGAGCGCCATGCCCAGCTCGGCGACAAGGTGCTGGAGTCCGAGCGGCGCCTGAACGAATCGCGCGAGCAACTGCGTACGCTGGAACGCCAGGCCCAGGAGGCCACGTTCTCGCGCCGCAGCCTGGAGGCGCGCCGGGGCGAACTCAGCCGCACCATAGAGACGGCCAGCCAGCAGGCCCGCTCCCTGGCCGACGAGCAGCAGCGCGCGCAGGACGAGCTCACGCGCCTGACCGATGCCGCGGCCCAGGGCGGCCTGCAGGATGCGCTGGATTTGAAGATGCAGCGCGAGCAGGCCGTGGCCGCGCGCCGCAGCGAATATGACGACCTGACCAACAAGCTGCGCGCCAGCGACGAACGCCGCCAGCAACTGGAAAAGGCGCTGGACCCGCTGCGCCAGCGCATCACCGAATTCCAGCTCAAGGAGCAGGCCGCGCGCCTGGGCCTGGAGCAGTACTCCACCTTGCTGGAAGAGGCGGGCGCCGACCTGGCCGCCGTCTCCCAGTCCATTGCCGAGGCCAATGTGCGCATGCACGGCCTGCAGGGCGAGATCGACCGCCTGCACCGCGAGATCGCGGCCCTGGGCGCGGTCAACCTGGCGGCGCTGGACGAGCTGAAGCTGGCGCGCGAGCGCAAGACCTTCCTCGACGCGCAGACCGAGGACCTGACCCAGGCCATGAACACGCTGGAAGATGCCATCCGCAAGATCGACGCCGAGACGCGCGAGCTGCTGTCGGGCACCTTCGAGACCGTGAACGGGCACTTCGGGCGCATGTTCCCCGAGCTGTTCGGCGGCGGGCAGGCCAAGCTGGTCATCACGGGCGATGAAATCCTGGACTCGGGCGTGCAGGTGATCGCGCAGCCGCCCGGCAAGAAGAACCAGACGATTCACCTGCTGTCCGGTGGCGAGAAGGCGCTGACGGCGATTGCCCTGGTCTTCGCCATCTTCCAGCTCAACCCGGCGCCGTTCTGTCTGCTGGACGAGGTGGACGCGCCGCTGGACGATGCCAACACCGAGCGCTATGCCAAGCTGGTGGCCAGCATGAGCAAGAGCACGCAGTTCCTGTTCATCAGTCACAACAAGATCGCCATGGAAATGGCCCAGCAGCTCATCGGCGTGACCATGCAGGAGCAGGGCGTGTCCCGCATCGTGGCCGTGGACATGGAGTCCGCGCTGTCCATGGCTGAGCTATCCTGAGCATGTCCGCAACCTTTCAAACCCCTTTGCTGGAACGACGTTTCATTCCTTCATTCCATGAGTAACCTGCAAATCAGTCTGGCCGTCCTGGGCTTTGTGGTGCTGGCCCTGATCATTGCCTACAACAGCTGGTCCGCGCGCCGCAATGCACCCAAGCGCGCCGACCCCGTCGATGAAGCGCAGCGCGATCCCTCGCGCCATGAGCCCGGCATGGACACCGTGGGCCACGGCCCGGACCTGACGCACAGCCTGCGCGAGCCCGTGCTGGGCGACTTCGGCACCGCCGCGCCGGGCCAGAGCCTGGCCTCTGCGGACCGCTTTGCCGAAACCGACGCCGAGCTGGCCCATCTGGTCCAGCTCGAAGAGCAGCAGCGCCAGGCCGCGGCCCAGGCTGCGCTGGCGGCCAAGGCCGCCCAGGCAGTGCAGTCCGCGCAGGCCGCCCATGTCCTGCAGGCGGGCGAAGACGCCAGCGCTTCGGCACCCGCATCTGAATCTGTGTCCGCGCCTGCGGCGTCCCCATCGGCACCGCAGTCCATCGAGCCTTCCCTCAACGACGCGGCCCTGACCAGCGCGGCCGCCAGCCGCCCGGGCCTGGATGCGCTGATCGACGCCATTGCTCCCGTGCAGGTCGGCCAGGCCGTGCCTGGCGAACTGGCGCTGCAGGCCCAGCCCGCCACGCGGCGCGCGGGCAACAAGCCCTTTGCGATCGAGGGCATGAACCAGTCCACCCACCAGTGGGAGCCGCTGCAGCCCGGCCAGCGCTACCTGGGTTTTCAGGCCGGCGTGCAGCTGGCCAACCGCACGGGTGCGCTCAACGAGATCGAGTTCTCCGAGTTCGTTGCCAAGGTGCAGCGCTTTGCCGACGCGCTGGGCGCCACGCCCGACGTGCCCGACATGCTGCAGGAAGTGGCGCGAGCGCGCGAGCTCGACCAGTTCGCCAGCGAGCACGACGCCCAGCTCACCTTCATGCTGCGCGCACGCCAGGCCTCCTGGAGCGCGGGCTACGTGCAGCAGAACGCATCGCGCCAGGGCTTTCTGCCGGGCTCCATGCCCGGGCGCATGGCCCTGCCTTCGCCCACGCCCGGCATGCCGCCGGTGCTGGTGCTCAACTACGACCCGCAGGCGGCGATGGCCGACGACCTGGACACCTCGGTGGTGCGCGAGTTCCTGCTGAGCCTGGACGTGCCCCAGGTGCCGCGCGGCGAGCAGGCCTTCGTGCAGTTGCGCCAGGTGGCCGAGCGCCTGTGCCAGACCATGGACGGCGTGCTCTGCGACCAGAACGGCTACCTGCTGCCGGCCATGGCGCTGGACCCCATCCAGCACGACCTGGAACATCTCTATGACAAGCTCGACAGCCGCGAGCTGTCGGCGGGCTCCATGCTGGCGCGGCGACTGTTCAGCTGACGCGGCGCGGTGCCCCTGGTGCACAACAGGCTCCTGGCCTCAACCCCATGAATGACAATCTGGATCTTTTCTCCGGCGCAGCCCCTGCGGCGCCGGAGTCCGGGGCCGCCCCCGACAAGGTGCTGGCCAAGGTGCAGGCGCTGCGCGCCCAGCTCAACCAATGGGCGCATGAGTACTACGTGCTGGACACGCCCACCGTGCCCGACGGCGAGTACGACCGCGTCTTCCAGCAACTGCAGGCGCTGGAAGGTGCCTACCCCGAACTGGTCACCCCGGATTCGCCCACGCAGCGCGTGATCGGCGCCGTGCTCGACGGCCTGATGCCCGTGCGCCATGCCGTGCCCATGCTCAGCATCCGCACCGAGACCGACAACGAGGCCACGGGTGCCGAGGCCTTCGACGCACGCATCCGCAAGGAGCTGGAACTGGCCGAAGGCGCGCCGCCCGTGGAGTACGTGGCCGAGCCCAAGTTCGACGGCCTGGCCATGAACCTGCGCTACGAGAACGGCCGCCTGGTGCAGGCCACCACGCGCGGCGACGGCGAGGTGGGCGAGGACGTCACCCACAACATCCGCACCATCCGCAAGATTCCGCTGTCCCTGCCCGAAGGCAAGGGCGTGCCGCCCGTGGTCGAGGTGCGCGGCGAGGTCTACATGGGCCGCGCCGACTTCGTCAAGCTCAACGAGCGCCAGCAGGCCGCCGGCGGCAAGAGCTTTGCCAATCCGCGCAATGCGGCCGCAGGCTCGGTGCGCCAGCTGGACTCGGGCATTGCGGCGCAGCGCCCGCTGTCCTTCTTCGCCTATGGCCTCGGCGAGATCACGCCGGCCGCGCAGGGCGGCCCCGACTTCGTCACCCACTACGCCATGCTGCAGACGCTGCGCAACTGGGGCTTTCCGGTGGCGCCCCAGGTCTGCATCGCCAAGGGCGCGGCCGAGCTGGTGGCCTTCCACCAGCGCATGGGCGCCGAGCGCGCCACGCTGCCCTACGAGATCGACGGCGTGGTCTACAAGGTCAACAGCCTGGCCCAGCAGCGCCAGCTGGGCTTTGTCTCGCGCGAGCCGCGCTGGGCCGTGGCCCACAAGTACCCGGCCGAGGAAATGCCCACGCGCATGGAAGGCATCGACATACAGGTCGGCCGCACGGGCAAGCTCACGCCCGTGGCGCGCCTGGCCCCCGTGGCGGTGGGCGGCGTCATCGTCACCAATGCCACGCTGCACAACCTGTTCGAGATCCGCAAGAAGCGCGTGCGCACGGGCGACACCGTGGTCGTGCGCCGCGCCGGTGACGTGATCCCCGAGGTCGTGGGCCGCGTGCCCGGCGACCGGCCGGCCTATGTGTCCAACTTCCGCATGCCCGCTGCATGCCCCATCTGCGGCAGCGCCGTGGCGCGGCCCAAGGGCGAGGCCAACCACCGCTGCACGGGCGGCCTGTTCTGCCCGGCGCAGCGCAAGGAGGCCATCCTGCACTTTGCCGCGCGGCGCGCCATGGACATCGAGGGCCTGGGCGACAAGCTGGTGGACCAGTTGGTGGACGGTCACGTGGTGCGCACGCTGCCCGACCTCTACCGCCTGGGCCTGGTGGCCCTGGCATCGCTGGACCGCATGGCCGAGAAGTCGGCCCAGAACGTGCTGGACGCGCTGGAAAAATCCAAGAAGACCACGCTGGCGCGGTTCCTCTTCGGCTTGGGCATCCGCCAGGTGGGCGAGTCCACGGCCAAGGACCTGGCCCGCCACTTTGGCCAGCTGGACGCCATCATGGACGCCAGCGTCGAGCAACTGCTGCAGGTGCGCGACGTGGGGCCCATCGTGGCCGAAAGCATCCACACCTTCTTCGCCCAGCCCCACAACCGCGAGGTGGTCGAGCAACTGCGTGCCTGCGGCGTGCACTGGGAAGAGGGCGCGGCGCGCGAGCAGACCGCCCAGCCGCTGGCCGGCATGACCGTGGTGCTCACCGGCACGCTGCCCACGCTGGGCCGCGACCAGGCCAAGGAGATGCTGGAGGCCGCTGGCGCCAAGGTCTCCGGCTCGGTCAGCAAGAAGACCAGCTATGTGGTGGCCGGCGCCGAGGCCGGCAGCAAGCTGGCCAAGGCCGAGGAACTGGGCGTGACCGTGCTGGACGAGGCCGGCATGCTGGCGCTGCTGGCGGGCGGGGACCGCTGATGGCGCTGAGTCCGCGCAAACCCGTGGTCGGCCTGGCGTTGGGCAGCGGGTCGGCGCGTGGCTGGGCGCATTTCGGCGTGCTGCGCGCGCTGGAGGATGCGGGCCTGAGGCCCGACATCATCTGCGGCTCGTCCATCGGCGCCCTGGTCGGTGCCTCCTATGCGGCTGGCGAGATGCAGCGCTTCGAGGAATGGGTGCTGGGACTGGGCATGCGCAAGGTGTTCGGTTTCATGGACTTCAACATCACGGGCGGCATGCTCAAGGGCGAGAAGCTGATCGCGTTCTGGCGCGAGCACTTCGTGGACTCGGCCATCGAGGACCTGAAGATTCCCTTCGGCGCCGTGGCCACCGACCTGCATTCGGGCGCCGAGGTCTGGCTGCGCAAGGGCTCCATCGCCGATGCCGTGCGTGCCTCCATCGCGCTGCCCGGCCTGTTCACGCCCGTGCAGCGCGAGGGGCGGCTGCTGGTCGACGGCGGCATCGTCAACCCCGTGCCCGCCTCGCTGGCGCGCGCCATGGGCGCGGACATCGTGATCGCGGTCGATCTCAATGCCGACATCATGCGGCGCCACATGCGGCCGCTGGTTCCCTCCGCCGCCATGGCTGCCGCGCCGCCACTGGAGGAAGCCCCGCCCGCTGTGGAGCAGGGCGTGGCGCCCGAGGACCTGGCCGGCCAGGCCAGCGCCGTGGCCGGCACGGCCTGGGTGCGCAGGCTGCAGCGCGGCGTGATGGGGTGGATGCCCGGACACCACCGCGACGAGGCAGGCCGCGAGACCGAGCCCCCGCCCCGGCCGCCCTCGCTGCTGGACGTGGTGATGACCAGCGTCAACATCATGCAGATGCGCATCACGCGCAGCCGCATGGCGGGCGACCCGCCCGAGCTGGTGATCGCGCCGCGCCTGTCCCACCTGGGCCTGCTGGACTTCCACCGCGCCCGCGAGGCCATCGACGAAGGCTACGAGGCAGCGCAGGCCGCGTTGCCGGGCCTGCGCCACTGGGGCCTTTGAGGCGTTACAGGCGCGGCACACCCGACAGGCCCGGCGCGCCCGACATGCCCATAGGCCCGACACGCCCGGGCTACGCCGCCTCTCTTTCCACGCTGACCGCATTGCGGTCGGCATTGGCCGCGGCAACGCGCGAAGGCTGCAGCCTTCGCATCAGCGCGGCGGGGTCCAGGCACTGGATCAGCGGCAGGCCCGAATCGGCATGCACCAGCTTGCGCACCAGGGCCGTCGCGGTGTCGGCCGCGTTCAGCATGGGCGAATCCACCAGCGCGCTGGCTGGCAGCCGGTGCACGCCCTGCAGCGCGCTGACCAGCAGGCCCACGCGCAGGCCGCCATGCTGGACCACGATGACCTGTGACTGCTCGGTGACCACGCCGGGCTGGCCCTGCAGCAGCGCGGCCAGGTCGAACACCCAGACATAGCCGCTGACGCTGCCCTGGCTGCGCCGTGCCAGCGCGCCCACGCAAAACGGCAGCCGTCCTGCCGCCACGGGCGAGATGGCGCTGGCGGGCAGGGCCTCGCAGACATCGCCCGCGCGCAGGGCCAGCAGGCTGGCGCCCACGTAGAAGCTGGCCAGTTCCACAGGCGCGTCGCCGCTGCCATGCGCGGCGCGCCCGTGCCCGTGCGTAGCGGGCCGGGCGCCATCCAGGCGGGTGGCCGACGCCAGGCGCAGCGCGCGGTTGCGCGCATCGGCATGCACGGGGCCCAGCCGCTGCAGGCTCAGGCTGACGAGGCCTGCCAGTGTGTCGTCCGTTGCGCTTTCTTTTGCATCGCGTGCCGCGCCCTGGTCCAGCCGGAACTCGCGGTAGCCGCGCCCGGCGGCCATGCCGACGATGCAGTAGTGGCCTTCGATCTCCTCGATGCTGCTGCGCACCTCGCCATCGGCCAGCGATGCCAAGCCGGCCACGCCTGCGATGCAGCTACCCAGCGGGCGCCCTCCATGGCTGGCAGCGACGATGCGCCCGTCACGCGCCACGTAG
Organism: Delftia sp. NA_296.1; assembly: GCF_052692095.1. Taxonomy (NCBI): domain Bacteria; kingdom Pseudomonadati; phylum Pseudomonadota; class Betaproteobacteria; order Burkholderiales; family Comamonadaceae; genus Delftia; species Delftia sp. NA_296.1. Next base: position 617,140 of record NZ_JBQZGF010000001.1, on the reverse strand, counting down.
AACGCTTCCATCGGCAGGCGCGGCAGGCCGCTGTCTTCGGGATCGGAGGCTGCGGCCTGCTCTGCCGTTGCCGCCTGCTCTGGCGCTGCGGCCTGCAGCATGGCCTGCAGCTCCCGCCGCGTGTGGAACAGCAGGGCGATGCCGCCGATGACGGGGCCCTGATCGCCGCCGTGTGCATGTCCGTGCGCCTGTTCACTCCCAGGCGATGGCGCGCGCAGCGCGGCATGGTAGACATGGACGGGCAGGCCTCCATCGTCCATCTCCTGCACGTGGTAGGCCTGGGCATCGCGCAGCAGCACAGTGGCCTGCAGGGCCGATGCCTGCACGCGCGTGCCGGGAGCCAGGGGCAGGCCGGCCTCGTCCTCATGGCTGCAGGCCAGCACCAGGCCCTGGGCGTCGTACAGCGCAATGCGCGCATAGACGGTGTACAGCGCATTGAGCTGCTCCAGCAGCCGCTGCGCGCTGTCGTGGGCCTGTACCGACAGGGCCAGGCAGCCGCTGTTGTCCTCCAGCACCTTTTGCAGGCCGGGCGTCAGGGCCCACCAGCGGCAGTCGTTGGCACGTTCATAGAGATTGCGCTCCAGCAGGTCCATCAGCAGCCGGTTCAGCGTGCTGTGCTCCTGCAGCCGGGTGGACAGCGCGGTCTCGTGCAGGCCGTGAATGGCGCGTGTGAACACGGCATGGGTCAGGTCGCCGGTCTCGCCCATCTGCTCCAGCACGGCCTGCAGCGGGTCCGGGTGGGCCGTGCCCTGCACCGGGGACCCCGGCGCCTGGCTGGCAGCCAGCACTTGGCCATTCCAGACCACGCGGCGTATGTCGTCGGCCGCGCGGGCCATGGCGTGCAGCGGCGGGCAAAAGCCGCGCGCCTGGGCCATCAGCCCCTCGGCAATGGCCGGCTCCAGCGCCTGCAGGACCTGCGGTCTTTGCTGCGTGGCGAAGGCCAGGTCCAGCGGTGCCATCACCTGGGTCTGCCAGCCCTGCGGCCCCGCATAGCCCTGGTAGGGCAGGGCGCGCGCCGTGCGCACCAGGTAGGTGCGGCCTGCATGGATCAGCGGCTGCACGGCATCACCATGGTGCATGGGCACGCGGCTGCCGGGGGCTATCCAGTGGGCATCGCTGCTGGCGATGACCAGTCCGCCGTCGTCCAGCAGCAGCCCCACCTGGGCGCGCGGCCCGCCAGAGGCAAAGATGGCCTGCATCTCGGCGGCGAAGTCGAAGCTCAGGCACAGCACGCCGAGCACCGCCATGGTGCGTGGGTGCAGCAGGCGCTGCGCGTAGATCAGGCGGTCTGCGCCGGGCAGCACGCAACTGGCGCCGAAATGGCTGACATGGCCGGCCTGCTGCAGGGACTGCTGGAACCAGGCCTCGGCACAGGGCGGTGGCGGCTTGCGGCCTGCCTGCGCCTGGGCACGTGCGCAGACCTGGCCCTGCGTGTCCAGCAGCAGGATGTCGTCATACACCGTGTACTTGGCTCGGTAGCTCTGCAGGTGCGCCTGCAAGTGCGCCTGCAGCGGTGCCTGCCATGCGCGCAGACCGCCGGCCGCCATGTCGGGCAGGCCACAGTCATCGCCATCGCCATCGCCATCGTCAAGCCGGGCCATGGCCTCGCACAGCACGGTATCGGCGGCGAGAAAGCCGACATCGGCCGTGCGCTCGTACAGGCTTCGCACCAGCAGATCGATGGCATGGGCGGACTGCATGCCCAACTGGGCCATGGCCTCCTGCGCGGACTGCGCCAGCTGCGACTGCAGCAGGCCTTGCTCCAGCTGCTCCAGTCCCTGGCGCGTGTCGGTGAGCATGGACACCAGGGCCTGCCCCTGCTGCGAGGCCTGCATGCGGGCCGAGGCTTCGATGAGCCGCCACATGAGCCGTATTTCGCGCAGGTCGGCGGCGTTGCGGTTGAGTTCCCGCAGGTGGGGAAGAATCAGGTCGGTTGGCAGGGATGTGGCCATGGAGCGCTCCGCAGTCAGGTTCAGGCTGGGTGAAACCCGCTTTCCCCGATCAGGGAAAAGCCTGATGCAACGAGCAAGAAGGAGGCCAGCTTGTGACTAAATGTGTCTGCAAGGTGACACAAGGATGACAGCCCCCCATCCACAGCCCCATCAGCGCCACGCCGGGGCATGGCCTGGCGTCACCGGCGTGCGTCCGGCACTGCCGTGCAGCGCGGTGGTGCCGGACGGCGGTGCATGTGCCTACAGGCTCAGGTCGATGGAGTGCACGCGGTGCGCGTCAAGCAGGCCCGCCGCACGGTCCTCGAAGTAGCGCTCCAGCGTCACGCGCACGGTGCGAAAGGCCAGTTCCTCCCAGGGAATCTCGGCCTCGGCAAAGAGGCAGGCCTCCATGGTCTCGGGGCCTGGATAGAACTGCTCGCTGCGCAGGCGGGCGCGGTAGAACAGGTGGACCTGGCTGACCTTGGGCACGTCAACGATGGAAAACAGCGGCCCCATCTCGATGTCGGCACCGGCTTCCTCATCGGTCTCGCGCTGGGCGCCGCGCGCCGTGGTCTCGGCCAGTTCCATGAAGCCGGCAGGCAGGGTCCACAGGCCCCGGCGCGGCTCGATGTTGCGCTTGCACAGCAGCACGCGGCCGTCGTCGGTGACGGGGATGGTGCCGACCACGTTCAGTGGATTCTCGTAGTGGATGGTGTGGCAGTGCGGGCACACGGCGCGTTCGCGCGTGTCGCCATCGTCGGGAATGCGGTAGACCACGGCCGTGCCGCAGGCTCGGCAGAACTTGATGGGGCTGCGAAAAATCATGCCGACACCATGGAAGTGAAAGCGCCGCCAGACGGAAGGCGGGAAGGCTTTCCGTGCGGCGGACTGTGGGTTCAGAAAAACGAAGGCCGGCAGGCCGGGGAGCGCGCTCCCCGCTGCCTTGCCGGCCTGTCGCCAGGCAGACGGATCTCAGGCGATCTTGACGCTCAAGGGGCTCAGGCCATCGATGCGGCCTTCCAGCAGGTCACCGCGCACCACGGCGGCCACGCCTTCGGGCGTGCCCGTCATGATCAGGTCGCCGGGCTGCAGTTCCCAGGCGGCCGACAGGTGCTCGATGGTCTCGGCAATGTTCCAGATCAGCTTGCCGATGTCGCTGCGCTGGCGGTCGGCACCATTGACCTGCAGCGAGATCGTGGCCTTGGCGATGTCGCCGGCCTCGGCTGCCGGGGTGATGGGGCCGATGGGCGCGGCATGCTCGAAGGCCTTGCCGATGCACCAGGGGCGGCCCTGCTTCTTCATGTCGTTCTGCAGGTCGCGGCGCGTCATGTCCAGGCCCACGGCGTAGCCCCAGATGTAGTCCAGCGCGTCGGCGGCCAGGATGTTCTTGCCCGCCTTGCCGATGGCCACGACGAGCTCGATCTCGTGGTGCAGGTTGGAGGTCAGCGTGGGGTAGGGCATGGTGCCCGTGGTGCCGGCCTCGACGGGTACGATGGCGTCGGCAGGCTTGAGGAAGAAGAAGGGCGGCTCGCGGCCGGTGAAGCCCATCTCCTTGGCGTGCTCTTCGTAGTTGCGGCCCACGCAGTAGATGCGGTGCACGGGAAAACGCTCGGGGCGGCCCAGGACGGGTACGCTGGCCACGGCGGGCGGGTTGAAAACGTAGCTCATGTCGGTGTTCCTCTGGCGCCTTGTCTCGTGGGCGCCGTCGCAAGTGTGCCATGCCTGTGGCCCCGCAACGGGGCAACGCGATGGCCGGATGAGCCGGAACAGACCCCGGGCCGCACGGTATGCTTTGCGGTCTATGAAGCTCCACACCTACTTCCGCTCGTCGGCCTCCTACCGCGTGCGCATTGCGCTGCAGATCAAGGGCCTGGACTATGAATCCGTACCCGTGCACCTGCTGCGCGGCGACCACAGGGCGCCGGCCTATGCCCAGCATGTCGGCGATGCGCTGGTGCCGGCGCTGGAAACCGAGGACGGCCACTGGCTGACCCAGTCCATGGCCATCATCGAATATCTCGATGAGACCCATGCCGAAATACCGCTGCTGCCGCGCGACGCCCTGGGCCGTGCCCATGTGCGCGCGCTGGCCCAGATGGTGGCCTGCGAGATCCATCCGCTCAACAACCTGCGCGTGCTCAAGTACCTGGTGCGCAACCTGGGTGTCTCCGACGAGGCCAAGAGCGGCTGGTACGTGCATTGGGTGCGCTCCGGCCTGGAAGCCTTCGAACGCCAGCTGGACCTGCTGGCCGCCGAGCGCGAGGCCGCAGGCCTGGCGCCTTCGCTGTTTTGCTGGGGCGACACGCCCACGCTGGCCGACTGCTGCCTGGTGCCGCAGATCTTCAACGGCCGCCGCTTCAACGTGAGCCTGGACGGCCTGCCACGCCTGGCGGCCATCGTCGATCGCTGCGAGGCGCTGCCGGCCTTCCAGAAGGCCCATCCCTCGGCCTGCCCCGACGCGGAATGAGCGCTGCCCCGCCTGACTCCATCCCCGGCAACCTCCCCGGCACCATCCCCGCATCCTGGCTGGTGCCCGAGTGGCCCGCGCCGCCCGGCGTGCACGCGCTGTGCACCTCGCGCGAAGGCGGCGTCAGCACGGCGCCCTGGGGCAGCCTGAACCTGGGCGACCATGTGGGCGATGACCCGCAGGCCGTCCGCACCAACCGCCAGCGGCTGCAGGAGATCGTGCGTGCCCATACGCCTGGCGCCTGCGCGGTGTTCCTGCAGCAGGTGCATGGCGTGGATGTGGTGGCCCTGGATGCAGGCAGCGCGCAGGGCCAGGCCTTCGATGCCTGCGTGACCAGCGCCTCGGGCGTGGTCTGCACCATCATGGTGGCCGACTGCCTGCCCGTGCTGCTGGCCCATCGCAGCGGTGCCGTGGTGGGCGCGGCCCATGCGGGCTGGCGCGGGCTGGCGGGCGGGGTGCTGGAGACGCTGTTCGAGCGCTTTGCAGGCCAGATCCAGGCACCGCCCGGGCAAGCGGCGCAGCAGACCCTGGCCTGGCTCGGACCCTGCATCGGTCCGCGCTCCTTCGAAGTGGGCGCCGAGGTGCGCGCGGCCTTCATCGCGCATGACGCGGCGGCCGGGGCGCATTTCACCGCCGTGCCGCAAGAGGGCGGGGGCGCACCCAAGTACCTGGCCAACCTGGCCGGGCTTGCGCGCCAGCGCCTGGCGGCGCTGGGCATCACCGCCATCTACGGCAATGACGGCGGCGACGCATGGTGCACGGTGCTCAACGGCTCACGGTTCTTTTCGCACCGGCGCGACGCTGCCCGCCTGGGCAGCAGCGGGCGGTTCGCCGCCTGCATCTGGAAGGACTGAGCGCGCCTGCGTGCCGGGGCCGCTCTGCGAGGCCTGCTGCTGCGCCAGCCAGGCCTCGCGCTCGGCCAATTCGCGTGCATGGCGTTTTCGCTTGCGCGCGGGCGTGCCCATGATGTAGATCACGATGGACAGAGGCAGCAGTCCATAGAGTGCGAACGTGATCACGGCGCCGAGTATGCTGCCCGTGGGGCTGGCGGCCTCGGCCACTGCCATCATCAGAGTGACATAGAGCCAGGCGATAACAACGAGATACATGGTCGAACCAAAAAATCGAGCGAGGCACGGGTTTTCGTGGAGGTCTGTGCCGGGCAAGGCGGGGCTCGCCTGGGTCACAATCAAAACGGATGCCCCGCAAGCCCCAGGCTATTGCATGGCATCCACGAACAAGGATGCAGCATGAATTTTGACCCACTCGCTGGCCTGTCAGGCCAATCCGTCCAGCAATTCTGGAACGAGCAATGGAGCCGCACGCTGCAGACACTGCAGCAGCTGGGGCAACCAGGCCTTCCGGGAACCCAAGGCATGCCAGGCATGCCGGACATGGCCCAGGCCTGGAAAGCGGCCGTCCCCGAACCCGGCGCCCTGCCCGAGAACGCGCTGTCGCTGGACCCCGAAAAGCTGCTGGAGCTGCAGCGCCAGTACCTGGATGGTGCCAAGGCCATGGCCGAACAGGGCGGCGCCCAGGCGCTGCTGGCCAAGGACAAGCGCTTCAACACCGAATCGTGGGCCGGCAATCCGCTGACGGCGGCCACGGCTGCGACCTATCTGCTCAACAGCCGCATGCTCATGGGCCTGGCCGATGCCGTGCAGGCAGATGACAAGACGCGCAACCGCGTGCGCTTCGCCATCGAGCAATGGCTGGCGGCCATGGCGCCCAGCAACTTCCTGGCACTCAATGCCGAGGCCCAGAAGAAAGCCATCGAAACCCAGGGCGAGAGCCTGGCCCAGGGCGTGGCCAACCTGCTGGCCGACATGCGCCAGGGCCATGTGTCCATGACCGACGAGAGCCTGTTCACCGTGGGCAAGAACGTCGCCACCACCGAAGGCGCCGTGGTGTTCGAGAACGAGCTGTTCCAGCTCATCGAATACAAGCCGCTGACGGACAAGGTGCACGAGCGGCCCTTCCTCATGGTGCCGCCCTGCATCAACAAGTTCTACATCCTGGACCTGCAGCCCGACAACTCGCTGATCCGCTACGCCGTCAGCCAGGGCCATCGCACCTTCGTGATGAGCTGGCGCAACCCCGACGAAAGCCTGGCGCGCAAGACCTGGGACAACTACATCGAGGACGGCGTGCTCACCGGCATCCGCGTGGCGCGCGAGATCGCGGGAGCCGAGCAGATCAATGTGCTGGGCTTTTGCGTGGGCGGCACCATGCTGTCCACCGCGCTGGCCGTGCTGCAGGCACGCCACGACCGCGAGCATGGCGCAGTTGCCGCTCCGGCGGCCAAGGCGCCTGCGGCCAAGCGCGCGGCTGGCAGCCGCAGCGCGGCCCGCACATCCACAGCCCGCGCCACGGCGCCAGCTGGCGTGCCGTTTCCCGTGGCCAGCGTCACGCTGCTGACCACCTTCATCGACTTCAGCGACACCGGCATCCTTGATGTCTTCATCGACGAATCCGTGGTGCGCTTTCGCGAGATGCAGATGGGCGAGGGCGGTCTCATGAAGGGCCAGGACCTGGCGTCCACCTTCAGCTTTCTGCGGCCCAACGACCTGGTCTGGAACTACGTGGTGGGCAACTACCTCAAGGGCGAGACGCCCCCGCCGTTCGACCTGCTGTACTGGAACAGCGACTCCACCAACCTGCCCGGCCCCTACTACGCCTGGTATCTGCGCAACCTCTACCTGGAAAACAAGCTGGCCCAGCCCGGCGCGCTGACCGTCTGCGGCGAGCGCATCGACATGCACCAGCTGCGCCTGCCGGCCTATATCTACGGCTCGCGCGAGGACCACATCGTGCCCGTGGGCGGCTCCTATGCGTCCACCCAGGTGCTGGGCGGCGACAAGCGTTTTGTGATGGGCGCATCGGGCCACATCGCGGGCGTGATCAATCCGCCGGCCAAGAAAAAGCGCAGCTACTGGCTGCGCGAGGACGGCCAACTGCCGCCCACGCTCAAGGAATGGCAGGCCGGCGCCGACGAGTACCCGGGCAGCTGGTGGGCCGACTGGAGCCCCTGGCTGGCCGAGCACGGCGGCAAGCTGGTCGCAGCGCCAAAGCAGTACGGCAAAGGCAGGGAATACACGGCCATCGAGCCGGCCCCGGGCCGCTACGTACTGGTCAAGGCCTGAGGCACAATCGTTTCGATGCTGCAGTGCAATAACGCTGCGGCTTGAATGCAGGGTGCCGCTGCCGCGACTGCGGCAATGTGCGCCCGGGCATCCCTTCAAGAGTCCAAAGAAAGGTCCGTCATCATGGAAGACATCGTCATCGTTTCCGCTGTCCGTACTGCCGTTGGCAAGTTTGGCGGCACCCTTGCCAAGATCCCCGCCACCGAACTGGGCTCCATCGTGATCCGCGAGGCACTGAACCGCGCCAAGGTCGGCACCGACCAGGTCGGTGAAGTCATCATGGGCCAGGTGCTGGCCGCTGGTGCAGGCCAGAACCCCGCACGCCAGGCCATGATGAAGGCCGGCGTTGCCAAGGAAACCCCGGCCCTCACCATCAACGCCGTCTGCGGCTCGGGCCTGAAGGCCGTGATGCTGGCAGCCCAGGCCGTGGCCACGGGCGACAGCGAGATCGTCGTGGCCGGCGGCCAGGAGAACATGAGCCTGTCGCCCCACGTGCTGCCGGGCTCGCGCGACGGCCAGCGCATGGGTGACTGGAAGATGGCCGACACCATGATCGTGGACGGCCTGTGGGACGTCTACAACCAGTACCACATGGGCATCACGGCCGAGAACGTGGCCAAGGAAAAGAGCGTCAGCCGCGAGCAGCAGGATGCCCTGGCCCTGGCCAGCCAGCAAAAGGCCACGGCCGCACAGGACGCAGGCAAGTTCGTGGACGAAATCGTTCCCGTCAGCATTCCCCAGCGCAAGGGCGATCCGGTGGTGTTCGCGGCCGATGAGTACATCAACCGCAAGACCAATGCCGACGCCCTGGCAGGCCTGCGCCCGGCCTTCGACAAGGCCGGCTCGGTGACGGCCGGCAACGCCTCGGGCCTGAACGATGGCGCGGCCGCCGTGGTGGTGATGAGCGCCTCCAAGGCCAAGGCCCTGGGCCTGAAGCCGCTGGCGCGCATCGTCTCCTACGCCACCAGCGGCCTGGACCCCGCCACCATGGGTCTGGGCCCGGTGTTCGCCTCGCGCAAGGCGCTGGAGCGTGCGGGCTGGACCGCGCAGGACGTGGACCTGTTCGAACTGAACGAAGCCTTCGCGGCCCAGGCCTGTGCGGTGAACCAGGAGCTGGGCATTGACCCCGCCAAGGTCAACGTCAACGGCGGCGCCATTGCCATCGGCCACCCCATCGGCGCATCGGGCGCCCGCATCCTGGTGACCCTGCTGCACGAGATGCAGCGCAGCGGCGCCAAGAAGGGCCTGGCCGGCCTGTGCATCGGCGGCGGCATGGGCGTGGCCATGGCGGTGGAGCGCGTCTGAAGGGCTCCGGGAAAACGTTAGCAAGCTTTCAGGGTAGATCCTAGGCCTGCCTAGGGCCTGCCCGAAGAGAGGCGCAGCGCACGCGCTGCATACTAGCCATACGGGGGTGCCGGACCCAGAGGTTCAGGCACCCTTGGTGATAACCGGAGTCAATGCCCCGGTTGTCGTGGATAGATTGATCTGAAGCAACCATTGATTGACAGGAGAGAAGAATGGCTCAAAAAGTAGCGTATGTCACAGGGGGAATGGGAGGCATCGGAACGGCTATCTGCCAGCGTCTGCACAAGGAAGGCTTCAAGGTCATCGCAGGTTGCGGTCCGTCGCGCGACTTCCAGAAGTGGCTGGACGAGCAAAAGGCGCTGGGATACAACTTCCATGCATCGGTCGGCAATGTGGGCGACTGGGCTTCCACCGTCGAGGCCTTCAGCAAGACCAAGGCCGAGCACGGCAGCATCGATGTGCTGGTCAACAATGCCGGCATCACGCGTGACCGCATGTTCATCAAGATGACGCCGGAAGACTGGCAGGCCGTCATCGAGACCAACCTCAACTCCATGTTCAACGTGACCAAGCAGGTCGTGGGCGACATGGTGGAAAAGGGCTGGGGCCGCATCATCAACATCAGCTCGGTCAATGGCGCCAAGGGCCAGGCCGGGCAGACCAATTACTCGGCCGCCAAGGCGGGCATGCACGGCTTCACCATGGCGCTGGCGCAGGAGATGGCCACCAAGGGCGTGACCGTGAACACCGTGAGCCCCGGCTACATCGGCACCGACATGGTCAAGGCCATCCGTCCCGACGTGCTGGAGAAGATCGTGGGCACCATCCCCGTCAAGCGCCTGGGCGAGCCCAGCGAGATCGCATCGATCATCGCCTGGCTGGCTTCGGAGGAAGGCGGCTATTCCACCGGCGCCGATTTTTCGGTCAACGGTGGCCTGCACATGCATTGAACCTGCAAGGGTTCGCGCTGCAAAGGAGCCTCCGGGCTCCTTTTTTGTTGGGCAGCCCCGCTGCAAATGTCCCAGAAATGACAAAACCCGCTGAAGCGGGTTCTGTGGAAGAGCGGGTCTGCACGGAAGGCCGTCAGACCGGTGGTGTCAGAGACTGGGGCACCGCGTGCGCCAGCCAGCGCCTCAGCGCTTGCGATCGCGTTCGTCTTCGGGCCAGATGGACATGATGGCAGTCGTTTGCATGGAAACTTTCTCCTGTATTGCTCTCTTAACGCGGGCCAGATTCAGCTGGTTGACAGGTTTTTAAAAAATTTTCGAAGGAAGTCGAAACTTTTTTGTGACCCGGTTTTCAGGCGTTGCGGGGGCCGCGCTTGCGGTCACGGTCATCCCATGGCCAGACAGCTTGGGCCAGCGCAGCGGCTGCAAAGCGGGTCTGCAGGGCGGTGTGGGAAAAGATGTCGGTCATGTGCAATCACTCCTTTGTTGCGTGTTCAACGCGGGCAAGTGGCTGCAGGTTGACTCAGGGATTGCCCCAGGACGCAAGCAATTGCAAGCCTGGAGGTGGGGATCTGTCAGTTTGAAGACAGATTTCTGGCGCAATGAGAAAAAATCCGTTTCCTGACAGAGGCTTACTGACGTGGCGGGCCAATGCCGATGCTGTTACGCCTCGTTGCCCGCAATGCGTGGGCACAGGTCAACCAGGGGCGAAAACGTCTATCAGGCAAAAATCAGGGTCACGGCAGGCGCGTCGTCCACGATGTAGCCGCGGTACATGCCGGCGCTGTTGAAGGGGCAGTGCACGCGTCCGTCGCTGTCCACGGCCACCACGCCGCCCTGGCCACCGATGTGTGTCAGCGTGCCCCGCACTGCGGCATCGGCTGCGAGTTCCAGGCTTTGCCCCAGGTAGCGCATGCGCGCATGGATGTCGTGCGCGATGGCTGCGCGCAGGAAATGCTCGCCGGTTCCCGTGGCCGCCACGGCGCAGGTGGTGCTGTCGGCGTAGAAACCTGCGCCCACCACGGGCGTGTCGCCCACGCGCCCGGGGCGCTTGTTGGTCAGCCCGCCGGTGGATGCCGCGGCGGCCAGGTTGCCATGCACATCGCGCGCCACGGCGCCGACCGTGCCCATCTTGCCGTTCTCGTTCAGCGGAGCCGGGTGCGCCGCCAGTCCGCTGGCGTCGTGGTCCAGCAGCGCGGTCTGGCCGGATTGCGCCTGCACCCGGCGCAGCTGTGCCAGGCGCTCGGCAGAGTCGAAGTAGCCGGCATCCATCCGCGCCAGCCCGCGTTCATCGGCAAACCGCTGCGCCCCCTCGCCGACCAGGAGCACGCACTGGCCGTCGTCAAGAACATGCCGTGCCAGCGCAATCGGATTGCGCACCTGGCTGACGGAAGCCACTGCGCCGGCCCGCAGGTTGCTGCCGTCCATCAGGCCGGCGTCCATCTCGTGGCGCGCGTCGCGCGTGTAGACGGAGCCGCGCCCGGCATTGAACAGCGGGCAGTCTTCCAGGGACTGGCACGCGGCCTGAACGGCGTCCAGCGCGCTGGCGCCGCGCCGCAGCAGGGCGGCGCCCGCCTCCAGCGCCTGGGCCAGGGCAGCGTGGTAGGGGGCCTCGTCGGCCTGGCCCTGGATGACGGTGCCTGCGCCGCCGTGCACGGCAATGGAAAATTTTCGGGGGTTCTGGGACATGTTCATTGGAGTGCGTAGCGCGATTCCAGGAAGCGGCCATAGCGGGCGATGCCCAGGCCGATGAGCAGGTAGACGGCGCAGACCACCATGTACATCTCCACGAAGTACGCAATCCAGTGGGGGTCGCTCATGGCCATCTTCAGGGAGCCGGTGATGTCGTAGATATTCACGATCGCCACCAGGGAGGTGTCCTTCACCGCGCCGATGAAGTTGCTCACCGTGGGCGCGATGGTCACGCGCAGTGCCTGCGGCAGGACCACGTGGCGCAGCACCTGCACCCTGGTGAAGCCCATGGCCTGGGCCGCCATGACCTGGCCCTGGGGCACGGCCTGCAGCCCGCCGCGAAACACCTCGGCAAGATAGGCGGCGCTGAAGGCCGCCAGGCAGACGGCGATGCGGACCATGGGGTCCACCCGCCACTGCGCGGGCACCAGCATGGGCAGCACGAAGGCCCCGAAGAACAGCAGCGTGATCAAGGGGACGCCGCGCACGGCCTCGATGAAGCCCGTGCACAGGATGCGGATCAAGGGCAAGCTGGAGCGCCGGCCCAGCGCCAGCAGAATGCCCAGCGGAACGCCGGCCAGGCAGGCGATCACGGCAAGGAACAGGGTCAGCGGCAGGCCGCCCCACAGATCGCTGGGCACGGGTACCAGGCCGGCCACACCGCCCGCCATCAGCACGCCAAAGCCGGTCAACCCGGCCAGCAGCATTGCCATGCCGGCGCGGCCGAAGAAGCGCGGCAGTGCCGCCACCCCCACGCTGCCCAGCAGCAGCAGGCTGGCGGCGACGGGGCGCCACTGTTCGGCCATGGGGTAGCGCCCCAGGAACACCAGACGGTACTTGTCGCGCACCACGCCCCAGCAGGCGCCGGCCGCAGCGCGGCATGTGTCGGGGTTGACTGCGGTTTCGGCGTCGAGCAGGCCCCAGGCCAGCAGCTTCCAGCCCGCCCACAGCGCGGCCAGCAGCAGCGTGGCGGTGATGAGCCCGGAGAGCGCATCCGGAAACAGGCTGGCGCGCAGGCGCTGCGCCAGCGGAACCCGGGGCGGGGCCACCGGCAGGGCCGGTGCGCGGAGTACGGCACTCATGGGCAGGTCTTTCCCGGCTAGCGTGTGATGAAGGCACTGCGCTGGTTGAAGGCATTCAATGCCAGCGAGGTCAGCAGGTTGATGGCCAGGTAGACCACCGCGATGATGGTCACGCACTCGATGGCCTGGCCGGTCTGGCTCATGGCGGTGTTGGCGACCATCACCACGTCGGGGTAGCCGATGGCCACGGCCAGCGAGGAGTTCTTGATGGTGCTGAGCGCCAGGTTGGTATAGGGCGGAATGATCACCCGCAGGGCCTGCGGCAGCACGATTAGGCGCAACTGCTGGCCGCGGCGCATGCCCAGGGCCGAGGCGGCATTCCATTGCCCGCGCGGCACGGCCTGCAGACCGGCGCGCACGATTTCCGCGCAATGGGCGGCGGCATACAGGCCCAGGGCTCCCACCAGGGCCAGGAATTCAGGCGTCAGCGCCAGTCCTCCGTCGATGCCGAACATGCCCGGTTGCGGCGAGCTCCAGTGCCAGCCCGCCGCGCTGTCGTACACCGGGCCGGGCAGGGCCAGCCCCGCCTTGCTCAGAAAGCCCAGGGGGCCGATGGCCAGAGGGTGGTCCACGTCGGGCAGCAGCGAAGTCAGCGCGAAATACCACAGCAGCACCTGCACCAGCAGCGGGATATTTCGCGCCACATCGACATAGAGGCGCACGGCGCCGCGCAGCAGCGGATGCCTTGCCACGGCGGCCACGCCCAGCAGCAGGCCCAGCACGGTGGCCAGCACGAGCGCGGGCACGGCGGCGCGCACCGTGTTGGCCACGCCGGCCGCGACCGCACGCAGGTAGCTGTCGCCGGGCTCGTAGGGCAGAAGCCCTTCGGAGATGGAAAAGCCGGCCGTCTGCTCCAGAAAGCCGAAGCCCCCGGCAATGCCGCGCGCGGCCATGTTGCGGCTGGCGTTGTGCGCCAGCCAGCCCAGCAGCAATATCAGCAACCAGCCGATGGCGAGCTGCAAGGCCAGTCGGCCCCAGCGTGGCCGGGTGGGGGCCGGTGGCTGCCGTGCCCCGGTGTCGATGGCATTCACGGCTTTCGCAGCATCCACAGCGTTCGCGGCGTTCATGGCAGGGTGCCCTCGGCGCGTCAGTTCATCGGCGGCGACATCATCAGGCCGCCCTTGGTGAACAGCGCGTTCTTGCCGCGCGGGACGTTAAGGCCCGACCTGGCGCCCAGGTTGCGCTCATAGCTCTCGCCATAGTTGCCCACGGCCTTGACGATGCGCAGCGCCCATTCCTTGTCCAGCCCCAGCTGCTTGCCCAGGTCGTCGCTCTGGCCCAGGAAACGCTTGACCTGGATGCTGTCGGAGCGTGTCTTGAGCTCGTCGGCATTGGCCTGGGTGATGCCCAGTTCCTCGGCCTCGATCATGGCGTTGAGTGTCCAGCGCACGACGGCGAACCATTCGTCGTCACCGCGGCGCACGGCCGGGCCGGCCGGCTCCTTGGAGATGACTTCGGGCAGGATCACGTAGTCGTCGGGGTTGGCCAGTTCCTTGCCGCGCAGCACGGCCAGGGCGCCGAGGTCGCCTGTATAGGCCTGGCAGCGTCCGCTGCTGAAGGCCTGCAGGGCCGCTTCGGGGTTGTCGAACACCACCGCCTTGTAGTTGAGCTTGTGGGCGCGAAAGTACTCCGACAGGGTCTTTTCCGTGGTGGATCCGCTGATCACGCAGATGGTGGCGCCAGAGAGCTGCTTGACGCTGTTCAGGCCGGGCTTCTTCCTGGCCATGAAGCCCTGGCCGTCGTGGAAATTGATGCCCGCCCACATCAGGCCCAGGCCGTTGTCGCGCGTGAAGGTCCAGGTGGTGTTGCGTGCCAGCAGATCGATCTCGCCGGACTGCAGCGCCGTGATGCGTGTCTGGCCACTGGTGGGAATGAACTTGACCTTGCTGGCGTCACCCAGGGTGGCTGCAGCCACGGCACGGCACAGATCCACGTCCAGCCCGGACCAGTTGCCGCTGCCGTCGGCGAGCGCAAAGCCTGCGCGTCCCGTGTGCACGCCGCAGGCCACGGCGCCGCGCTGCTTGATGCCGTCCAGCGTCTTGCCAGCGTGGGCGGGCGCGGCAGCGAGTGTGAAGAGGGCGGCCATCGATGCAAGCGCAAGGCGCAGACGGGCAGGGGCGTTCATGGTGAATCCTTTCCAGCGGGATGGGGGGCCTGGGGTTGCGGCTTGCTTGCCGCCGGCGAAGCGGTATCGGCGTCCGGAGTCAGGTAGGGAAGCACCGACTCGGACAGTTCGACCAGGCTGCGCACGGCCTGGGGTGTGGCGCGGATGACCTGGGTGGCCAGTGCCTCGACCATGGCCATGGCCGCCATTGGCGATGAAGGCAGCAGGGGATGCGAGGCGGGCGCCAGCAGCGTGTAGTCGGCCTCGCGGGCCAGCGGACTCGTGGACTCGTCGGTGATGGCGATGGTCAGGGCGCCCCGCTGGCGTGCGT
Source organism: Delftia sp. NA_296.1 (assembly GCF_052692095.1). Classification (NCBI taxonomy): domain Bacteria; kingdom Pseudomonadati; phylum Pseudomonadota; class Betaproteobacteria; order Burkholderiales; family Comamonadaceae; genus Delftia; species Delftia sp. NA_296.1. The sequence continues at coordinate 602,138 of NZ_JBQZGF010000001.1, read as the reverse complement.
GCGCCGTCAGCGCGACGGCTTCGCGCGAGTAGCGCGGCAGGGAAATGGCGATCAGCACGTCCTGCTCCGTCAGCCCTGTCATGCGGCGTACCGCCTGTTCCGATCCGCCTGCGGAGGTCACTTCCACCACCTGCTGCAGATAGGGTTGCAGCACGTCGGCGCCAAAGGCCGCCACATGGTGGGAGCTTCCGAACCCCATGAAGAGCACACGGCGGGCGCGGCAGATGCGCTGGGCCAGTTGGTCGAGCAGTCCGGGGTCGCAGGCCTGCGCAGCCGCCTGCAGGTTGCGCTGCGTGTGCCCGAAAGCCTGCTCGCCCATGGTGCCCACAGCGCCCGCGGTGCCTGCCGTAGCGGCTTCGGGCCCATGCGCCGCGCGCAGCTTGTTCACGGGCTCCAGGGCCTGCTGCAGCTGGCGGCCAAGGTGCAGGCGCAAATCGGCAAAGCCTTCGTAGCCGGCGTGCTTGGCGAAGCGGTTGACGGCAGCCAGGGAGCCACCGCAGGCATTGGCCACTTCCTCGGCGCTCAGCGTGACGGCCAGCACCGGATGCGCGGCCATCCAGCGGCCGACCCGGGCGACGGCGGGCGAGCCATCGACGCTGGCGCGCAGCAGTTCCTGTACGGCGGGATGGGGGTGGAGTTCCATGAATGAATGAAAGTGAATGGTATCTTTCATTCATTATTTTTTAAGAATGAAATCTTTCATTCAGGGGAAACCCTGAACCGAACGATCCATGCGTTCCGCTGGCTGCGGGGAAGTGCGGGGCGTTGGGGGGAGGGCAGGGCCTCAGGGGTGCACTTCGGCGCAGCCGAAGTGGAACGCCGTCTTCAAGCTGGACGACGCTTGTGGCAGGCGGTCATGGGTGCGAGCAAGGGCCTCGCACCCATGGGACCGCCTGATTTCGAGAACGACTGGAATCAGTCGGACATTGCGGCCGACAGCTGCTCGATCTGCTCGCTCAGTTCCAGCCAGCGCTCTTCCAGGCTGTCGATCTCGTCGTTGCAGGCCTTGAGGCTGCGGCCCGTCTCGGCCATGTCGGCGGGCGAGATGGGCTGGCTCAGCAGGCCTTCGAGCCGCGTGCGCTCGGCCTGCAGCTGGGGCAGGCGCTTGTCCAACTGTTCCAGTTCCTTCTTGAACGGCCGGGTCTTCTCGGCCACCTGCTGGCGGGCCAGGGCGGCCAGGCGCCGTTGCTCGCGCTGGTCTCCGGCACTGGCGGCCGGTGGCGTGGACGGGGCAGCGGGGGCCAGCGCAGCAGCCACGGGGGCCTGCACTGCAGGTGCTGCTGCAACTGCTGCGGGCTCCACCTGCGCTGCCGCCTTGCTGGTGGCCGCAGCCGCCTGTTCGGCCTTGCGGGCCTCTTCGCGCAGGCGGCGGGATTCTTCCAGCAGGTAGCGCTGGTAGTCGTCCAGGTCGCCGTCGAAGGGGCCGACCACGCCACGGCCGACCAGCCAGAAGTCCTCGCAGACCGAGCGCAGCAGCGCGCGGTCGTGGCTGACCAGCATGACGGTGCCGTCGAAGTCGTTGATGGCCATGGCCAGGGCCTCGCGCGTGGCCAGGTCCAGGTGGTTGGTGGGCTCGTCCAGCAGCAGCAGGTTGGGGCGCTGCCAGACGATCATGGCCAGCACCAGGCGGGCCTTTTCGCCGCCGCTCATGCTGCCCACGGCCTGCTTGACCATGTCGCCGCTGAAATTGAACGTGCCCAGGTAGCTGCGCAGGTCCTGTTCGCGGGCCTGTGGGCCCGTGGCGCCGGTGTCCCGTGCCAGGCGGATCATGTGCTCCATGGGGTTTTCGCCGGGGCGCAGCACGTCCAGTTCCTGCTGGGCGAAGTAGCCGATGTTCAGGCCCTTGCCTTCGGTCACGGTGCCGGCCAGTGCCTTCATCTCGCGCGCAATGGTCTTCACCAGGGTGGACTTGCCCTGGCCGTTGGCGCCCAGGATGCCGATGCGCTGGCCTGCCAGCACCGAGCGGTTGACGCCGCGCAGGATGGTGGTCGCCTGGCCTTCGTCGTCCAGGTAGCCGAATGCGGCGTCCGTGATCGCCAGCATGGGGTTGGGCAGGTTGGCCGGCGGCTTGAACTCGAAGGTGAAATCGGCGCTGGCCAGCATGGGTGCGACCTTTTCCATGCGCTCGATCTGCTTGACGCGGCTTTGCGCCTGCTTGGCCTTGGAGGCCTTGGCCTTGAAGCGGTCGATGAACTTCTGCAGGTGGGCGATCTTGTCCTGCTGGCGCTCGAACGAGGCCTGCTGCAGCAGGATCTGCTGGGCGCGCAGTTCCTCGAACTTGCTGTAGTTGCCGCCATAGCGCGTGACCTGCGCGTTTTCGATGTGCAGCGTGGTGTTGGTGATGGCGTCCAGGAATTCGCGGTCATGGCTGATCACGACCAGAGTGCCGGGGTAGCGCTTGAGCCAGGCTTCCAGCCAGACCAGGGCGTCCAGGTCCAAGTGGTTGGTGGGTTCGTCCAGCAGCAGCAGGTCGGAGGGGCACATCAGCGCGCGCGCCAGCTGCAGGCGCATGCGCCAGCCGCCGGAGAAGCTGTTGACGGGGTGCTCCAGCTCGGAGACCTTGAAGCCCAGGCCCAGGATCAGGGCCTGGGCGCGCGGCACGGCATCGTGGGCGCCGGCATCGGCCAGGTCCACGTGGGCGTGGGCAATGGCCATGCCGTCCTCGCTGGCCTCGGCGGCCGCGAGCTGGGCGTTGAGCTCGCTCAGGCGGGTGTCGCCGTCCAGCACGAACTGGGTGGCCGTCTCCGAGGTCTCGGGCATGTTCTGCGCGACCTGGCCCAGGCGCCATTGCGAAGGGATGGAGAACTCTCCACCGTCCTCGGCCAGGCTGCCGTTGAGCAGGGCGAACAGGCTGGACTTGCCGGCGCCATTGCGTCCGACAAGGCCGACTTTTTCACCGGGGTTGATGGAGACGGAGGTGCTGTCCAGCAGCACGCGGGTGCCGCGGCGCAGGGTAATGTTGCGAAGGCTGATCATGAATGGGCAGGATTATCCCAGCGATTGCGCCAGGGCAGGATTGCCGCCCGCCATGCCCGTGCCCGGCCACGGTGCAAAGCCCTGGTACCTGGCCCTAGATCGGTTGTATGCCCACGCGCTGCATCATGGACTGGGTGAACTGGATCTCGCGCTCGAAGCCCTTGGCATAGGCGTCGGCGCTTGTGATGGCGACCTTGCCGCCTTCCTGCTCCAGCAAGGCGATGACCCTGGGCTGCCTGAGCACCTCCTCCAGCGCCGTGCGCAGCCGCTGGACGATGGGCTCGGGCGTGGCGGCCGGCACGGACACGCCGCCCCAGGAGGTGAGGTTGACATCGGGCACACCCAGCTCGGCCAGGGTCTGCACCTGGGGCAGCTTGGCGTTGCGCTGCGGCCCGGCAATGGCCAGCGGCACCAGCTTGCCGGCCAGCACCTGGGGATAGGCCACGGAAAACAGCGGGGCGCCGAAGGCCACCTGCTGGCCCAGCACGGCATTGACCAGCTCGGACGCGCCCTTGTAGGGCACATGGTTGACCTGCAGGCCCATGCTGGAGGCCAGCATCTCCACGCCCAGGTGCGACGGCGTGCCCACGCCGCCCGAGGCATAGTCCAGCGCGCCGGGCCTGGCCTTGGCGCGCGCGGCCAGGTCGTCCAGCGTGCGCATGCCCGAGTCGGCATGCACGACGACCAGGATGTCCGAGCGCGACATGCCCAGCACATGGCGGAAGTCCTTGAACACGTCGTAGCCGGGGCTTTTGTACATGCGCATGGCGGCGGCCATGGGCGAGCCCGAATACAGCAGGGTGTAGCCGTCCGCCGGCGCCTTGGCCACCTGGCGTGCGCCGATGTTGCCGCCCGCGCCGGCGCGGTTGTCTATCACCACGGGCTGGCCCAGCTGGGCCGACAGTGCCTCGGCCACGATGCGCGCGGCCGTGTCGGGGCTGGTGCCGGCCAGGTAGGGCACCACCCATTTGATGGGGCGCGTGGGCCAGGCGCTGTCGTGTGTGGTGGCTGTGGCGGCTGTGGTGGCCCAGGGCAGGCCTGCCGCAAGCGATGCGGCGCCCGCAGCGCGCAGGAATCGGCGTCGGTCCGGCCTTTGGGATGGATTGTCTTGCATGGCGTTGTCTCCTTGTCTTTTCGCTTTCATCCCGGCCAGCCTCAGGCGCCGGCCCGCTCCAGCAGTTCCTTGGCGATGGTGTTGCGCTGTATCTCGCTGGTGCCCGTGAGCACGCGGTACATGCGCAGCATGCGGAACAGGAATTCCACGCGCCGGCCCTGGACGATGCCTTCGCCGCCATGGATCTGCACGGCGCGGTCGGCAATGCGGAACGCCGTCTCCGAGCAGAACAGCTTGCTCATCGAGGCCTGGGCGCGCGCATCGATGCCTGCGTCGATGGCGCGGGCCGTCTGCACCATCAGTGCGCGCGCGGCCATCCATTCGGTGGCCATGTCGGCCAGCATGTGCTGTATGGACTGGAACTGGGCAATGCTGCGGCCGAATTGCTGGCGCCCCAGCGCATAGTCGCGCGCATCGCGCAGCGCAACCTGGGCCAGGCCCAGCATGGCCGGGCAGTGCAGCAGGCGGTTGACGGTGATGCGGCCCAGCGCCAGGGCCAGGCCCCGGCCCGGCTCGCCGATCAACTGGGCAGCGGGCACGCGGCAGCCGTCGAGCACGATGTCCCCCGTGCTCGATTGCCCCGCCATGGTCTTGTAGCCGCTGACCACCTGCACGCCCGGGGCATGCAGGTCCACGAAGAAGGCGCTGATCTCGCGCTGCGGGCTGCCCTCGGGCGCGGTCGAGGCCATGAGCACGGCCAAGTCGGCGAACGGCGAGCCCGAGATGAAGCGCTTGCGGCCGTACAGCACGTAGTGGTCGCCCTCCAGCACGGCGCGCGTCTCCAGCGCGCCCGCGTCTGAGCCGGCCGCTGCCTCGGTCAGCGCAAAGCAGATGGATTTCTCGGCGCGCGCCACGGGCAGGATGAACTGCTCCATCTGCAAGGGCGTGGCCTTGCGGATCAGCGCGCCTATGCGCGGCGGGCCGCTGAGTTCGCCCAGCACATGGGGCGCGAAGGGCGAGCCCGTGGCGTAGATGGCCTCCTTGACCAGCACCTGGTCCAGCACGGACAGGCCGGCGCCGCCCATGGCCTCGGGCAGGGTCATGCCGTAGAAGCCGCGCGCATGCGACAGCTTCCAGACTTGGCGCAGCAGCTCGGTGGAGGCGCTGTTTTCATGGTCCACGCCATGCGCGCGGGCGAGGTCGGCCAGTTCGCCGTGGATGAAGGCGTTGAGCGCGTCGATCAGGCCGGCTGCGCGCTCGGAGCCTTCAAACGGCATTTCCAGAAGGGCAGCGTTGGCGGCGGGGAGAGTGTCTTTGGCGTTCATCTCAGTTCACCTTGCGGGCGTGGTTGGCCCAGTAGGGCGCCTGCACGGCGCGGCGCATGACCTTGCCGTTGGGGTTCTTGGGCAGCTGCTGCACGAATTCGATGTGGCGCGGGCGCTTGAAGCCGCCCAGGCGTTCGGCGCAGAAGCGGTCCAGTGCGGCGCTGTCGCCGGCCAGGCCGGGCTTGAGCACGATGTGGGCGGCCACGGCCTCGCCCCATTTGTCGTCGGGGATGGCGAACACGCAGGCATCGGCCACCGAGGCATGTTCGTAGAGCACCGACTCCACCTCGGACGGATAGACGTTGAAGCCGCCGCTGATAACCATGTCTTTCTTGCGGTCCACGATGTAGACAAAGCCCTGCTCGTCCATGCGGGCCAGATCGCCCGTGTGGTAGCGGCCGTTCTTGAGCACCTCGGCTGTCAGCTCGGGCGCGCGCCAATAGCCTGCAAAGACATCGGCGCCGCTGACCACGATCTCGCCGATCTCGCCCTCGGGCACCGGGCGGCCCTCGTCGTCCAGCACCTCGATCAGGGATTCCAGGAAGGGCCGTCCGCAGGAAGCCAGCCGCTCGGGGCGCGATGCGCGCGCCTGCAGGTGGTCCTGCACCGTCAGGCCGCAGACACCGGAGGTGGTCTCGCCCGCGCCGTAGCCCTGGGACAGGATGGGGCCGAACACGTCCATGGCCTGCAGGATGCGCGCGGGCGCCATGGGCGCTGCGCCGTAGCCCAGGCGCAGCAGGTCGGGCAGGGGGCGGTAGCGGCCGCCGATCTCGGCCAGCAGCATGTTGATCATGGTGGGCACCATGAAGGTGTGGGTCACGCGCCGCGCCTGCATCTCGGCCATGAAGGCGCCCGGCTCGAAGCCTGAGAACAGGTGGATGGTGGCGCCCGTGCACAGCGCCGGCACCATCTGCATTCCCGAGGCGTGCGTGACCGGCCCCACCAGGCCCAGCACGTGGCCGGCCTGCATGCCCTCGCCGCGCATCAGGAATTTGCGCAACTGGGCCAGGCGGTTGCCGAAGGTCTGCATGGCGGCCTTGAGCACGCCCGATGAGCCTGAGGTGTAGTGCAGCACGGCCACTTCGTGCTCCTGCACGGCCACGGGCTGGAAGCGGTCGCTGGCGCGGGCGAGCAGGGACTCGTAGCTTTCGCCGGCGGGGCCGTCCAGCAGCAGCAGGCGCACGTCGGCGGACTGCAGGTGCGGCTTGAAGGCCTCGGCGCGCGCTGCGGTGGTCACGATGACGGCGGCATCGCTGTTGGCCGCGATATCGCCCACTTCGCGCGGCGAAAGGCGTGCGTTGAAGGGCGCCTTGATGAGCCCTGCCTTGTAGCAGGCGATCTCGATCTCCACGATTTCCACGCAGTTGGGCAGGTAGATGCCCACGCGGTCGCCACGGGACAGGCCCTGGGCAAGCAGGGCGTTCGCCAGGCGGTTGGAGCGCTGCTCCAGCTCGGCATAGCTGATGCTGCGCGCGGCGCTGGTCACGGCCGGCTGTGCGCCATGGGCCCTGCAACTGCGCGCGACCAGTTCGCCGACATTGGGGATGGGAAGGGAGTGGGAATTGGGGTGGCCTGCGGTGGGCCGGGATGTCTCGTGCATGGCATTCCTTGGCTGAAGCCGCGCGTTTTGCGCGGCGTGCCATGCACTGTTCCAGAAGAGGCCTGGAGCGGGGAAATACCGTTTAGTGATTCAGGCGCATCAGAAAAATTGATGTCCAGATCAACCCTTGCGGTATTTGCTGATGACCCCGTGCCCAGACCCCTGCGGTCATGCCGTCATGCCTGCTGCCAGCGCGCCTGCCAGATGCCCGCCGTGATCAATTGCCGGGCCTGTGCCATCAGCGCCTGCTGAACCACCTGCAGCGCCGGGTCGCTGCTGCGGTTGGCCTGCACGGCCAGGAAGTAGCGGCGCAGCAGTTCGGGCGCCGTGACCTGGGCCACGATCCAGCCGTGCTGGATGGCAGTGGGCGCAGCCTTGGCTTCCTCGCGCAGCCAGGCGGGCGCATCGCTCAGCGAGCAGGCGGGCGTGAAGGTGAAGCCCGCGCCGCAGTGGTAGAGCGAGCGGATGACGCGGGCGGAATCGTGTTCGTGGACGATGTTCAGCCGCAGGTCCCGTGCGTCGGCGGCGGCCTCCACGGTCTGGCGGATGGAAAAGCGCCGCGACTGCAGCACCAGCGGCAGCTGGCAGGCGTGGGCAAAGTCCATGTGGGGCAGGCCGCCGTCCGGCGCGGGGCGCAGCAGCGGGGCCACGCTGCCATCGACATCCTGGCCGCAGATGTAGATGGATTCCTCGGCCATGGGCTGCACCTGCATGTCGTGCAGGCTGGCCGTGTCCACAAGAATGGCCAGGTCTGCGCGCCGGTCCAGCATGGCCTTTTGCACCATGAGGCTGAGGTCGTCGAGCACAAAGATGCGGATGCGCGGGTGGCTGTTGCGCAGGCTGGCGATCACGGGGCCGGCCAGCAGGCTGGTCAGCAAAAAGGGCAGGGCGATGGTGACCGAGCCTTCGGGGCCCTGCGGCAGGCGCTGTATGCGCTCGCGCATGGCATCGGCGTCGGACAGCAGCCGGCGTGCGTCCTCGTACAGCTGGGCGCCGGCCGGCGTGGGAGTCACGCCGGCGTGGCTGCGCTCCAGCAACTGGGCGCCCAACTCGCCTTCCAGCTTCTTGATCTGCGCCGTGAGCGCGGGCTGGGCCACGTACAGCGAGTGTGCGGCGCGCGAGAGGCTGCCCGCCTCCAGCACCGCGATGAAGTAGCGCAGCGCCCGCAGGTCCATCTCAGCCCAGGGGGCGGTAGGTGGGGCGTAGGGCCTCGATGTCGCCTTCGGTCCAGGCGCGCAGTGCCTCCTGGGTGATCAGCAGCACCTGCTCGTCGCCCGAGCTGGTGTCCAGCCAGAACACGGGCAGGTCGGGGAAGGCGGCTTCGAAGAAGTCCTTTTCATTGCCGATTTCCAGCACGACCACGCCTTCCTTGGCCAGACGTGACGGCAGGTCCAGCAGCAGGCGGCGGATGAAGTCCATGCCGTCGGCGCCGCCGGCCAGGGCCAGTTCGGGCTCGGCCTGGTATTCGGCGGGCAGGCGCGACATGCTGTCGGCGTTCACATAGGGCGGGTTGCACAGCACCAGGTCCCAGGGGCCGGGCAGGGCGGCCAGGCCATCGCTTTCCAGCAGCTGCACGCGCTCGGCGAGTTCATGGCGGTCCACGTTGATGCGTGCCACGGCCAGCGCATCGGCCGAGATGTCGGCGCCCGTGACCTCGACCTCGGGCCAGGCCATGGCCGCCAGGCAGGCCAGGCTGCCGTTGCCGGTGCACAGGTCCAGCACGCGGCGCGTGCGGTCGGACAACCAGCCGTCGATGCTGCCGTCGGCCAGCAGCTCGGCAATGAAGCTGCGCGGCACGATGGCGCGCTCGTCCACGTAGAAGGGCACGCCCTGCAGCCAGGCCTCGCGCGTGAGGTAGGCGGCGGGCTTGCGCGTTCGGATGCGCTCGGCGAACAGCGCAGCCACTTCGGCCTGCTGCTCGGCGCTCACCTGCTGGCTGGCCAGGGACTCGGGCGCGCCCGGCGCCAGTTCGCTGTCCAGCGGCAGGCCCAGCTTCCACAGCGTGAGCCAGGCCGATTCGTCTTCGGCCGTGGCCGTGCCGTGGCCAAAGGCCACGCCGGCCGCCGTGAGCGCTGCGGCCCCGGATGCCACGAGGTCGGCGATGGTGCTGCCCGAGATGGCGGGAATATTGGCAGGGGTGGGGGCGGATGTCATCGTCGGCTCCTTGGTCGCGTTCAGACGGCCTGCTGGCGCTGCAGCTCGTGGAGCGTGCGGCGGTAAATGTTCTTGATGGGCTCGATGTCGGCCACCACGATGTGCTCGTCGATCTTGTGGATGCTGGCGTTGGGCGGGCCCACTTCCACGACCTGGCTGCAGATCTGGGCGATGAAGCGGCCGTCGCTGGTGCCGCCCGTGGTGGACAGCTCGGTCTCCAGGCCGGTCTCGGCGCGGATGGCCGCCTGCACGGCGTTCACCAGCGTGCCCGGCGTGGTCAGGAAGGGCTGGCCGCCAATGGTCCAGGCCAGCTCGTACTCCAGCCCGTGGCGGTCCAGCACGGCGTGCACGCGCTGCTGCAGCGATTCGGCCGTGGACTCGGTGCAGAAGCGGAAGTTGAAGTCGATGGTCACATGGCCGGGAATGACGTTGGATGCGCCCGTGCCGCCATGCATGTTGCTGATCTGCCAGCTGGTGGGCGGGAAGAAGGCATTGCCCTCGTCCCAGCGCGTGGCGGCCAGTTCGGCCAGGGCCGGCAGGGCCTGGTGGATGGGGTTGCGCGCCAGCTGCGGGTAGGCGATGTGGCCCTGGATGCCCTTGACCGTGAGGCGACCGCTCATGGTGCCCCGGCGGCCGTTCTTGATCATGTCGCCCGTGCGTTCCACCGAGGTGGGCTCGCCGACGATGCACCAGTCCAGGCGCTCGCCGCGCTCGCGCAGCAGCTCGACCACGACCTTGGTGCCGTCCACCGAAGGGCCTTCCTCGTCGCTGGTCAGCAGCAGGGCAATGTCGAAGGAGGGAGCCGGTGTCTCGGCCAGGAATTCCTCCAGCGCCACGACGAAGGCGGCGATGGAGGTCTTCATGTCGCTGGCGCCGCGGCCGTACAGCTTGCCGTCGCGGTGCGTGGGCACGAAGGGCGGGCTGCTCCACTGCTCCAGCGGGCCGGTGGGCACCACGTCGGTATGACCGGCAAAGACCAGCACGGGCCGGTCGGCGCCTGTCCCGGAGCGCCGGGCCCAGAGGTTGCGCACGCGAAAGCTGTCGGGGCCGCTGTCGATGCGCTCGCAGGCAAAGCCCATGGGCTGCAGGGCATCGGCCAGGAGTTCGAGGCAGCCGGCGTCTTCGGGAGTGACGGAGGGCAGGCTGATCAGCTGCTCGGTCAGTTGCAGGGTGCGGGACATGGTGGGTGGAATCAAAAAACAAAAAAGTCGGAGGGCCGGCTGCCGCCAGCGTGCTCCGACATTGTGAACGCTGCGGGGCCAGCCGATCAGTTCGGCTTGACTTCCAGCATGATTTCCGTGAACGAGGGCATGTCGTCCTCGCCGGGCGTGGCCAGTTCGGCGAACTGGCTGGACTGCGCTGCATGGCTGGCCTTGACCACGTCGTTTTCCAGGCGCCACATCAGGTTGGTGGGCGAATCGGCGAAGGCCAGGGCTTCGGCGCGGTCGATGCGGCCGGAGCGGACCAGCTGCGCCAGCGCCTCTTCAAAGGTCTGCGAGCCTTCGGCCATGGATTTTTCCATGGCCTCCTTGACGCCCGAGAAGTTGCCGCGCTCGATCAGGTCGGCGATCAGCTTGGTGTTGAGCATGACCTCGACGGCCGGCATGCGGCCGCCGTCCACGGTGCGCACCAGGCGCTGGGAGATCACGCCCTTGAGCGCTGCCGACAGCTCGCCCAGCATGGTGGGGCGGATTTCCTCGGGGAAGAAGGACAGGATGCGGTTGAGCGCGTGGTAGCTGTTGTTGGCGTGCAGCGTGGCCAGGCACAGGTGGCCCGACTGCGCAAAGCCCATGGCCGAGGACATGGTCTCGCGGTCGCGGATTTCGCCGATCAGGATCACGTCAGGGGCCTGGCGCAGCGCATTCTTGAGCGCGATCTGCAGCGATGCCGTGTCCGAGCCCACTTCGCGCTGGTTGACGATGGAGCGCTTGTTGCGGAACTGGTATTCGATGGGGTCCTCGATGGTGAGGATGTGGCCCGTGAGCTTTTCGTTGCGCGCATCGATCATCGAGGCCAGCGTCGTGCTCTTGCCCGAGCCCGTGGAGCCCACGACCAGCAGCAGGCCGCGCTTTTGCATGATCAGCTCGCCCAGCACGGGCGGCAGGTTCAGCGTGTCCATGGCCGGAATGTGCTGGGCGATGAAGCGGATCACCACGGCGCAGCTGCCGCGCTGGTGCATGGCGCTGACGCGAAAACGCCCCACGCCGCGCAGCGGCACGCCCATGTTGAGCTCGCCCGTTTCGTCCAGCTCCTGCAGGCGCTCGGCCGGTACGATCTCGGCCAGCAGGCTGCGCGGCGCGTCGGGCGGCAGCAGTTGGTTGTTGATGGGCACGCATTCGCCGTTGATCTTGATCAGCGCCGGCGCGTTGACCGCCAGGTAGACGTCGGACGCCTGCTTCTCGCCCATCAGGCGCAAAATCCTCTCCATCGTGCCCATGTTTTCCCCCAAATTTCGTGTACTGCCGCTGTTCTTGGATCGTCTGCACGCTCTTGTGACGTGAAACGGGCGTCCGCTGCCTGGTGGCCGGGGACGCCCTCGAGAGTATGCCTTGCTCCATCCCCTGAACAGGGGATGTTTTGGCGCCGCAACCACGCCTTTGGCGCGGTGCGGATGCGGATCAATCGCGCAGCAGGTCGTTCAGGCTCGTGGTGGAGCGTGTCTTGGCATCGACCTTCTTGACGATGATGGCGGCGTACATGCTGTAGCGGCCGTTGTCCTTGGGCAGGTTGCCCGACACCACCACCGAGCCGGCAGGCACGCGGCCATAGCTGGTCTCGCCGGTCGCACGGTCATAGATGGGGGTGGACTGGCCGATGTACACACCCATGGAGATCACCGAGTTCTCTTCCACGATCACGCCTTCGACGATTTCGGAACGCGCGCCGATGAAGCAGTTGTCCTCGATGATGGTCGGGTTGGCCTGCAGCGGCTCCAGCACGCCGCCCAGGCCCACGCCGCCGGACAGGTGCACGTTCTTGCCGACCTGGGCGCAGGAGCCCACGGTGGCCCAGGTGTCGACCATGGTGCCTTCGTCCACATAGGCGCCGATGTTCACGTAGGAAGGCATCAGGATCGCGCCCTTGGCAACGAAGCTGCCGCGGCGGGCCACGGCCGGAGGCACCACGCGCACGCCGGTGGCGGCGATCTCGGCCTCGGTCATGCCGGCGAACTTGGTGGGGACCTTGTCGAAGAAGTTCAGGTCGCCGGACTGCATCAGCACGTTGTCCTTGAGGCGGAAGGACAGCAGCACGGCCTTCTTGATCCACTGGTGCACGGTCCACTGGCCCACGCCTTCGCGCGTGGCCACGCGCAGCTGGCCGTTGTTCAGGGCTTCGATCACGTGGTCCACGGCCTCGGTCACTTCCTTGGGGGCGGCAGCGGGGGAGAGGCTGGCACGGTTGTCCCAGGCGGTGTCGATGATGGATTGCAGCTGTTGCGTCATATGGCTTTGGTGATCAAAGGGTTTGTGAGGAAAGGGGAGCGCAGGGCTGTCTCAGCGCTGGCGCGATTCTATGAACTGTGCAATGCGCTGGGCGGCTTCCAGGCATTCTGCGGTCTCGGCCACCAGGGCCATGCGCACGCGCCCGGCGCCGGGGTTGCGGCCATTGGCCTCGCGCGCCAGGTAGCTGCCGGGCAGCACGGTCACGCCGGTGGCGGCATACAGCTCGCGTGCAAAGTCGGCGTCGTCCAGGCCCAGCGATTCGGGAATGCCGGCCCAGAGGTAGAAGCTTGCGTCGGGCAGGCGCACATCCATCACGCGCGCCAGCACGGGCGTGACCTGGTTGAACTTCTCGCGGTACAGGCGGCGGTTTTCCTCGACATGGGCCTCGTCGGCCCAGGCCGCCATGCTGGCCGTCTGCACCACGGGGCTCATGGCACCGCCGTGGTAGGTGCGGTACAGCAAAAAGGCCTTGATCAGGGCCGCATCGCCCGCCACGAAACCGCTGCGCAGGCCGGGCACATTGCTGCGCTTGGACAGGCTGGTGAACATCAGCAGGTTTTTGTAGTCCGTGCGGCCCAGGCGCTGTGCGGCTTCCAGGCCGCCCAGGGGGGCGGTGCCGTCGAAATAGATCTCGCTGTAGCACTCGTCGCTGGCAATCACGAAGCCGTAGCGGTCGGACAGGGCAAACAGCTTTTCCCATTCGGCCAGCGGCATCACCGCGCCCGTGGGGTTGCCGGGCGAGCACACGAAGATCAGCTGGGTCTTTTCCCACACGTCGGCGGGCACGCTGTCCCAGTCCACCGCGAAGTTGCGTGCGGCGTCGCTGGGCGCGTAGTACGGCTGGGCGCCGGCCAGCAGGGTGGCACCTTCGTAGATTTGATAGAACGGGTTGGGGCAGATCACGCGCGCGCCGTCCTGGCTGGCATCCACCACTACCTGGGTGAAGGCAAACAGTGCCTCGCGCGAGCCGTTGACGGGCAGCACCTGGGTGGCGGCGTCCAGGGCAATGCCATAGCGCTGGCGAGCCCATTGGGCGCAGGCCTCGCGCAGCGCGGGCTCGCCGGCTGTGGCCGGGTACTTGGCCAGGCCGCCGAGGTCGGCGCTCAGTGCCTGTTCAATGAACGCTGGCGTGGCATGGCGGGGCTCTCCGATGCCAAGGCTGATGGGGCGCACGCCCGCCGGTGGCTGGACCCCGGCGAACAGTTTGCGAAGACGCTCAAACGGGTAGGGCTGGAGTCGGGAGAGCAGGGGATTCATGGGCTCGCATTATGGATTGATGCGCTTTCGGCATGCCGTTGTCACAGGGGACTGCGGGTCTGCACGCTGGTTTTTTTGCATTCTGTTACCTATTCTGGCATGGTCTCGACTGGGGCCATGCCATCTCGTGTGGCGGGGCCTCGTGAACGGTGAATTCCAGATACCAATGACTAGAGAGGCAATCAGCTATGCAGGCAGGCGCTGGCATGGAAAAAGTGGGAAACAGGCATCGTAAGCATACATCCGGCCCCGGGGCCGGCTTCCTTGTATGCGCCGTGTGGGCATTGGCGGGGCCGCCGCTGGCGCTGGTGGCCGGTTCGGCGGGCTTGGGGCCCTGGGTTTGGGGTGCCTTGCTGCTGTGGGCCGGGCTGCTGCTGGGCGGCATGCACAGGCTTTGGTCGCGGGTGATCGGCGAGCGCGAATTGCTGCAGCAGGCCATGCAGGGCATCGCCCAGGGCGACCTGAGCCAGCGCGTGACCGCGGAGGCGGCAGCCTCGCAGGAGGGCGCCGGTGCTGTCCAGACGCCCAAGGCGCTGCTGGGAGGCATGGTCACCTCGCTGTCGGGCATGGTGGCCGATGTGCGCAGCAACGCGGCCCTGGTGGCGCAGGCAGGGCAGCAATTGGTGAACGAGCACCAGGCGCTGTCCGATCGCACCGAGCTGCAGGCCACCAACCTGGCCCAGACCGTGGTCAGCGTGGAGCAGTTGAGCAGCGCCGTGCAGCACAACGCCGATGTGGTGGGCGTGGTCCACCACCAGGCCAGCGCCGTGCGCGGCGCCGCCGATGAAGGCGTGGTGGCCATGGGCCGCGCCGTGGAGTCGGTGGAGACCATTGAGAACAGCGCCGGGCGCATGCGGGAGATCATCGGCGTGATCGACGGCATTGCTTTCCAGACCAACATCCTCGCGCTCAATGCCGCCGTGGAGGCCGCACGGGCTGGCGAGCAGGGCCGGGGCTTTGCCGTGGTGGCCAGCGAGGTGCGCTCTCTGGCCGGCCGCTCGGCGGAGGCGGCGCGCGAGATTCGCCACCTGATTGGTGATGCCCTGACCCAGGTGGAGCACAGCACCGAGTTGATCCGCACGGCCGGGCGCGGCATGGAGCGCGTGACCGAAGGCATCCGCCAGGTGGCCGAGCACATGGGCGAGCTCTCGCAATCGACCGGCAGCCAGAGCACGGGCCTGGCCGAGATCAGCCGCGCCGTGCACCAGATCGACGAGATCACCCAGCACAACGCGCAGATGGTGGGCCACGCGCTGGACCAGGCACGCGCGCTGCAGCAGCGCGCGCAGATGCTGTCAGGGGCGGTGTCGCGCTTTCGGCTGCAGCAGGGCACGGCGGAGGAAGCCGTGGCCCTGGTCGAGTCGGCCCTGGGCCTGGCGCGGCGCGGCGTGGCCACCGAGGCACTGCTGGCCGCCGTGAACGACCCCGGCCAGCCCTTCCATGACCGCGATATGTACGTGTTCGCCCTGGCCGCCGACGGCAGCTACCGCGCCTTCGGCGGCAACCCTGCGCGTGTGGGCGTGCGCGTGCAGGAGCTGCCAGGCGTGCGGGGTGAGCAGCTGCTGGCCGACATCATTGCCCAGGCCGAGCGCGGCCCAGGCTGGGTGGAGTACGACTTCAGAAACCCTGCCACGCAACAGGTACAGACCAAGATGTCCTTCGTCTGCAAGCATGGCGGGCTGTACTGGGGTTGCGGGGTCTACAAGAGCCTGGCGCTGGCTGCGTAGGCCTGCCACGGCCTGCGTGGGTGCCTATGGCGGTCTATGACCATCTATGGCCATCCATAGGCCTGTACTGGCGGGCGTAGGCGGGTCTCGCTGCCCGCCCGCATTCACTCAATGCCCGTTGGGCGTTGAGGCGCCACCCGCACGCTGGGCGCGTGCGCGGGCCAGGATGGCTGCGATGGTGGCCTGCTTGCTTTCGGTCGCCAGCGGGGGCGCCGGGCAGGGCGTGGAAGGGCTGGCGTCGTCGGCCATTTCCTGCTCCCCCAATGCAAGAGGCATCTGCGCCCGGGCGGCACCCAGGCGTTCGCGCTCCTGTTCACGCTCTCGGCGCAGCACATAGCGCTGTCGCGCATGCTCGGCCTGCTGGGGGCTCCAGGCAGACCAGCCTGTGGCGGGGCCACTGGCATTGTGCAGTTCGATGCAATCGACCGGACACACGGGAATGCACAGTTCGCAGCCCGTGCAGTGGGCTGCGATCACCGTATGCATGAACTTGTTGGCGCCCAGGATGGCATCCGTGGGGCAGGCCTTGATGCACAAGGTGCAACCAATGCACCAGGCCTCGTCGATCACGGCCACGGTGCGCGGGGCTTCCGTGCCGTGCTCGGCGCTCAGTGGGACAGCGGGCCGGCCCGTCAGTGCAGCCAGCCTCTCCACTCCCGCAGCGCCCCCGGGGGGGCACTGGTTGATGCCGGCCTCGCCCGAGGCCACGGCCTGGGCATAGCTGGCGCAGTCGGGGTAGCCGCAACGCGTGCACTGCGTCTGCGGCAGCGCCGCGTCTATGCGTGCTGCCAGATCGTCGCGGGCAAGGATTGCGAAGGCGGACATGGCGTGCCGGGCTTGCTCGGTGCTCAGCCTGCCTGCACCTTGGCACCGCGCTTGCGCGGCTGCTCGGTGGCCGAGGGCGCGTCATCGCTCAGGCTGCTGGTGTGACCTGCCGCGCTGGCGGCCGTGGCGCTTTCGGGCTGGTGGGCACTGATGAACTCGCGCACCTGCGGGTAGACGATCTCTCTCCAGCGCCTGCCGCTGAAAATCCCGTAGTGTCCGGCGCCCGGCACTTCAAGGTGCTTGCGCTGATCGGCCGCGATGCCCGTGCACAGATCGTGCGCTGCGCGCGTCTGGCCCGAGCCGGAGATGTCGTCGAGCTCGCCTTCGACAGTCAGCAGGGCGCTGCCCTTGATGTCCTGCGGGCGCACCAGCTCGGCCTGCCCTTCGGGCGAACGCACTTCCCAGGTGCCATGGACCAGCTTGTAGTCCTGGAACACCGTGGCGATGGTCTCGAGGTAGTAGTCGGCATCCATGTCGAGCACGGCGTTGTACTCGTCATAGAACTTGCGGTGATGCTCGGCGCTGGCGTCGTCACCCTTGATCAGGTCCTTGAAGTAGTCGTAGTGGCTATTGGCGTGGCGGTCCGGATTCATGGCCACGAAGCCCGAGTACTGCAGGAAGCCCGGGTACACGCGGCGGCCTACGCCCGGATAGCCTTCGGGCACGCGGTAGATCACGTTGTTCTCGAACCACTCGAAGCTGCGGTTCTGCGCCAGGTTGTTCACCGAGGTCGGCGAGCGGCGTGCGTCGATGGGGCCGCCCATCATGGTCATGGACAGCGGAGGCGTCTCGCCACGGCTGGCCATCAGCGACACGGCAGCCAGCACCGGCACCGTGGGCTGACAGACGCTGACCACGTGGCACTGGCCGTATTTGCCCTGCAGGTAGCGGATGAACTCCTGCACATAGTTCACGTAGTCGTCGAGGTGGAACTCGCCATCGGCCAGGGGCACCAGGCGGGCGTTCTTCCAGTCGGTGATGTAGACCTTGTGGCCGCCCAGCATGCTTTGCACCGTATCGCGCAACAGCGTGGCGTAGTGGCCCGACAGCGGCGCCACGATCAGCACCACTGGCTGGCTCAGCATGGTCTGCAGCGTATCGGTGTCGTCGGAGAAGCGCTTGAAGCGGCGCAGCTCGCAAAACGGCTTGTCCACTTCGACGCGCTCGCGGATGGTCACGTCAACGCCGCCAACATCCACACTGTGCAGGTTGAATTCGGGCTTCTCGTAATCCTTGCCAAGGCGGTAGAACAGATCGAACCCGGCGGCCATGCGCTGGGACATCGGACCTTGGCTCAGCAACGAGTGGGGGTTGCTGTAGAGCTTGGCTGCAGCTTGCGCGAAATCGGCAAAGGGCTCGACCATGGCGCGCTGGATTTCGTAGAGCTGATAGAGCATGGATACAAGGGGTTGTTTGGATATGTTGCAGTGCAATATATCAGCAGCAAGCTAAGAAAATTGGTAGTAAAACCCCTTTGATGCTGTCGCGTAAGTGATAGTTTTTACCGATAGGCCTGGGCGAGCGGCCGCCTCAGCCCTGGCCATCCTGCAATGCAGTCCCCCGCGCTAGGCGGCAAGCGCCGCCTCGGCCGGTTTGGTGCGCGCAAGCCGCATCACCTCTGAAGGCGGCAATTGCTTGAGCTGGTGATTGCTCCACACCTGGCGCCAGCGGCGCGCCCCCGCCAGCCCGTTGCGCAACCCCAACATATGCCGCGCGATGGAGTACCAGTGCGTGCCATGCGTGCGCGCCTCGCGCTCCATATACGCCACCATCTGCTCCTCGATGGACTCGCGTGTGTGCTCCACGCTCGCATCGCCGTAGTACAGCGCATCCCACGAGGCCAGCCACCAGGGGTTGTGATAGGCCTCGCGGCCCACCATCACGCCATCGACCTGCTGCAGAAGCTCCTGCACCGTGGCATCGGCCTTGATGCCGCCGTTGATGGCAATGGTCAGTTCCGGAAAATCCTGCTTGAGCCGGGCCACGATCTCGTAGCGCAGCGGCGGGATCTCGCGGTTTTCCTTGGGTGACAGGCCCTTGAGCCAGGCATTGCGGGCATGCACGATGAACACGCGGCAGCCCGCATCCGCCACCGTGCCAACGAAATCGCGCACGAACTCGTAGCTCTCATCCTTGTCGATGCCAATGCGGTGCTTCACCGTGACGGGCACATCCACCACGTCCACCATCGCCTTCACGCAATCGGCCACCAACGGCGCCTCGTTCATCAGGCAGGCGCCAAATGCGCCGCGCTGCACGCGCTCGCTGGGGCAGCCGCAATTGAGGTTGATCTCGTCATACCCCCACTGCGCCCCCAGCCGCGCGGCCTGCGCCAGATCGGAAGGCTCGCTGCCACCGAGCTGCAGCGCCACCGGATGCTCCTCGGCCTCGAAACGCAGATGCCGCGGCACATCACCGTGCAGCAGAGCGCCCGTCGTCACCATCTCTGTGTAGAGCAAGGTGTGGCGGCTCAGAAGCCGGTGCAGGTAGCGGCAGTGTTTGTCGGTCCAGTCCATCATGGGTGCAACGGACATGCGCCACATGCTGGCAGATGCTTGATTTTCTACGTTTGTCATTGATCTGATTGGGTTTTTTGCTCTGGCGGCTGCTCTTGGTTTTACGCCGTGGAACCCCGCTTTTCCTATTGTTCCAGCTCTGGGTGCTACAGATTGGGCTTGTGGCATGCAATAGGAGCCATCACTGCACGCAAGTCGAAAGGTTCTGACCAGCGAATGGTTGCACCGGCGGGGGTACGAGCCGCAGCAGGGGCGTGCTTCAGGCCGGGCTCTGCACAAAAAGGTCTCAGTGGGGGAGCTGCCGCGGGATTATGTCAGCGCGGCCGAAAACGTGACTGAGTGGGGTCGTAGCAAAAGGTGGACTTCGCGCCGGCCGGCCTCCGGCCTGGCCCGGCTTCAAGCGGCCAGGCCCATGAGTGGCGCGACGAAGGCCAATGGAAGAGCACCGTGGCGGCTGCTCGGGTAGCCAGCAGGAAGGTGTTGATGCAGACCGGGACTGTCAAGGCGGCCAGCAGTCTGCCTATCCCGGCCACCAAGGCGGGTAGCGAGGCGGCTGCAGGTGCGGATACAGGTGCGGTTGCAGGGCAGCACCTGATCGGCCGCAAGACCGGCGCGGATCTTCGAATACGTGAGCCTGAGTTGCAGGCCTTGCATGCCTGGCACGCAAGCATAGTGGTGCTTGCAAAAGCCGGAAGCATTCCAGCATCAAACTCCAGCATGCACATTACTCACATATCGCGTCCAGCTTGCTTCTGGATAGTTTGAGTTTTGGAAAAAAGAAGTGCGTTAGATAAATTTGATCTTCAGTCATTGCGGATTGTTGAAAAAATTCTATTTTTCCGGATGCATTTTGTGGCAAGTTCTACATGTGCTTTGAGCATTGCATTATGTATTTAACCAGTTGAGGCAAATTGAATGAATGACATGAGGAAACAAGACTCATTCTCGCCCCAATCGCGCTTGCAAGCATTGCTGGCGGACCCTGGGATGGAGGATTTTTCAGGGTTAAGCCTATTGCTTGATCCAGCCGGGTATGAGCTGAGTTGGGTGGCGAGCGAATCTGATGTGCAGAATGTGCTCGAAAGGAGGCGTGTTGATTTGCTTATATGCAACACGCGGCTGCTTGACGTGGACGGCGGAAGGTGATTGGAAGAATTGATTGTCCAATCGTGCAATATTTCCGTGATTATTTTGGATGAAGGCGGGAGAGGGAACGCTGGGGGAGGTATTGGGCGCTTATTGGGATTGTGCCGTCATATTATCAGTCCATGGGATAGCGTCAATTTTTGGCGACTATTGAACAGTTGAATGAGCAAAGGATTTCACGCCAGGAAAATATTCGCCTCGAACAGAGAAATCGGACGCTGGTGAAAGAGTTGAGTGAACTCAGTTCGAAGCTGGAGAATGCTGCGCACGAGCATGACGACGAGCTTCTGGAAGCACATAGAAAGCTCAAGAGGAGTTTCTTGGCGACAATCCGGATGTTCTCGAATCTTCTGGAGTGGCGAGGAGGGGCGCTTGCCGGCCATTCTCGACGCGTGGCCGACCTGACTCGATGAACGGCAAATATCATGCAGCTTGACGAAAGTGAGCAGCAAAATGCCTTTGTCGCTGCGTTGATTCATGATATTGCACACATAACGCTGCCCGACGGGTTGTTGAATAAATCAGTGACCAGCTTAAGCCATGAAGAGCTGGAGAAATATCGAACCCACTCCAGCTTTGGAGAACAACTGCTCCTGTCAATAGATGACGCACATGGGGTTGCCACTTTGGTCAGAGGCCATCATGAGCGTTTCGATGGCGCAGGTTACCCGGATGGGCTGAAAGGGGAAAATATTCCAGTAGGTGCGCGAATAATCGCAGTCGCAGATTGTTATGATGACCTGACAATAGGACATTTGAACGGTAAATCTCTCACTCCGGCAGAGGCAAGAACCATAATATCCCATGGCAGGGGTACGCAATTCGACCCTGAGGTAGTCGATGCATTCTTGCAGATTCTGCTGCAGGCAACGCCCGCTGTTGATCCTGCACCATTTTATATTCGCTGTTCAGATCTCAAGCCTGGAATGGTCTTGGCCCAGGATTTTATGTCTGGAGAGGGTTTGGTTTTACTCACTGCAGGTCGGGTTTTGACTGAGGAGTTGATTCACAGAATACAACTACGTGTTCATCTTGGACGCAAGTTGCCGGTTCGTGCCATGACGGTGGCCGCATGATGCGGGTTTTTCTCATAAAACGTCTTTATTGAATCCTATGAATTCCTGGGCTAAAGGGGAATATTGAAGATTGGTCTGGATGCTCCGATGTGGAAACTGTCCTTGTTACTAAATGTTAACGCAAATAAGTCCATTTATCAGGGTTTCCTTGCCTTGAAGAACTTCAGCAGAATTTCACCATTCAACGTGACTGCTTGATTTTTCAATATATCTGCTATATGTGATGGAGGCGCTTCTGTTGAATAGAGCTTGTTGTCGCTCACTCGATATAAGATCCTGGTGGCGCCCATGATGAATTCGTCTCCTTCGATATGGCCTACATACCTGCCATTTTTTGTGTAGGCTTTCCACCATCCGCCTTCAATCATAATATGTCTCTTTCAGTTGGGGATTTTATCATTGGGGCTCATTGTGTTTTTGAGCGCAACCAGATTCTATGTTGATGATTATTCTTTTGTGCAGGCGAGACAAAAATTGACAGAGTTTGGAAACCATTCATTTATTTGATAATGAGTTTTCAAAATCAGCCCATGGCGTGAGTTGTGGTGCCATCGATATCCAGGAAGAGGGCGACGACGATACGGACACCTCTTGTACCACCAAGGGCAAAGCCGGACACCAGCATGCCTGCCGGGCCCGCGGCCACCGCCGCTGCGACGGTACGCCTCCTGAGCCAAGAAGTGCAAAACGTGTTTGTAAAAACAGAAGTGATAGTTTGCATGCTAAATGCAACCGACTTCTTGATAAGTTTCTTTAATGAAGCGCGTTTTGTTTCAGTTGACAATGTTTGATACTTTTTTGAGTCGGATCCACGTCAGGTGGGTCTCGGCCTTACCGGAGCCTCCCTGATGAATTTTTCAATTTCCCGCTGGCTGAGCGCAGCAGGTGTTGCACTTTTACTGTGCTCCAACGCCGCAGCTCAATGGTCCTACCCTCCCGGTAGTTCCTTGGTCGTTCCCCCTGGCGGTTCTGTTGACCTGTCCTGCTCCTCGTTGGACATGCAAGGGACCCTGGATCTCGGGGGGGCGCTGACTGTGGATTCTTCAGCAACCTTTGGAAGCACGGCAGCCATCACCAGCAGCGGCGGAACGCTGTCCGTGGGCGGTGACCTGCACATCAATGGGTCGCTGAATGCGGGGAACAACACGATAGAGCTGCGCGATGGGTGCGACCCAGGCAACACGAGCCAGCTGAGCGGAACACTCGTGGTGCAGAACCTGACCATCAAGAGCACGAGTGGGCGCACTTTCGTTCTTCCCGTCGGGGCCAACATTACCGTGCTCGGCACTCTGACCATTGAGGGCGTGCCTGGCCAGCCGGTGGTACTGCAGGCGGCCAGCGGCACGGCTGTCATCAACCTTGGCCCTGGAGCGACGGTAGTGCGTGGCAATGCCACTGTGCCAGCGAATGTGCAGATCGGCGCGCCGGTTTCCACAGCCGCCATTCCGACCTTGAGCGAGTACGGGCTGATGATTCTTTCCCTGCTGATGTCCATCGCTGTTTGGGTGCAGCGCAAGCGGTCGTCGGCTCCACGGCGCGATGCACGCGCAATCTGCAAGACATCTTTTTGAACCTTTGCGATTTCCTGAATCATGCGAAAAAAACCAACTGCTGCGTCTCCCTGGCTGATCCTCACTCTCTCCTCCGTTGCAGCGCTGCATGCGGCTGGCGCCTTGGCGGCTGACATCACTCTCACGCCTCCTGCCGGCGGCGGGTTTGTAATCAAGAACCAGGCTGGGCAGGAACGCCTGCGCGTCCAGGACACCGGCCAGGTTCTGATCCCTGCGCTGCCGTCAACATCGGCTTCCGGCACCCATGTGACTTGCCATGACGGCGCTGGGCAGCTCATGCCCTGCGCGGCAGGCGTGGGCGCAGGAGCGACGGGGGCCACTGGTCCTGCGGGAGCTGCAGGAGCTGTCGGTCCTACCGGGCCTACCGGCGCAGGTACGCCTGGAGCGACCGGCGTGGCAGGTCCCATGGGTCCTACGGGGGTTACAGGGGCAGTCGGCCCTGCCGGCCCCACTGGCGCTGGCATACCAGGAGCCACCGGTGCGGCAGGCCCCACAGGTGCGACGGGTGCAACCGGAGCGACCGGCCCCACCGGATCCACCGGGGCGCAGGGCCTTCAAGGAATCCAAGGCGTGCAGGGCGCTCCGGGTTCGACTGGAGGCGTTGGGCCGGTTGGCCCCACGGGGTCCCAAGGGGCACAGGGCGCTCAAGGCAATCAAGGGATTCAGGGAATTCCCGGCCCCACTGGCGCCACCGGCGCGACGGGTCCTGCTGGCAGCGGCGGGGTGCAGTTGGTGGACGGTGCCAACAACGTTCTTGGAAAGGTCTTGAGCGCAACTCGCAGCAGCATCACGATCGTGACCAGTACAGGACATTTGCTTGTGATGTCGTGGGACGGCACAGTCCCCAACGGCCAAATCTACTACCAAGGCAGTGGCGGCAATCTCTGCTCAGGTACAGCCTTCCTCAATTCGGGGAACTCCACACCCGCATCTATCTATGCGAAGACGCTGGTGTGGTCCGGTTCGTTGGCATCGTTCATGGTTCCGGCTTCTGCACCGCAGTCCAATGGAACCGTGCTGTCTGCGGCCATGAGCGGCATCACTGGCATCGACAATCCGGCCTGCGGAACCTCCAGCAGCACCCAGCATGCCTGGCAGTTGCAGACCATCACCCCCGCACTTGTGGGGCTGCCGGCGACGATCACGTCCCCGCTGGTCTTCCAGTAGTACGCAGCTGTATGAGCAGCTTGCTGAAAGCTGCTCGTGGCTCTACTCCCGTCCCGTTGATGGGCTTGAATGAGCCCGCGGTTCTATGTGAAGGATATAGCGGCAAAACCAAGCCGGCGTTGGCCGGCGCTCCGCAACGCCGATTACACAACATTCACGACCATGAAAACCATGAAATTTACGCTGCGCTCTGTTTCCTTCGCCGTATCCATTGTTTTGAGTGGTGCTTCGATGGCGGCTCCTGGCGGCGCCGACATCACCATCACACCGCCGGCCAATGGTGGATTCGTCATCAAGAACAATGCAGGCAATGCAGAGCGGTTCCGGGTAATGGAAACAGGCGATGTATATCTGCCCAACCTGTCCAATACAACGGAGGCTGGCAGCGTGGCTTGCTATGACGACGCGACGGGGCGACTGGGCAAGTGCGCAGCAGGCGCGATTGTGGGGAACCCGGGTCCGACGGGAGCAACCGGAGCGACCGGTGCAACAGGACCGGCAGGCGCGACCGGCGCCACCGGCCAGGCAGGCCCGGCGGGACCCACAGGTCCGACTGGCGTTCAAGGCCCAGCGGGCCAGACAGGCGCTCAAGGCCCCATTGGTGCCACGGGCCTTCAAGGTCCGACGGGGGCGCAGGGTGATATTGGCTTGTCTGGTCCCACAGGCCCCACCGGACCAGCAGGGGCTGGAGGAACTACTGCCACCTCAATGGCTGCTCACAATACAAGCGGTGCCGTAATAGCTGTGGTTCTCGGTGGTACCGATATTCCATTGCCTCAGTCGCAGAATCTCTCTGGATTCATGGTTAATGGTTTAAATACGATGTTTACTGTCCCTTCGAGTGGCAGGTATAGGGTTAAATATTCTATTAAAACTAACGCCAATATGCTTGTTTCAGCAAGGGTTTTGTTGAATGGTACGCCAGTTGCGGCGCTTACAGAGAATACAACGACCAGCGTTTCAAGGTTCGATGGTGAATCAATTTTGGCTTTGGCTGCCGGCGATACACTGAGGGTTCAATTCTTTGATATGCTTGGGGTGGTGACTTTGCAGTCAGGTAGCGGTGCTGCTCTAATCGCGGAAAAATTAAGCGATTAGCATATTTGGATTTTCATAAAGCGAGATGTATATCTCGCTTTATTTTTTGTTGTGTGGATTTGTGGCCTAAGGAATAGTATTTTTGATAAAAAAATGCCAGAGAGAGGAAATGGCCTACGGGTATCTGAGGAAAGATGATGTGGTGAAATAGATGTGTCCCGGGTTCGGGTCCATACATTTCTACCGAGGGCTTGCAGAAGAGCTTTCCAACGCTGAGTGCAAGACTACCAACCAGACCATCCACTTTGACCAAAATCTGTCCAAAGTAGGTAGAAGTCGAGGGCAAATGCATGATTTAGAAAATACTAGAGGCGTGGCTATCGCTGCAGTTTGTTGATTGTAAAATCTTTCTCTCTTATGCATATTTCGGTGGATCGAACTTTTAATTTGTTGGATGCGAACCCATGGGTAGGGGATATTCGAAAGTGATTCGATGTGTCCTTCTGCTCAAAGGCTTCTGAGCTAGGCAGAGGTCTACCCCGATAGGTGAGCACATGAAGACAGCCCGAAGCACAGTTAGGAGCTGTAACTAAGCGATGGGTGCAGCAGCCGTGGCCTGTCCGGGGCTGGCCGGATTGGGTCATGGTGCAAAGCCGCTCAACAGGTGTGCGGCGCGGTTATCAGGTAAGCAAGGATGGCAGCGCACACACAAGCCAAGGCCACCATCAGTCCCAACCACATGCCTTTGCGAGCGAGCATTGCCTCGTCCTTTGCGCGGGCGGCCTCATTACGGTAGAAGGCGGCTTCTTTTTGCGCTTCCAGCGTGCGATTTCTTTCTGCCCGCAACGCTGCTTCCGAGGCTATCGCGCTGCGCCTAGCGTACTCGGTTCTTTTGTCTTCGCGCTCTTCCTGTTCCCTTCGCCGCTCCTCCAGCATGTGGCCGAACGGCGTCGATCCTGTTATTTGTTGACGGGGTTGGGTGTCTCCCCCTCTGGATAGTAATTTGAGCGGTATGGGTTGAATTGGAGTGCTTTTTTTGGCGTGGCTGTCAGGTGTTTTCTGAATTTTTATCTGATGATCTGGTGTATTTTTGGAGATCGGCTTTTCTGCTTTTTTGATATTAATCGCAGGGTTTGATTTGGTCGCGATGGGGCTGCTTATTTTTCCGTTGAACTCGATAAGAGGAATTTCCGGCGAAGCATGAATTTCCCTGTTTTTATTGTTTGTGGAGCTGGCGGGGTTTGAGTTTTTCGATGTGATGCCGGAATGATTAGCTATTTGAGTAGGTGTTTTTCCACCAAGTAGATAAGACTGGTTGAATGAACCATATTTGGAACGGCCTGAAGTCTGTTGTGGAGATATGTTTGCTTCTTTGGGTGGCGATGGCGATGAGTCTTGGGAGCCTGATTTTGTCGATTGGAGTTCAGGTTTCGGAAGGCTCTGTGGCAATTGAGCAGGCTCATCCCTGAGAAGTTCTTCAGGCGACAAGACGGAGATGCTTGCATTCAAGGCCGCTCTCATCCGGTCCAGAGCTTTATAGTCACGTCCTGCGACGGATCCACTCAAGCCTGCGGTGTGTGGCGTGATATCGACAGGAGCTGCAGGGCTCTGCTCAAGATGATTTTCGGGTGCGTTGCTTTCCGATTCTCTGTCTTCTTGCAACTTCTTTAGATCTGTCATTGCTCTCTCACGTTCTGAGATGTGGTCGGGCGATTGTGTCATCCCGCCCGCTTGTACCCATGCTTTTGCCTGGTGATGAAGCACTTGCCGGGCAGATATTCCGCTGCATGAATCTGTCAATCTTGGGGGCATCGAGCCAGTCTGATTGCAGAGCGGTAGAGGCCATCATGGGTTGCTTTCCTCCAGGCTTGAACCGGCTGCGAGACGGATTGGTTGGAATTTCATGTGATTTGAGTGGCTGATAGTTGTTTTGATGTGATACTCATTAATCAATTGTTAATTTTTCTTACGTGAGAATCATTTTCTCACTCATCATCTGCCCGGCTTCGGCAAGCCGAGCTCCTGTGCTCGGTGTGCGTGGAGTCACAAATTGCATCAGGCGTGCAATGCCTGTACTGGTGACATCGCCCGCCAGCATTCCCACGCTCAACACCTGTGGACTGATGCTGATGAGTCTGCTGCTCGGTGGCATGGCCCTGCGTCGCCAGCGCAATTCGCCCCCCGCTCCTGAAAAACCTATGAACCACAATCATCGCCCCGTTCCCGCCCTGCTGCTGGCCCTGCTTTCGTGCGCCGGACTGCATGCGCCTGCCGCCCTCGCGGCCGATGTCTCCATCACGCTGCCTGCCAATGGCGATTTCGTGATCAAGAACTCCGTGGGTGCCGAGCGCCTGAGGGTCCAGCGTACTGGCGAGGTACTGGTGCCAGCCCTGCCCGCCGATACAGCCACAGGCTCTCAGTTGCTGTGTGTTGACGGTGTTACGGGGCAGCTGGTGCACTGTGCGGCGGGTGTGGGCGCTGGAGCTACCGGCGCCACGGGTGCCACCGGGCCCACAGGTGCGACTGGCACCACGGGGGCGACGGGGGCTACCGGTGTGACGGGGACCAATGGCACGGGTGCAACAGGTGCAACGGGTCCTACCGGACCGACGGGCGCAACAGGTGCTACGGGTTTGACAGGGGTTCAAGGCGCAATTGGCGTCCAGGGAGCCACGGGCGTGACAGGGCCCACAGGTGCAACAGGTGCAACAGGTGCTACGGGCACGACCGGGGCCACGGGAGCCACCGGCATTGGCGCGACGGGCTCTACCGGCGCCACCGGGCCGACGGGGGCAACAGGGGCGACGGGAACGGCAGGCACGGCCGGTACGGCGGGCTCCACGGGTTTGCAGGGAGCGCAGGGTCCGACAGGCAACACCGGGCCAACCGGGGCGACGGGACCGACCGGCGCCGATGGACCACAAGGCTTGCAAGGTCCGTCTGGGGCAGGTTCGGTGACCTTGACCAAGGTGATCAACACTGGATCCTGGGCGTTTGCCGACTTCACTGACGCCGCTGTCGAAGTAACTGCCTCCTGTTCGGCCGGTAAGACGGTTGTCAGCGGAGGATGCCGCGTCACGGCGGGACGAGGCGGAAGCTACTTCGAGGGGGGGTATTCGTCTGCTCCGGATAAGTGGACTTGCCAATACACGGTCTATAAGGACTTGGCAGCCGAAGCATCGGCGATGTGCCAATAGCGCCTCATTCGTCACATTGCTCCTGCCCGGCACCCTGGAGGGCATCCGCGAGAGGGGCATCTGCAGGCGTGCGATGCCCCGGCCCCTTCATCCTCCCACGCCCTTGCCCAGCGACAGTATTTCGCTCGCATGGACGATGGCCTGGGCAATCTCCTCCACCGAGCTGCGCCGGCTCATGGCCTGGGCGCGGATCATGTCGTAGGCCTGGTCTTCGTTGATCTGGTGGGTCTGCATGAGGATGGCCTTGGCTTCGGCCACGCGGCGCTGGCCCAGCAGCTTGGCCTGGAGCTTGGCGATGCGCTGCTGCTGCTGGCGTGATTCCTTGTGGTTTCTGCGCGCCAGCACCAATGTGGACAGCAGGCCGAAGGAGCGGATGGGCGAGGGCAGGATGGCTTGCACCTGCAGCTCCAGCACGGCGGAGACGATGGTGGGGTTCTCGTAGTTGACCACGGCGATGGCGGTGGGCGGGCTCTCTCCCTCGCCCTGGGTCCAGGCGTAGTTCAACTGCAGGTGATCGGGGCGTACGGCCAGGAAGACCACGTCCGTGCCCTCGGGCAGGCTGGGCTGGGGCGGCCAGATGGCCTGGACCTGGCAGCCTATGCGCTGCAGCTGCTGGGCCAGTAGGCGGCCGTCCGCGTCGTCGGGGTGGACGACGGCAATGCGCAGCTGGCGCAGTTCCTTCAGTTGGGGCGAGGTGGCACGCAGCAGCGGTTTTCTTTCCAGCAGCGGCCGGCCTGTGGCAGCGCTGCCGGTGTCCTTGTTCGGGGCGGCATCCACGCTCAGTTCTCCAGGGCACCGAGGCTGGCGGTCCAGTCGCCCAGGGAGTGGGTGACCAGGTAGGGGTCGGGCGAGACGGCCCGGGTGGCCTGGCGCACGATGGTGAAGCCGCCCTGTGCATTGGCGCGGCCCACGCGCGGGTGCAGCCAGGTGTGGTGGTTGTCGGGGTCCAGCCGGATGCGGCCCTGGGGCGCGTCGAATTCGCTGCCCAGCAGATGGGGCAGCAGCTCACCTATGCGGTCACTGCCGGCCTGGCGGAAGGCGTTGGCGAACAGGTGCATCTGAAAGTAGGCGGCCTCCCAGCACAGGTTGGGCCGGCAGTCGTCGCCCAGGCGCTGGCGCAGCCGGGCCAGGCAGCGCGCGTTGGCGGGCGAATCGATGGACTGGAAGTAGGGCGCGGCCGTGAAGTGGCCGGCCGCCACATCGGCGCCCATCTGGGCGATCTCGGCCTCGGAGGTGGTGAGGCTGGCAATCGGCATGGTCTGCGGATTGAAGCCTGCATCGGCATAGGCGCGGTAGAGGCTGGCCGTGGAGTCGCCGACCACGGTGGAGAAGATGAAGTCCGGCTGCCTGGCGCGGATGTCCTGCATGATGGCCGCGTAGTCGCGCTCGGTGGCGTCCAGGGGCAGGTAGTGTTCACCGAGCTTGTCGCTGCCCGGGTGCTGCATGACCAGCTCGCCCATGATGCGGTTGGACTCGTAGGGGTAGATGTAGTCCGAGCCGATGAGGTAGACCCGCGCGCCGAAGCTGCTGGTCATGTAGTCGGCCAGTTGCACGCTGTTCTGGTTGGGCGCGGCGCCCGTGTAGATGACATTGCCCGAGAACTCGAAGCCTTCGTAGAGCGTGGGATAGAACAGCAGCTTGTTCCATTTCTCGACGATGGGGATGACGGCCTTGCGGCTGCTTGACATGTAGCAGCCGAAGATGACGTTGATGCCGTCGCGCACGATGAGTTGCTCGGCCAGGGCCGCATAGCGGGCCGGCGTGGAGGCCGGGTCGTAGCGCACTGCCACCAGTTCACGCCCCAGCAGGCCGCCCGCCTCGTTGATTTCGTCGATGGCCAGCTGCGCGCCCTGCAGCTGGGACTGGCCGATGGTCGATGTGGTGCCGGTGGCCGAGTAAAGAATGCCGACTCTGACGGGGTCGTTCATGGGTTCCTTCTGTGCCAGGTGCTGGCGTGCGTTCTTTGCAGGCTTCAGGTTAATCGAGATTTCCGTGGCGCTTGCCGTGGTCAGCGGCCGGCTGCGAGCCTTGCGCCCATCTGGGACAGCCGCCTTGGCAGATGCCGTGCGTCGTCGGCAATGCCGTAGTTGCGCCCGCCAAAGATATGGCGCACATAGCCGTCTGCCTGGCTGTCCACGGCCAGGCAACTGATGCGTATGCCTGCGGCGCGGGCCTGCTGCACGGCGTGGCGCGCGTCTTCGATCAGATAGCGCTCGTCATGCACGTCGATGTCGGCGGGTGCTCCGTCGGTGATCACCAGTAGATGGCGCTGGCCAGCAGGCTCGGCCGCCAGCAGGCTGCTGGCGTGGCGCAGGGCGGCGCCCAGGCGGGTGGAATGGCGGCCCTGCAGTGCCTGCAACCGGGTGACCGCTGCTGCGGCAAAGGGTTGGCCGAAGTCCAGCAGGCGCAGGTAGCGGACTTCGGCGCGCGTGTTGGACGAGAAGGCGTGGATGGCCAGGCGGTCCACGCCGGTCCTGTGGCCTGCGCGCGATTCGGCCAGCATGTGGGCCGCCTGTTTCTCCAGCTCCAGCAGGCTGGCGCCGTGGGGGCCGGGCGTGTTGACCGATTCGGAAGCGTCCATCAGCACCAGCAGGCTGGTGGGGCGCGGGCCTTTGCCGGCCCGCATGAAAAGGCGAGGTTCCGGTCGCAGGTTCAGGCGGCGGTCCACCTGGACCTCGATGGCGGCATTGAAGTCCAGGTCATCGCCTTCCCACTGGCGGCGCAGGCGCTGGCGCCGGTCCATCTGGCGTGCGGGCGGCAGCGGCAGGGGCGGCATTGTCTGTCTGCCGGCGTGGGAGCCTTTGCCGGCCAGAGCCTCGGCCTGCCATGCGGGCAGGGTGTCGATGACGGTGCACCAGTCCGTCTTCAGGCGCTCCGACCTGCGGTCCCATTCGGGATAGCTGTGGCGCGACAGTTCCAGGCCTGGGTCCAGCGACTGGCCTTCCTGTGCATCGGACTGCTGTCCTGCGCCGGCCGATGGAGGAGGGGCCGCGCGCGCAGCGGACTGCTGCAGCGCGAGTGTGTCTTCCTCGCCCTGAGGCGACTCCGGATGCTGCCAGAGATAGCTGTTGTCATCACGGTAGATGCTGGGCACGGCATGGTGCTGGGGGTCCATGCGCACGCGCATCTGGCCCAGGTCGTTGGCCAGGATGGAGGCAATGGCCCGGAATGCGGCGTAGTCCTCCAGCCCATGGCGCGTGGCGGTGTTCTCGAACAGGTCACGGGCCTTGTGGATCCAGTGGTTGCCGTCCATACGGTCTGGCCACAGCAGCATGCGGTCCAGCCGCGCCATGAAGGCGGCAAAGCCCAGGTCGGATGGGTGGGGCTCGGGTGCGATGCAGGCCTCGAACCAGCGGCGCACGCCGGGGTGCTGCAGGCACAGTAGCCGCTCCACGCGCGCATCTTCCAGCGCGCCCACCACGGCCTGGCCCATGGGCTTGAGGGCACGGCTGTCCTGGCGGGCGGGCGAAAAGCGCAGATGGGCTGCGGCATGGGCCATCGTTGCTGCGTACAGGTGTGCCTGCATGGGCAAGTTGGCGGGAATCAGCAGCCGGGCAGGCTGGCTGATCAGCACGGCGCGCGGCGGCAGGGCGTGGGCCTGGCCCGGCGCCGGGGCACTGGCCGGCGTCCTGGCCAGCGCCTGCACGGCGACAGGCCGGCGCGCCAGGCCGCTGGCCAGCAGGCCCAGCGTGTGCAGCAGGCGATACTCTTCGGGCAAGGCAACGGAGACGATGGCCATGGCGCGCGGCCCTCAGGCGCCGAACTCTGCTTCGACCAGCTGGCGCAGCGCGGCGGCGGTGTCGGGGTCGTCGGTCAGGGCGCTGGTGATGGTCATGTCGCAGCTGTCATGCACCGGCATGCCGTCGCGCATCAGCAGGCCCGCGTAGATCAGCATGCGGGTGGAGGCGCCTTCGTCCAGGCCCCGGTGGCGCAGTTCTCGCGTGCTGCGCGCCAGGCTGACCAGGCTGCGAGCGGTGGCCGGGGCAATGCCGGTCTCGTGGGCCACGATGTCCGCCTCGATCTCGGGCGCCGGGTAGTCGAAGTCCAGCGCCGCGAAGCGCTGGCGCGTCGATGGCTTCATGTCCTTGGCGCTGCTCTGGTAGCCGGGGTTGTAGGAAACCACCAGTTGGAAGTCGGGGTGCGCGTGGACCACCTCGCCCTTCTTGTCCAGCGGCAGGGCGCGGCGCGCGTCGGTCAGCGGGTGGATGACGACGGTGGTGTCCTGGCGGGCCTCCACCACTTCGTCCAGGTAGCAGATGCCGCCGTGGCGCACGGCCAGGGTCAGCGGGCCGTCGTGCCAGGCCGTGCCGTCGGCATCCAGCAGGTAGCGGCCCACCAGGTCGGAGGCCGTCATGTCCTCGTTGCAGGCCAGCGTGACCAGGGGGCGCTTGAGCGCCCACGCCATGTACTCCACAAAGCGCGTCTTGCCGCAGCCCGTTGGGCCCTTGAGGATGAGCGGCATGCGGTGCTGGTAGGCCTGGCGGTACAGCTGCACTTCGCGGCCCGAGGGGCGGTAGAAGGGTTCTTCCTCGATGCGGTAGGCCGCCAGCGGGTCGGCGGCCTGGTTGGCAGGAGGGTGCAGCGGGCCTGTGGTTGTTGTCGTGCTCATCTTCACTCTTCACCTTTGCGTGTTCATGGGCGGGCCTGCCCCCAGGCCTGCAGGCTCGGAGGCAGGGCGCTGTCAGCGGTGCTTGGGCGCCTCGTGCGGAATGCCTTCGATGGGGCATTCGGGCGTGCCTACGGTGGTGCGTGTGAAGGACTCCACCATCTCGCGCGTGCCCTCGGGATCGTTGACCCACTGGCTGTAGAAGTTGTAGGGGCAGGCGGCCACGCCCTTGTCCCCGTCGCCCGAGTTGATGGTGCCGGTGTAGCCGCGGTGCACCAGCTTGAACAGATGGTTCTGCGACTGGCCGTTCTTGCGCGCATCGCGGATCAGGTGCTTGGACAGTTCGGCGTACTGGATGCCCATTTCCTCCTCGCCGGTCTCTCCCAGGGTGCGGCCGTCGAAGCCGATGATGGCCGAGTGCCCGAAGTACGAGTACACGCCGTCGAAGCCCGCCGCATTGGCCACGGCCACGTAGCAGTTGTTCATGAAGGCCATGGCCTTGGAGACCATGATCTGCTGCTCCTTGGCCGGGTACATGTAGCCCTGGCAGCGCACGACGAGCTCGGCGCCGCGCATGGCGCAGTCGCGCCAGATCTCGGGGTAGTTGCCGTCGTCGCAGATGATGAGGCTGATCTTCAGGCCCTTGGGGCCTTCGCTCACATAGGTGCAGTCGCCCGGGTACCAGCCCTCGATGGGCACCCAGGGCATGATCTTGCGGTACTTCTGCACGATCTCGCCCTGGTTGTTCATGAGGATCAGGGTGTTGTAGGGCGCCTTGTTGGGGTGCTCCTCATGGCGCTCGCCCGTCAGCGAGAACACGCCCCAGACGTTGGCCCTGCGGCAGGCGTCGGCGAAGATCTCGGTCTCTTCCCCCGGGATGGCGCTGGCCGTGTCGTACATCTCCTTGGCGTCGTACATGATGCCGTGCGTGGAGTACTCGGGGAAGATTACCAGGTCCATGCCCGGCAGGCCGCGCTTCATGCCCACCAGCATGTCGGCGATCTTGCGGCAGTTGTCCAGCACCTCGGCCTTGGTGTGCAGGCGCGGCATCTTGTAGTTGACCACCGCCACGCCGACGCAATCGTTGCTGCTGGAAATATCTCCGTGTCTCATGCTGCTGCTCCTGAAGGGGTTGAGGGGGCGGCTTGCCGCATCGCCCCTTCGATTCCCGGCCAACAAAAAAAGGCCCGAACCGCTCCGGGTCAGGGAGCGGTTCGGGCCTTGTTGCCCGACATCGGCGCTGGCAGCTTTGGCAGCGGATGTCGTCTTGTCGGTGATGCGGGAATGAATCGGGGCGATGCCTTATCGCCGTGCATGCATTGTTGCCATGCACCCGCCCCGCGCATATACGTCATATGCCGGTTGTGGCGGGCGCGATGCCGTGGTATTTTCCGCGCGCGCTCTGCGCCCTGGTCCCTCAGAAGGACCCGAACATGGTGCCGAGCGTGATCACCAGCACCAGGGCCAGCAGTGGCGCGCCAATGGTCATGATGGCGATGTTGCCGTACGACTGGCGGTGCGTGAGGCCGCAGATGGACAGCAGCGTGATGATGGCGCCGCTGTGCGGCAGGGTGTCGAAGCAGCCGGCCGCCATCACGGCCACGCGGTGCAGCAGCTCGGGGCTGATGCCCAGTTGCGCGGCCATGGCCAGGTAGTCCTTGCCCAGCGTGGACAGCGCAATCGACAGGCCACCTGACGACGACCCCGTGATGCCAGCCAGCACGTTCATGGCTACGGCCTCGGAGATCAGCGGGTTGTGAGGTGCGACATTGAGCACGGCCTCGCGGATGATGGCAAAGCCCGCCAGCCCCGCGATGACCGCGCCGTAGCCCACTTCCGAGGCTGTGTTGAAGATGGGCAGCATGGAGCCCAGCACGCCCTTGTTCACCGACTCCTTGAGATTGCGCCAGCGGCCCAGGCCCAGCAACACCAGTGCGGCGCAGGCCACGGCCAGGGCCATGATCAGCGCCCACAGGCCCGTCTGCTTGGCCGGGTCCACGGCAGGAAAGCGCTCCTTCAGAAAGCCGAAATCCATCTGCGGGAACACGCCGTAGGTGAGCAGCGCGTTGACCGCGATCACCAGCACCAGCGGCAGCAGGGCCAGCAGCAGCGGCAGGTCCCGGCGGCTGTGCAGGGCGGGATCGCTTTCTTCATGCAGACCCTGCTCGACGGCATCGTCATGGTCGCCGTAGCCTTCGCCGGCCACGCGGGCCTTTGCCGCGCGCGACTGCAGCCACCACAGGCCCAGGGCCAGCATGGTCATGCCGCCGATGATGCCCAAGCCCGGCGCCGCGAACACATTGGTGCCGTAGTAGGGAATGGGAATGGCGTTCTGGATGGACGGCGTGCCCGGTAGCGCCGTCATGGTGAAGGTGAACGAGCCCAGCGCGATGGTGGGCGGTATCAGCCGCTTGGGCACATGGGCCGCGCGGAACAGCGACTTGGCAATCGGATAGATGGCAAAGGCCACCACGAACAGCGACACGCCGCCATAGGTGAGCACGGCGCAGGCCAGCACCACCGTGAGGATGGCGTGCTTCTCGCCCAGCACGCGCATGATCCAGTGCGATATCGCGGTGGCCGCGCCCGAGTCCGCCATCAACTGGCCGAACAGCGCGCCCAGCAGGAACACGGGGAAGAACTGCAGCATGTAGTTGCCCAGGGCGCCCATGAAGGTGCTGGTGTACAGCGGCAGCATGTGGCCCAGGTCGCCGGACAGCAGCACGGCCACGGCGGCCATCAGGGGGGCCAGCAGCAGCACGGAGATGCCTCGGTAGGCCAGGAACATCAGTCCCGCCAATGAAATCACGATTGCCAGGGTACTCAAATCGTCTCCAGTCCAGTGGTTCTAGTCAAAAAGACAGAATAAATGCGGATGGGTGACAATTTGGCGTAATTGGCGTGCTTTGTAGATGATTTGGCGCAATATATCGCCACGTTTACCCGTGTTCACGGGCATCGCCGCACGGTTGCAGCAGCAGCCGCAGGTGCCCATATGGGCCGTGCAGTGCGCTTGATCAGCGCCAGATCACGGGGTTTCCGCCGGGGGAGTTTGCGCGGCGCTTCGAGCACGATGAATCGTTCTGGATGTATCGGCTCTGGGTTTGACCCGGGGGGTCTGCTCCGCTTGCGTGTCCGTCACGCTACAGCATTTTTTGCATGGTAGAAAACGCGGGGGCTGCAAGCCGTTTCCCTGTGAAAACAGGTCCCGAATGCCGCTGTAAAACCCTAAGTCTTCTACAAGACTTAAAAAATATGGCGGGTTCCGCTTAGAATTTTGTATTGTGGGATCGCATTGCAGAAAACGCCGGGGCAGCATGCTGGCGCGACGGGGCATTGCGTGACGGTCCTACTGCCTCAGGCTGCACCGGCCCCGTTTCCCCTAGCGGATGCCCGGTTCGACGGCCTGCGGCGCGACCCCTACCTTTTCACTACCTGAGACAAGAGATGAGCACGCAGCAACCCACCATCATCTACACCCTGACCGATGAGGCTCCGCGCCTTGCCACCAGTGCCTTCCTGCCTGTGGTGCGCGCCTTTGCCGCACCCGTCGGCGTGAATGTCGAGACCGCCGACATCTCCGTGGCCCACCGCATCCTGGGTGAGTTCTCCGAATTCCTGGCCGAAGACCAGCGCGTGGCCCACACCTTGTCCGAGCTCGGCAAGAAGACGCTGGAGCCCGATGTCAACATCATCAAGCTGCCCAACATCAGCGCCTCCGTGGCCCAGCTGACGGCTGCCATCAAGGAGCTGCAAGGCAAGGGCTACGCACTGCCCGACTATCCCGAGAATCCGACCAACGATCAGGAAAAGGACATCAAGGCACGCTACGGCAAGTGCCTGGGCTCGGCCGTGAACCCCGTGCTGCGCGAGGGCAACTCCGACCGCCGCGCTCCTGCCGCCGTCAAGAACTACGCCAAGAAGCACCCCCACTCCATGGGCGAGTGGAAGCAGTGGTCGCAAACCCATGTCTCGCACATGGAGCACGGCGACTTCTACCACGGCGAAAAGTCGATCACGCTGGACGCTGCACGCGACGTCAAGATGGAGCTGACCACCAAGAGCGGCAAGACGGTGGTGCTCAAGTCCAAGGTGGCACTGAAGGCTGGCGAGATCATCGACTCCATGTTCATGAGCAAGAAGGCGCTGTGCGACTTCTATGAAAAGGAACTGGACGACTGCCGCGACGCCGGCATCCTGTTCTCGCTGCACGTCAAGGCCACGATGATGAAGGTCTCGCACCCCATCGTGTTCGGCCACTGCGTGAGGATCTACTACAAGGAAGCCTTCGAGAAGCACGGCAAGCTGTTCGACGAGCTGGGCGTGAACGTCAACAACGGCATGTCCACGCTGTACGAGAAGATCGAGACGCTGCCCGCCTCGCTGCGCGAAGAGATCATCCGTGACCTGCACGCCTGCCAGGAACACCGTCCCGCGCTGGCCATGGTGGACTCTGCCAAGGGCATCACCAACTTCCACTCGCCCAACGACGTGATCGTTGACGCGTCCATGCCCGCCATGATCCGCCAGGGCGGCAAGATGTGGGGCGCCGACGGCAAGCCCTATGACTGCAAGGCCGTGATGCCTGAGTCCACCTTTGCCCGCATCTACCAGGAGATGATCAACTTCTGCAAGTGGCACGGCAACTTCGACCCCAAGACCATGGGCACCGTGCCCAACGTGGGCCTGATGGCGCAAAAGGCCGAAGAGTACGGCTCGCACGACAAGACCTTCGAGATCGAGGAAGACGGCGTTGCCAACATCGTCGATCTGGCCACCGGCGAAGTGCTGATGAGCCAGAACGTGGAGCAGGGCGACATCTGGCGCATGTGCCAGGTCAAGGACGCTCCCATCCGCGACTGGGTCAAGCTGGCCGTCACGCGTGCCCGCAACTCCGGCATGCCTGCCGTGTTCTGGCTGGACCCCTATCGTCCGCACGAGGCCGAGCTGATCAAGAAGGTCAACACCTACCTGAAGGACTACGACACCACGGGTCTGGAAATCCACATCCTGTCTCAGGTCCGCGCCATGCGCTACACGCTGGAGCGCGTGGCCCGCGGCCTGGACACCATCTCGGTGACCGGCAACATCCTGCGCGACTACCTGACCGACCTGTTCCCCATCATGGAACTGGGCACCTCGGCCAAGATGCTGTCCATCGTGCCCCTGATGGCCGGCGGCGGCATGTACGAAACGGGCGCCGGCGGCTCGGCTCCCAAGCACGTGCAGCAGCTGGTGGAGGAAAACCACCTGCGCTGGGATTCGCTGGGCGAGTTCCTGGCACTGGCCGTGTCGCTGGAAGACCTGGGCATCAAGAACGACAACGCCCGCGCCAAGCTGCTGGCCAAGACGCTGGATGAAGCCACGGGCAAGCTGCTGGACGAAGACAAGTCGCCTTCGCGCCGCACCGGCGAGCTGGACAACCGTGGCAGCCAGTTCTACATCGCCCTGTACTGGGCACAGGCCCTGGCGGCGCAGACGGAAGATGCCGAACTGGCCTCCAAGTTCGCTTCGCTGGCCAAGCAACTGGCCGACAACGAGTCCAAGATCATCGAAGAGCTGCGCGCCGTGCAAGGCAAGGCCGTGGACATCGGTGGCTACTACATGCCCGACGTGGCCAAGATGGATGCCGTGATGCGCCCCAGCGCCACGTTCAACGCAGCCATCGACGCGCTGCTGTAAGCCACTGTGCCGGGGCCTGGCCCCGGCAGGCTTCAGCCATGACCGGCCGACCCGCAAGGGCGGCCGGTTTTTTCATGCCTGCAACGGCAGGAAAGAAAACCGCAGGCGAAAAAAAACCGGCCCAGAGAGCCGGTTTTTGGAAGCTGCGCCGTGATCAGTAGCGACCGCCGCCGTGGCCGCCATTGCCATAGCCGACGTCCGAACGCTTGCCGGCGTAACCCTGCGGGCTGTAGCCACCGGAGCTGCGGCCTTCTTCACGGGGACGGGCCAGGTTCACGACGATCGAGCGTCCGTCCACGGACATGCCGTGCAGGCCGGTGATGGCGGCCTGGGCGACTTCGGCAGAAGCCATTTCCACAAAGCCGAAGCCCTTGGAGCGGCCGGTTTCGCGGTCCATCATGACCTTGGCGGAGGCCACGTTGCCGAACTCGGCAAAGTTGCTTTCCAGGCTGGAGTCGGTCACGGAGTAGGGCAGATTGCCCACGTAGATTTTGGTGGTCATAGGAAAACCTCTTCGATTGGATGTGCGCAAAAGGGCGCACCGTTGGCATGCATGCGGCGGACTGTGCAATCCGCGGCGGTGAATGGGTGGGAGGGCGACAGGCAGCCGGGCAGGCAGGCCGTCAGCACGCAGGCGGGTGCTGCATGCAGGTCTGGAGCCAGCCCTGGGTGACGGCAAACAGCCGTGCTGCTTCGCGGGAGGCGAACGCCTTGTCGAAACGGAATACGCGGCAGTAGCTGCCGTTGCCTTGGGAGCGATGGACCGCGAAGGAGGCGCGGAAGCGGCCGCAGTCGGTCGGGTGTGTCGAGGGCGAGACGACGTACTTGCCCATGGGAATGCCGGTGTTTGAAATGTGGTTCAGTCAGGTTCGCAGCCTTGAACAGGCCTGCGTGAGCATCTGGGAACTCGGTTGGCTGCAGCTCTACAGACCAACTGTGCGACAAAGGTCGCAAGAGACATCCTGCGGGGAGCGGCGGACAGCCGTTGTGCAGGGAAGGAAAGTGGGCGGCTTAAGCGCTTGGCCTCAACAACGGAGCTGACTATAACCTGTTGTGTATTTAAGCGCAACTTAATATTCTTTTTAATTGTAAAAAAGTGCGTGGACGCCGATTTTGTTATGTTATAACGTAACTGTTTTGATGCAGGGCAAGGTCGCTGCCCGCCCTTTTTGACCAGGAAACCACCATGTCCCACTCCCTGACCACCAAGCAACAACGCGTGCTCGACACGCTGCGCCAGGCTGGCGCGCCGCTGACGGCCTACGCGCTGCTCGACCAGTTGCGGGACCACGGTTTGACGGCCCCCACCCAGGTCTACCGCGCGCTGGACAAGCTGGCCGAGCAGGGCGTGGTCCATCGCCTGGAGTCGCTGAATGCCTATGTCTGCTGCTCGCATCCGGACGAGGGCAGCCATGATTTCTCGGCCTTTGCGATCTGCGACAGCTGCGGCCAGGTCGATGAGTTCGTGGACGACGCACTCAACCGCTGCCTGGGCAGCTGGGCGCATGGCCATGCGTTTGCGCTGGCCCATTCAAACATCGAGCTGCATGGCAAGTGCTCCGCCTGCACCGCGCTCCCCGCCTGAGACCCCTTCCTGCGCATGCGGCTGCAGTGCCCGCCGCGTGCTCCCTGTCCCTGTTCGAGAGATTCCATGATGCATACCGTAGCGCCGGTTCAGCCGCCGCATGCCCGATTGCCTGTGACCGTGCTGTCGGGTTTTCTGGGCGCGGGCAAGACCACCTTGCTCAACCACATCCTGCACAACCGCGAAGGGCGGCGCGTGGCCGTCATCGTCAATGACATGTCCGAGGTCAACATCGACGCGGCCCTGGTGCGCGATGGCGGGGCCGACCTGTCGCGTACCGACGAGAAGCTGGTGGAGATGAGCAATGGCTGCATCTGCTGCACGCTGCGCGAGGACCTGCTGCTGGAGGTGGCGCGGCTGGCGGGCGAGGGCCGCTTCGACCAGCTGGTCATCGAGTCCACGGGCATCTCCGAGCCGCTGCCGGTGGCCGAGACCTTCACCTTCGCGGGCGAGGACGGACGCAGCCTGGGCGATGTGGCGCGGCTGGACACCATGGTGACCGTGGTCGATGCCTTCAACTTCCTGCACGACTATGGCTCGCGCGACAGCCTGCGCTCGCGCGGTGAATCGCTGGGCGAGGAGGACCGCCGCACCGTGGTCGATCTGCTGATCGAGCAGGTGGAGTTCTGCGATGTGATCGTGCTCAACAAGATCGACCTGGTCACCGAGGAGGACTGCACGCGGCTGATGGCCATCCTGCGCGGGCTCAACCCGCGTGCCAGGCTGGAGATCGCGTCCTTCGGCCAGCTGCCGCTGGATCGCGTGCTCGATACCGGGCTGTTCGATTTCGAGGAGGCCTCCAGGGCGCCGGGCTGGCTGCAGCAGTTGCGTGGCACGCACCAGCCCGAGACGGAGGCCTATGGCGTTGCCAGCTTTGTCTACCGTGCCCGCCGCCCCTTTCATCCCTGGCGCTTCTTCGGCCTGGTGCAAAGCGAATGGCCGGGAGTGGTGCGCTCCAAGGGATTTTTCTGGCTGGCCAGCCATCCGGCGCTGGCCGGCTCCTGGTCGCAGGCCGGCGCCGTGGCGCGCCATGGCCCGGCCGGCCACTGGTGGGCCGCCGTGGAGGCCGAGCGCTGGCCGCGCGACCCCGAAAGCGTGGAGCGCATCCTGGACAAATGGGTCGATGGCGTGGGCGACGCGCGCCAGGAACTGGTGCTGATCGGCATGGGCATGGGCATGGACGAGGACGCGCTGCGCGCCCGCCTGGACGAGTGCCTGCTGACCGATGCAGAAATGGCCCTGGGCCCGCAGGCCTGGGCGCAATGGGACAACCCGTTTCCCGACTGGAATTGAACGAATACCGCGCCGGCCTGGGTCGGCGCGGCCCTGGAGCCCCGAATGCCTGCACCTCTTCCCGATGTTTCCCTGACCGATCCCGCGCCCAGCCTCAGCCCGCTGCAATGGGTGGGCATGCAGGGCATAGACCTGCCCGTGACCGTGGCCGAGGCCGGCTACTGGCGCGAGCTGCATGCGCGTGCCGATGTGCAGGTCGATCTTCCTGCGGCCCATGTCAAGGGCATACACATGTCCCGGCTGTACCGGCAACTGGACAGCCTGGCCGAGGAATCCGCACTGTCTGCCCTGGCGCTGCGCCATGCACTGCAGGCCATGATCGACAGCCACCTCGACTGCCAAAGCCGCAGCGCCCGGATGCGCCTGTCGCTGGACCTGCTGGCCCAGCGGCCCGCCCTGGTCACCCACGATCTGTCGGGCTGGAAGTCCTATCCCGTGCGCCTGGACGCCACGCTGGCGCAGGGCGTGTTCCAGCTGCGGCTGCAGGTGGGCGTGGGCTATTCCTCGACCTGCCCCTGCTCGGCGGCACTGTCGCGCCAGTTGCTGGAGCAGGGCTTTTTGCAGGCCTTTGCGGGCGAGCCACTGGTGGAGCCGGACCAGGTGGCTTCCTGGCTGCGCCGGCACGGCACGCTGGCCACGGCACACAGCCAGCGCAGCGAGGCCCAGGTCAGCGTGGACCTGGCCTGTGATGCGCCGGACCTGGGCATCCTGCCCCTGATCGCCCGCGTGGAGCAGGCGCTGGGCACGCCCGTGCAGACCGCCGTCAAGCGCGCCGACGAACAGGCCTTTGCCGCGCTCAACGGCCGCAACCTGATGTTTGTCGAGGATGCGGCGCGCCGCATACAGGCCGCGCTGGAAGGCATCTACGCCCGGCCGCGCGTGCATGTGCGCCACATGGAGAGCCTGCATCCGCACGATGCCGTGGCCTGGGCATGACCGGCGAGCCGGCACCCGTTTCTCTACAACCCAAGGAGTTTTCCATGCAAGTTCTCTCGTCCCTCAAGGAAGCCAAGCTGCGCCATCGAGACTGCCAGGTGGTGCGCCGCCGCGGCCGCATCTACGTCATCTGCAAGAGCAACCCGCGCTTCAAGGCCCGCCAGGGCGGCGCAAAGAACAGGCGCAAGGGATGATCCGCAAGAACCCGCGCGGTGACCTGCCGCGCATCCATGCCAGCGCCTTTGTGGACCCCACGGCCATCCTGTGCGGACTGGTGGTCGTGGAAGAGAACGTCTTCATCGGCCCCTATGCGGTGATCCGTGCCGACGAGATGGATGCTGACGGCCACATCGACCCCATCGTGATCGGTGCGCACTCCAACATCCAGGACGGGGTGGTGATCCACTCCAAGTCCGGCGCGCGCGTCAGCGTGGGGCAGCACACCTCGATCGCCCATCGCGCCATCGTCCACGGGCCCTGCACCGTGGGCAATGGCGTGTTCATCGGCTTCAACAGCGTGCTGTTCAACTGCG
Source organism: Delftia sp. NA_296.1 (assembly GCF_052692095.1). Taxonomy (NCBI): domain Bacteria; kingdom Pseudomonadati; phylum Pseudomonadota; class Betaproteobacteria; order Burkholderiales; family Comamonadaceae; genus Delftia; species Delftia sp. NA_296.1. The sequence continues at coordinate 559,431 of NZ_JBQZGF010000001.1, read as the reverse complement.
TGGTCGATGACGGCTGCGTGGTGCGCTACAACGCCGTGGTCGATGGATGCCACCTGCCGCCGGGCTTTTATGTGCCGTCCACTGCGCGCATAGGCCCGGAGACCGACCTGTCCACGCTGGCCCAGGTGCCCGCCGACGCCAGCGATTTCTCCGAGGACGTGGTCCGCACCAACAACGAATTGGTGCGCGGCTACAAGGCCATCCACAATGAGTTCTAGAACAAAGCACCCCCTGAGCGGCTACGCCGCTTCCCCCTCTCTCGCTGCGCGGGAGGGGGACGACACCCTCGGTGCGGGGCGGCCCTTCCTCGGTGTCCCTGAGCTGGGGTGCGCCAGTCTCGTGGACCGTGGACGGTTGGTAGTGCGCAGTGGCGTGAATCACTGAGACAAGAAAGGGCTGCATGTCCGATTCCGCTGACCTCAAGAACCTGGGGCTGAAGGCCACGCTGGCGCGACTGTGGGTACTGGACATCTTTCGCCACGGGGACCAGCGGCATCTGGCGGCGGAGGAGGTTTACCGCCAGCTGCATGACCAGGGCCGGGGCACCAGCCTGGCCACGGTCTACCGCGTGCTGGCGCAGCTGGAGCAGGCCGGCATGCTGCGCCAGCAGCGCTTTGCGGCGGGCAAGGCGGTCTATGAACTCGACGACGGCGAGCACCATGACCACCTGATCTGCACGCGCTGCGGCCTGGTGCAGGAGTTCCACGATGCGGTGATCGAGCAGCGCCAGAAGCTGCTGGCGCGCTCGCATGGCTTTGCCATCGTGGAGCACTCCCACATCCTTTACGGGCGCTGCATCAAGCCCGACTGCGAACGGCTGGCGGGCCGGCAGGAGGCTAGCTCTCCTTGAGGCTGCGCTGCGCACGCTCGCAGATGCGGCGTGTGGCGGGCACGGGCGATTCCTCGAGCCATTGCGCGCACAGGGCGCGCACCCAGTCGGGCCGGCTCTTGGCCGCGTCGTTGAGCCAGTTGGCCACCGAGTCCTGCACATAGGGCGAGGCATCGGCGCGCAGCCGCTGCAAAAGGGGCAGGGCGATCTCCGGCTGCTGCTTGAGCGCCGCGATATGGCTGCACCAGACGCCGCGCGGCCGCAGGGCCTCGCTGGCGAAGCGGCGCAGGCGGTCGGAGGGCCGCCTTGTCCACCGGGACAACTCGGCCACGGCCTGCGGCAGGTCGCTGGCCAGATGCGGGCGCACGCCCATCCACGACCATTCGCGCACGCCGAAATGCGAGTCATCGGCCAGCGGCCGCACCAGCTCCAGGCGTTGGCTCAGGGTCAGGCCCGGCTGCGCACCGGCCATGAAGCAGGCCCAGCCGCGCACCGTGTCAGAGCGGTGCGTGAGGCAGCGCTGCCAGCCGGCCTGGCCCAGCGCCTGCCACAGCAGGCCGCCAATGCACTCCATGCGTTTGAGAATGCCAAGCTGGCCCAGCGCCTGCGCCGTGTCCTCCAGTTGCGGCCACGCGTCGGGAAAGACGGCCTGCAGCAGCCGGGCCTGGTCCACGGCCAGGCTTTCGGTCAGCGTGGCGGTCTCGATCTCGCCCAGGGACAGGGCCTGCAGCAGTTCGGGAGTGATATCGACTGTGCGGTTGGCGCCCTTGCGCCGGGGCGTGGGTGCCGTCATGCGCTGGCCTCCACGCCTGCGGCGGCCTTGGCCAGCAGCTTTCCCAACTGGCCGCGTTCGGCGGGCGACAGGTTGGAAAACAGGCCGGCGATCCATTGGCTGTGCCGGGCAAACAGCTTGCGCGCCAGCTGGCGGCCCTTGGCGGTGAGCTGCACGCGCAGCGCTCGGCGGTCGGCCGGGTCGGGCAGGCGCTCGGCCAGGGCCTCGCGTTCCAGGCCGTCCAGCAGGCCGGTCACGGTGGCGCGGGTGATGCCGGCCTGCTCGGCCAGGTGGTTGGGTGCCAGGCCTTCGCTGGCGGATTCCAGCAGGAACAGCAGCACGAAGCGCCCTTCGGACAGGCCATGGGGCGCCAGCAGCGCGGCGCAGTCACGGTCGATGCGCGCAGCCAGGGACAGGGTCTGGAAGCACAGCCGCATGCTGTCCACGTCGTCCAGCTTGCGGCGCTCGGCCTCGGCCAGCAGGGCCTGGTATTTCTGTTCGAGTTGCATGCGGCAAGCATACAGTATGGTGGCTAACCATGTGGCTGCGCCTCCAGGCAAGCAGTGGCCTGTGCGCGAAGGCTGCGCCTGCGGCGCAGCCTTCGCACGCCTATGAGCACGCCCGTGGCGCTCATCAGCAGGCCGCCCAGGCTGAAGGCCAGCAGCAGCCCATCCCACAGCGGCCGGCGCTGCAGCAGCGGCAGCCAGTCCCAGCTGTGCAGCATGGCGAACAGCCAGCGCTTGAGGCGCTGGGTGCCATCCAGCCGGCCCAGCACCTGGCCCGTGTGCGGGTCGATGTGCACCCAGCTGGCCGCGGCATCGCCAAAGACCACGCGCAGCACGGGCAGGGGCTTGTCATGGCCGCCCATCATGGTGTGCTCGGCGCGCTCGTACCAGTACAGGTCGTGCGCGGTCAGCCATTCGCTGCGCAGCATGGGGGCGTCGATCAGCACGGCCGCGCGGTCCAGCAGGGCCTCGCGCGAATGGGCCACGGGCGCGGCGCTGGCGCTGTCCAGCACCAGGGGCGTACCGGCTGCGGGCTGGGCCAGCACCTCGGTGCGGCCTGCGGTGCGCAGCCAGCGCAGTTCGCGCACGGGGCCGCCCGCTGCGGCGATCAGCGACTGCGGCGTGGCGTCGTCCCCGGTCAGGCGCAGCGGGCCCTGCTGCCACCGGGCCATGTGCAGTGGCGGCGTGCCCGTGTCGAACAGGCGCCAGGGGTTCATGGACATCAGGCCGCTGAAGATCCAGGCCAGCGTGGTCAGCGCAAACAGCAGGCCCGCCACATGGTGCCAGCGCATGGCGCGGCCCGGGTAGGGCGTGCGCCGGCCGCTGCGGTAGGGCTGCCTGAACCGCCAGCGCATCACCCCGACCACGGTGCCGGTGATGGCCACGGCAATGCCGACCAGCGACAGCACGTTGACGATGTCGGCCCAGGCGCCATCAAAGGCATTGCCCCGGAACATGTACAGCCAGTGCAGCCAGGCGCCCAGGTAGTTCCAGCCGCGCTCGGTGCGCGTGGCATCGCGCACCACCTCGGCCGTGCGGCCGGAGATGTAGAGCAGCGTGCCCTGGGCATCGTCCAGTTGCACGCGGTGCAGGGGGCGGTGGATGTCCAGCGCGCGCGAGTGGCTGAAGGCATCCTCATCCACCGTGCCCAGGTAGTGCAGGCCCGTGCCGTCCCCCGCGAAGGCGCGGGCACTGGCCAGGGCCTGCGCCTGACTGGTGGAGGGCAGCACCTGGCCGCTGGCTGCATCAATGGCCACGGGCTGGCGCCGCCCCTCGGGCGTTGCCAGGTAGCTGGCACGGCCGGCGCTGCCGGCATGCAGGCGCAGATCCTTGAGCGGGCCGTCGATGCCGGCCGCATGCAGCGCCTCGGCGGGCGCGAGCAGGGCGGCGTTGCCATCGAGCGGAGGCAGGTGGCGCAGCCGTTCAGCCTCGGTGAGCTTGGGGTAGCCCACGTACATCATCACCATGCCCGAGACAAACCACAGCGCAAAGAACAGGCACAGGGCAATGCCCAGCCAGCGGTGCAGCAGGAACAGCCAGCGTTTGAGGTGAAGGCGCATGGCGCGGCCCTTTCTCAGAACGCCACGCGCAGCGTGATATCGGCCGTGCGCGGCGCCCCCAGGTAGGCCATGGTGCTGGTCAGGCTGGCGGCGTAGACGCGGTCCGTGGCATTGCGCAGCCGTGCAACCACGGTCATGCGCGGGTCGATGCGGTAGCTCAGGCCCAGGTCCAGCAGCGTGTAGGCAGGCCAGGACAGGGTGTTGGCCGCATCGGCATAGATGCCTCCCACGCGGCGCAGCCCGGCGTTGACCTCCAGCGCCGGCGTGATGCGGTAGCTGGTCCAGAGGTTGAGCACGCTGGCGGGCGTATTCGTGGGCCGCTTGCCCGCCAGGGACACGCCGCCTTGCTGGTAGTTGTCATAGCGCGCGTCCACATGGCTCCAGTTGCCCTGGACCGACCAGCGCGGCGTGGGCGCCAGGCCCATGGACAGCTCCACCCCGCGCGAGGACTGCTGGCCCACCAGCACCGTGCGCGTGCTGTCCTGCGGGTCCTGGGTGGAGATGTTGCGGCGCGTGATGTGATAGACCGCCAGCGCCGCCGTTCCCTTGCCCTGCCAGAATGACAGCTTGCTGCCCGCCTCCACCTGGCGGCCCGTGGTCAGCCCGGTGTTGTTGATGGCGTCGGCAAACGAGGCGCCCATCAGCATGCCCGATGGCGGATCGGCCGCCGTGGAGAACTGCGCGTAGAGATTGGCCTCGGGCGTGGCATCCCAGACCAGGCCCACGCGCCCGGTCGTCGGGCTATAGCTGCGGCTGTAGCTGGCGGGCAGCGCGGGCGTTACATCGCGCCGGTTGGTCAGGTCCACATCGATGCGTTCATGGCGCAGGGCGGTCAGCAGCTGCAGGGCCGGGGTGAGGGCCGTGCGGTTTTCCAGGTACAGGGCGGTGGTGGTGACCTTGTTGTCGCGGTCGGGCCTGAAGCCGGGCGCCATGCCGGGAATGTCGTAGAAGTTCTCCGTCGTGAAATCGTAGGGATTGACCGTGCTCACCGTGCCCGACAGGCTGTTCGGAAAGCGTGTCTGCCGGTTCACGCTCACATCCAGCCCAAAGGCCCATTCGCTGCGCCGGCCGGCCAGCTCGCTCAGGTAGCTGCCTTCGATGCGGTCGCCCACCATGCGCTGGTCATGGCGCTGCAGCAGCGCCGCCGAGCGCACCACCGCGCTGTTGTCGGGCGTGAAGCGGTAGGTCTCCACGTTGCGGTAGTCGCGCAGCGCGTCATAGGCGTAGAAGGTGTTGCTCAGCTTGAGCCGGTCGCTGGCCCGCCATTCGGTGATGGAGCGCAGCCACTGCACGCGCTGGGCGTACAGGCCGTCGGCGCTGTTGTAGTTCTTGCCGAGGGTGGCCTCGTCAATGCGCGCCTGGCCGCGCAGCGGGTTGAGCAGCGGCGTGCCCCAGTACGGGCGGTCCACCCGCTCATGCTGGGCTTCGTAGGCCAGGGTGTGCGTCAGGCCGCCACCCAGGTCGGACAGCAGCGAGGCCGCCAGCTGCGTGGAGCGCGATTGCGTGCCGCCCACCCAGCTGTCGGCATCGCGGTGGTTGAGGTCCAGGCGCAGGTAATGGGTCGTGCCCTGGCTGTCGGTGGCATCGCCCAGGCGGCGGTTCAGCCCGACGGAGGCTTCCTTGAGCCCATAGCTGCCCAGGCGCAGCTGGCCTTCGGTGAAGCTGTCGCGCTGGGCCAGCTTGGTGATGTAGTTCAGCGTGCCGCCCACGCCGCCTGCGCCGTAGAGAAAGCCGGAAGCGCCGCCAATGGCCTCCACCCGGTCGTAGATCCAGCTGTCCACGGGCCGGGCCGCAATGGAGTACTGCAGATTGATGCCGTTGAACAGCTGGCTGACCGACCCCGTGCCGAAGCCCCGGTAGCTGATGCCGATGTTGCCGGGCGGGCTGTAGGCCGTGACGCCCGGAATGGAGCGCAGGATCTCCTGCGTGTCCTGGGCGCCGCGCGCCTCGATGGCGGCGCGGTCCACGATGTGCACCGAGGCCGGTGTCTCGCGCGCCGTCAGGCCCAGGCGGCTGGCCGTGCCCACGGTCTTGTTCAGCGGCAGCAGACCGTTGGCGTCGGCCGTGGCCTGGTCAGAGACTTCGACGGCGGGCAGTGCCGCCTCGGCCAGGGCCTGCGCGTGCGCGGCAGGTGCCCATGCGGCGCCCAGCGCGCAGCACAGCGCCGTGGCCAGGGGATGGAGACGAAAGGCGTGCGTGGACGCGCGCACCGGCGCCGCCATCGCGGGGAAAGGGGAAGAATTCACGAACTGACTCCGGGTCTTGCACCGCGCATGCGGCGCAGTCCTGGGCCACAGGCGCGGCACAGGCGGGCCGGGCGCTCATCAGCAGGCCCGGCGGCGATTCAAGAGAACACGGCAGTCAGCGAGGGAGGGCCGCGCGCCGGCAGCGGCGCACGTGTGACGGAGGCAATGTGCGCCGCCACCAGTGGCAGCAGCGCGTGGGCCAGCGGTTGCTGGTGGGGCACGGCCATCTGCGGCAGGGCCGGCGGCGGTGCGCCAGCGGGCAGGCACATGGGGCAGTCAAGCTGGTGGTGGCCCATGCCAGGCGCCGCGCTGTCGCCCAGCGCCACCAGCTTGACGTCGCCGCTGGCCGTGCAGACCAGCTCGAATCCCTGGGGATGGACCAGGGGTGAGGCCACGGCAACGCCCAGCGTCACGGCAAACCAGGCCAATATCAGCCGGGTGAGCCAGAACGAGGAGCGAAGCGCTTGCATGGGCCGTGATTATGGCTTGGGGGCTGGCGTCGGTGTGAACAGACTGCCGCCCAGCTTGACGCCAGCCTTCAGGCCGCGCTTGGCGAACCAGCCCTGGTTCATCTCCAGCACATAGCGCACGGGCTTGGCCGAGCAGTGCGAGTCCTCGGTCATGGGCTTCATGTCGGCCAGGTTCACGATGGTGCCGTCATCGGCCACGAAGGCGGCGGTCAGCGGCAGCAGGGTGTTGCGCATCCAGAAGCACTGCACGGCGGGCACCTCGAAGACGAAGATCATGCCCTCCTGCGCGGGCATGTCCTGGCGGAACATCAGGCCGATGGCGCGCTCGCGGTCCGAGGCGGCCACCTGGGCATCGATGCGGTGGATTCCGGCCGTCAACTCCACGCGGCGCAGATTCATCTGGGGGTTGCCCTGGGGCTGTGCGCCTGCCGATACGGCGGCGCCAGCCAGGCAGGCGGCCATGAGCAACCGCTGCAGCGCGCGGCGGGAAAGGGATGTGTGGAGGGGTGTCGAAGGCTTCGTCATCTTGCACATTCTGTCGCAGGGGGCGCGTGGCCGGACGCAAAAATCGGCCTGGCCGGGCCATCATGGCCGGCCGGGCGGCAAAAAGCCCGCAGTGCATTGCTGACTTGCGGGCTTTTTCGAGGGGATGCCGGCTGGCATCCCGCAGCATGGATCAGGCCACGGCCTTGTGTGCCTTCTTCGTGGAGCGCTTGGCGTGCTTCTTGCCGGAGTGCTTGCCGCTCTTGGCGACCTTGGCCTTCTTGGCTGTGTGAGCGGGAGCAGCTGCGGAAGCGGCCGTGGGAGCCGACATCGGCGCTTCGGGTGCTGCGGCGGCCTGTGCGAAGGCGCCTGCGGCAAACGAACCGGCGATCAGGACAGCGAGGAGTTTTTTCATATATGCCATTTCCTAGAAAAGCGGTAGAAGCCAAGTTGAATCAGACAACGGTGCGAAATTCTTGATGCACCGCACATGCTCAACGCGTTTACTGTATCGCCGTTGACAGGAGGGCGGCCCGATTGTCGTTAGAATTTTCTGCACCAAATTCGTGCCCGATCCGGGCATTCACTCTTGCCTCGTGCACCAGCCAACGGAGACCCGTCCCCATGAACCGCTTCCAGCACATCCAGGTGCCGGCCGAGGGCCAGAAGATCACTGTCAACGCCGACATGTCGTTGAACGTGCCAGACCAGCCCATCATTCCTTTCATTGAAGGCGACGGCACCGGCGTGGACATCACGCCCGTGATGATCAAGGTGGTGGATGCCGCCGTGGCCAGGGCCTATGGCGGCAAGCGCAAGATCCAGTGGATGGAGGTCTTCGCAGGCGAGAAATCCACGCGCATCTACGGCCCCGATGTCTGGCTGCCCGAGGAAACCATGCAGGCCCTGCGCGAGTACGTGGTCTCCATCAAGGGCCCGCTGACCACGCCCGTGGGCGGCGGCATCCGCTCGCTGAACGTGGCGCTGCGCCAGGAGCTGGACCTCTACGTCTGCCTGCGCCCCGTGCAGTACTTCAAGGGCGTGCCTTCGCCGCTGAAGGAGCCGGAGAAGACCAACATGGTCATCTTCCGCGAGAACTCCGAGGACATCTACGCGGGCATCGAGTACGAGGCGCGCAGCGACAACGCCAAGAAGCTCATCGACTTCCTGGTCAAGGAAATGGGCGTCAAGAAGATCCGCTTCCCCGAGACCTCGGGCATCGGCGTCAAGCCCGTGTCCATCGAGGGCACGGAGCGCCTGGTGCGCAAGGCCATCCAGTACGCGATCGACAATGACAAGCCCAGCGTGACCCTGGTCCACAAGGGCAACATCATGAAGTTCACCGAAGGGGGCTTCCGCGACTGGGGCTACGCGCTGGCCGCGCGCGAGTTCGGCGCCCAGCCCATCGACGGCGGACCCTGGCTCAAGTTCAAGAACCCGCGCACGGGCCGCGACATCGTCATCAAGGACTCCATTGCCGACGCCTTCCTGCAGCAGATCCTGCTGCGCCCGGCCGAGTACTCGGTGGTGGCCACGCTCAACCTCAACGGCGACTACATCTCGGACGCGCTGGCCGCCCAGGTCGGCGGCATCGGCATTGCGCCCGGCGCCAACATGTCCGACTCCGTGGCCTGCTTCGAGGCCACGCACGGCACGGCCCCCAAGTACGCGGGCAAGGACTATGTGAACCCGGGCTCCGAAATCCTCTCGGCCGAGATGATGCTGCGCCACATGGGCTGGCGCGAGGCGGCCGACCTGGTCATCAGCGCGCTGGAAAAGGCCATCCAGAGCAAGCAGGTGACCTACGACTTCGCCCGCCTGATGGACGGCGCCACCCAGGTGTCGTGCTCCGGCTTTGGCGAGGTGATGATCTCCAAGATGGATTGACGGGCGCCCGCGCTCCATGAAAAAACCGCGCCAGGCGCGGTTTTTTCTTTGCTGGTCGTTGAGGGATCAGCTCTTGGGCAGCGCACAGCCATCGGGCCCGCAATCCTCGCCTTGGGGCGCCGCGTGTTCGCCGGCGGTGATGGCCGCAACCTGCTGCACCCACTCGCCCAGCTGCGTTGCCCAGCCCTGTGCATCGCCCAGCCAGGGACCGATGTCGATGCGCTGTATGGCGCGCTGGCCCGGCTGCTCTGCCTCGGGGTGGTCGAACTCCAGCGCGAAGGTCGGGAAACCCTGGCCTTGTGCCAGGTCCAGCCATTCGCGCGACTGGGCGATATGGGCCTGGGTTGCGGCGCCCGAAAGGCGCTGGAAGGCGTCGGTGAAGGCCGCCACGTCCAGGCCCAGGTCCCGGGCCAGTTCCAGCAGCACGGCCGGATCGCTGATGCGGCGGCCTTCCACGTAGTGGGCCTGCTGCTGGCGCGCCAGCATGTCCAGGCCCCGGCCCGCCAGTTCCTCGGCGGCCAGCAGGGCCGTGGTGGGCGGCTCGGAGTCCAGCACGGCGCCCAGGTCGTTGAGCAGGCCGTCGAAGTAGGCCGTGCCGAAGGGCTGGCCCGTCATCTCGGCAATGCGCTGGTCGTGCGGCATCACGTGGCCGCGCCAGTCGGCCGTGATGGTGCGGGTGTGGGCGCCGGTGAGCATGCCGCCGCCATGCCATTGAAGCGTGACGCCGGGCACGCTGCGTGCGGCCTTGACCAGAGGCGCGGCGGCATAGCACCAGCCGCACAGCGGGTCGAAGATGTAGTGGAGGACAAAGGGCGGCTGCGCGGTCGTGGTCATGGCAGGAGCGGGCTGTGATGAAGGCGCCCACTGTAGCGGCTATTGGCTTGCCCGTGACGGGGCAGGGCCGCAGGCAGAATGGGCGACTGCCGCCGTGCAGCCACCGTGCTGCCATCGCCGATTCCGTCTGCATTGCCATGCGCCTCAAATCCACGCCGCCTCCGTCCGATCCGTCCGATCCGTCCGCTGCCTCCACCCCGGCCGCCGAGCCCAGCGTCCAGTCCGTCGCCCGGCGCGGCATGCTGGGTTTTCTGCTGTTCTGGCTGCTGGTCATGGGCGTGCTGTACTGGGCCATGCAGATGTACCTGAAGCCGGCCGGCGTCAAGGTCCAGGCCGATGGCACGGTGGCCATTGCGCGTGACCGCGACGGGCATTTCCGCGTGGAAGGGGCCGTCAACGGGCAGCCCGTCATGTTCCTGGTGGACACGGGTGCCAGCATGGTCGGCGTGACCGAGCCGCTGGCCGAGCGCGCAGGCCTGGACGGCGGCGAGCCCGTGCGCTTTCGCACCGCCAATGGCGAGCGCGACGGCCGCATGGTGGTGGCCGAGCAGGTGCGCGTGGCCTCCCTGGTGGTCAGCGGCCTGCGCGTGGGCACGGGCTATACCGGCAGCACGGACAGGGATGCGCTGCTGGGCCAGAACTTCCTGCGCCAGTTCGATGTGGAAATACGCGGCGACCGCATGCTGATCCATCCGCGCGGCAGCGGGTCTTCGCCCAGGCAGTAAGTACGTAAGCAACTAATTAAGTTAAGGGAGAGGGACATGACAAACAACGGCTTTCGCACCGACAGGCGCAGATGGCTGCAGACGGGCGCAGCCCTGGCGGCGCTGGGCTGTACGGCCTGTGCCAGCGTGGGGCAGGGCGGTACCTTTTCCACCGGCACCGGCACCGGCACCGGCCTGGCCGAGGACCTGGGCGAACGCCTGGACCAGGGCGTGCAGAGCGGAGAACTGGCGAACCTGCACGCGGTCGTCGTGATGCGCCACGGCCGGCTGGCGCTGGAGCGCTATTTCGAGGGCGAGGACGAACGCTGGGGCGAGCCGCTGGGCAAGGTGGCCTTCAACGCCGACTCCTTGCACGATGTGCGCTCGGTCAGCAAGAGCATCGTCGGCCTGCTGTACGGCATGGCCCTGGCCGAGGGCAAGGTGCCCGCGCTGGACACGCCCCTGGTCCAGGCCTTTCCCGCCTACGGCGATCTGGCGGCCGATGAGGGCCGGCGCGCCATCCTGGTCTCCCATGCCCTGGGCATGACCATGGGCCTGCAATGGGACGAGGACCTTCCGTATTCCGACCCGCGCAACAGCGAAATCGCCATGGAGCGCAGCAGCGACCGCTACCGCTACGTGCTGGAGCAGCCCATCGTCGCCCCGCCCGGCGAACGCTGGTGCTACAGCGGCGGGGCCACGGCCCTGCTGGGCCATCTGATCGCGCAGGGCAGTGGCATGCCGCTGCTGGACTATGCGCGGCACAAGCTGTTTGCTCCGCTGGGCATCGACAAGGCCGAGTGGACGCCTGGCACCAACGGCGAGGCGGCCGCCGCCTCGGGCCTGCGCCTGCGGGCGCGGGACCTGGCCCGCATTGGTCAGCTGGTGCTGCAGCAGGGCGAATGGCAAGGCCGGGCGCTGGTGCCCCGGCATTGGATTGTGCAATCCATTCAGCCGCGCGTGGACGCCTGGCCCGGCCTGCGCTACGGGCACCACTGGTACGTGGGGCAGACCCGCGCCGGCCTGGCGTACTACATGGCCATCGGCCTGGGCGGCCAGCGGCTGGTGGTGGTGCCCCAGCATTCGCTGGTGTATGCCGTCTTCATGGGCAACTACGACAGCCCCCAGCAGGTGCAGCGCGTGGCCGCCGTGCAGGGTCTGATCGCCGCTGCCTTGCGTTGACTGCCTGGCGTTGACAGCCTTGCCCTGACAGCCGAGCGCGGGCACGTCGGGCGTGCGAGAATCCCCGCTTCCAAGGTCGGCCGCGTGCCCGGCTCGCGCAAGCAGGGCGCGAAGCGGGGCGGGCCGGTGCGTGTCGAGGCTCGATCCACTTTCCTGGTTCCGGTGCCGGCCCATGAGCCCCTGAGGCCATGGCGCCGGTTGTTTCTGCCTCCCGCATGATCGCCAGATCACCGTTTGCCCGTGTCCCACCGCCAGCCCATCCGCATCGCCGACCGCCACCAGTTCGACACCCTGATCGACGCCCGTTCGCCTGCCGAATTCGCGCAGGACCACATTCCCGGCGCCATCAACTGCCCCGTGCTCGACAACGAGGAGCGCGCCCGGATCGGCACCATCTACAAGCAGGTCAGCCCCTTCGAGGCCAAGCGCCTGGGCGCGGCCATGGTCTCGGCCAATCTGGCGCGCCATCTGCAGGAAACCTTCGCCGACAAGCCCGCCAACTGGAAACCGCTGGTCTACTGCTGGCGCGGCGGCCTGCGCAGCGGCTCCATGGTCACCTGGCTGCGCCTGGTCGGCTGGGATGCCCAGCAACTGGCCAACGGCTACAAGTCCTATCGCGGCCATGTGATCGAGCTGATCGACCGCCTGGTGCCCCAGCTGCGCCTGCAGGTGCTGTGCGGCGCCACCGGCAGCGCCAAGACCCGGGTGCTGCATGCCCTGGCCGAGGCCGGCGAGCAGGTGCTGGACCTGGAGGGCTATGCCAGCCACAAGGGCTCCTTGCTGGGCAACCTGCCCGGGGTGGAGCAGCCCAGCCAGAAATACTTCGAGACGCTGCTGGCCCAGCAGCTGGAGAGTTTCGATCCGTCGCGCACCGTGTACGTGGAAGGCGAGAGCGCCAAGATCGGCCGCGTGTCCCTGCCGCTGGTGCTGGTCGAGCACATGCGCCAGTCGCCCGTGATTGCGCTCGATGCCACGCCCGAGGCGCGCCTGGCCTACCTGCTGCGCGACTACGCCTACCTGGGCGACGATCCGCAGACGCTGGCCGACAAGCTGGGCTGGCTCAAGGAGCTGCAGGGCAAGGAGACCATCTCGCGCTGGCAGGCCTGGGCGCATGAGCGCAGCCTCTCGCCGCTTTTCTCCGAGCTCATGGCCCAGCACTACGACCCGCACTACGAGCGCTCGCAGGAGCGGCATTTCACGCAGTGGCGCACGCGCTGCAGAGTGCAGGCCGACGACCTCAGCGAGGCCGGCATCGCCGCGCTGGCGCAGCAGATACTGGCGCTGGATGGGGCATCGGCCGCATGAAGCAGCCGCGTGGATCAGGCGTTTGAATCAGGCGTGTGAATCTGCCAGCACCGGGTACAGCGACAGCAGCAGCAGGGCCGCCATGCCCCAGTTGAAGCGGCGCAGTGCCTGCGGCGAGCGCAGCGCGCGCCCCACGGCGCTGCCGAACAGCGTCCAGACGCTGACGCTGGGATAGTTCACGATGCCCAGCACCAGGGCGGCCAGCACCAGGTTGATGAAGAAATCCTCGCGCGGCGTGTAGGTGGCAATCACGCCGATGGCCATGATCCAGGCCTTGGGATTGACCCACTGGAAGGCCGCCGCCTGCCAGAACCCGAAGGGCCGGGCACCCGCGTTGCCGCCGTCGATGCCGCCGCTGCCCGCGATCTTCCAGGCCAGCCAGACCAGGTAGGCCGCGCCCAGGTACTTGAGCGCGGTGTAGATCACCGGCAGCCGCTCGAACACCGCGCCCAGGCCCGCGCCCACCAGCAGCACCATGACCACCACGCCCAGGGTGATGCCCAGCATATGGGGCACCGTGCGGCGGTAGCCGAAGCTGGCACCCGAGGCCGTCAACATCACATTGTTGGGGCCGGGCGTGACGGAGCTGACGAAGGAGAACATGGCCAGCGGCAGCAGGAACGAGGTGTGAGCGGTATCGAAGGGCATGGTGGCAACAGGCATGACAGGGAATCCGGCGCCCTGCCTGCGCATGCCGCAGGCCGCGGCGCCGTCAGGCCATGCTAATGGCAGCGTTCGGTACAGTAGCAGTACACTTTGCCAGAGCAATTTGCCAACTGGCCTGCCATCATGACCCTGACACTTGATCCGGCCGCCACGCCGAATACACCGCAGGCACCGCGCGCATCCTCAGATACGGCTTTCCAGGCCGCTGCGCCCTGGCGCCCGCTGCGGTCTTCCGACCTCTCGCTGGTGGACCAGCTGGTGGACCACTACGGCGGGCTGATCCGCCACCACGGCCTGCGAGCGGGATCGCGCCTGCCTTCAGTGCGTGCGCTGGCGCAAGAGGCGGCCGTGAGCCGCGACACCGTGGTGCAGGCCTATGACCGGCTGGCCGCCCAGGGCCTGGTGCATTCGCGGCGCGGCTCGGGCGTCTTCGTCAGCGCCCGGCGCGCGGCCCAGGCGGCGCCCCGCGCCAGCGATGCCCTGCCTACGCTGGAGCAGGGCGCGGCCTTCGATACCGCCTTTTTGCTGCGCAGCATGTTCCGCGAGGGCATGGAGCATTCGGGTGGCGCGGGCATGCTGCCGCCGGAATGGCTGGACCAGGAGATGCTGGCTTCGGCCCTGCGCGCCGTGGGCCGCAGCACGGGGCCGAGCCTGCTGACCTACGGCGTGCCCCAGGGCTACCTGCCGCTGCGCCAGCAGATCGCCTCGGTGCTGCAGGCCCAGGACGTGCCCGCCCACCCCGAGGCCCACCTGATGACCGTGGCCGGCGTCACCCAGGGCCTGGACCTGATCGTGCGCAGCCTGGTGCGGCCCGGCGATACGGTGCTGGTGGAAGACCCGGGCTGGTTTCTCATCTTCGGCCGGCTCAACGCCCTGGGCGTGAACGTGGTCGGCGTGCCCCGCCTGCCCGGCGGCCCCGACGTGGAGGCGCTGGAGCGGCTGGCCCGCCAGCACCAGCCCCGGCTTTTCATCCTGAACACGGCCGTGCACAACCCCACGGGCCAGACCCTGTCGGCGGGCGTGGCCCACGAGGTGCTGCGCATTGCCGAGCGCCACGACTTCTACCTGGCCGAGGACGACACCTACTCCGACTTCCTGCCCGGCGTGCCCGTGCGCCTGGCCGCCATGGACCGGCTGCAGCGCGTGCTCCTGGTGGGCGGCTACTCCAAGACCCTGGCCGGCAGCCTGCGCGTGGGCTATGTGGCGGCGCACACCGACCTGATACGGCGGCTGACCGACCTCAAGCTGCTTGGCGGGCTGACCACGGCGCTGCCGGGCGAGCAGGTGGTGCACCGCGTGCTGGCCGATGGCCAGTACCGCAAGCATGTGGACCGCCTGCGCGAGCGCGTGGACCGCGCGCGCAACCGCTGCCTGCGCATGCTCGAGGCCCTGGACTGCCGCGCCCCGCACGAACCGCAGGCCGGCATGTTCGCCTGGGTGGATTGCGGTGTGGACTCGGAGGTGCTGGCCCGCCATGCCGCGCCGCAGGGCCTGCTGCTGGCGCCGGGCCTGCTGTTTTCGCCAAGGCAGGCCGCGGGCAGCATGCTGCGCATTCCTGTGCCCATGGTGGAGCAGCCCCAGACCTGGAAGATCCTTGGCCACCTGCTGGCGCAGCACCGGGGCGGTGGATGACCGGATGGTGCAGCAGCACTGCCTGACGGGAGGTTGACGCTGCCGGCGCCAGGGCATGTAAGACAGGGCATCGGGCCTCGGCGCGCCGGTAGTGCGCTGCTATCGTTCCGGGATGACTATTGAGCTTGTCTTGCCAGGGGAGGCCGGCCGCAGAGCCGGGGTGAATGACAGCCGGCCCCGACCGGGAGGCGGCGCGGCGCGCCGCCTGGCGCCGGTGCTGGCGCTGCTGCTGACAGCGGGCTGTGCCGACACGCCCGCGCCGCGCGGCAAGGTGGAGGGCGCCTCGTTCGAGCCCAGCGAAATCGTGCAGTCCGACAGCAACCGCATGGCCACGCTGGCCATGAAGGAGAACCTGGACAGCCTGATGCGCATCATGGACAAGCTCTACCTGCGCAACCCCTCCGAGTGGAAGAAAACCGCCGAAAGCCGCGAGGCCGCATCCGCCTACGTGCGCATCGCCATCAACGAGCGCCAGCCCTGGGCCGACCTGCACGGTGCCCAGGACGTGGCCGCGCTCTCGATGGCGCTGCAGCCCGACTTCAAGGGCGACCGCGTGGCCGCCTTCGTCCATGCGCTGGCCGACACCATCATCACCGCCCACGGCGGGCGCACCAGCTTCACCCTGGTCCATGGGCTGGACCCGCAGCTGATCTACAACGCCGCACGCAACGTGGAAGTGGCCAACTGGATACTCAACTCACGGCGCAATGCCGCAGGCGGGCCGCTGCTGCTGTCCAACCACCTGGGCGACGACGCGCGCAACCTGAGTTTCGAGCGCGAGATGGGCAAGATCATCGGCCGGCTGGACCTGATCGCCAACTACACCACCGAGCGCTACAGGCGCTCCTTCATCGGCTACGGGCAGGGACTGGTGGCGGGGCCCTTCATGCAGTTCCTGCCCGTGCGTTGAGGCGCGGCCTCAGAGCCTGTAGCTGAGCGTCACGGCCACCGAGCGCGGTGCCCCGTAGCGCGCCAGGCCCCCCGACCATGAATAGCCAAGATCCTGGTAGTAGCGGCGGTCCAGCAGGTTGTCCACGCTCAGCTGCACATGGGCATTGGCATTGACCTGGTAGCCCACGCCCAGGCCCAGCAGGGCGTAGCTGCGCTGCGTGGTCTCGAAGCCGGTTTCGCGGCGGAACATCTTGCTTTGCGCATGCAGTGATCCGTACAGGCTCCAGCGCCCGTACTCGCCGGGCAGGCGATAGCTGGTGTAGAGCTTGAGCAGGTGCTGGGGCTCGTCGGTGCTCACGCGCTGGCCGATGTTGGTGGCAATCCGGTCCTTGGTGTAGCGCGCCCGCACATAGGTGTAGCCGGCCGAAACCTGCCAGCCGGGCTGCAGCAGTCCGGACAGCTGCAACTCCAGGCCATCGCTTTGGATCTCGCCGGCCGCGCGAAAGCAACTGATGGCGCCGCTGGTGGGGCAATTGGCATCGTCACGCACGGCACGGTTGCGCTGCGTGATGCGGAACACCGAGGCGCTGGCATGGAGTCGCCCGTCAAAGTACTCGCCCTTGGCGCCCAGCTCGTAGTTGGTGCCTGTCATCGGGTCCAGGGTGTTGCCCCGCACGTCCATCGAGCTTTGGGGCTGGTAGCTCTGTGTCAGGCTGGCATAGACCGAATGCCTGTCATCCACGTCATAGACCAGGCCCGCATAGGGAACGAACCTGGCGCTCTCGTCCAGGCTGCGCTTCCAGTTGGGCGTGCCGGTGTACCAGCCCGTCGTGTCCTGCTCATACCAGCCCAGACGCCCGCCCAGAATCAGGTGCAGCGGATCGGCCAGGCTGAAGTTGCCGCTGGCGTAGATGGCTTTTTCGCGCGTCTTGCGGCCCCACAGGTCGCCATTGGCAGGCACTGAGCCGGTCCAGGGCGCGGAGTAGGGATTCCAGTTCGCAATGTCGACGATGCGCGAGGCCGACGACCCCCAGGTCTCGGCCGCATGCGAGCTGTCATTGCGGTAGCTGGCACCCACGGCGATCTCGTGCGTGCGCCCGAACCACTGCACTGGGCCCCGGGCGCGCAGGTCGGCCACGGTCTGGCGTGTGCCGTAGCGCCAGCCCGTCTCGGACTGCTCCAGCTGTGTGGTCGATCCCGCGACGCGGCTGTTGGTGGTGTTTCGGATGTCGGAATCGGCCTCGACATGGTTGATGCCCAGCTTGACCGTCCAGCCGTTGCGCAGGCGCTGCTCCAGATCAACGAACACGCCATCGTTGTCGCGGTTCTGGAAAGACTCCGCGTTGTTGAGGAAAGTGGAGCGCGGCAGGTCCATATGGCCGCCATCGGGCAGGGTGGGCAGGCCCGTGAACACGCCCTTGGTGCGCGTGCGCTGGCGGTAGGCGCCCAGGCCCAGCGTGGTGTCGAGCGTGAGGTCCGCTTCCACGATGCCGTACAGGCTGGCATTGCGGGTGTTGGTGACATCGACAAAGCTGTCGCTGTCGCGCCAGCCGCCCACCACGCGAGCGCGCACGCTGCCGCTGGCATTGAGCGCACGGCTTGCGTCCAGCGAGGCCTGGCGGTTGTTCCAGCTGCCCAGGCCCAGCGTGGCATTGAGCAGCGGCTGGGCCGTGGGACGCTTGCGCACCAGGTTGACCGAGCCCGAAGGCGCGCCCACGCCATCCATCAGGCCCGTGGCGCCGCGCACCACCTCCACGCGGTCATACATCAGCAGGTCGGCCGAGACATTGCGCGAATTGAAGCCCGTCACGTCCAGCGGCAGGCCGTCCACATTCACATGCTCCAGCGCAAAGCCGCGCGCGTAGAAGGTGGACTCCGAATCGGTCACGGCCGGGTTCTTGGTGTACAGCCCGGGCGTGACCTTGGCAATGTCCTGCAGGGTGCTCAGGTGGAAGTCATCCATTTGCTGGCGCGTCACCACGCTCACGGACTGCGGCGTCTGGCGCTGCGACAGGTTCAGCCCCGTGGCGCTGGCCATGCTGGGCGTGGTGTATGAGCCCGTACCTTCCGTGGCGCTGCTGCGCTCCGCATCGGCCGTCACATTGACGGTCTGCAGCGTGCTGGCGGAAGACGGTGGGGTGGGGCCTGCCGCAGCAGGCAAGGGCGCGGCAGCCTTCAGTGAAAAGCCTCCGCCAGGCTGCTGCACGGCTGCCACGCCGCTGCCCGCCAGCAGTTGCTGCAACCCGGCCGACACGCGGTGGCTGCCGGTCAGCCCGCCCGTGCGCAGGCCCGCCACCAGTGCCGGGTCATAGGACAGGCTGACGCCCGCTGCGCGCGAGAAGCGATCCAGTGCCGCATCGAGCGGACCTGCTGCAATGCTGAAATCGCGCGTGAGCGCTCCGGCCTGGCCTGTGGCCGTCTGCGCCCATGCTGCGCCTGAAGGCACGAGGGTCGACATCGCCATGCCGATGACGGCGGCTTGCACAAGGGTGACAAGCGGCCGGGGACGCCACTGCGGTTGGCTACCGGGCCTGGACGGGTGATGACGGGACATGCTGGGTTCTCCTGGATGCAATACGGGAAAGGATTGAAGGACTCATTCCCAGGCCGTACGAAAATCCGGATCCCCTCACTTTTTCTGAAAAAAAGTGGAAATCACTGGCCGGATGCCGGCCCCACATGAACCCACCAGCGCGTGCGCCGGCTGATGCTCACGGGCTGCGTCTGCGCGATGAGCTGCAGCACCTGCTCGGTCTGGCGCACATGGAAGGTGCCCGACAGGCGCAGGCCTGCCACGCGCTCGTCGCAACTGATGTGCCCATGGCGGTAGCGCCCCAGTTCCGCCAGAAGGTCACCCAGGCGGATGGCCCGGCCTGCCATCACGCCATCTGCCCAGTCGTCCGCACCAAAGTCCGGGGGAGGTGCCGGGGTACTGGCATCGGCCGACAGCCACCACGGCGAGCCGGGCATCGCGGTTTGCCGTGCGGCGCTGTCTGCGGCCTTTGCAGGCGTCAGCCGTACGGCGCCTTCCTGCACGCTGACAAGGGCCCGATGCTTGTGCAGCCTGACCACAAAGCGCGTGCCCAGCGCCTGCAGATCGCCAAACGGCGTGCGCACCCTGAAGGGCCGGTGGCCGGGTGCAGTCTCGTCGGCGCCCGTGGTCACCAGGATTTCCCCACGGCTGAGCACTACCAGGCGCTGCTGCAGGTCCAGCTCCGTGCGGATGGCCGTGTCCGTGTTGAGCACGATGGTGCTGCCATCGTCCAGCCTGACGGTGCGCTGCTCGCCCACCGAGGTGCTGGCGCTGGCCAGCAGGCGCTGCCAAGGTGTGTGGCTGTAGGCCATCCAGCCCGTTGCCGTGGCGATTCCGGACAAGGACAGCAGCTTGAGGGCGCGGCGGCGCGAGACGCTGCGGGACTGGCGCAGGCGCTGCGCTGCATCCAGCGTGTCCAGTGCCAGGCGTTGCGGCATGCGGCCAAAGTCGGTCCTCAGTGATTGCACCCGATCCCAGGCCAGGGCGTGGGCGGGCTGCGCATGCAGCCATTGCTCGAAGGCCTGCCGTGTGGCGGGGCTGGGCGTGTTGAAGTCCAGCCGTACGGACCACTGGATGGCTTCGTCGATCAGGCCGGGCGAAAGATCGCTGCTCATGCCCCGAAGCGCAGTGCGTAGCAGTGGCGCAGGGCCGTGGCGATGTAGCGCTCGGCCGTGGCCAGGGACACGCCCAGTCGTTCGGCGATCTGCGGGCAGGTGAGTCCTTCCAGCTGCGCCCACAGAAAGGCGCTGCGCACGCGGGGCTTCAAGGCATCCAGCATGCGGTCTATGGCGACCAGGGTTTCCAGGAAGATCAGCCGGCTTTCCGGCGAGGGGGCCTGCGCCTCGGGCATGAGGGCCAGGGTTTCCAGCCAGGCGCGCTCCAGCTCGCGGCGGCGCCAGTGGTCCACCAGCAGGCCATGGGCAATGGTGCTCAGGTAGGCGCGGGGCTGGCGCAGGCCGGTTGCGTCAGGGCCGGGTTGGCGGGTGAGCAGGCGCATGAACACGTCCTGCGCCATGTCGGCCGCGTCGAAGGAGTCGCCCAACCGGCGCCGCAACCAGCCCTGCAGCCAATTTTGGTGGCTGTGGTACAGGCTTTCCACGCTGGTTGCCGCCTTGGCGGACTGGGAAATCTGCGCGTCCATGGAGCGTCCATTCAACGAATGCAATCACGGGGCTCGTCATGCATTGCGAAGGGCCGGCGGCGGCTGCGTCCATGGCGTGAGCTAACGAGAAAGGCGTGATTATAGATTTGGTAATGAGAATGAATCGCAAATGAGGCGCAGGCACAGGCATTCGCACGCGGGCAGGCCGCGCGCGAATGGCTGCATGTTCCGCATCAGCCGTTCAGCTGCACAGAACGATGGTGACCAGAGCGGAGGTGTCTTCGATGGCGCGTACCGCATGCGCCATGTTGGCCGGCAGGTGCATCAGTTGGCCGGCCTGCAGGGACTGGCGGCTTTCGCCGAGCATCACCTCCAGCTCGCCTTCCAGGCAGTGCAGGCTGACGCTGCCCGGCACCTTGTGCGGCGGCAGCGACTGGCTGGCGCGCAGCACCACGCGGATGACCTCCATGTCCTGGGACTTGAACAGGGCGCAGGTCCGGGCGCCCGCCAGCCGCGCACCAAACGGCAGGACATCGATGGCTTGAGCGGTCAGTGCAAAGGGGGTGGCCATGGCGGACCTCCGGGCGTTGGCGGGCAATACTGCCATTGTCCTCCGAAGCACCGCAATCCATCAACCGCAGCTGTGTGACAGCAGGGGCTTGTGCAGGGTCTCAGCCCGGCACGCTGGCCTCCACCAGCAGGGTCAGCAACTGCAGCGACTCCTGCCAGCCCAGGTGACAGGCCTCGGCGGGAATGACGGCGGGCACGCCTTCCTGGGTCACATCCATTTCAGTGCCGCAGAACACCTCGCGCAGCGTGATGGTGGTGATCATCTCGCCGGGCAGCTGCGGGTCGTCGAAGCGGTCGGTATGGCGAACCAGCCGGCCAGGCTCCAGGTCCAGGAACTCCCCGCCGAAGCCGCTGCGCCCGCCCGTGGACAGATTGACGAAGGCCATGCGGTAGCGCCCGCCGACCCGGGCGTCGAACTCGGGCACCTCGCAGATGTAGCCGTGGGGCGGCAGCCATTTGGCCAGGGCAGCGGCCGTGGTGAAGGCCTGGTACACGCGCTGCGGCGGCGCCTTGAGGACGCGGTGCAGCCGGATGGTGTGGACGGTGTGTGACATGCGGAACTCCTTGGCGTGGTGTCGTGCAGGGCTGCCAGCCTCGCACTGATGCGGTCCTTGCGCAAGAGGCGGGACATGGAGCCTGACGCAGGATTCAATGATTCATAAATCGAATCCTTGCTTGGTTTTAAAGAATTGGACTTGAATCATTGACGCCCGCACCATGGCGGCGAGCGCTGGACACACAGCGCCGCCTTCCATAGGAAAACAGGATAGGAAACAGGAGACAAGCAAATGAAGCATTCCCCGTTGCGCAGGGCCCTGGCCCTTGGCGCTATCAGCACCATTGCGGCCGTGGCCGCGCCCTCCGTGTCGGCGCAGGGTGGTTACCCCTCCAATCCCATCACCCTGGTCGTGCCGTTCGCGGCCGGCAGCGGCACGGACGCCGTGGCGCGCCTGGTGGCCACCCGGCTGGGCGAGCGGCTCAAGCAGCCCGTGATCGTGGACAACAAGGCCGGCGCCAATGCCCAGATTGCCGCCAACCATGTGGCCAAGGCCAAGCCGGACGGCTACACGCTGTTCATGACCACCAACACCTCGCACTCGGCCAACCCCTGGCTGGTCAAGGGCCTGAAGTACGACCCCGTCAAGGATTTCACGCCCGTGGCGCGCGTGGGCGAGCTGCCGTTTGCGCTGCTGGTCCACCCCTCCGTTCCGGCCAAGACCGTGCAGGAACTCATCGACTACGCCAAGGCGAATCCCGACCGCCTGTCCTACGGCACGCCCAACAGCACCTCGCTGGTCGCCTCGGAAACCTTCAAGTACGTCACGCACACCCAGATCACCTCGGTGCCGTACAAGTCCAGCCCGCAGGCGCTGACCGACCTCATGGGCAACCAGATCCAGGTCTACGTGGCCGACCTGGGCTCGGCCTGGGGCACGATCAAGATCGACCGCGTGCGCACCCTGGCCGTCACGGCGGCCAAGGGCTCCACCCTGCTGCCCAATGTGCCGGCCATCGGCAAGACGCTGCCGGGCTTCGATATCACCTCCTGGAACGGCATCTTCGGCCCGGCCGGCATGCCGGCCGAGATCACCGAGCGGCTGAACACCGAGCTGCAGGCCATCCTCAAGGACAAGGCCGTGCAGGAGCAGCTGGCCCAGGTCGGCTTCGAGGTCTGGCCCACGGCCACGCCTGCCGAGTTCGCCACCTATGTGAAGGACCAGATGGCCCGCTGGGGGCAACTGGTCAAGCAGGCCGGCATCGAGGCGCAGTGAGGGAGACCGGCATGCAAGAAGCGCAGCAGGGACAGCAGGAGCAGCAGGGACAGCAAGGCCCTCTTGCCGGGGTGAAGGTGCTGGACATGACCTCGGTGGTCATGGGGCCCTTTGCCACCCAGATCCTTGCGGGCCTGGGGGCCGAGGTGATCAAGGTCGAATCGCCCGAGGGCGACAACATGCGCCACGTCGGCCCCATGCGCAACCCCGCCATGGGCCACATCTTCCTGCAGGCCAACCACGGCAAGCGCTCCGTGGTGCTGGACCTCAAGCAGGGCGCCGCGCGCGAGGCCCTGCTGCGCCTGGCCGAAGGCTGCGACGTGCTGGTCAGCAACGTGCGGCCCCAGGCCATGGCGCGCCTGGGCCTGGCCTACGAGGACGTGGCAGCGCGCAACCCGCGCATCATCCACGTGAGCTGCTGCGGCTTCGACCAGCGCGGCCCCTACGCGGCCCGGCCCGCCTATGACGACCTCATCCAGGGCGCCACCGGCGTGCCCTGGCTGGCGCAGCAATACGGCGGCGGCGAGCCGGCCTATGCCCCCATGACCCTGGGCGACCGCGTCACCGGCCTGCACGCGGTCTATGCCGTCACGGCCGCCCTCTATGCGCGCGAGAAGACCGGCAAGGGCCAGGCCGTGGTCGTGCCCATGTTCGAGGCCATGACCCAGTTCATCCTGGGCGACCATATGGCGGGCCTGTCGTTCGAGCCGCAACTGGGCGGCCCCGGCTATGCGCGCCTGCTCACGGCCCACCGCAGGCCCTATCGAACCAGCGACGGCCACCTGTGCGTTCTCATCTACAACGACAAGCACTGGCACAGCTTCTTCAACGCCATAGGCCAGCCCGAGCGCATGGCCGAGCCCATCTTCGCCACCCACAGCCAGCGCGCCCTGCACATCGATGCCGTCTATGCCGAAGTCTCGCGGCTGATGGCCGGGCGCACCACCGCCGAATGGCGCACGCTGCTGGACGCGGCCGATGTGCCCAACATGCCCATGGCTTCGCCCGAGGACCTGATCGCCGACCCCCAGCACCAGGCCACCGGCTTCGTGCACGGGATAGACCACCCCAGCGAGGGCCGGCTGCGCACCACTGCCAGCCCCACGCGCTGGAGCGCCACGCCGCCCGCGGAACGCGCCGCCCCCGCGCCACGCCTGGGCGAACACACCCTGCAGGTGCTGCGCGACGCGGGCCTGACCGAGGCCGAACTGGCCGCCCTGCAGGCCAGCCGCGCCTGCAGCCAGGCTGCCGCGCTGCAAGACGCCCCACCACAAACACAAGCACAAACACAAACAGAAGGAAACCGCCCATGCCCCGCTATCTGATCCGTGAACAGGACGTGCCCGGCTACAGCCCCGCCAACCACCACGGCACCGTCAACCGGCGCCTGGTCAGCGCCGCCAACGTGGGCGCGCGCCACATGGAGCTGGTGCTGGGCACGCTGGAGCAGGGCGGTGGTGCGCTGCCCCATGCCCACCCCGGCATGGAGCAGGCCTGCTACCTGCTGGCCGGCACGGCCGAGGTGGAAATCGACACCCCGGACGGCAAGGAACGCTTTGCCATGCAGCCCGGCGACACCTGCTTCTTCCCCGAGGACTGCATGCACATCTTCCGCGTGACCAGCGCCGAGCCCGTGCGCCTGCTGGTCTTCTACAGCCCGCCCTACGGCGAGAACCCCGAGCGCGTGCGCCGGCCGGCAGCCTGAGCCCCGTCACCCCACAGACACGACAAGCGAACAGCAACAAGCAACGGAGAACACACCATGGACTTTCTGTGGAACGAAGAACAGGAACAGATACGCGACGCCGCCGAGCGCGCCTGCGCCCCCTTTGACGCCGACTACTGGCTGCGCAAGGACCACGAAGGCGGCTTCCCGCACGACTTCCACAAGGCCCTGGCCGACGCGGGCTGGCTGGGCATTGCCATGCCTGAAGAATTCGGCGGCGCGGGCCTGGGCATCAGCGAGGCGGCGCTGATGATGCACACCATCTCGGCCACGGGCGCAGGCCTGTCGGGCGCGTCGGCCGTGCACATGAACATCTTCGGCCTGCACCCGGCCGTGGTCTTCGGCAGTGATGAGCAAAAGCGCCGCTGGCTGCCCCCGCTGATCGCGGGCACGGACAAGGCCTGCTTCGGCGTCACCGAGCCCAATGCGGGCCTCAACACCCTCAAGCTGCAGACACGCGCCGTGCGTGATGGCGACGTCTACGTGGTCCATGGCCAGAAAGTCTTCATCTCCACCGCCCAGGTTGCCAACAAGATCCTGCTGCTGGTGCGCACCAAGCCCGTGGAAGAGTGCAAGGGCACGGAAGGGCTGAGCCTGTTCTACACCGACCTGGACCGCGAACGCATCGAGGTGCGCGAGATCGACAAGCTGGGCCGCAAATGCGTGGACACCAACCAGCTGTTCATCGACGGCCTGCGCATCCCCGCCGAGGACCGCATCGGCGAAGAGGGCAAGGGCTTCTCGTACATCCTGCACGGCCTCAACCCCGAGCGCATCCTCATCGCCGCCGAGGCCGTGGGCCTGGGCCGCGCCGCTCTGGTGCGCGCCACCCAGTACGCCAAGGAGCGCGTGGTCTTCGACCGCCCCATCGGCCAGAACCAGGGCATACAGCACCCGCTGGCCCAGGCCTGGATGGGGCTTGAGGCGGCCCACCTCATGGTGCAAAAGGCCGCCTTCCTCTACGACAGGGGGCTGCCCTGCGGCGCCGAGGCCAACGCCGCCAAGTACCTGGCGGCAGAAGCCTGCGCCAAGGCCTGCGAAACCGCCATCTTCACGCACGGCGGCATGGGCTACGCCAAGGAATACCACGTGGAGCGCTACATGCGCGAATCCTGGATCCCGCGCCTGGCGCCCGTCAGCCCCCAATTGATCATGTGCTTCATCGCCGAAAAGGTATTGGGCTTGCCTAAATCGTATTGACCCCCTGAGTCGCTTCGCGCCTTCCCCCTTCTCGCTGCGCGGAGGGGGACGACACCCTCGGTGCGGGGCGGCCCTTCCTCGGTGTCTCAAAGTTGAGGTGCGCGGGTTTTGTGGCTGCGAACCATCTGAAGTCCCATGATTTATCAATCTGTATTTCAGAGGTAGCCATGGTGCAAGATGCCATCTCGCTTGCTCCCCATCCGCCGCCTCTCATGAAGACCCATCTGCTGCGCTATTTCGTCGCCCTGGCCGAGGAACGTCACTTCGGCCGCGCGGCCCAGCGGCTGTGCATCACCCAGCCGCCGCTGAGCATGGCGCTCAAGACCCTGGAGCAGGACCTGGGCGCCAGCCTCATGGACCGCGACGCCAAGAACGTGCGCCTCACCCCTGCGGGCGAGGCCTTCCTGGTCGAGGCACGCAAGGTGCTCGCCCAGCTGCAGCATGCGGCCGACGTGGTGCGCGGCGTGGCCGAAGGCATGCAGGGCCGGCTGGACGTGGGCATCACCGGCTCCATGGTCTACCGCCAGGTGCCCGACTTCTGCCGCGCCTTCCGCGCAGAACGCCCCCTGGTCGAAGTCTGCCTGCATGAAATGTCCACGCGCGAGCAACTGCAGGCCATTGCCAGCGGCCAGATCGACTGCGGCTTTCTCAACATAGGCACCCCGCCAGACGGCCTGCAGACCCTGTCGATTGGCGAGGAACCCTTTGTCTGCTGCCTGCCCGCCACGCATGCGCTGGCGCAGCAGCCCGCCATCGACCTGCGCGAACTGGCCCGCGACACCTTCGTCATGTTCGCCCGCGAAGTGGCTCCGGCCAACTACGACAACGTCATCGCCTGCCTGCAGCAGGCCGGCATCCACCCCTACACCCGCCACGCCGCGCGCCAGTGGCTCACCGTCATGGCCCTGGTCTCGGCAGAGCAAGGCGTGGCCCTGGTGCCCAGCTGCATGCAGCGCGTGGGCATGAACGGCGTGGTGTTCGTGCCGCTGCGCGGTCCGCAGCAGGCCATGACGCCCGCTGTCATGGCCTGGCGGGCGGACCAGCCTGCGGCGGTGCTGCAGGCTTTCATTGAGAGGGTGAGGGCGATGGCCTCCACCGCCGTCAAGGGTGGTAGGGGTTGAGGGCTGTCACCTCTACAGACCCTTCGCAGTAGTGCATGGCGAAAACCACCAGCTCCTTACCATTCGATTGGTTGATGGCCTCCACGTGCCAAAAAGGCACTTTTTCTCCCGGAGAAAACGTCACCTTGGTGATGTCGAATGCGTACTGAGGAAACTTCTCTTTCAGTTTTTTCAGTACATTCGTCCGAACCAGATTAAGGTCATGGTTTTCGCAAGCGGTTGCGTTTTTTGCGTCCCCGCATGCGGTGATCAGCAAGACTGCGCCAGCCAACAAACTGCGCAAAAAACTATATCTTGACATGGTTTTTTCATATCAGCGGCCTGTGAAGTAATCGGCCAAGGCCGTTGAGAGCCGGATGCTGGCTGGAGTTATGCGCGGATGTGCGGCATTGTGCGGGCACCATCATCAAAGACGGGTTGCCATGGTAATTTCTTCTGTTTTAGGCTGAAGAAGGCACCATGGCTTCCTGGTGTCATACACTTGGTTTATTATTGCTTCAATAGATTTCCATTATCCCATTCTCACTGGCCGAGTATTTGCTTTCCGAAACTGCTCGAGCAGAAACGGCCTTTCCCCCTGTGCCGGCCAAATGGGGGTACATGTAGCACAGAACTGCGACTTGCAAATTTGCTACTGGAATGCTACCAGCCATGGTGAAACCATTATTATAGCAATTTGGAATTCTTCGAACTCCAACGGCGAGTGAAAGATCGCCACCTCTCGCGACAGAAAATTCAACTCCTGCACTTGCAGATACTCTTGTATATGAACCAGCACGTGGGTAAGGGTCGTAGCTTAGAGATAGAACAGGTCTGTAGTCCCATTGGCCACCGGGCATGTAATAGTAGTTGGAATGTTGCTTAAATGACATTTCCTTTTGAGGGGAAGCTGGTTCACAATGAAGGGGTATATTCCTTTCATCGCTACCAATTACCATTTTTCCAGGAGATTCTGGATTTTTGTCTCCGTACATTTCACACAACCTCTTGTTGAATTCAATTGCTTCATCATTTTGATTGGTGGTTTCGTAGAGATACGATCCATTTGATAGCTTGACTAGATTTATGGTCACAGTACCATTCATTCCAGCCATGCTGCCAGAAATACTTCTGGCGACCATTGGCATGCCGTTCTTTTCAATTTCCTCATTCCCTATCAAAAAATCTTGAGCCATTGAAGATATTGAACCGAGAACAAGTATGGATCCGGTGAGAATTTTACTTAGCATAGTTCCCTCTGTGCTGAAATGTTAATAGCCTTTGCTGCTACATGGCAGTGAGTGGCGCTATTAGTCTAAGTTCTTTCGAATTTTCAGATCAAGTGCAGACTGCTGTCGTTTTCTGTTTGTTCTTAAAAATAAGATACTTCCTAGGAATTGACGTGAATTGACGATCAAAGGTCTAAACACACGCATTCGGATGGCCTGATGAGCAAGGCTTGCGCTGATTCGCAAGCTTGATGAATCCGTAAGTTCCTGGTGCCGTGCATCCGAGTGCTCTTGCCGCTTTGGCAGTGCCCCTTTGTCGTCGGCGATCGAGTCTGCCCACATAGCCACTACGAGGGCCGAGGGAGATGCGATATAGCCGGGTTTGAGCTGCGAGACAGGCGCCCGGAATCTGCGGGTCACCACGGCGCCAGCCGCACAACTCAGTCCGACGGCACAGCGTCTGTACTGCCCAGAATCTCCGCCACCTTGAGCGCCAGCGCATCCAATGTGAACGGCTTGGTCAGAAGCTGCGTCCCGGGGTGCAGGTTTTCCTGGCTGAGCGGAGATGCCTCGGTGAACCCGGTGATGAAGAGCACCGGCAGGTCGGAGCGGGCCAGGCGAGCCTCGTCGGCAAGCTGCTTGCCGTTCATTCCGCCGCGAAGCCTCATGTCCGTGATCAGCATGTCCACCCGGGTTCCGGCACGCAGTACCTGCAGCGCGGCGGCGGCATCGGCCACGGCAAGCACCGTGTAGCCCAGGTCGACAAGCGCCTCGTCGATGAGATGGCGGATCGGGGCTTCGTCATCCACGACCAGCAAGGTCCTTTGGGCAGGCACCACCACCTGCCTTGCCGCATCGACCGCGCGTTCTGCAACGGGCGCGGCGTCGCACCTGGGCAGATACAGGCAGACCGTGGTGCCCTGGCCCGGCTGGGAGAAGATCCTGACCGCTCCTCCCGATTGCCGCGCGAAGCCGTAGATCATCGACAGCCCCAACCCTGTTCCATGGCCCACCGGCTTGGTGGTGTAGAACGGCTCGAAGGCGCGCGCAATGGTCTGCTCCGACATTCCTGTACCCGTGTCGGTGACGCACAGCGACACATAGCCGCCCGGCGGAAGATCCCACTCCCGGGCTGCCGCCTCTTCAAGCTCGATATTGGCTGTCCTGATGGTCAGCCGGCCGCCTTCTGGCATGGCATCGCGGGCGTTGATGCACAGGTTCAGGATGGCGTTCTCCAGCTGCGTTCCATCGATTTGCGCATGCCACAGATGGGCTGCCGGCACGATGTCGATGTCCACGCTGGCGCCCACCGTCCTGCGCAGCAGGTCCTCCCAATCGGCCAGGAGCGCGGCCATATCGGTGGGCTTGGAGTCCAGGATCTGCCGGCGGGAGAACGCAAGCAGCCGCTGCGTGAGCGTGGCGGCGCGCCGCACCGCCCCCTGCGCTCCATGGATGAAGCGCGTGAGGTTGTCCACCTGGCCGCGCGCCAGCATCCGCTGCAGCAGCTCCAGATTGCCCATGACGGCCGCCAGAAGGTTGTTGAAGTCGTGCGCAAGGCCGCCCGTCAGCTGGCCCACGGCCTCCATCTTCTGCGACTGGCGCAGTTGCTCCTGCACCTTGGCCAGCGCTTCGGCCTTGGCCATTTCGGAGGTGATGTCGCGGCCCACGGCGTTGATGCGGCCTGCCGCCGAACGCGTGGACCAGGAGATCCAGCGATAGCTCCCGTCCCGATGGCGATACCGGTTGTCAAATCGGGCATGCGCCATGCCTGTGGCCAGCTCCTGCGTGTCCTGGATGGTGCGCGCCAGATCCTCTGGATGGATAAGATGAAAAAGCGTCGTGCCCAGCAGCTCGTCTTCACGCCAGCCCAATACCTCGGTCCAGGCCGGGTTGACCGCAGTGATGATGCCCTCGAACGTGCAGCGCATCATGATGTCGGATGACAGCTGCCACAGCGCGTTGCGGTCGGCCGTGCGCTCTGCCACCTGTTCCTCCAGCGTGGCATTCAAGCGCTCCAGCGCGGCCTGGGCCTGCTTGCGCTCGGTGATGTCGGAGGCCGCTCCCAGCCAGCCGGTGATGGCACCTGCGGCATCGAACAGCGGCACGGCGCGCGAGAACGCCCAGCCCACGCTGCCATCGACCCGGTTCACCCGGTGCTCGATCACATAGTCCGTCTTCGTGCGGATGGCCCGCGCAATCTCCGCGCGCACCAGGTCGCGGTCCTCCGGGGGGATGTAGTCTTCCAGCCAGTTCGTGTTGGACGCTTGCGTGTCGGGGATGAACCCGCCGCCTGCCAGCTGGTGCAGCTCGCTCCAGTCCGCACTGATGGAGTAGCGCACTTCCGACGAGGACCGCACCAGCGCATCCAGCCGTTCCTCGCTCTGGCGCAACAGGTCCAGCGCCCGCCGTTCCGCATCGATGTCCAGAATGGCGATGGCCGTGGCCACGACTTCCTTGTCTGCATTGCGCAGCGGCACCCCGAACACGCGCGTCCATACCTCGAGCCCCTGGGGCGTGTCATAGACACAGTCAACACCCGGCACCACCAGCTCCCCGCGGAACGCGCGGGCGGCCACAAACTGGTCGCGGGGGACGGGCTTGCCATCCTTGTCCCAACTGCGCCAGCGCCCCCGGTCTTCCTCGGCCGACAGCAGCGAAGGGATGGGGGTCTCCGGCAGGAAATGGCGGTAGGCCGGGTTGGACATCAGCACCTTGCCGCCCTTGCTCACCAGGCACAGGCCTATCGGCAGATGCTCGATGAAATCCGAAAACAGCGTCTTCTGGTCCGCCACCTGTGCATCGAACGGGTCCTTATCGCTGGTGCCCGCGCCCTGCACGGCGCTGGCATGGCCCGCCGTTGCAATCGCCAGCTGCGCCCGCAGCCGGGCGTTTTCAGCCCGAAGCAGGGCAATCTCGTCAGACGCTTGGATCATGGGGGGATGGGGCGGGGCGTTGGGTGGAGGAGAGGGGGCAGCTCGCCGCTGGCGGGGACGGCGATGCTGCCTGGGGATCATAGCTGTGACTGCTGGTACGACCGATGTTGAGGCTGCAGTCCTCGGTGCGGCAATTCTTGTGAGCTTTCGGCCTTCCAAGGACTATTGGGTTGAACTGGCCGTGCAATGGGCTGAATTTGGGTCCCCAATGACCGATGAATCGGTCGACGAACGCTCTAAATGTGCCGTTGAAAATATGGAAGTCGAGAACCTTATTGAGAAAATGGCAAAAGGATGCATATTTCCGCCAATTTCTCGAATATGAATCAAACAAATCGGCAATGAATGATCTGCCCCGTCGTGCAGGCCATGGCTGAAGGGGGCGGCGATGGGGCTTCCCTGCAGGAAACGTGCCGCAGGCACCGCCGCCGCTGTGACTTTCATGTCACACAGCACAGCTGTCACGAAGAATACTTATGTGTTGCTTAGAGTTCCCGCAGCGGTGGCAGGAGGCTACCGTCATTCTCATTAATAAGTTCAGTTCGTATCTCGCCAATGAAAAATCAAAAAACGTGCTCGCGCATTCTGGGACTCGCGATGGGCACATTCTTCGCCTCTTCTTCCAGCTTGGCCTTGGCACAATCTTCCGTCACCATTTTTGGTGTGGTGGACGTCGGCGTCACCATTGCCAAGTCCGGCAGCAACAGGCTCAATGCACTGAACTCCAGCCAAGGCAAGACCAGCTTGCTTGGCTTGCGCGGCACGGAGGACCTAGGCGGCGGCAACCGAGCTCAGCTCTGGCTTGAAGGCGGCCTCAACCCCGATGTCGGCACTGGCGGCAGCAGCGGCTCCCTTGGCTTCGAGCGCCGCTCCACGATCGGGCTGAGCAACAATTCCTGGGGTGAAATCCGGCTGGGTCGCGACTACACCCCCAGCTACAACATCTTCACCGCTTTCGCGGGCCCCGACACCACCACCGGTGTGCAGGCCAATCTGTTCCAGACGATCCGCCAGACTGCCTATAACGCCGCCAGCCAAAGCGGCGTGGTCGACCGCACGCGCATCAGCAACGCCGTGGGCTACTTCCTGCCGAGCGACTTGGGCGGTGTCTATGGCCAGTTCTCGGTTTCCTTTGGCGACGAGAACGCCTCCGGCTCTGGCGCAAGCAAGGCCCGCAGGTACATAGGCGGCAACCTGGGCTATCGCTCGGGCCCGCTGAACGTGGGTATCGGCTACGGAAGGATCGACGGCACCGCGGCCGTGGCTTCGCCCAGCGCCATCGCCGCAACCAGCGATCTCGAAGACCTGGTGCTGGGCGCCTCGTACAACTTCGGCAGTTTCCTGCTCAATGGTGGATACAACAGCCTGAAGTGGGAGCCCGTCAACGGCGCAACCTCCGGGAAGGTGGACGGTTTCTACCTGGGCGCAACCATTCCCATGGGGCCAGGCAGCTTGCGCGTCAAGTACGCCAGCGCCAAGTTCAGCGGCAACGCCTCTGCCCTCACGCGCAGCGGCGGCAAGGCCGACAAGTATTCGATCGGATATGTCTACGACTTCTCCAAGCGCACCTCTCTGTACGCAGGGCTGGCGCGTGTCAACAACAAGAACGGCGCCAGCGTCGGCCTGATCGGCGGCCCTGCGGGTGTGGCCAACGCCGGCTCGACCGGTGTGGATCTGGGCATCAGCCACTCGTTCTGAGCGGCACAGCGCCTTTTCCAGAAACGAAGCCTTCAAGCTTGGGCAGGCCCTTGCCACGCAGGGCCTGCCGATCTGCCTATCTGCCTATCAGGCTTGCCTCTTCTTCTCAAGACCTACTCGCCATGCGCCCCCCCACTTCTTCCTCCTGCCTGATGGCAGTGATCTCCGCCGCGGCTGCCTTGCTGAGCGCCTGCGCCGACACCCGCCCGCTCCAGGCCGCCGGCTCCGAGACGGTGACGCAGACCACCGGCGTCGGCAGCATCCGCGCCACCGTCACGCGCCAGGACGTCCAGTTCGACGACAGGTTCTATTTCCCCTACGAAGGCCAACACCCCGCCACCAAGGCCGATTTCCCCAAGGGCTTTCTGCCAGCCTACGGTTCGGGCCTGGCCTTGAAGGGCAGACGTGCCGACGGCACGCTGGAGTTCTACGCCATCACCGATCGCGGCCCGAACGCGACCACCGGCCCGGTCACGCAGATCACCGACGGCTCCAATCCCGCGGGCTTTGCCAGTTCCACGGTGTTTCCCTCGCCCAACTTCACTCCGTCCATCGGCGTGATCGCCCTCGGAAAGGACGGATCCAGGCTCGTCTCCACCCTGCCGCTCAGATTCAGCGCCACACAGAACGCCAACGGCCGCGTGCAGCCACGGGGCATCACAGGCAACACGGGCGAGCAAGTCCTGGACGACTCCTTCACCTATCCCGGCAAGGCCAAGGGCTACAGCGAATTCGGCCTGGACACAGAATCCGTGGTGGTGGATGCCGCACGCAATGTGCTGTGGGTGTCAGACGAATACGGACCCTTCATCGTGAAGATCGACCCGGCGACCGGCATCATCCAGAAGAAATACGGGCCCGGCACTGGCGCGGCCGATCTGCCGGCCATTCTCGCCAAGCGCCGCGCCAACCGTGGCATGGAGGGGCTGAGCATTGATGTGGTCAGCGGCAAGCTGCACGGTTTCCTGCAAAGCCCCCTGGACGACGGCAAGGCCGACTACACCACCGCTGCCGTTGCCGACGCCACAGGCAAGTCGGAGAACGTGCGCGACTACGCTCGCTTTGTGCGCTGGGTGGAGTTTGACCCGACCACCGAGAAAACCCGCCTGTTTGCCTTGCCCGTGGACAGCCGCTGGTACAACCAAGGCAAGACCGGCAATGCCAAGCTGGGTGATGTGGTCTCACTGGGCAAGGGGAAATTCATCGCCATCGAGCAAGGCACGGGCAAGGACAAAAAAGTCTTCAACGACCTGGTTCTGATCGAGTTTCCGGCCAACGCCACCGACATCACCGCGCTGGGCTCCGACCTGGAAAAGAGCAGCCTGACTGGCAAGCCGGTCAATGGCTCAGACTATTCCAAGGTCGTGACGCTCAAGAAGACCCGGCTCTTCAACCTGAACGCCACCGGCTGGGTGGCCGAGAAGGCCGAAGGCCTGGCACTGGTCGATGACTACACGCTGGCGCTGACCAACGACACCGACTTCGGTGTTTCGCTGGCCGTGCTGGACGCCAGCGGCAAGGAAATCGAAGGCTCGGACGTCACCAAATGCATGGTGGACGCCGAAGGCAAGATCGTGCACGACGGTCAATGCGCCAAGGGCGCGGCGAGCCTGCGCTTTACCACCAATGACGTCAACGATCGCACGCAGCGACTGTGGACCTTTGGGTTCAGCAAGAAGCTGAGCGAATACGGCGCTCCCTGAACGACTGCGACTGCATGGCATAGGCAAGACAACGGGGCCACGGCGATCCAGGGCGGTTCGTCCAGCTCGGTAGTCGCCGCGCCGAACCAGCTCGCCACGTGCAGCCCTGGCGCCCACAAACTGGCCCCTGGGGATAGGCTTGCCTTCCTGGTCCCAACTGCGCCAGCACCCCCGGTCTTCCTCGGGCGCCACAAGCGGTGGTGGAAGGCTTTCCGGCAGGAAATGGCGCTAGGCCGGATTGGACATCAGCACCTGCCCACCCCGGCTCACCAGGCACAGACCTATAGGCAGATGCTCGATGAAAACCGAGAACAGCGTCTTCTGGTCTTCCACCTGTGCATCAAACGGGTCCTGATCGCTGGCGCCCGCGCCCTGTACGGCGCTGGCATGGCCCGCCGTGGCAATCGCCAGCTGCGCCCGCAGCCGGGCGTTTTCCTCGCGAAGCAGGGCAATCTCTTCAGACTCCTGGATCATGGGGGGATGGAGCGCGGTTTCGGGTGGGGTAGGGGGTCAGATCGCCGCTGGGTGAGGCGGCGATTTTGCTTTAGGGATCATAGCTGTGAGTGGCTGGCCAGGCCGGCTCGTGCGAGGAGGTTCCAAGAGGTGCTCATTCCGTTTCCTCTGGCCTGTACACGGAGCAACACTGCCAGCGGTATCTGTCACCGGACGATTGCGTGGCGAGGTCTTTGAAGGCTGCACCCAAGCTCTGCCGCACCAGGGATGCCAAGGTCAGGCGATCTTCTTGCTGCAAGTGTGTGTATGGTGAAGTCATTCGTGCAAGTTACCTGAGGTTCAGGTGTTGCACTTCATATTTGACACCACCGTAAATCAACTGTGCAAAGACAATGATGAAAATCTTCTTTATGTTGGTGGGGCTCATGATTTCTGGCATCACGTCTGCTGGTGAGAAGAATTCACCACTAATCCAAGATTTAAAAGAAGTAAAGAGATCTGCAGATGAATTCTTGATAGAGGAAAACAGGCAGAAGAGAACGCAATTCACTGCTGTTCGAATAAATCCAAAAATAATAGTTGAACAGTGCGCTGTTCCACTTGAATCGGACTGGGCATCCTCAGACAGTGAAGTTTTAGGAAAAAGAGTTCAAGTTGTCTGCAAGTCGACATTGCACGACAAAAAAGGTTGGCGTGTTCTAGTGCCAATTTCTGCATTAATAACACTCAATGACTAGAATTCATTTCTATAAATTAAGAATACCGTTTGCAGTCGTATTGGCAGCGGCAGAACTACTCGATTGGATCGTTGATGAGTGAAATCAAAGGCCTATATTGCTCGTTGGCAGCTTTTTCTAGGGAAGCTAGAGTCATTGTTTCGGGGGATCATCACTGGTCGCGGATAGAAAAATATTTAAAGAGGTTCACTCCTAAGTCGAACATTTCCAAGATTATCTCGAAGAAACTGTGGAGAACTACTGCTAGCCCGAAAAACAATGCTTACGTTGTTGAAGATTACCGCAGAGACCGAACGCCAACCGTAAGTCTCAAATAACTCGTTGCTGGGTACGGGTCCATCATCGAAACAGTGATTTATTTTATTTATGTAGAATAATATATCTGTTCTTTCCTTCATGTCTGGTAAATAACGGCTGTTAATAGCATTTAAATGCTTCACGACCTGATCGAGTCAACACCGAATTTGTTAGTATGATTCCTCCCACGGGAGCAGATCATTGGGCAGCCGCCGCCGAGGTGCGCCTGTTCGAACCTGCTAGCGTAGAATATTGAATACTTAGCGCAAATCATGCTCACGCTGTGGGACGTACAAGTCCATCAAGATGAGGCGGGGTGCAGAAAAACTCTATTCTTCATCGCTGACATTGGTTGGGTAAGGCTTACGGGGCATTGCCGCACTCTACTTGGACTACCTATCATAGCGAACAAAGTTGATAACACGCTCTAGAGGTCGGTCGCGAGCTTGCAGAGTAATTTTGGGTGCAATGGCCCGATGAGTCTCAAAAACGTTATTGGACCGTGTTAAGACAGTGGGCTAAGTGAAGAAAAAATTGTTGCGACGCCCGAGGCTAGGATTCACGGTCATGAATCACAAAGCTAAGAAAATCTATAGCTGCTTTTGGAAAAAATTGGGTTTACCGCTCTGCTGAGAACCTTGGTATGCTGCTTATTACGATTGTCAACTGGCAGAGCCTTTATATGATTCGGTTCTATTTTGTTGCGAGATGATTTGCCTCACTTCGCAAGATCTTTTTCGTCTTTGAACGATTCAGGGCCATCTAGGTATGCAGCAATTACATCTCCGTGGCAAGCTTCTGGCTTGCAGTGGCAAGCTAGACGTAAACCCCTTAATCCGAGAATTCCCTTTTTAAAAGCTAAGTCTGTATCCAACTTTTCTTTAAAGTATTTCCTGTATTGTTCAATAACGTCTTCTCTGTCGGGTCCATCCTCTTCTCTGGATATAACAAATGGATTTCCCCACAAAGTGCCACGGCCTATATATATATCATAGTCTTCAGTTGAATTTTTATTTACTATTTTTGTGACTTTGCAGGCAAAGAGCTTTGTTGGAATCTTATTGTATCGCGCCTCAAAAAGCAGGTCTGTAAAATCCTCACCATCCCACATTAGGATAAGATGCGCCGCAGTATTCAGCTTTTGACGCGTATCTAAGCTATCTTTTATCGTAACCTCAGTGGCGTCGGGCCAGCGAGACAGTAACTCTTCACGAAGACTGATGTTTCCACTCAAGAATGAGTATTCGTGCCCAGAAACTCTATTTCCCAAAGAATCTAGGCATTTTGAAATAGCAAAATTTCTAATACTTGGCGAAGCGGCAAATAAAATATTCATAGGCTATAAATGAATAATTTTGTACTCGGCATGACCTTTTTCTGTTAGATATTTTGCCAACAGACTTCTGTGGCAAAAATGCGGCTTTGCTTCACTACATAGCAAGCACCCGTGGTCTCCAAGCAAAGACTTTGATGATAACTCAACTCTTCTTTTTTGTATAGTGGAAAGATACTCATTGGCATAAACTTCCCAAGTTATAGCTTTACTCTTAAAGGCTTTAAGCGAATTTTCTTCGGGGGCTGAATCCTCCCAATGGATATATGAAATATTGGCGATAGCTTTGCAGAAATATCTAAGATCATCTCTCTTGCTGAATCCAGCAAGTTGACCTGTATTATTTAATCTAGTATCTATTAGGCGGTTTACTCCATTTTTTTTCAAAATTGAGAAGAAGTCCTCGGCTGGCTTCTGCGTAAATCCGATGGTAAAGATATTCTTAGACATATGAAGACAGTTCGGGCTTGTACGAAGGAAATGAATAGATGCCATTAATCTGAAGCCAGTGCTTGGGAGTTTCCCCTTGTGGTGCCCACGCTCGACCAATCCCTAAGCGAAGATATACCTGCTGTTGCGCAGCAAAAAAAAGCTTAAGCTTATTTGCGCCATAGTCTCCATTTAATATATCTTTAGTGTGATCTTCTAGGCGCCTATCTTTTATTGGGAGATATTGAAGCTGAATCCCTTCGGCATCTGAAATATGTCCCTTGAGCACTTGCTGCCCATCACGATGGTCAATCGTAAATCGCAACTGTGCATGAACTTGATTCAATTTTAAAGTTGCAATAGAGCATTTTGGTGGACAATCCTCCGGAAACCATTTTTTATTTGTCGCTTGGCCGAATGCGGATTTAATGGTTGATTTGGATGAAGACTCAAGAACATTGAAAAAATCGTTTGCAGATGCCACCCCTACAACGCTAAAATTCGAGAAAAAGAAGTCTTCTATATGTGGAGTATTCGGAGGATTGTTGGTGGGTCGAAAATCACCCCTTACGATTGAGCCGGGCTGCACATTGCTTGCTTTCGCCTCAGTATAGGTTAAGTATCTATTTCCATTCACCATTTTCTGCGGACGCACACATATACCGGTCATTGGATCGATGCCAGCAATGCAAACGTGTCCGCCTTTCATGTTTGTTACGTCAGTTACTATGATGTCCATGCTCTCCTCCTTATGGTATTGCTTTGCGATTGTTAATAACGATTGATTAGTATTGGGTATTTTTTATCTCTGGCTATTGGGGGAATTACTGGGTACTAAGTGCACAGATTCATGTAATGTCTTCTGGGCGTTGATTATTGATAATGGTATTTCATTACCAATTTCTGATTAGGATGTTAGCGAGAGCATTTTAAATGCCTGCTCTTGGATGGCTGACGTCTTGCCGACTTTCGATCCGCACGCAGCAGCGCCTGGGTGCGCCGTCGGAGTCGCTAAGGCCACTTGGATCTACCGCAATGCGTTGAAGGCAATCGGCGATCTCCGCATCAACGGACAAACATTGTTCTAGCCATCCTAAGGCTAGTTAGGGCCAGAATGGTGCGCCCCATTGAGTTTCATGCGTACGACGTGCCGCGCTGAAACATCCTTGGGATCTATATGCGATATGGGGATTTGAGGTGAACGCCGATAGTCTGGCTGTACATGCTCAGAGTCTCAGTTGGGCATATGGTGAGATGGCGCCCGAGGTAGTTGTTTCCTGCAGTAGGCTTCTAGCCGATCGTGTCCGAGCCGTAAAGTTTTGCTCTTGGTCGGCAGAAGTCTCTTGTTGAATTCTGCTGTCGCACCTCAACTCGCTACGCACATCGTTAGACCGATCCCCTGGTGCAATCCCACAACCTTGCAAGTCTTGCAGAAAGACGGCTTGGTAGTGTGTCAGCCTTCTACGAAGGGTCTCTCTTCAGCTTTACAAATTTCCAACTACAGGTGGCAGACAACGGCTTGGCAAAGCTCCAAGCTTTGCTGCCTGGCTCCCCTCCACGTCCTGTGAACCAGGGGGACCTAAACCTGCTCGACAAGATCCCCAATGCCCCAGCCAACCCCCGCCACCACACCCCCACCCAAACTCGAAGACCTCGCCATAGACGCCGTCCTGCACATGGGCGCCGCGCTGGATGTGCTGGACCTGCACGCTCGCCACAAGGTCACGGCCATCAATTGCGTGTGCCGCGATCTGCTGCGCATCTACTACGTGAAGGCCGATCAGGCGCAGTCGCTGGAGCCTGAGGACAAGGAGTTGGTGGGCCTGCTGCACGACACGGCGGTGAACCTGGGCTATGCCATTGAGGTGGTGGAGCATCTCAATGGCGATGAGGCCGACGACCCCATTCTTTATGCCGTGAGCTATCTGCTCAGGGCTGCGAAGCGGTTTGCGGATGAGGGGGTGTCGGTGGCGTTGACCTGAGGAGTGCTGCAGGCGCGGATGGCCTGCGGACATGGCGGGAGCGAGGCAAAAAATGGGCGAAAAAAAGCGCGCCCCATGCTGAAGCGCGCTGTCGGGTTGGGGTCGAGACTCAGTCCTTCTTGGCCCGGATGACTTCGCCGCCCACGGCGTCGATCTTGACTTCCATGAGCGTGCCGTTGGCCTGCAGCACTTCGACCTGGTAGCTGGTCTGGCCCCAGTGGGAGTCCAGTTCCGCGCTGACGGGCGTGCCCGGGGTGTGGCGGGTGGCGGCCTGGATGGCTTGCTCAATGGTGGATTTGGCCTTTTCCAGGCGCTGGCGGTCCTTGCGCTTGGCGGCGCCGTCATTCTTGTGCTGGGCGGCCTGGCCGGTGATGGCGTTGACCCAGACTTCCACGCTGTCGCCGGCCGGGGTGATGACCTCGATTTCGTAGCGCGGGCCCATGCCGTCGCCGTCGTCCAGCTGGGCTTCGATGGCCTTGCCGGGCACGGCCTGGGTGGCGCGGGTGATGGCCTGCTCCAGCGGAATCTTGGCCTGGCTGGTGATGGTCTGCCATTCGGCCACCGATTTGGCTGCGGCGGGCAGGGAGGCGGTGGCGCAGGTCAGGGCCAGGGCGATGGAGAGGGCGGCGGTGCGTGCGAACGGGGCAGGCTTCATGGGTATGGCTCCTTCCGGGAATGGGGTTGGACAAGACAACGGTCGGGGCCATTGTCTCCACCGTCCCGGAGAGCGGTTGTCGGAGAGGGCGCCCTTTGCCCCCTCCGGCGTGCTGCGGTTTGATCCAGCGCAAGCTCTGCGTTCAGAGGCCCAGCACCTTGGCCACGTAGTCGGCGTCCTTGTCGCCCCGGCCCGAGAGGTTGATGAGGATGTGCTGGTCCTTGGGCAGGCCGGGCGCCACGCGCATGGCCCAGGCCACGGCGTGGGCGCTTTCCAGCGCGGGGATGATGCCTTCCACGCGCGACAGCTGCATGAAGGCGTCCAGGCATTCCTTGTCGGTGACGGATTCGTACTGCACGCGGCCCAGGTCCTTGAGGTAGCTGTGCTGCGGGCCCACGCCCGGATAGTCCAGGCCCGAGGCAATGCTGTGCACGGCAGCGGGCGTGCCGTCTGCGTTTTCCAGCACGTAGCACTTCATGCCGTGGATTTCGCCGGGCTTGCCCATGCTGAGGGTGGCTGCGTGGCGGCCGGGCTTGTCCGTGCCTTCGCCCGAGGGCTCCACGCCGACGAGCTTGACCGAGGCATCGCCCAGGAAGGCCGTGAAGATGCCCATGGCGTTGGAGCCGCCGCCCACGCAGGCGGCCACGTGGTCGGGCAGCTTGCCGTGTTTGGCCTGGAATTGCTCGCGCGCCTCGCGGCCGATGATGCTCTGGAAGTCGCGCACCATCATCGGGAACGGGTGGGGGCCGACCACGGAGCCGATGGCGTAGATGTAGTCCGTGGGGTTGGTGAGGTATTCCTCGAAGGCGCTGTCCACGGCCTCCTTGAGGGTGGCCGCGCCGCGCGTGACGGGCACGAGCTTGCAGCCCAGGATGCGCATCTTGGTGACGTTGGGGTGCTCCTTCTCGATGTCCACCTGGCCCATGTGGATCTCGCAGGGAATGCCCACCAGCGCGCAGGCCGTGGCCAGGGCCACGCCGTGCTGGCCGGCGCCGGTTTCTGCGATGACCTTTTTCTTGCCCATGAACTTGGCCAGCAGGGCCTCGCCCAGGCAGTGGTTGATCTTGTGGGCGCCGGTGTGGTTGAGGTCTTCGCGCTTGAGGTGGATCTGTGCGCCGCCGAGCTGCTCCGACAGGCGCCGCGCGTGGAAGATGGGGCTGGGGCGGCCCACGTAGTCGGCGAAGAGTTGGGCCAGTTCCTGCTGGAAGTCTTGGCGTTTGGTGATTTCGGCGTAGGCGGTGTTGATGTCGTCCATGGCCTGCTTGAGGTGGGGTGGGACCAACTGGCCGCCGTAGGGGCCGAAGTAGCCTTCTGCTGTGGGCATGGGGGCGAAGGTGGGGGGTGTTGTGGTCATGGTTGCTGGCGGGTGTTC
The DNA here is from genome assembly GCF_052692095.1 of Delftia sp. NA_296.1. Lineage (NCBI taxonomy): Bacteria > Pseudomonadati > Pseudomonadota > Betaproteobacteria > Burkholderiales > Comamonadaceae > Delftia > Delftia sp. NA_296.1. The sequence goes on along the minus strand of NZ_JBQZGF010000001.1, from coordinate 518,140 downwards.
TGTGGAATGGCGGATGGTGGCGGTGGCAGCTTACGTAGGGCTTCTGTGCCGCTGAAGAGAGAAAACCCCGGTTGGATTGACCGGGGTTTCTTGCTTTTTGACCCTGGCGGGTGGTTGTTTTTCGAGGCCGGGTTTCGGCCCGGCGGCCGACCTCCTTTTCTTTGATTCGTCAAAGAAAAGGAGGCAAAAGAAAGACGACCCGAATGCCCGCGACCCTCCGCTCCGCTGCGGGCGACCTGCGTCGGGCCGCCTGCGGGGTTCGCCGCAGAACTCACTGCGCGCTGCGCGCTCCGTTCAGACAACTGCGGCGAGTCAGTTGACGAGGCAGTCCTGTCCTGCGGCAGGACTGCAACCCCGCAGGCGGCCCGACGCAGGCGCGGGCATACGGGATTGAGGGGTGCGGGTGCAGGGCATTGCCCGCTGGCCTGAGCCTGGCGGTCAGCCGTTCTTTTGCAGGGAGCGGATGACGCTGGAGAAGTCCAGGGCGCCGTTGCCGGCGATGGAGTGCATGGCGTACATGGCGCGGGCCATGCCGCCCAGGGGTGTGGAGGCCTTGACTGCCATGGCGTTTTCCTGGGCCAGGCCCAGGTCCTTGAGCATGAGGTCGGTGCCGAAGCCGCCTGCGTAGTTCTTGGAGGCGGGGGCGTTTTCGTGGACGCAGGGGAAGGGGTTGTATTTTTCCAGGGCCCAGTTGCCGCCCGAGCTGCGTCGCATGATTTCGCTGAGGACCTTGGGGTCCAGGCCGTTGGCCACGCCCAGGGCGATGGCTTCGCTGGTGCCGATCATGAGGATGCCCAGCAGCATGTTGTTGCAGATCTTGGCGGTCTGGCCCGCGCCCACGGCGCCGGCGTGGAAGATGTTGGCGCCCATTTTTTCGAGCAGAGGGCGGGCGTGTTCGAGGTCGGCGTCGCTGCCGCCCACCATGAAGGTGAGGGTGCCAGCAATGGCGCCGCCCGTGCCGCCGGAGACGGGGGCGTCGATGAAGGCGATGCCTGCGGCCTGGGCGGCCTTGGCGACCTTTTGGCTGGTGGCGGCGGCGATGGTGGAGCTGTCGATGATGAGCGCGCCCTTGGCAATGCGCTGCAGCAGGCCGGCTGCGCCGTCACGGCCGAGGAAGAGGCCTTCCACGTGCTGGCTGGCGGGCAGCATGGAGACCACGGCTTCGGCGCCCTGCACGGCGTCCTCGGCGCTGGCGGCAATGCTCACGCCCTCTGCAGCGACCTTGGCGCAGGCGTCTTTGGAGAGGTCGAAGGCCTTGACCGTGTGGCCGGCCTTGTGCAGGTTGATGGCCATGGGGCCGCCCATGTTGCCGAGTCCGATGAATGCGATCTGCATGTGCTTGTCTCCTGTGTTGTGAAGCTTGTGATGTGTCTCAGTGGCCGGTGTCGCTAGTGTCCTTGTCGCCGTTCGCAATGTCGGCGCCGCGTTCCTTGAGCAGTGAGCGCAGGATGCCGCGGTGGCAGCGCGCCTCCTGCTCGCAGTAGCAGCCGATGGCAAAGGCGCTGTGCTGCGAGAGGGCGGCCAGCAGGTCCAGGGTGCGGCTGGCGGCGGGGTCGGCCATTTCCTTGCGGAACTTGCGCACGAACTGCTGCCAGAGCTTGTCGGCCTCGGCCTGGTGGCCGTGGTCCTGCAGGCGGTGCGATTCGAGCGCGGTGTGCATGGTGTCGGGCTGGGGCGAGAGTTCGGGGTACCAGACGTCGTAGTAGTCGCGGCTGGCGAATTCGGCCTTGGGCACGCCGCGCGGCGGGCGGCGCACGGTGCCTATGCGCAGGCCTTCATCGGCGTGGCGGGGGCTGCCTAGCTGGACGATGCGGATGGGCATGGGGCTCTCCTGCAAAGGCGGCTTATTCGTCGCCGAAGATGGGGTGCTTGCGTGTGCGGCGCCCGGCCGGGGCGGGCGGCGCTGGCGGTGTCTTTGCGTCGGCGGGCGCGGGTTCGCTGGCCTGGGCCTTGCGCTTTTTCGGGGGCGTGGCCTTGGCTTGGGGGTTGAAGGCCAGGGCCTGGGCAATCCAGTGCTGCCACTGCTGGCGCGTGGCGTAGGCGGCGGGGCCGATGAAGAAGTAGCCGTCCATCTGGCCCTTGGATGAGAGCGGGCGCAGGCCCGGCGTCTCGGCCACGGCGGCGTGCTGCGAGGGCGGCAGGCGCACCAGCAGTTCGTCGTCTTCCACGCCCAGGCACAGCTTGCCGTTGACCATGAAGACATGGCAGCCGAACATGCGCTTTTCCTGCACGTCGTCGCAGCCGGCCAGGGCTTCGCGCACGGCGTCTATGAGGTGCAGCGTGGTGTCGGAGAGCGGGCGGGCGGGCATGGCGTGGGCTGGATGTGGATGAGTCAGCGGATCATGTCCGGTGCATCGCCTTCCAGCATGCGCCGCGCGATGATGACGCGCATGATTTCGTTCGTGCCTTCGAGGATCTGGTGCACGCGGGCATCGCGCATGAGGCGTTCCAGCGGGTATTCGCGGATGTAGCCGTAGCCGCCGTGCAGTTGCAGGGCTTCGTTGCAGACCATGAAGCCGGCATCGGTGGCAAAGCGCTTGGCCATGGCGCAGTAGGTGGAGGCGTCGCGCGCGCCGGCATCGAGCTTGGAGGCGGCCAGGCGCACCATCTGGCGCGCGGCCACGAGTTCGGTGGCCATGTCGGCCAGCTTGAACTGCAGCGCCTGGAAGCTGGCAATGGGCTTGCCGAACTGCTTGCGCTCGTGCATGTATTGCTGGGCCTGGGTGAGCGCGCCCTGGGCGGCGCCCACGGAGCAGGTGGCGATGTTGATGCGCCCGCCGTCCAGGCCCTTCATGGCGATCTTGAAGCCTTCGCCCTCACGGCCCAGCAGGTTGTGCGCGGGAATGCGCACGTTGTCGAAGCTGATGACGCGCGTGGGCTGGCTGTTCCAGCCCATCTTCTCTTCCTTCTTGCCGTAGCTGATGCCGGGCAGGTCGGCGGGCACGGAAAAGGCGGAGATGCCGCTGGCGCCCGAGCCTGCGTCGCCCGTTCTGGCCATCAGCACCAGCATGTCGGTGCTGCCCGCGCCGCTGATGAAGGCCTTTGCGCCGTTGATGATGTATTCATGCCCCGCCAGTTCGGCCCGGGTCTTGAGCGAGCCGGCGTCCGAGCCTGCGCCGGGCTCGGTCAGGCAGTAGCTGGCCAGCTTGCGGCCGCTGGTCAGGGCCTCGCCCCATTCGGCGCGCACGGCGTCGGTGGCCCAGGTGCCCAGCATCCATGTGGCCATGTTGTGAATGGTGATGAAGGCGGTGGTGGAGGGATCGACGGCGGCCAGTTCCTCGAAGACCATGGTGGCGTCCAGGCGCGGCAGTTGCAGGCCGCCGGCGTTCTCCGGCGCGTACAGGCCGCAGAAACCCAGTTCGCCCGCCTTGGCGATGGCCTCGCGCGGGAAGATGGATTCACGGTCCCAGTGCGCGGCATGGGGCGCGAGTTCGGCCTGGGCAAAGGCGCGGGCCGATTCGGCAAAGGCGCGCTGGTCGTCGTTGAGTTCGAAGTCCATGGCTGGCTTGTCTCCTGCGTTGGGCTCTGGGGCCCTTGTTGTTCTGGGGGTGGCTTTCGGGGCCTGTGGGCGCCTGTCGATGCCTGTCAGTGCTGCAGCCAGCGCTCCAGCGCCTGCATGCGCTCCTGTGTCGCGGCCGTGAGGCAGTCGTGGTACAGGCGCGGGCCTTCGGGCTGGGTTTCGCTGTCGCGCGTGGCGGCCTTGCAGCGTGCCGTGCGGCCCTTGATCCAGCCGTTCTGGTCGTGGCGCAGGCCCGTGCGCTTGCCCTGGGGCAGTTGCTGCATGACGTCCAGGTAGCGGATGTTGAGCGCGGTGTCGGCCTCCTGGAAGGCCTGGACCGCGCAGGCATTGCGGCTGGCGGCGGCGGTGGAGGTCGGGTCGCAGGCTGCACCGGCCTGCGCGTGAAGGGTCAGGGGCAGGGCGGCCAGGGCGGTGAGCAAGGCAGCACCCAGGCTCCGGGAGAGGGAGGCGGTCATTGGAAAACGCATGCCGCCATCATCCCAGAGCCGGGGCCTGCCCCGGATCAATCCAGGCCCGCCCACCCGTGCATCAGCGCAGGCTGATGGTGGTGTTCACGCCCTGGCTGGTGGTGCTGTCGTCGAACCAGCGCGCCGTGACGGTCTTGGTCTGCGTATAGAACAGCACGACCTGCTTGCCGTAGGGGCCCAGGTCGCCCAGCTTGGAGGCGCGGCTGCCCGTGAAGGAGAACAGCGGAAACGGCACGGGAATCGGCACGTTGATGCCGACCTGGCCCACGTCGATGTCTTCCTGGAACTTGCGCGCCGCCGCGCCCGACTGCGTGAAGATGGCCGTGCCGTTGCCGTTGGGGTTGGCGTTGATGAACTCGATGGCCTCGTCCAGGCTGTCGGCAGCCGCCAGGCAGAGCACGGGGCCGAAGATTTCCTGGTCATACACGCTCATGCCCGGCTTGACGCCGCTGAACACGGTGGGGCCGACGAAGTTGCCCTTGTCGTAGCCTGCCACCTGGGGCTTGCGGCCGTCCAGTTCCAGCTTGGCGCCGTCGGCCAGGCCGCGTTCGATCAGGCTTTCCACACGCGACAGCGCCGCGCAGGACACCAGCGGGCCCACGTCGGTGCCGGGCTCGGTGCCGCCGCTGACCTTGAGGGTCTTGGACTTTTCCACCAGCTCGGGAATCCACTTCTGTGCATCGCCCACCAGCACGGCCACCGACAGCGCCATGCAGCGCTGGCCTGCCGCGCCGAAGGCTGCGCCCAGCAGGGAGTTGAGCGTTTGCTCCTTGTTGGCGTCGGGCATGACGATGGCGTGGTTCTTGGCGCCCATCATGCATTGCACGCGCTTGCCGGCCAGGCTGGCGCGGTTGTAGACATGGGTGCCGACCTTGGTGGAACCCACGAAGCTGATGGCCTTGATGTCGGGGTGGTCGCAGATGGCGTTGACCACGTCCTCGCCGCCGTGCACCACGTTCAGCACGCCGGGCGGAATGCCGGCTTCCAGCGCCAGCTCGCACAGGCGCATGGTGACCATGGGGTCCTGCTCGGAGGGCTTGAGCACGAAGGTGTTGCCCGTGGCAATGGCCATGGGGAACATCCACAGCGGAATCATGGCCGGGAAGTTGAAGGGGGTGATGCCCGCGCACACGCCCAGCGGCTGCAGCACGGAATAGGTGTCCACGCCGTTGGCCACGTTGTTGGCCAGCTCGCCCAACTGCAGCGAGCCGATGTTGGCCGCATGCTCCACCACTTCCAGGCCGCGGAAGACGTCGCCTTCCGCGTCAGGCAGGGTCTTGCCCTGTTCGGCGGTCAGCAGGGCGGCCAGCTCCTTCATGTTCTCGCGGATCAGCTGCTGCAGCTTCAGGAAGATGCGGGCGCGCTGGCCAATGGGGGTCTTGCGCCAGGTCTTGAAGGCTTCCTTGGCGTTGGCGACGGCGGCGTTGACCTCGTCGGGCGTGGCAAAGGGCACACGGGCCAGCACTTCCTGCGTGGCCGGGTTGACCACATCGCGCCATTGGGTGCTTTGGGATTCGACCAGCTTGCCGTTGATCAGCAGCTTGACCGTGGGCGCCAAAACCTTGGCGGACGTGGATGCATTCATGGCTTGTCTCCTGTTGCGGTGGTGTCAGCCCGGCATGCGTGCGCCGGGCGTTCATCGCATGGTAGCTGTGCGGTTTTTCGCAAGCAATGGAGATGTGTGCAGTCTTCATGTGCTTTTTTGCACAGGCTGGCGCAAAAAAGAGCATGGCCTGCGGCAGGCGCAGGCCATGCTGGTTCCGGCGGTCAGCGGCTCAGTCCGTGCCGGTGGCCGGCAGGCGGGCGTCGTCGGAAGGAGCGGGGGTCTGAACGGCGCGGGCGCCGGGCTTGCGCAGCGGCTCCAGCTTCACGCGGGCATTGGCGCCCAGGCCGGACTCCAGCTTGGCCAGCAGGCGCAGCAGCTCCTGCAGCTCGCCGTCTTCCAGCGGGGACACCAGGCGGTGGTAGGCCTGGTCCACCAGCGGCACGCTGGCGGCCAGAAGGGCGCGGCCCTTTTCGGTCAGCGTCAGTTCGTGCTGGCGGCGGTCGCGCGTGCTCAGGGCGCGGTGCACGTATTCGCGCTCTTCCAGCCCGCGCACCAGGCGCAGCGTGGTCACCTTGTCAAAGCCCATGGCGCGCGCCAGGGAGCTTTGGTCGGAGCCGGGGGAGGCGTCGATCAGGACCAGGGCGCCGTACTGTGGCGGTGTCAGTCCCAGGGGGCGGCATTGCTCTTCAAAAATGCCGACCGAAATCTGGTGGGCGCGCCGCAGCAAAAAGCCAGGGCGCTGATATAGCGGCAGTGGTGCAGGCGTCATCGTGTCCATATGCGTCTAGTATTCTTGCAGAAGTGTCCAGTATTCATTCGATTTCCACCAATTGTGCCCATTTTGGTGCATGATTACCATGCGTTTGCATGCTAACTACAAAAGAGGTCTACATGCGAAATTTTGTTGGCAGACGGCAATTTTTGAAGACAAGCGGATTGGGAGTATTGGGTTTACCCGTAGCAGGTGCCATCGCCAGTACCGAGAGTGTGCCTCTGAAATTGATTGTGCCTTTCACTCCCGGAACAGGAATCGACACGATAGCGCGAACCATCGGACCTTTGCTGGCCAAGCGCCAGGGCCGGCCCGTGGTGGTGGAGAACAAGCCGGGCGCCTCTGGAAATATCGGCACCGAGGCCGTTGTGCGCTCGCCCGCCAATGGCCAGACGCTTTTGGTGACAGTGAATACCCTGGTGATGAATGCATCGCTGTATCCCAAATTGCCATTCAATCCGCTGACAGACCTCGAACCTGTGACGCTGACCAGTTGGGGGCAGTTGATTTTGGTGACGCCCACGGCCTCCGCCTATCAGACGGCGGCCAATCTGGTGAAGGCGGCCAAGGCCTCGCCGGGCCGTATCAATTACGCATCGCCGGGAGTGGGCACTCCGCACCATATGGCGATGGAGCTTTTCAAGAGCACGGCCGGGGTGTCGATCACGCACATCCCGTATCGCGGAACAGGGCCGGCGCTGACGGACCTGCTGGGCGGCCAGGTGGAGTGCATGTTCCTGCCCATTCATGTGGCATTGACCCATGTGAAGGCCGGCAAGCTGCGCGCGCTGGGCATTGGCAGCCAGCGGCGCCACCCGCTGCTGCCCGATGTGCCCACGCTCAAGGAGGCCAAGGCGGGCGATGTGAACGTGGATATGTGGTACGGCGTGTTTGCGCCGGCCGGCATGCCGGCGGACCAGGTCGATGCCCTCAATCGCGAGATCCGCGCGATTTTGGCGTCGGAGGAAGTCCGGCATGCCTTCGCGCCCCAGGGGATGGATCCGGCCGGCAGCACGCCGGCCGAGTTCAAGGCCCTGGTGCAAAAGGACGCCCGGCGCTGGGCCGATCTGGTCAAGGCGCGGGGGATTACCGCCGAGTAGGCGGGGCGGGCGCCAACAGCGCCCCTGGAGAAAGCATGGAGAGTCAGCGGATGAAAGTAGCGATCGTGGGGGGCGGCATCGGAGGCCTGTGCCTGGCATTGGCCCTGCATCAAAGAGGCATTGCCTGCGAAGTCTTCGAGGCCGTGCCCGAGGTCCGCGAGATCGGCGCGGGCATTACCCTGCTGCCGCATGCCATGCGCGAACTCAGCGACCTGGGCCTGCAGCCGCAGCTGGAGGCCCTGGCGATCGAGAACCTGGAGAGCGTGTTCTTCAACCGCTACGGCCAGTTCGTCTACCGCGAGCCGCGCGGCCGCCATGCCGGCTATGAGCTGCCGGAGCTGGGCATCCACCGTGGCCGCCTGCACCGCGTTCTCTTCGAGGCCGCCGTGCAGCGCCTGGGTCCGGGTGCCGTGCACACGGGCCACCGCTGCGTGCGCGTGGACCAGTCGGCCCATGGCGCCACCGTGCATTTCGCGCCGGATGCCCAGGGCCATGTGCCGCCGTCCGCCACGGCCGACATCGTCGTGGCCTGCGATGGCGTCAACTCCGCCGTGCGGCGCCAGTTCTATCCGCAGGAGGAGCTGGCCTTTGGCGGCATCAACACCTGGCGCGGCGTCTCGCGCTTCAAGCCCATCCTCACGGGCAAGAGCTATTTGCGCATCGGCTCGGTCGATACCGGCAAGATGGTGATCTATCCCATCGAGGACAACGTCGACGGCCAGGGCATGCAGCGCATCAACTGGGTGGCCGAGATCCGCGACCCGCAGATGCGCATGAACGACTGGAATCGCGCAGGCCGCATGGAGGATGTGCTGGAGATTTTTGGCGGCTGGACCTTCGACTGGCTGGATGTGCCGGCCCTGATCCGCTCTGCCGAGACCATCTTCGAGTACCCCATGGTGGACAAGGACCCCGTGGACCAGTGGAGCTTCGGCCGCGTGACCCTGCTGGGCGATGCCGCCCACCCCATGTATCCGCGCGGCTCCAACGGCTCGGCCCAGGCCATGCGCGATGCGCGGGTGCTGGCCGACCTGCTGGCTGCCGACCCGCAGGGCGACCCGCTGGCGCTGCTGGCCGCCTATGAGGCCAGCCGCCTGCCCGCCACCAGCCAGGTGGTGCTGACCAACCGCTCCACGCCGCCCGACTTCATCATCATGAAGGCGGACGAACTCAGTGGCGGCCAGCCCTTCGGCCATATCGACGAGCTGATCAGCCAGGACGAGCTGCGTGCCATTGCCCGCCATTACGAGCAGGTGGCGGGGTTTGCGAATCCGCAGTCGCAGGGGTGAAGTGGTTGGGCAATGAGCTGGCTTGGCAGGTATTCAGTATTGCATCCCGACTCTTTTTGGGTCCCTGCCGGGCGGTTGTTTGTCGAGGCCGGGTTTCGGCCCGGCGGCCGACCTCCTTTCTTGTCGCGCGACAAGAAAGGAGGCAAAGAAACGCGCCCAAATGCCCGCGTCCTCTTCGCTTCGCTACGGGGCAACCTGCGTCGTGGCGGTCGCGGGGTTCGCCGTGAAACTCACTTCGCGCTGCGCGCTACGTTCAGACAATCACGGCGAGTCAGTTGACGAAGCAGTCCTGTCCTTCGGCAGGACTGCAACCCCGCACCCGCCACGACGCAGGCGCGGGCATATGGGGAGGAGGGGCCGGGGTGCGGGGGCGACAGGGCGCTACGCCCCGTTGCTTTGTCTATTCGGTGCTCTCAATCCAGGCTGATGTTCGCCTTCTGGATCAGCAGCTTGTACTGGTCCGCCTTGGTCTTGGCGAATTTCTCCATCTCCGGCACCTCCCAGGTGATGGGCTGGAAGGCGAAGGTGGCGAATTTCTCGCGCACCTGCGGGTCCTGCAGCACGGCGACCACGTCGGCATGGATCCTGTCGCGCAGGGCGGCGTCCACGCCCTTGGGCGCCAGCAGGGAGACGAAGGAGTTCACGATCAGGTCGGCGGGGCCGCCCGATTCGGCCACGGTGGGCACGTCGGGCATCTGGGCGATGCGCTGGGGCGCAGCCACGGCCAGGTAGCGGATCTTGCCGGATTTGTAGATGCCCTGGCTGGAGGGGAGGCTGGCAAAGCTCCAGGCCGGATCGCCATTGGCCACCGAGGTGTAGAGCTGGCTGACCTCGCGGTAGGGCACATGGGTCATCTTGCTGCCGGTCAGGAAGTCCAGCCATTCACCGCCCAGGTGGCCGGGGCTGCCGACGCCCCAGGAGCCGTAGCTGACCTTGCCGGGCTCCGACTTGGCCGCCTTGATCAGGTCGCCCATGCTCTTCCAGTGCGAGTTCGTGGGCACGGCCACGAAGAAGGGAGTGAGGAACAGCGGTGCCACCGGGTCGAAGTGCTGCAGCGGATGGAAGTTGCGCTGCTTGTAGAGGTAGGGCAGGGCGGAGACATGTTCGCTGTCGAGCTGCAGCAGGGTGTAGCCGTCGGGCTTGGCGCGGCGTGCGGCTTCGATGGCGACAAAGCCGCCGCCGCCTGGGCGGTTGTCCACGGTCACGCCCTGCTTCCAGCGGGCGGCAAGCTTTTCGCCCACGATGCGCAGCACGGCGTCAGGGCCGCTGCCCACGGCAAAGGCCGTGATCACGGTGACGGGGCGCGTGGGAAAGCTGGCGGCGCTGCTGGAGCCTGCCTGTGCCCAGGCGCAATGCAGCGGGGCGATGGAGGCCAGCAGCAGGGCGGCGCCTGCAAGGGCCTTGCGGCGGGAGGGGGCGGCGCCGAGGCGGCTGGATGGGGATGCTTTCACAGTCTGTCTCCTGTTGGATCTGCTTTTTTCACTGCTTGCAATGCCCCGGTCCTTCTGGCGAGGACTCGGGGCGGGGTAGGGCTGCCGGCAAAAGGTGCGGCGAGGTTCAGCCGGCGTCAGGCTGGGCCAGGGGCGCAGCCTGTGCAAAGGCGGGCAGGGCCGCGCAGGCCCTGTCCACAGCGCTGATCAGCGGCCAGCGGTCCAGGTCCACGCCAAAGCGGCGTGCGCTTTCGATCTGGGGCACCAGGTAGACATCGGCCAGCGTGGGTGCGTGGCCGAAGCAGAAGTCGCCGCGCTGCGTGTCGCGTGCCAGCAGGGCCTCGATGGCGTCGAAGCCGTCGGCAATCCAGGTGGCGCACCAGGCGTTGATGGCGGCTTCGTCCGCACCGAACTGGCGGCGCAGGGTCTGCAGGATGCGGCGGTTGTTGATGGGATGCACGTCGCAGCCCACGATGGCGGCCAGCGCGCGCACCTGGGCGCGGTCCTCGGGGTCGGCGGGCAACAGCGGCGGCTCGGGGTGGCGCTCCTCCAGCCATTCGATGATGGCCGGCGACTGGATCAGCGTGCGGCCATCGTCCAGCGTCAGCGCCGGCACCAAGCCCTGCGGGTTGACCTGCTTGAACGGCGCCTGGGCCTGTTCGTCCACGCGCAGGTCCACGGGAAAGTAGTCAGGGCGCAGGCCCTTGAGGTTGAGCGCGATGCGCAGGCGGTGCGAGGTGCCGCTGCGGAAAAAGCTGTAGAGCTTCATGGTGGTGGTGTCCCCGGTCTTATTCAGGCTGGCCCACGGTGAGCGCGATCTCGCCCACGCCCTGCACATGGCCGGTGATGCGGTCGCCAGGCAGCACGGCGCCCACGCCTTCGGGCGTGCCCGTGTAGATGAGGTCGCCGGGCTGCAGGTGATAGAACAGCGAGAGGTCGGCAATGATTTCGCGGATGTTCCAGATCAGCTTGTCCACGTCGGACTGCTGCTTTGTCTCGCCATTGACGGCCAGTGCAATGGCGCCGGATTCGATCACCTGGCCCGGCATGGGCACGATCTCGCTGGCCACCGAGGACTGCTCCACGTCCTTGCCCAGGTCCCAGGGCCGGCCCTTGTCGCGCGCCACCAGCTGCAGGTCGCGGCGCGTCATGTCCAGGCCGCAGGCGTAGCCGTAGATGTGTTCATGCGCCTGGTCCGCCGCAATGCGAAAACCCGCCTTGCCGATGGCCACCACCAGTTCCATCTCGAAGTGGTAGTTGTTCGTCTCGGGCGGGTAGGCCACCGTGGCACCCGATTCGGTCAGGGTGGAGGGCGCCTTGGTGAAGTAGAAGGGGCGCTCCACGCTCTTGTCCACCGGGCGGCCCATCTCGACGGCATGGGCGTGGTAGTTGCGGCCCACGAAGAACAGGCGGCTCACGGGCAGGCGCTGCGTGCTGCCGCGCACGGGCAGGGATTGGACGGGGGGCGGGGTCCAGAGGTATTGGGGGGCGGTCATGGTATTGGCGATGGGGGAGTAAAGAGAAATCGGAGGATTCAAGGCCGGACTTCGTAGAGGCCCAGCTTTCGGTGCAAAGGCGCCTCGTCGGCCAGGAAGAGGAAGGCGGGCTCGCTGGCGCTGGCATTGGCCAGCGTGGCGGGCGCCCAGCCGGGCACGCAGCAGGTGTCGGCCGGGGCCAGGTCGAAGTGGCGGTCCACGGCGGCCACGCTGGCGCCGCCCTCGATGACATGAAACACGCAGGCCGGCGAGCGCGCGGGCAGCTGCAGCGTCTGGCCCGGGCGCAGCATCAGCGCGTAGAAGCCCAGGATGTTTTCGCAGTCGGCCCCGGTTTCGGGGTTGGTGTAGGCCAGCTGCACGCAGTCCAGGTCCGGCCGGTCGGCGGCCAGCTCCAGCAGCGCGGCACGCGCATCCTTCCACGGGTAGCGCAGCATGGGGTAGGCCTTGGCGCTGCGTGCGAACACCTGCGTGGGTGCCAGGCCGCCACGCGCATACGCCCGGTCGCCACGGCCGGGCAGGGCGGGCTGGCGCGGGCCGTCCACGTGGTAGGTGACTTCCAGGTAGTAGGCCAGGGGCAGGTCCAGCACATCGAGCCAGACCACGGCCTCGTCGCCGTCGTGGCCATGCTCGTGCCACAGGCCCGTGGGCGTGAGGATGAGGTCGCCGCGCTCCATGGGGCATTTCTCGCCATCGACCAAGCTCCATGCGCCCTGGCCTTCCACCACCATGCGCACGGCATTGGGCGTGTGGCGGTGCGAGGGCGCCCACTCGCCGGGCAGCAGCAGCTGCATGCCCAGGTAGATGGAGGAGCTGGCCTGCATCTTCTCCAGCCCATGGCCGGGGTTGGCCAGCACCAGCACGCGGCGCTCGGCCTTTTCGATGGGCGTCAGCTCGCCGGCCTGCATCAGCAGCGGGCGGATGGCCTGGTAGGGCCAGGCAATGGGCTGGGTGCGCGGGCGCGGCGTGTGCGGCGGCATCACGTTGCGCAGGCTGGGCCACAGCGGCACCAGGTTGTTGCGCGTGAGTTCGTCGCGGTAGTCCTGGGGCAGGTCTTCCAGGCGGCCAAGTTCTTGCATGGCGGTCTCCTTGTGTTCAGTCTTCGGCGAGGCAGGTTTCGGCCTTCCAGCCGTACAGCCATTCCATGGCGTCGTAGAAACGCTGGGGCGTGCGGCCCTTCCAGAGGTCGTTGCGCACCAGGCGCTCCACGCCGCTGGCGTGGAAGATGCGGCCCATCTCGCGCGCGGACAGCACCACGCGCGCCGTGCGGGCGATGCGCGAGCGCTCGTACAGCCGCAGTGCCTGCGGCCAGTCGTTGCCGCAGCGCTTGAGCGCCTGGCCCAGCGTCACCGCGTCTTCCAGCGCCATGCAGGCGCCCTGTGCGATGTACTGCAGGGTAGGGTGGGCCGCATCGCCCAGCAGCGTGGCGCGGCCGAAGCTCCACTGGCCAATGGGCTCGCGGTCGGCCGTGGCCCAGCGCTTCCAGCTTTTGGGCAGGTCTATGAGCTGGCGGGCGCGCGGGCAGCAGTCGCTGTAGTAGCTTTGCACCTCTTCGCGGCTGCCTTCGCGCACGCCCCATTCCTCCTGCTCGCGGCTGTGGAAGGTGACGACCACGTTGTACTGCTCGCCGCCGCGCAGCGGGTAGTGCACCAGGTGGTAGTTGGGGCCGACCCAGATGCTGGCCGCGTTCCAGCGCAGGTCCTCGGGGAAGTCGTTCTTCTCCACCACGGCGCGGTACACCACGTGGCCGGAGACACGCGCCGCATCGCCCACGTACTGCTGGCGCACCACGGACTTCACGCCATCGGCGCCGATCAGCGCCTGGCCCACATGGACCTGGCCGTGCTGGTCGCGCACGGTGACGGTGTCGCCCTCCTGCTGCACGGCTTCGATGCGGGTGCCCGTCAGCGTCTCGATATGGCCGTGGGCGCGTGCGCCTTCAAGCAGCGAGGTGTGGATGTCGGCGCGGTGGATCACCGCATACGGGTTGCCAAAGCGGGCGCGAAACGCCTCGCCCGTGGGAATGCGGCCGACCAGTCGCTCATCGAGCGCGTCGTGCATCACCATCTCGTCGGTATAGACCGCGCGGCCACGGGCCAGCTCGCCAATGCCCAGCGCGTCGAAGGCCGCGAATGCGTTGGGCCCCAGCTGTATGCCGGCGCCGATCTCGCCCAGCTGCGGCGCCTGCTCCAGCACCTTGACGGCGAATCCCTGGCGCGCCAGGGCCAGTGCGGCCGCCACGCCGCCAATGCCGCCGCCTGCCACAAGAACGGGCAGCGCCCGGGAAGAAATGCTGGTGCTCATGGATGTCCTGTGCTTCGTGGTGCGTGTCGCCCGCCTGCGGGGCAGCTGCATCGCGGATAATTAACAGTATGCTGACGATGAGTGTAGTGTTGATTTGCATCAGGCCAGCCTGGGGTTTCCCTGGATGCAGGCAAAACGGAGGTGGACAGCGTGTCCGGGTGAATCACCTGTCCGCCAGCCAACGCCAACGGAGGGCGCGGTTCATGCGAACATCTGCGCTTGCCCGCAGGGACCCGGAAAAGAGCGCAATGGCCATGGACTACCAACCCGCAGAACTAGAAAACTACCCCGGCTACCACATCCGCCGCCTGCAGCAGATCGCGGTAGCCGTCTTCATGGAGGAGACCCAGGAATTCGGCGTGACCCCCGTGCAGTACGCGGCGCTGTCGGCCGTGCTGCGCCAGCCCGGCGTGGACCAGCGCACGCTGGCGCGGATGATCGGCTTCGATACCTCGACCATTGGCAGCGTCATCGACCGGCTGGAGGCGCGCGGCCTCATGGTGCGCAACACCAGCCCAGCCGACCGGCGCGTGCGCCTGCTGTCGGTCACCGCAGAAGGCGCTGCGCTGCTGGCCGCTGCCGAGCCCTCGGTGCTGCGGGCCCAGCAGCGCATGCTGGAGCCGCTGCCGCAGGAGCAGCGGGGCCTGTTCATGGACATGATGGCCGTCCTGGTGCGGCAAAACGACGAGCTGGCGCGTGCGCCCAGCACGCTGGCCGCGCGCCGCGCCGCTGCCGACTGAGGCGGCCTCGACCCATGGACTGGGACCATCTGAGATTCTTTGGCGAGCTGGCGCGCAGCGGCAGCATGGCCGCCGCCGCGCGGCAACTGGGCGTGGAGCACACCACGGTGTCGCGCCGCATCCAGGCCCTGGAAAAACAGCTGGGGGCCGTGCTCTTCGAACGCGAAGCGGGCCAATGGCGGCCCACGGAGGCCGGCCGACAGCTGCTGGGCGTGGCAGACGCCATGCAGCGCGCCGCAGCCGGGCTGGAGCGCATGCCGCTGGCGGCGGAATCCACCAGCCAGGGACCGTCCGGCCTGGTGCGCGTGGGCGCCACCGAGGGCTTCGGCACCCAGCTGCTGGCCCCGCAGCTGGCCGCGCTGACGCAGCGCCATCCGCTGCTGAGCATCGACCTGCTGGCCCTGCCGCGCCTGCTGCACCTGTCGCGGCGCGAGGCTGACATCGTCATCTCGCTGGAGCGCCCCACGCGCGGCTCGGCCGTGGTCACCAAGCTCACCGACTACCGGCTCTTCCTCTACGGCCAGCGCGAATACCTTGCGCGCCGCCCCCTGGTGGCGCGTACCGAGGACCTGCGCCACCACAGCTTCATCCACTATGTGGACGACCTGCTGTTCACGCGCGAGCTGCAGCTGCTGTCCACCCTGTTCCAGCCCGAGCGATTTGCCTTTCGCAGCACCAGCATCACCGCCCAGTACGAGGCCGTGCGCGCCGGCGCCGGCCTGGCCGTGCTGCCCGCCTTCATTGCCGACCGCGACCCCGTGCTCAGCCGCGTGCTGCCCGCCGAGGCCTGCTTCACCCGCACCTTCTGGATGAGCATGCCCTCGGATGCCCGGCAGGTTCAGCGCATCGAGGCGGTCTGGGGGTTTTTGCGGGAGGCTGTGCAGGGGATGCGGGAGTTGCTCAGTCCCCGGAGTTGATGCAAGAGGGCTTAACTGCAGGCGGGGTAAGCATCAGCTAATAACGGGAGTCGTTATTGTTGATCCATGATCCTCGATTTCAGATGTGCAGACACCCAGGCATTGATGCTTGGCAAGCGCGTTGCGCGGTTCGCCAACCTGGAGGCCGCTGCCATGCGCAAGCTGGTGCAGCTGAACGCAGCGACCTCCCTGGAGTTCCTGCGCATTCCGCCAGGCAACAGACTGGAGGCTCTGCAAGGAAGCCGCAGGGGCCAGTACAGCATTCGGATCAATGAGCAATGGCGCCTTTGCTTCGTCTGGGCAGATGGCCATGCCAGCCAGGTCGAGATCGTGGATTACCACTGAAAGGACTACAACATGACCCGCGAAGTCAAATGGCCGCACCCAGGAGAAATCCTGATGCAGGAGTGGCTCGAACCCATGGGCCTGAGCCAGTACGCGTTGGCAAAGGCCATCGATGTGCCGCCCCGGCGCATCAACGAGATCGTGAAGGGCATGCGCGGCATCACGGCGGATACGGCGCTGCGCCTTGCGGTCTTCTTTGGCACGGACGCGCAAAGCTGGCTCAACCTGCAGTCCGACTACGACCTTGCCGAAGCCCGCGATGCCATGGCGGACGTGCTGGCGCGAATCCAGCGGTTTGAGCCCTCGCATCCCTGAGCGACCCCAGGGCGCACTTTGCCGTCCGCAGCATGATGCGTCTCCGGCGGTGGTTTGCCCCTGCCGCTATACTGCCCGCCCCGAATCTCGTCATCCGACAGCAGGATCTTCCGGCATGCGCCTCCAAGCCCTTTTGCGTCCACTGGTGTACCTGAGCCTGGCGGGGCTGGCCGCTTGCGGCAGCAACCCGCCCAGCCCCTCGGCGGCCACGCCCGAGTCCACGCCCACCGCGCCGGGCACACCCGTGGCGCCCATCAGGATCGGTCTGGCCCTGGGCGGCGGGGCCGTGAAGGGCTTTGCCCATATCGGCGTCATCAAGATGCTGGAAGCCAATGGCCTTGCGCCTGCGGTGGTGTCCGGCACCAGCGCGGGCAGCGTGGTGGGGGCGCTGTATGCGAGCGGCATGAACGCCTTCGAGCTGCAGGAAAAGGCCGTGGCGCTGGATGAAACCAAAATCCGCGACCTGCAGCTGTCCTCGGGCGGCCTGCTGGTGGGGCAGAAGCTGGAAGACTATGTGAACGAACAGGTGGGCCGCAAGCCGCTGGAGCAGCTGGCCAAGCCCTTCGTGGCCGTGTCCACGCGGCTGGAAGACGGCGAGCGCACCGTGTTCGCGCGCGGCAATACGGGGCAGGCGGTGCGTGCCTCCAGCAGCATTCCGGGTGTGTTCCAGCCCGTGGCCATCGGCAAGTTCCACTTCGTCGATGGCGGCATCACCAGCCCCGTGCCCGTGGACGCCGCGCGCCAGCTGGGCGCCGACCTGGTGATCGCCGTGGACATCTCCAACAAGGCCCGTGGCAAGGCGCCCGAGAACATGCTGGGCGCACTGGGCCAGTCCATAGCCATCATGGGCCAGAAGCTGGGCCAGGCCGAGCTGGCCCGCGCCGACATCACCATCCGCCCCAAGGTGCTGGACATCGGCCCGGCCGACTTCACCCAGCGCGCCAGCGCCATTCTTGAAGGCGAAAAGGCTGCCGTGGCCGCCATGCCCCAGATCCGCGAGCGCATCGCCCAGCTGCAGGCCGAGCGCGCCAAGGCCGCGAAGCTGGCCCAGCAAAAGGCGGCCGAAGCCCAGCACCAGGCCTGCCTGGAGCAGCGCTCGCGCATGCAGAAGCTGGCGGAGATGGCGGGGATGGACGGCGCCTGCGCCAGTCCTTGACGGGGTTCAAGGCAGTGCGGAGCATGCCGGTGTCATGACGAATGAAAAGAATGGGCTTCGACTGGTGAAGCCATGCAGATCGCGGGCATGTGTAACGACATAATGCAGGCTTCCGTTCCGTGTCCTTTCTTCACTGATACAAGCCGCCGCCATGGAAATAGTGCCGCAAGCGAGCCAGTCAAACAGCGAACCTGATGATCACGACAAGGGTGAAATACCCAATGAGGCGAAATTCTTTCAGAACACCAAACGCACTGAACGCGCCTTGCTTCAAAAAATCGAGGGTTTGAACGTTTCCGCTGATGCGAAGGCCATCCTGGCCAATCTGCTGCGCTTGTCATCGCAGGTCGGACGCCGACTGGTGCGCATCGGGCGGAAGATTCTTGATCTCATCTTTCTTACGTTAGACCAGTTCCCCACCTTGGCATTCGCCACAGCGGTTGCCTTGGTGGTCGGTGCATTGTTGAGCGCAGTACCGCTGATAGGAACATTACTTGGAGCGTTGTTGAGCCCGCTGGCGATTGCATTGGGCATTGCCTACGGAGCCAAGAAAGAGATGGATTCTCCAGATCTGCAAGACAGGATTCGCCTGTTTGTTGCGCAATTCAAAGCGGCGCTGGCATGAAGCAAATCCACGAAATTTCCAGCGAAAATTTCACTCTGGACGGTGTGGAGCAGGTTGTTGCCGAGCCGCTGCGGTTCAAGGCAAAGTTGGCGATTGGAGAGAACGCCTATCGCTCTTTGCGAATGGTCAACCGGGGCCGTGAGCTGTGGGATGTTCTGGGGGCTGCTGGAACTGGCGCGGCAGTCGCCAAGTCGAGTCTGGTGGCTTCAACATTCTTTGCGCCATCTGGGCTATTGGGCGCAATCGGTATTGGAACCGCTGCCACACCGCTTGGGTGGGTCGCTTTTGCTGCATTGGCCTCGGGAGGAGCTTGCTATGGGCTCTATCGCATGTTTGCCAACAGCCGTGGATCTCGGGTCATTGAGATCCCCAAATTCCTGAATACGCCTCTCGATGTGCTTGCCTTGTCATTGTTCGACCTGATTGCACCGCTTGCCCTACGAATTGCTGCTGTAGGCGGAAAAATCGACCAGGAACAGCGCAGCGTGCTGGTGGAGCATTTGGTGGAAGAGTGGGGGTTTGACCCGAATTTCGTCGGTCAGGCCGTCCCGCTGCTGGAAAGCCAACTTGGACAGGGTCAGCCGCAGGACGTTGCCCAAGAGCTTGCCACCTTCCTCCACGCCAACCCGGACTGCAATCATGTGGCGATCGCTGCCGATCTGGGTGACTTTCTAAGGTCTCTGCTGGAGACTGGCAAACCACTTTCAGAGTCTGAACACACGTTGCTGAATGCCTGCATTGCCACGCTTTCGCAAGTTCCGGAGGGGGTGATGTCCAAGGCTTGGACTCAGGCCCGCCTCCGGGCTGCACAAGTTGCCGACGGCGTCGGCGGTACGCTGAGGGAAGCCAGCAAGAATTTGCCCAGCATGGAAGAGTTGCGTGATGCTGCCGACTCGACAGTTAACCAGGTCCGGCAATCTGCCCTGCGAGTGGGTACGTTGGCCAGCCAGGTTTTGCCAGAGCCCGCGCAGTTGAAGGAGGCGGCAAGACGATCACTTGCGCTGGGCAAAGCCGGCGTGGACAGGATCAAAAACCGCCTTTCCCGGTAGTTGCTGTCCTTGCTGCGGTTCTACCTCTTGCCTGGACGTAGCTTGGAGTCCCTGCGCTGTTGTCTGTGCCGAGAGCGATTCATGTCCGTAGTTCATTCATACACCGGATACCGACGGCACAGCTCCGTCACCTGATCGCGCACCTGCGCCGCCACCTTGGCAAAGCGGGCGCCTTCCTGCGCGTCCAGCGCATCGAGCACATCGCACAGCCAGCCGGCCAGCTGTTCGCACTGCGCCTCGCCGAAGCCGCGCGTGGTGACGGCGGGCGTGCCTATGCGCAGGCCCGAGGTCACGAAGGGCGAGCGCGTGTCGTTGGGCACGGTGTTCTTGTTGGTGGTGATGTGCGCTTCGCTGAGCGCGGCGTCGGCATCCTTGCCGGTGTAGCTGCGGTCGGACAGGTCGATCAGCATCAGGTGGTTGTCCGTGCCGCCCGAGACGATGCGGTAGCCGCGCTGCTGGATCACGGCGGCCATGGCGCGGGCGTTGGCCAGCACCTGGCGCTGGTAGGCCTTGAACCCGGGCTGCAGCGCCTCCTTGAAGGCGACGGCCTTGGCGGCGATCACATGCATCAGCGGCCCGCCCTGCACGCCGGGGAACACGGCCGAGCTCAGGCGGCGGTTGAAGGTTTCGTCCTGTCCCTTGGACAGGATCAGGCCGCCGCGCGGGCCGCGCAGCGTCTTGTGCGTGGTGCTGGTGACCACATGCGCGTGGGGCAGGGGGCTGGGGTATTCGCCCGCGGCCACCAGGCCTGCGACATGGGCCATGTCCACCCAGAACACGGCGCCCACCTTGTCGGCAATGGCGCGCATGCGGGCCCAGTCCTTGTGGCGCGAGTAGGCAGAGAAGCCGCCGATGAGCATGCGGGGCCGGTGCTCCAGGGCGATGCGCTCCATCTCGTCGTAGTCGATCAGGCCCGTGGCGGGGTCCAGGCCGTAGGGGACGATGCGGTAGTGGCGGCCCGAGAAGTTGGACGGGTTGCCATGCGTCAGGTGGCCGCCCTGGGCCAGGTTCATGCCCATGACGGTGTCGCCGGGCTGGGCCAGCGCCAGGAACACGGCGGCATTGGCCTGGGCGCCGGCATGGGGCTGCACGTTGGCGTAGTCGCAGTCGAACAGCGCCATGGCGCGTTCCACGGCCAGGCGCTCGGCCACGTCCACGTTCTCGCAGCCGCTGTAGTAGCGCTTGCCGGGGTAGCCTTCGGCGTACTTGTTGGTGAAGACCGAGTTCTGCACCGCCATCACCAGCGGGCTGGCGTAGTTTTCGGAAGCGATGAGTTCCACATGGTCTTCCTGGCGGCGTTTCTCGCTCTGGATGGCCTTGGCCAGCTGCAGGTCGAAGTCGGCCAGGGTCAGGGATGCGTCGTACATGGGTGAATGGTTCCTGTGTCGGGGCAAGGGCTGTAGGGAGCGATGGTCATGCAGCCGCCAGCTGGCCTGCGGCGGGTGCGCCTGCCTGCGCGGCGCTGGCCGACTCCAGCAGGCAGGCCAGGCGGGCGACGATGTCGTCGATCTGGCGCTCGTCGCAGATCAGCGGCGGCAGCAGGCGGATGGTGGATTCGCGCGTCACCGTGATCAGCAGGCGCTGCTGGGCCAGCGCGCGGCCCACCAGGTCCTGGCAGTTGCGGTTCAGCTCGATGCCCACCATCAGGCCCTGGCCGCGCACGGCCAGCACGTCGGGGTGGCCGTGCAGCGCCTGCTGCAGGCCGTTGAGCAGGCGCCGGCCCAGTTGCCTGGCGCGGCCGGGGATGTCCTCGCTCTCCATGATGCCCAGCACCGTGCAGCCCACGCGGCAGGCCAGGGGGTTGCCGCCAAAGGTGGAGCCATGCTGGCCGGGCGAGATCAGGTCGGCCGCAGGCCCGCGCGCCAGGCAGGCGCCGATCGGAATGCCGTTGCCCAGGGCCTTGGCCAGGGTCATCACATCGGGGGCGATGCCCGCGTGCTGGTGGCCGAACCAGGCGCCGGTGCGTCCCAGGCCGGTCTGGATCTCGTCCAGCATCAGCAGCCAGCCGTGCCGGTCGCACAGGCTGCGCAGCTGGCGCAGGTAGTCGGGGCTTGCCAGGCGGATGCCGCCTTCACCCTGCACGGGCTCGATCAGCACGGCCACGATGTCGCCATGCTGGGCGGCGGCGTGGTGCACGGCCGCGATGTCGTCATAGGGCACGCGTACGAAGCCCGGCATCAGCGGCTCGAAGCCGCGCTGCTTGGCCGGGTTGCCGGTTGCCGACAGCGTGGCCAGCGTGCGGCCGTGAAAGCCGTTGTCCATCACCAGGATCTGAGGCCGCGCCACCTGCCTGCGGTGGCCGTGCAGGCGCGCCAGCTTGAGCGCGGCCTCGTTGGCCTCGGCGCCGGAGTTGCAGAAAAAGGCCGTCTCCATGCCGGCCAGGGCGCACAGGCGCTGGCCCAGGCGTTCCTGCCAGTCGATGCGGAACACGTTGGAGGTGTGCAGCAGCAGGCCGGCCTGCTCGGCAATCACGGCGGCGATTTCCGGGTGCGCGTGGCCCAGGGCGGTCACGGCCACGCCGGCAATGGCGTCCAGGTATTCGGTGCCGTGCTCGTCCCACAGCAGGGCTCCACGGCCACGAACGAAGGACACGGGCTGGCGGGCATAGGCCTTCATCAGGCGGGAATCAAGGGGTTGCATGGCTTTTTGCATGTCAAGGTCCTCAAGCGGGGTCAGGGTTGAATCGAAAAGGGTGGCGAGGGGGCGCGCTCAGGGCAGTGCCAGGGCGGCGGGATCAGGGCCGCCTGCGGGCCAGTAGAAGCTGTCCGGCTGGGCGCGGGCGCCGAAGATGGCCTGGCCCACGCGCACCACGGTGGCGCCTTCCTCGATGGCGATCTCGAAGTCGCCGGACATGCCCATGGACAGCTCATCCAGCGAGATGCCCGCCGGCGCGCTCTGGCGCAGCTGGTCGCGCAGGCTGCGCAGCAGCACGAAGCACTGGCGCACGCGCTCGGCCTCGCTGGAGAACAGGGCCAGCGTCATCAGGCCGCGCACGCGCAGCGCACTGAAGGCGGGCAGGGCCTGGACAAATCCCTGCACCTCGTCGGGCGGCAGGCCGTACTTGCTGGTCTCGCCCGAGGTGTTGACCTGCACGAACACATCCAGCGCCCGGCCTTCGGCCTGCAGGCGGCGGTCCAGCGCCTCGGCCACGCGCAGGTTGTCCAGCGCCTGGAACTCGCTGGCAAAGCGCGCCACCAGCCTGGCCTTGTTGGTCTGCAGGTGGCCGATGACGGACCACTGCAGATCGGCCAGGTCCTGCATGGCCTCCCACTTGCCGAAGGCTTCCTGCACCTTGTTCTCGCCCAGCATGCGGCAGCCCGCCGCGTGGGCCAGGCGCAGGCTGGACTCGGGCTTGGTCTTGCTCACGGGCAGCAGGCGCACGCTGGCCGGGTCGCGCCCCGCGCGGCGGCAGGCAGCGGCCATGCGCGCCTGCACGGTGGCCAGGTTGTGCCGGAAATCGTCCACCGTCTCGGCCTGGGGGTAGCGGCCGTGCTGGTCGTGGCGGGTCAGGGTGTCGGCGGCTTGGGCGGTGCCGCCGGTGGTGTCTTGTGTCGCAAGCATGGTTTCAGCTCCTTTTGATGGCGGCATCGGCGGCGGGCACGTTGCCGGTGCCCGCCTCGCTGCGGGCGGCCCGGCGCGGCCACTGGCCGTTGAGCACGGCATGGGCGACCAGGCCGATGACCAGGCCCCAGAAGGCGCCGCCTATGCCCAGCATGGAAATGTTGGCGGCGGCGGCCAGGAAGGTGATCAGCGAGGCCTCGCGGGTTTTGGCATCGGCCAGCGCATTGGCCAGGCTGCCGCCGATGGTGCCCAGCAGCGCCAGACCCGCCAGCGTGGTGATGAAGGTGGCCGGGAACGCCATGAACACGGCCGCCAGCGTGACGCCGAACACGCCCACCAGGATGTAGAACACGCCCGCAGCGATGCCCGCGATCCAGCGCCTGGACGGCTCTTCATGCGCCTCCTTGCCCGTGCAGATGGCGGCCGTGATGGCGGCGATGTTGAAGGCGTGCGAGCCGAACGGCGCCATCAGCAGCGAGCCCAGGCCCGTCAGCGTGACGATGGGGTTGGCGCTGGTCCTGAAGCCGTCGTTGCGCAGCACCAGCATGCCGGGCATGTACTGGCCGGTCAGCGTGATCAGGAACAGCGGCAGGGCCACACTCAGCAGGGCGTTGAACGTGAATTCCGGCCGCGTGAACACGGGCGCGGCAAAGCGCAGCTGCAGCCCGGACAGGTCCACACGGTCCTGCGCCAGCAGGAACGCCAGGCCCAGCGCCAGGATGCCGACCACCGCATAGCGCGCCGTCAGCCGCTTGAGCAGAACGTAGGCCACGATCAGCAGGCCGGCCAGCAACGGGTCCACGCTCATGCCGCCAAAGGCCTTGATGCCGAACTGCAGCAGGATGCCCGCCAGCAGGCCCGAGGCCACGCCGGGCGGAATCAGCCGGATCACGCGCTCGAACCAGCCCGACAGTCCCAGCACCACGAAGGCCGCGGCCGACACCACATAGGCGCCCACGGCCTCGGCATACGGCGTGGTGGCCAAGGCCGTCACCAGGAAGGCGGCGGCTGGCGTGGACCAGGCCGTGATGATGGGCTCGCGCGAGAGCCAGCTCAGCACCAGCCCGGTGACGCCCACGCCAATCGAAATCGACCACACCCACGAAGCCGTGAGCTCCGGGCTCAGGCCGGCCACCTTGGCGGCCTGGAACACCAGGATGAAGGTGCCGCCGTAGTTGACGATGACCGAGATCAGCCCGGCCACAACGGGGTGGATGAGGTCGCTGAAGCGAAGGGGTGAGTGTGTGTCTGATGAAGGCATGGTCTTCTCGTTTTCCTTGGGGGTTGGATTCCTGGCTGTCTGGGGAAATGGGTATTTGAGCGCCGAAGTGGACTGAATGATCCATACACTTCTCTCTCTTGTTTCAGACCACTTTGCATTGGGCGCGCAGCGTTTGCGTCATTACAATGGCCTGCCAAAGAGGTGCAATGAGATGAAAGGCGGCAGACCGCATGAGCAAGACCTTCGAGCTTGAGACCCTGAAGATCCGCATGGGAGATGCCGACCTGCGCCAGCTGGACCTGCACCAGCGGGTGCAGCGCGCCATGCGTGCGCTGATCCTGGATGGGGCGCTGCTGCCGGGCCTGAAGCTGCCGGCCACGCGCTCGCTGGCCGACTCGCTGGGCATTGCCCGCGACACGGTGGAGAACGCCTACACCCAGCTGCACCGCGACGGCTTCATCGTGCGGCGCCAGGGATCGGGCAGCTATGTCTCCGAGACCATCGGTACCGAGCTGCGGGGCCGGGCGGCGCGGCGCGGCCGGTCGTCCGAGCATGAGCGCAGCGCCCAGGTGGCCGCAGCGGGCAGGGCAGGCGCCGGCCTGAGCCGGCGCGGCCAGGCCATTGTTGACGGCGGAGGCATCGCCGACCAGCAGACCATTCGGGCCTTTGCCACCGGCCTGCCCGAGACGCGCACCTTTCCCACCGATGTCTGGGAGCGGCTGCAGCGCCAGGCGCTCAAGGACTACCGTGCCAGCGTCCTGCTGCACGGCGACCCGCAGGGCGCCGAGCCGCTGCGCAAGGCCATTGCCACCTACCTCAACCTGGAGCGCGGCGCCAAGGTGGACGCCGGGCAGATCGTGGTGCTCAGCAGCACGCGGCAGGCGCTGTTCCTGTGCGCGCAGCTGCTGGTGGACGCGGGCCGGCCCATCCTGCTGGAGAACCCGGGCTACTTCGGCGCCCGCAAGGCCTTTGAATCGGCCGAGGCCAAGGTCCTGCCCATCGACGTGGACGCGCAAGGCATACGCACGGACCTGCTGCATGCCGACCGCAGCGGCGCCACCTGCGTCTACGTCACGCCGTCGCACCAGTACCCCACGGGCGTCACCATGCAGCTGGAGCGGCGGCTGGACCTGATCCGCTGGGCGTTCGAGAGCGGGCGCTGGATCATCGAGGACGACTACGACAGCGAATTCCACTACGACGGCATGCCCACCGCCTGCGTGCAAGGCCTGGACAAGCACGCGCGCACCATCTACATCGGCACCTTCGGCAAGACCCTGTACCCGGGCCTGCGCATGGGCTACATGGCCTTGCCGCAGGAGCTGGTGCGCGCCTTTGTCCAGGCGCGCAGCATCATGGACGGGCACACGCCCCAGATCCAGCAGCTGACGCTGGCGCGCTTCATGGAAGACGGCCACTACAACTCCCACGTGCGGGCCATGCGCAAGCTGTACGCGGGGCGGCGCGAGGTCATCCTCGAATCCATAGGCAGGCACCTGGCCGGCATCGTCACCGCGCCACGGCCCCAGGGCGGCATGCAGGTGCCCTGTCTGCTGGAGCCCGGCTGGTCCGAGGAAGACACCATCCGCCGCGCCGCCGCGGCGGGCGTGCTGCTGCAGGGGCTCAGCCGCCTGTACGCGGGCGAGCAGCGGCAGCCGGGCTGGCTGCTGGGCTATGCCTCGCTCACGGCCTACGAGATCGAGGCCGCCGTGCTGCGCCTGGCCAACGCGCTGCGAAAACCCTGACAGGTTGGGAGACGCCGGACGCTGCATGCCTCAGTAGGGCAGGGGAAAGCGCCCGGTCAGGTCGGACACGCCTTCGTGGATGGACTTGAGCGTGCGCGCGTTCATGGTGCCGCTGCGTATGCCGCCCAGCGTGGCAAGAATCATGTCGCCGATCTCGCGGAACTCGTCGGCGCCCATGCCGCGCGTGGTGCAGGCCGCGCTGCCCACGCGGATGCCCGAGGTCACCAGTGGCCGCGCGCCATCGCCGGGCACGGCGTTCTTGTTGACCGTGATGCCGATCTGCTCCAGCGCCGTTTCGGCGGCCTTGCCCGTCAGCTCCCAGGGGCGCAGGTCGATCACGCCCAGATGGCAGTCCGTGCCTGCGGACACCACGGACAGCCCGCCCTGCGACAGCCGGTCGCACAGCACGCGGGCGTTGTCCACCACGGCCCGCGCATAGGTGCGAAAGGCGGGCTTGAGCGCCTCGCCCAGCGCCACCGCCTTGGCCGCCACCACATGCATCAGCGGGCCGGACTGCAGGCCCGGAAACACGGCGGCGTCTATGCGCCTGGCGATCTCGGCGTCGGCCGAGAGGATCATGCCGCCGCGCGGCCCGCGCAGCGTCTTGTGCGTGGTGGTCGTGGTCACATGGGCGTGCTCCACGGGGGAGGGGAACACGCCCGCGGCCACCAGCCCCGCCACGTGCGCGATGTCGGCCATGAAGATGGCGCCCACCCGGTCGGCAATGCGGCGGAACTCGGCCCAGTCCATCTGCCGTGAATAGGCCGAGCCACCGGCAATGATGAGCCTGGGCCGCTCCTTCAGCGCAATGCGCCGCACCTGGTCCATGTCGATGAGTTGGGAGCGGGCGTCCACCTCGTAGCTGATGGACTGGAACCACTTGCCCGACACGCTCACGCTGGAGCCGTGCGTCAGGTGCCCGCCCGAGCGCAGGTCCAGCCCCATGATCTTGTCGCCGGGCTCCAGGAACGCCAGGTACACGCCCTGGTTGGCCTGGCTGCCCGAATGCGGCTGCACGTTGGCGTGCGCGCAGCCGAACAGCGCCTTGGCACGCGCAATGGCCAGGTTCTCGACGGCATCGGCATTGGCGCAGCCGCCGTAGTAGCGCACGCCCGGATAGCCCTCGGCGTATTTGTTGGTCAGCACCGAGCCCTGCGCCTCCATCACCGCGCGGCTCACGAAGTTTTCAGAGGCAATCAATTCAATCGAGCGCGACTGGCGAATCCGCTCGGCCGCGATGGCATCCCAGGCCTCGCTGTCTGCCTGTTGAAGATCCAGTGAATTGATTTTGGGGAGCGATAAATCGTCCATGTCGCATTGGCTGTCTTGGAAGCGCTGAAGCACGGGAATCGGCAGCGCCCGGGTTATGAAAGGATTTTGAAACCAGGACGCATCGGTAATGGGCAGTCTACAAAGTGCAGCTGTCTTGATTCCGACCATGTTTCAGCGGGTGAGCAGACCAATTAAGGTGGCATGCCAATGTAAACCGTTGAAAAAAGCGGTCTGGTTCATTGGCGAAAATAGGTCTGTTTGAATCCACGCTCTCTCCATAGAATTCGCCGCCAGACGTTGAAAGTCATGAGATCCAATACCGCCACGAATCATCCGCAATCTGCAGTTGGGCAGATTGATTCAAGGTGGAATATGACAGAGTGAAGAAATCCATGACAACGTATCTGCCATCTGCAGCGACATTTGAAGCGCCATTGGTGATTGCGGCGGATGGAGAAAGCGGGGGAGGGAATAGGCGATTTGACTCAGATCAATCAAGTTCAATCACACGGAGTTGAAAAATGAATCTCGATATCTCTCGGACAGATGACGCCGTGCGCGATGCGCTCAAAAAGCTGTCCCTGCTCTGGAAGTCAAGAGCGGCCGTGAATCAGGACCTGCCTGATTACTGCGGCTTGGCGTTCGACCCCGCCCGGCAGGACTTCACCGCCTCGCTGCTGCCGTTTCGCGATCACCAGGCATGGGTGGAGGCACCTCAGCACCTGCGCGACCAATGCCTGTCCTACGCCTGGGGCATCTACAACCTCAAGACCATCTACATCGAGTGCAACGTGGTCACGCCGGCCTGCGAGGACATCATCAAGACCCCGCCGCCCAGCGCCAACCGGGCGCTGCTGCAGGACGTCATGTCCCAGGCCCTGCTGGACGAGGCCCTGCACACCCGCATGTCCATCATGGCCTGCAACTACATCTACGAGATGCGCGGCCTGGCGCCGCTGGACTACGCGGACTTCAACCTCGTCGGCTGGCGCAACGGCGTGCTGGCGCAGTGCGGCGCGGAATGGGAGCGCCGCCTGGCCCGCTTCGCCATTGCCTGCGCCAGCGAGACACTGATCACCGACTACCTCAAGACCATGGCCGAGGACCGCAGCATCCAGCCCATCTGCCACGAGGTCACGCGCACCCACGCCGTGGACGAATGGAGCCACTCCAGCGTCTTCAGCTCGGTGGCCACCGACATCGTCCAGGGCCTGAGCAACCGCGAGCGCAGCTACCTGCGCTCCATCATCCTCAAGACCGTGCAGATGTTCGCCAACAACGAGCTGGGCGCCTGGTCCACCGTCTTCACCATGGTCGGCATGCCGCATGCGCGCGACATCCTGCACGACGTGGGCGACAGCAACGAGATCGGCGTCTACACCGACTCGGTGCAAAGCCTGATCGACCGCATCGGCCTGGCCGGCCGCAACCTGGGCGGCAGCGTGGCGCTGGTGTCCTCGGTCCTCGAGGAGATGCAGGCATGAGCGCCGCCCTCCAGGCAGGCAGCACGCTGGCGCGCTGCGCCGCGGCACGGGCAGAGGCGGGCGGCGTCATGGTCTACACCCTGCGCGTGCAGGGCGCCTCGGCGCAGTTCCTCGGCGGCCTGCGGCCCGGCCGGCATGTGGCCGTCGAGCATGCCGACGCCAGTGGCGCCGTGCAGCAGCGGCTGTACTCCATCACCCGCTACGAGCCCTGCAGCGAGCACGACGGCGCCGGCCAGTTCGACATTGCCGTCAAAAGCTCGGGCCGGGGCAGCGTCTCCGACCACATGCATGCGGTGCTGCGCGCAGGCTCCACGCTGCCGCTCGGCCACGTGGCCGGTGACATCACGGCCGACCTGGTGCTGGGCCTGGACTCCCTGGTCATGCTGGCCGGCGGCATCGGCCTGACCCTGCCGCTGGCGCTGCTGCGCGAACTGGACCGGCTGCGGCAGCAGGGCCAGCGCGTGCCGCGCACCACGCTGCTGCTGTGCTTTGCGCGCATGGCCGACATTCCGTTCCTGCAGGAGCTGCAGCAGCTGTGCGAAACGGCCCCCTGGTTCGACCTGCGTATCCACATCACGCGTGAAGACATTGCCGCCCACGGCCCCTTCGTGCCAGGCCGCCCCTCGCAGCAGTCCCTGCTGGCGCTGGGCCAGCCCCAGGCGGTGGTCATCTGCGGCGGCCACGCCTTTGCGCAGACCTTTCGCGAGCATGCGCGGGCCTGCTTTCCCGGTGCCATACAGCACATCGAGGCCTTCACGCCGCCTGCCGCATCCACGGCCCAGCCAGGCGAGACCGCGCAGGCATGCCAGCTGCAGATCGCGCACAGCGGGCAGATTGTCGAAGCCGCGTCCGGCAAAAGCCTGCTCGAAATCCTGGAGGGCGTGGGCATTGCCATCCGCAGCCAGTGCCGGGCCGGCATCTGCGGCAGCTGCCGCATCCGCATCACGGGAGGCAGTTCACGGCTGGAGGCGGACTTTTGCCTCAGCGACAGGGAAAAGGAAGCCGGCTATGCCTTGGCCTGCTGCACCTTCCCCTCGGCAGGCCATATCCACGTCGATCTCAAGCCCGGCGCCTGACGGGCTCCGCACGTTCCAAGCCACCCTCCTGTATCCACCTGAGTTCCTCCCATGAAAAAAGCCATCGCGCTGCGCCACATCCACTTCGAAGACCTGGGTACCCTGCATGCCGAGTTCGCCAGCCGCGGCTACGAAGTGCAGTACGTCGATCCCAGCATCGGCGAGCTTGACACCCTGGACCTGGGCCGTGCCGATCTGCTGGTCGTGCTGGGCGGCCCCATAGGTGCCTATGACGAGGCGCTTTATCCCTTCGTCGCCCAGGAGCTGGCGGCCGTGCGCCGCTGGCTGGACAGCGGCAAGCCGCTGCTGGGCATCTGCCTGGGCGCGCAGCTCATTGCGCGCGCGCTGGGCGCCAGGGTCTACCCGCTGGGCGTCAAGGAAATCGGCTTTTCTCCGCTCACGCTTACCGATGCGGGCCTGGCCTCGCCCCTCGCCAAACTGGACGGCGTGCCCGTGCTCCATTGGCATGGCGACCAGTTCGACATTCCCGAAGGCGCCGTGCACCTGGCCGGCACCGCCATCGGTGCCAACCAGGCCTTCGCCGTGGGCCCGCAGGTGCTGGGCCTGCAATTCCATCTGGAGGCCGATGCGGCCCGGCTGGAGCGCTGGCTGGTCGGCCATGCCTGTGAGCTCGGCATGGCCAAGGTGGACCCGCGCACGCTGCGCGCCGATGCCCAGAAATACGGCGGCCTGCTGACCCTGGCCGCGCGCGATGTGCTGGCCACCTGGCTGGCCAACCTGGAGCGCAGCCGCTGAACCTGCGGCGCCGCCCATTCACCCATTTCCCCCCCACGCCGGAGCCGCGCTGCGCGGCGCCGGAATCTCTGTTCCCGAAAAAAGGAGAGTTGAAGATGGTTGTCGTACTGTTCGAACTGCAGGCCTTGCCCGGCCAGAACCAGACCTATGTGGACCTGGTCAACAAGCTCACCCCCATGCTCAAGCCCATGGAAGGATTCATCTCCGTGGAGTGCTTCCAGAGCACGCTCAACCCCGAGAAAGTCATGTCCGTCACCACCTGGCGCGACGAGGAAGCCGTCGTCCAGTGGCGCAACGTGGAAGCCCACCTCAGCGCCCAGCGCGCCGGCCGCGACAAGATCTTCAAGGACTACCGCGTGCGCGTCACCCAGGTGCTGCGCGACTACGGCCTGAACGACCGCGCGCAGGCGCCTGCGGACAGCATCATGGGCAAGGCAGGCAGCTGCCCGGTCAGCCACGCCTGAGGGCTGGCGGTGCCGCAAACGCCCGGCTGGTCCCCCTGCCGGAGCGCGATGCACGCCCTCGAAGGATGCCGGCAGTGACTACGCTGCCGGCGCCAGGCCGGAAAAAAAGCCCGCTGAATGCTCAGAGGGCTTTTTTTCGGAAGGCACAGATTCCTTCGCATCGGAACTCCACCGCACCGCACGGCATCCTGCGTGCCGCCGTGTGCAGCGCCTTCAGTTGCGAGCTGCCGCTGCCGCCATTTCCGCGAGGAACGGGCCTTGGGCCGCTTCGGGTTTGCTTTCGATGAGGAAGTCGTCGCGATCCTGGTCCTTGATCCAGTTCGGAGGCTTGCCTCGACCTGTCCACGTCGCTCCCGTGGCCGGATCGCGATACTTCGCCGGCGCACTGGTTTTTTCAGGGATGTAGGGGAACACTTGCTGTTGGGTGAACCCGAAATCGGTCACCAGCTTCTGGACCTTGGACAGGGCAGCGTCGGCCGCCGAGGTGCGGGCCTTGGCAATTTCCATGTCCAGCGCGGCCTTGGCCGCAAGGAGTTCTTTGAGGGACTGTGTCATTGGTGTCGTGAAATTTTGAAGCCAGATTATGGGGCTGATCGGGCAGCCGCGTGGTGTCCGGATCATGCAGGCCGATGAAAGGAAGGCCGCCCGCCTGAACCTGCTGCCGAGGCGGGTGACCACAGGCCCGGGCAGGAAAGCCGGTCTTGCCCTCATCTGTGGTCGCGCGTACTACCCCGCACGGCCGCAGCGATCACGCCAGATGGAATATCCCGCGTTACACCGGCCTGGCAAGGCAGCCCTAAGCTTCCAAGCTGCGAACGAATTCGCTCCCCACCTCGACTCCTAGAAGAGAGTCCACGGCCGCCACCCGCTTCAGCGCTTCGTCGGCGCTGAAGCCATTTCCCTCCAGCACGGCCAATGCATCGTTGTGCAGGGCATAGGCCAAGTGCGCTGCGATCCGTACGCTTGGATCTGCGTCCACGTTGCTTCCCAGATATCCGCTCAGGAGAAGACGGATCTCGCACACGGCTTTCGCCAGGATTTTCTCCTCAGTCAGCTGTTTCATCACGCCCCTTTGCCTTATCGCCCCCACAACTGCCTCCATCGCCTCAATCTGCGCATTGATAAAGGCAAGCAGCTCATTGGAATCGACAACCTCCATGGGATTGCTGGGGTAAGCGCCAATCAGCAAGCTTGAGATGAGTCCCCATTGTTCTCGCACGCGGTTCAGTTGGTTGAACTCATCTTCCGACATCTGAAAGTACAACATGGCGACTCCTTAGCGAAATGGCTTGGAGCCGGGCGCGGAGAAAGGGTAAGAAGCGATGTACAGATCAGAGAGCTGTGGCGCAGTGGAAATTGAGATGGGGAAGGGCCTTGAAACGCCCGCAAAGAAAATAGCCATAAGGCCTCCAAGCATTTTTCCAACACTGCTTTCGGGAGCGGCTTACCGGCTAGCAAGAAGTGTGTTCAGCACTTTGCGCGAGATGATACTCCAGGCCTATGGCAGACTGCCCTGGTTCAGTTCTTCCTTGAACCGATCGCCGGCCGGCTTGGCGCTCAAGGCTTATCTCCGTCACTCACCGAGGATTTCTCATGATCATCACCACCACCCCCCAGATCGAAGGCCGCCGCATCACCCGCTACTGCGGCGTGGTCGCGGGCGAGGCGATTTTGGGCGCCAATGTGTTCAAGGACCTGTTCGCCGGGCTGCGCGACATCGTGGGCGGGCGGTCAGCCACCTATGAGCGCGAGCTGCAGCGGGCGCGCGAGATTGCGCTCAAGGAGCTGGAGGAACGCGCCCAGGAACTGGGCGCGAATGCCGTGGTGGGGGTGGACCTGGATTACGAAGTGCTGGGCCAGGGCAATGGCATGTTGATGGTGTCTGCCAGCGGCACGGCCGTGGTGCTGGAGTAGGCAGGGTCATCGGCCAAGCGGGCCAAGCAGGCCAGCGAAGTCAACGAGGCGCCGTGCCCCGCATCTCCAGGCAGCGGGCCAGCGCCCGCGCCGCCTCGCCCAGGCGCGGGCCGGGGCGGGAGACCACGTCTGTCTCGACCAGGTCCAGCGCGCAGATGCGGCCCGAGCGCACGGCGGGCATGTGGCTCCAGCCGGGGCGGGTGGCAAAGCTGGCCGATGGCGTCTGCGGCGTGTGGATGATGAGTTCTGGCTGCTGGCGCAGCACGTATTCGGGCGTGATTCGCGGAAAGGGTCCCAGGTTAGGCGGCAGCACGTTGCGCGCGCCCAGGCGCTGCAGCAGCTGGCCTATGAAGGAGTCCGGCCCCGCCGCATAAGGCGTGGCGTCCACCTCGAAATACACCTTCTGCCCGGCGGGCGCTTGCGCAGCCAGCGCCTTGGCCTGCTGGTCCACCTCGGCCTGCATGCGTGCCAGTAAGGCGTTGGCGCGCTGCACCTGCAGCAGCTGGTCGAGCTTGTGCAGCACCTGCTCCAGCTGCGCCATGTCGTTGGCGTCCAGCGCCAGCACCGGAATGCCGAAGCGCTCCAGCTGCGCGATGACGGGTGCGGAATACGCCATCAGCACCACGTCGGGCCTGAGCCGCACGGTGGCCTCGACCAGCGGGGCAAAAGTGTGGCCCAGCTTGGGCAGGGCGGCCACGCGCGCCGGGTGGTTGGAGAATTCGTCCACGCCCACGATGCGCTCGCAGGCGTCCAGCGCGCACAGCGATTCGGTCAGCGAGGGCAGCAGCGAGACGATGCGCTGCGGCACGCGCTCCAGGCGCACCTGACGGCCGCGCATGTCGGTGACGGTGTAGGCGGTGGTTGCCCCGCCCGTTCCCGCATCCGCCGCCTTTTGCGCAAAGGCGTTGCCCGTGCCGCCTACGCAGGCCAGGGCGGCGGTCAGCAGCAGGATGCGGGGCAGGCGCAGAAGCAGGTGCAGAAGCAGATGCATGGGGTCAGGGCAGAGGTGTCCAGCGCACGCTGACGAACACGGTGCGGCCTGCGTTGGCATAGCCGCGCGTGGGGGCGTAGTCGCGGTCGGCGATGTTGTTGACGCGGGCCAACAGCGTCCATTGCCTGGTCAGCTGGCGCTGGGCGTAGAGGTTGACCACGCCGTATCCACCCAGCTTGAAGGTGTTCGCCTCGTCGGCGTAGCGGCCGCTGTACAGCTGCGCTTCGCCGCCCAGCGTCCAGCCGGCCGCCTGGGTGTCGGCGTTGAGCTTGAGCATGCGCTTGGAGCGGTAGGGCAGCAGCTTGCCGGTCTCCAGGTTCTCGGGGTTCATGAAGTCCAGCGAGGCGCCCAGGTTGGCGCTGCCCAGGCGCGTGCTGCCCGACAGCGTCAGGCCGGTGATCTCCACACTCTGCCAGTTGCGGTAGCAGTTGCAGGGAAGGGCGCTGTTCCAGTCGTAGGTGATGAGGTTCTTGAACTTGTTGCGGTAGACCACGGCCGAGAGGCGGTTGGCACCGGCCGCATAGTGCAGGCCCGTTTCCACGTTGGTGCTGCTTTCGGGCTTGAGGTCGGCCGCCGCCTGGCCCGTGAAGCGTTCGTACAGCGTGGGCGTGCGGAAGGCCGTGCCGGCCGATGCCACCCAGCGCCAGCGCTCGTCGATCTGCAGGCCGTAGCCCAGGCCGCCCGTGGTCTTGTTCTGCTGGTCGCGCACCTGGTCGTGGCGCAGGTTGGCGTCGAACTGGTGGCGGCCCTCGGTCAGGCGCCAGCCGGCCGACAGGGAGTTCTGCACGCGCCGGCTGTCGGTGTTCTGCGTCCAGGCGTATTGGGTGTTCAGCCTGTCCTCGCGGCGCTCCAGGTCGATGTTGAAACGGTGCTGGCCCAGCGTGAACAGGTTCTGCAGCAGGTAGTTGGTGGAGCGGCCCTTGGCGCTTTCGGGCGACTGGGTGTGGCGGTCGCTTTGGCTGTCGGTATGGGAGATCTGGACCACGCTCTTGTACATGGCGTTCCAGCCGGCCTGCCAGCGCAGGCTGCCGGTGGTGTTCTTGACCACGTCGTAGTCGTCGAAAGGCGGCGGGCTCTGGTCGTAGTGGGTGCGCAGGCGGCTGTGCAGCAGGCTGGCATCGATCTGGTGGATGCCCGTTTTGTAGCCCGCGTTCAGGCCCAGCGAGGTGTTGCTGTAGCCATCCTTGTCCGGATTGGGCGAGAAGGTGTTGCCGGGGTAGACGTCGAAGCCGTCACTGCGCTCGTCCGCCAGGTTCAGCCCGTAGGTGAAGCCGTTGGCTCCGCCCTGAAATCCCGTGGCCAGCTTGCTGGTGCCCTGGTTGCCTATGCCGGCCTCGGCATAGGCGCGGGTCTGGCCGTCCGCCCGCTTGGTGAAGATCTGGATCACGCCGCCCATGGCGTCTGAGCCATAGATGGCGGCGGCCGGGCCGCGCAGCACTTCGATGCGCTCGATCTGCGCCAGCGGCAGGGTGGACCAGACCGCTCCGCCCTGCAGCTCCTGCGAGCTGTAGCGCACGCCGTCGATGAACACGGCAGTGTGCTGGTTGCTGGTGCCGCGCAGGTAGACCGAGGTGACCTGGCCCGGCCCGCCATTGCGGTTGATCTGCACGCCCGGCACCTGCACCAGCAGGTCGGCCACGCCCGTGGCGCCGCTGCGGGCAATGGTCTCGGCGTCGATCACGGTCATGTCGGCCGTGACGGTGCGCAGGGGCTGCTCGCTGCGCGAGGCGGTGACGACCACGGTATCGAGCTGGGAGGTCTGTGCGCGCTGCGCCTGTTGTGCCTGTGCTTGGGCCTGGCAGGCCAGCAGCGAGGCCGCAGCCAGGGCGGACAACGTGCGCAGTACGGGGAACGCCGAGGGCGAGCGAAGAGCGGCGCCAGGGGCGCGCGCGAGGGCGAGGGTGTGCATGGATGCGAGCCAGTTGCGCGCCAGCGACCCCGCCGGCACGGAAACCACAAAGACCGGCTGCGCTGCATGCGCGGCCGGCCGCCTGTTGGCCGGTATCCAGACTGGTGACGCACTCGCCAAGGCCTTCCCGGGCTGTACGCCCAGTGGCACGGGTTTGGCGGGGGCCGGTGCCATGCACGCGGCGTTTCACTCACTGTTGCGGGGGCAGTACATGCGGGCGGCTTTATCTGGCCGCCCCATGTTTCCCGTTTAACCGCAGCCCTGCAGGCTGCTGGCACCAACGGCGGCGATTGTACGGCGGGGCGTTCAGTGCCGATGTAAAGCTTGCTTGACATACCCGCGGGTGGCATCGCACAATGTCAAGCATCCTTTACACATTGCGAGAGACTTCCATGAATCAAACAACGGTCACCAACCGCCGCTACCAGAAGGAACTGGGATTTGCGCTGCTGCTCTACATGGCGCTGCTTGTGGGGGCGCTTTTGCTCAGCGCCGACATGCAGGCCGGAGCCCTGCGCACGGCGCTGCTGCTCAGCCCCATGCTGGCGTTTGCGCTGGCCGTGCGGGCCATCGTGCGCCTGGTGCGCGATACCGACGAGTTCCTGCGCAAGTCCATGCTGGAGCAGCTGGCGATTGCGGCGGCGGGCACGGCCGGCATCACCTTCACCTACGGATTCCTGGAAATGGCAGGTTTTCCCAAGCTCAGCATGTTCATGGTGTGGCCCTTGATGGGTGCGCTCTGGGTGGCGGCTTCGGTGGCCCACTGGCTGCGCAGCCGATGAGCTATTCCGCCAAAGTGCCCCTCCCATGAAAAACACCATCCGTGAACTGCGCGCCGAGCGCGGCTGGAGCCAAGCCGCGCTGGCGGACCTGCTGGGCGTGTCGCGCCAGACCGTGAATGCGATCGAGACGGGCCGCTACGACCCCAGCTTGCCGCTGGCATTCGCCATTGCCCGGGTGTTCGAGACCCGGATCGAGACGATCTTCCAGGAGGGTTGAGCGCAGCGCTCAGGCCACGATCATGACCAGCAGCACCAGGCCCAGCAGGGCCAGGTAGGCCTTGGCGTGCAGGGCATCGGGAATGCGGCCGATCAGCGGTGCCGCCAGCCTGATGCCCGTCCACGATCCGGCCGTCAGCAGCGCAAAGGCCTGCAGGTCCACATAGCCCACATGCCAGGGGCCCAGCCCCGCGCCCTGGGATGCCAGCATGTAGGCAGCGGTGCCCGCCACGGCCATGGGCAGGGACAGCGGGCTGGCCATGGCCGCGGCGGCCGCCATGCTGGCGCCGCGTCGGCGCATCAACGGCACGGTCATCACGCTTCCGCCCACGCCCAGGAAGGCCGCGATCGCACCAATGGCCAGGCCCGCCGTGGCCGCCGCCCGCCGGCCCATGGGTTGCATGCCGGCGGCGGTGCCGTGCACGAAGCCCGGGCGCAGCAGCGCGTCGGCGATGGTCAGGGCCAGGTAGGCGATGAAGGCCCAGTGCACCCATTCCCCGCTGATCCAGGTGGCGGCCGCCGCGCCCGCCACGGCACCGGCCGCGATGAAGCCAGCCAGTGGCCGCACCTGATCCCAGGGCAGGGCGCCCGCGCGGTGCTGACGCAGCGTGGCCATGGAGGCGCCAAAAATCATCACGCAGGTGGAGGTGGCTACGGCAATGTGCATGGCAGCCTGGCCAACGGCGGAGTCCGCGCCGTGGATGGAGGTCAGCAGCGCATAAAGCAGCGGAACGGCCACGAAGCCGCCGCCAAAGCCGAAGAGCACGGTGGTCACGCCGGCAAGCACACCGAAAACCAGCAGCAGGAGAGGGAACACAGACAGTCCTTTGGAAAAAACGAGCAAGGACTGAACCTTAGGATGCCGCGGTTTGGCCTGCTTTCGCGGATAGGTCAATAATCCTTGAATTCCTGCCAAAGCCTGTTGGCTGTTTTCCGGACATTCCCATGCTCAACATTCCGCTGCATTCCGTGGATGCCGTGGCGCGCGATGTGCTGGCCATCGGCACCGACTACACGCCTGGCACGCTGCTGCCCACGCACAGCCACCGGCGTGCCCAGTTTCTCTACGGGATGAGCGGGCTGATGGAAGTGGAAACCGACGACGGCGCCTGGACCATCCCGCCCTACAGCGGCGTGTGGATTCCGGCCAGCAAGCCGCACAGCGTGCGCATGCAGGGCGTGAGCACGCGCAGCCTGTACATCGAACCGGCTGCTGCGCCCCGCCCGGGTGTGCACTGCGAGGCTCTGGTCGTTACCCCGCTGCTGCACCAGCTGCTGCTGTCCTGCGCCGACCTGCCGGCGCTGTACGACGAAGCGGGCCGCGACGGCGCCCTGGTCACGCTGGTGCTGCATGAGCTGGCCTCGGCCCGCAGCGTGCCGCTGTTCGCGCCCATTCCCCGCGACGAAAAGCTGGCCGCCCTGTGCAAGCAGTTCCTGGCCCAGCCCAGCATCCGCGCCACGCCGCAGGACTGGGCGCAGGCGCTGAACAAGAGCCTGCGCACCTTCAGCCGGTTTTTCCAGCAGCACACAGGCATGGCCTTTGGCGCCTGGCGCCAGCAGGCCTGCCTGCTGGCGGCGGTGTCGCGGCTGTCTGCGGGCGCATCGGTCACGCAGGTGGCGCTGGACCTGGGCTATGACAGCCCCAGCGCGTTTTCCACCATGTTCCGCAAGGCATTGGGGCGGGTGCCTTCGGAGTTGGGCAGCAAAGGCATGGCATTGCCATAAAAACGCGACGGGGCATTGGGCAGGCGCGGGATTGCCGAGATTTGGCGGCAGAATGCGGGCCTAT
Organism: Delftia sp. NA_296.1; assembly: GCF_052692095.1. Taxonomy (NCBI): domain Bacteria; kingdom Pseudomonadati; phylum Pseudomonadota; class Betaproteobacteria; order Burkholderiales; family Comamonadaceae; genus Delftia; species Delftia sp. NA_296.1. Next base: position 479,891 of record NZ_JBQZGF010000001.1, on the reverse strand, counting down.
TTGTCTGACCGCTCCAAATGCTTGAATTTATTCGATCCGTCTTTTCGGGGTTCTCCGGTTCTGCCCGCGATCCGCAGTCTTTTGCTCATCGAGAGCATGCGCCGCCACCAGGAGAAGTCCTCGCGGAAGGGAAGGACGCTTTTGTCTTTTCAGCACATTGGACGATTGAAAACGAATTTCCCATTCTGGATTGGGAGGCTGCCCAGGAATGGCTTGACGCCATTGCCGACGAGACCCAGCGAAGCGCTGCCTGCACCCGGCTGCGCAAAGGCTGGCTGGAGCATATGCGCCAGGCCCTGGGCCCGCACTACGCGCTGCATGAAACCGAGCACGCGATGCTGGTCAGCAGCCAGGAAGACCATGTGGCCAAGGCAACCCTGGGATTTGTGCGCAGAACGCAGCAGCGTATCGAAAGCGTGCTCGACGGGATCGCCCTGTTTCCGCAAGGCTTCAGCGAGGCGCTCATCGTTTTTGATGACAAGCCCGAGTACTACGGCTATCTGTCGCACTGCTACGACGGGGAAGAGATAAGAAATACCGACAGCGTCCTCGTCACGGCAGGCGAAGGTCATCTGGTGATGCTGAAAGCAGACCTGGGTACGTTGGAGCCCTTGATTGCGCGCCATCTCACGCATGCTTGCCTGCTGCGTCTGCCTCTTCCTGTATGGCTCAATGCCGGGATTGCATCCCATATGGAGCAACGCCTCTATGGCCACATGAAATCGCAGACCTCACCCATGCAGATGCATGCGCGGCATCAGGCGTTCTGGGATGCCCAGGAGATACAAGGCTTTTGGAACGCTGCATCCTTCAGTCAGTCCGATAATTCCAATGAGTTGTCTTACGATCTGGCACGCATTCTGGTTTCGCAGATGAGCAGGGATTGGCCGGCATTTCGGGCTTTTGTGCTGGAGGCGGATTGGAATGATGGCGGCGCTGCTGCCGCAATCACCCATTTGCAGCGCAATCTGGGCGAAATCGTGGCCGCCATTCTGGAGCGCACTTCGTCCTGCGGTCTGGAGCCTGATCCGTCGCAGTGGGAGTCCGCGCTGGAGGACGAGGACTCCGTGGCTGCGGTGGCTGCGTCCTGACTCGCTCCATCCATCCGTGAATCAGTGTGTTGCCTGGGCAGGTTTGCACGCAGTCGATGCCGTCTCCCGTGTCATGGCCCAGAACACCAGTGCCGCCAGGCTGAACGCCGCCCCCGCAACGCAGACCCCGTGCCAGCCAAACCGCGCGTAGGCATTGGTGGAAATCAGCGCCCCAAGCCCGCTGCCCACGGCATAGAACAGCATGTACAGGCCCACCAGCCGGCTGTGCGCCTGCGGGTTGCTGCGAAAGATCAGGCTCTGGTTGGTCACATGCAGGGCCTGGCCGCCCAGGTCGAGCAGCACGATGCCGGCAACCAGCGCCCACAGCGACTGCTCCAGCAGCGCAATCGGCACCCAGGCCAGCAGCAGGATCACCAGCGCTCCCAGGCTGGTGCGCTGCGCGAAACCCTGGTCGGCCCAGTGGCCGGCACGGGCTGCTGCCAGTGCGCCCACCACGCCGGCCAGGCCAAAGGCGCCGATGGCCGTGAGCGACAGGCTGTAGGGCGGTGTGCTCAGCGGCAGGACCAGGGCGCTCCAGAAGATGTTGAAGGTGGCAAACATCAGCAGGGCCAGCATGCCGCGTGTGCGCAGCATGCGGTCCTGGCGCAGCAGCTGGAGCATGGAGGCGAGCAGCTGCGTGTAGCTGGGTGCATGCAAGGGCACCGCCAGCCGGGGCAGTTGCCGCCACAGGGGCCAGGCCAGGGCCAGCATCAGCAGGGCCGAGCAGGCATAGACGCCACGCCAGCCAGCCAGGTCACCCACGGCTCCGGCAAACACGCGCGCCAAAAGCAGGCCGATGAAAACCCCGCCCTGGGCCGCGCCCACCACGCGCCCGCGCTCATGCGCCTGGCTGGCGCTGGCCGCATAGGCGATCAGCCCCTGCGTCATGGCCGTGCCCAGCAGGCCCACGGCCAGCATGCCCGCCAGCAGCAGAACGGCCGAACGCGCGGTGCTGACGGCCGCCAGGGCCAGCACCAAGCCCAGCAACTGCAAAAGCATGAGCCGCCGCCGCTCCAGCCGGTCGCCCAGCGGCACCAGCAGCAGCAGTGCCAGCGCGCAACCGGCCTGCGTGGCGGTGACCACGCCGCCCACGGCCGCATGGCTGATGCCGAAGTCGGCCGCCAGCGCCTCCAGCAGCGGCTGGGCGTAGTAGACATTGGCCACGCTCAGGCCGCTGGCAGCGGCGAACAGCAGCACCAGGCTGCGCGGCATGCGGACCGTGTCCGGAGCAGGGAAGGCGTTCATGGGTTGAATCCGGTTGCAAAACAAAACTGGTTGGATGCTAGTTGAACCAGTTTTGAAATGCAACCACAATGACGTCATGAAAGAAGACACCCGTCCTGACACACCGCAGCCCTGTCCGGTGGCCCGCTCCCTGGATGTGATCGGCGACCGCTGGTCGCTGCTCATCGTGCGCGATGCCTTTGACGGCATCAGCCGCTTTGGCGATTTCCAGCGCAGCCTGGGCGCGGCCCGCAATATCCTGGCCGACCGGCTGCGGCGTCTGGTGGAGGCCGGCATCCTCGAAACCCGCCCGGCCGCAGAAGGTTCGGCCTACCAGGAATACGTGCTCACGGCCCAGGGCCTTGAGCTGTTCCCGGTGATCGTGGCGTTGCGGCAGTGGGGCGAAGGCCATCTGTTCGCGCCGGGCGAGGCGCATTCGCTGCTGCTGGATCGCCAGACCGGCCTGCCTGTCGCGCCCATGCTGCCGCGCGGTGGTGATGGCCGGGCCTTGCTCCCGGGCCAGACCGTGGTTCAGAAAATCGATTGATGGATATCCATGCTCTCTGCCTTCATATCACTCATCTACGTACAGATTTCTCCCGAGCGTCTGACGCTGAAGGATCCGAAGACCGGGCAGACCCTGTCGGAGGTTCCCGAGCTGGCCCTGAGTCCGCCGCCCCGGCGCCGGATTCTCGCGGCCGGCCCGCAGGCCAGGCTCGCGGCTGCATCGGAGCCTGCCGAAGTCGTCAATCCCTTCGCCCACCCGCGTTCGCTGATATCGGACTTCATCCTGGCCGAGCAGCTTCTCAAGTACCAGCTCAGGCGCATGCATCGGCGTGCCTGGCTGGCGGCCTCCCCGCACATCGTCATCCATCCGCTGGGCGACCCCGAGGGCGGATTCACCCAGGTGGAACTGAGGGCCTTGCGCGAGCTGGGCAGCGCGGCCGGCGCCTCGAAGGTGAATGTCTGGACAGGCCGGCCCTTGACAGACGAGGAATTGCTGACGCGCAAGCCCCCTGCGCAGGGCGGTGTCTGGGAGTGAGGCTTTGCTCTTCGCCATGAAAAAAGCGCCCGTCACAACGGGCGCTTTGTCTGGGTCAGCGCAAGGGCCGATAACGCGCTATCAGAACCGCGCCATCAGAACCGCGCCGTCATCCCCACGAAGTAGGTACGGCCGCCGTTGTCATAGTTGGCGCCGATGGTGCGGGTTTCCTTGTCGGCCAGGTTGATGATGCCGGCGCGCAGGGTCAGGGTGTCGGTCACGTTGTAGTTCATGGACACGTCAAAGGTCGTATAGGCCTTGGCGAAGGTGGTGGCCGTGCCCGTGGTCACGACTTCCTTGCCCACGTGGCGGGCGCTGAACATGGCGGACCAGCCCTGGCGGATCTGCCACTGCAGCGACGAGTAGATGGACAGCTCGGGCACGGCCAGCAGCGAGGCGCCCGTGCTCAGGTTCTTGGACTCGAACATCTTGGTGATGTTGGTGTTCCAGGTCAGGCCCTTGGCCAGGGGAACGTTCACGAAGCCTTCCAGGCCGCGCGTGCGGGCACGCTGGGCGTTGGCCATGCGGGTCCACCAGAAGCCGTTGTAGAAGCCCAGCGGCTGGTAGTCGATCTTGTTCTTGAAGTTGGTGTGGAAGTACGTGGCGCCCAGGGCCCAGCCATTGCGGTCCCAGCTGGTGCCCAGCTCGAAGTTGGTGCTGGTCTCGGGCTGCAGGTCGGGGTTGCCGGCCATGTAGCAGCCGCGCGTGCCGTCGGCGTTGACGCTGGTGTTGGTCCAGCCCATGCCGGCCAGGCTGCGGCAGCCGTTGCCCCCGGATTGCGTGGCGGCGCTGGCCGAGTTTTCCTTCAGGTTGGGCGCACGGAAGCCGCGCGAGACGCCGCCGCGCACCGTCCACTCCGAGGCCGGGTGGTAGACCAGGTAGGCGCGCGGACTCCCGTTGTTGCCGTATTTCTGGTGGTGGTCCATGCGCAGGCCCAGCGTCAGCGCCAGGTTCTCGCGCAGGAAGATCTGGTCCTCGCCGAACAGCGCCCAGGTGGTGGCACTCAGGCCCGAGCCCGAGACCGGGCGCCCCGCGTAGTCGATGGGAGCCAGGCCGATGGTGTCGCGGTTGTCCAGCGACTCGCGGCGCCACTGCATGCCCAGCGTCATGGCCTGGTCCAGGCCCCACAGCTTCAACGGCTTGTCGATGCGGCCGTCCAGCGTGGTTTCCTTGGAGTTGTTGCCGATGGTGTCGCCCTTGTCCTCGTACTTGTTGTGCACGAGGTTGAGCTTGGAGGTCAGGTCGCCCCAGCGGCCGTCATGGCTGAGGCCGAACTTGGTCTGCTCCAGCTTGCTCAGGCCCCAGGGATAGACCACCTGGTCGCCCGACGCCGTGCGCGCGTCGGAGCCCGTGGCGCGCTGGATGCCTTGCGCGGCCTCGATGCCGATCACCTGGTCGGGCGTGAGCTGCCAGTTGAGCAGGGCGTTGAGGTTTTGCTTGCGCGAGCCGGCCGTCGATTGGTAGGTGCCCGGGAAGCCGCCCGTGCTCTCATCGGCTGCGCGGTCCGTGTAGTTGCCGCCCAGGCGCAGGCCGAACTTGTCGGACAGCGGGCCGCTGAGGTTGAAGCCCAGCTGGCGCGTGTCGCCGCGGTCGCCGTCGGAGGGCTTGCTGTAGTTCAGCGTCGTCGAGCCGCTCCAGCGCTTGCCGATCTTGCGCGTGATGATGTTGATCACGCCGCCCATGGCGTCCGAGCCGTACAGCGAGGACATGGGGCCGCGCACCACCTCGATGCGCTCGATCATCTCGGGCGAGATCCAGTCCAGATCCTGCGAGCCCAGGTCGTCACGGTAGTTGATGCCGGCCGAGTTGCCCTGGCGCTTGCCGTCCACCAGGATCAGCGTGTACTTCTCGGGCAGGCCGCGCAGCTTGATCTTGGACTGGGCGCCCGTGCCGGACAGGCCGCCGGTCACGCCGGGAATGGTGGACAGCAGTTCGCCGATGCTGGTGACGGGCTTGCGCTCGATGTCCTCGCGGGTGATCACGCTGATGCTGGCCGGCGCTTCCTTGATGTCCACGGCCGTGCCCGAGGCGGTCACCACCACCGTGGACAGGGACGTGTCGGCCTTGTTGTCGGCTGACTGGGCATGGGCCATGGCTGTGCATGCCAGGGCGGCGCAAAGAGGAAGCGGGCGGAGCACCGAGATTCTGACCATCTTTGTAAAGTTCCGGTTTGGTTAAAAATCAAGGTGCGAATGATAACGATTTGTATCCACATCTTTTTGTTGGCGTAAAGACAGTTGTTTTTTTGTTCACTCGTTATCTAACTGCTGGACAGGCCAAAGATGCTGTGCACAAGTTTGGTGCGCGGCAAGAGGGGCCGCGGAGGCGCAGAAGGGGAGCGCAGAAGGGGACGAAGAGGGAGCGCGGGCGCCAAAGGCACCCTGCAATGGCCGCCCCCATGCGCAGGGGGGCGGCCGGAAGAGGGTCAGCGCGGTTCGGCTGCCGTGCCTGCAAGGGCGGTGGAGCGCTCCGCCGACTGGCGCGATGCCTGGCGGCGCACGAACTGGTAGGCGATGGCCAGCAGGGCAAACCAGGCCGGCGTCACCACCAGCGCCTGGCGCGTGTCGGCCTGCAGGGTGAGCAGGCCCAGGATGGCGGCAAAGAACACCAGGCAGGCCCAGCACATGGCCACGCCGCCGGGCATCTTGTAGCGCGAAGCCTCATGCAAGGCCGCGCGCTGGCGCCGGTAGGCGATATAGGACAGCAGGATCAGCGACCACACGAACATGAACAGGATGGCCGATACCGTGGTCACCAGCGTGAAGGCTTCCACCAGATCGGGCACCACCCACATCAGAAACGCGCCGGCCAGTAGGCAGGTGCAGGAAAACAGCAGCCCGCGCGAGGGCACGCTGCTGCGCGACAGCCGGTGGAAGGCCCGGGGCGCATCGCCCTTGAGCGCCAGGCCGTAGAGCATGCGGCTGGTGGAGAACACGCCGCTGTTGGCCGACGAGGCGGCCGAGGTGAGCACCACGAAATTGATCACGCCTGCGGCGGCCGGCAGGCCTGCGAGCACGAACAGCTCCACGAAAGGGCTCTTGCCGGGCACCACGTCGCGCCAGGGGGTGACGGCCATGATGGCGATCAGGGCCAGCACGTAGAAAACGATGATGCGCACGGGAATCGAATTGATGGCGCGCGGCAGCGTGCGCTCGGGGTCCTTGGCCTCGGCCGCCGTGGTGCCCACCAGCTCGATGCCCACGAAGGCGAACACCGCGATCTGGAAGCCCGCGAAGAAGCCCATCATCCCGTTGGGGAACATGCCGCCGTCATTCCAGAGGTTGGACAGGCTGGCCGTGCGGCCCGCAGGCGAGACGAAGGCGGCACCCACCATGTACAGCCCCGTGCCCACCAGGGCCACGATGGCCACAATCTTGATCATGGCGAACCAGAACTCGATCTCCCCGAACAGCTTCACCGTCAGCAGGTTCAGGCCCAGCAGCAGGCCCACGCAGGCGATGGCCGGTGCCCACTGCGGCAGGTCCGGGAACCAGAACTGGGAGTAGGCCGATATGGCAATCACATCGGCAATGCCCGTGACGATCCAGCAGAACCAGTACGTCCAGCCCGTGAAGAAGCCGGCCCAGGGGCCGAGCAGGTCGGACGAGAAGTCGATGAAGGAGCGGTACTGCAGGTTGGACAGCAGCAGCTCGCCCATGGCCCGCATCACGAAGAACAGCATCACGCCGATGATGGTGTAGACAAAGATGATGGACGGGCCGGCCAGGCTGATGGTCTTGCCCGAGCCCATGAACAGGCCCGTGCCTATGGCCCCGCCGATGGCGATGAGCTGGATATGGCGGTTGGTGAGATTGCGCTGCAGGTCGTCTTGACCGTGCAGGCCCTGGCCGGTTGGCGGGGCCTTGTGTGTCATCAGAGAACTCCGGGGAAGACTGGCAAAGCGATGGCAGAAAGGGGGAAATCCGCCTGCCGCGGCCGTGTTTTCAGTCTCTGCATGGAGTCCATGCCTGGAAATGCGGCAGCGCAGCAAAACGGAACGAAGGCCGCGAGGATACCCGAACCTCGCCCCCGCATCAGCCCTGCCGCGCCGTGCCGCTCCAGTCAATGAAGCGGGTTTGATATGGGTGGATCAGCCGCGCGCCAGGCGCCGGGCGTTGGCCACTGCAGTGCGGTGCACGGGCGCCATGCCCTTGCCCACCACGCCCCACATGGCGTTGCTCCATTGCGAGGCCTGCGATGCCAGTGCGCCCCCATTCCAGGTGGAGGCGCTCCAGGGCATCCACCACATGCGCATCCAGGCCTGCATCAGGGCCTGGCTGGCAACCATGGACTGCAGGCCCATGGCGGCCCAGGATTGGTGGAAGGCTGTCTGTTTCTCGGACACCATGCGCGTGAATTCGCGCCGGTCCCGTGCGGAGGGATTGGCCCCGGCCAGCGCCATGCGGGTGAGCCTGTGCGCCACCACCTGCGGCGCGGCAATGGCCAGATCGGTGGCCTGACGGGCCACCGAAGCAGCCTTGGAAGATTTGCGGTTTGCCATGTGCGCTCCTGAAGCTCTGGATCCACCTGCCAGATCCACTTGCCGGTTCCACTTTAGCCAGATGCATGCCGGCCCGCGTAGGCCGATGACGCAATGCAGCAAAAACGCGTTTATCGCGGCTGGGGCCGGGGTGCCGGCGCGGCTCCGTCCTGCGTGACCTCAGATACCAGGGCGCGCCACCAGCGCTCGCCTGCATGGGGGGCGGCCAGGTCCACGCGCTCGCCCATCATGGGCGTGGCCACGGCAATGCCGTGCTCGGCGCCCAGGGCCAGCACGCGCTCGAAGGGGTCCCACCAGGCATGCATGGCCAGGCTGAAGGTGCCGTTGTGAATGGGCAGCAGCCAGCGTCCGCCCAGGTCGCGGTGGGCCTGCACGGTCTGGGCCGGGTGCATGTGGACATAGGGCCAGTGCGGGTCGTAGGCGCCGGTCTCCATCAGCGTGAGGTCGAAGGGGCCGAAGCGCCGGCCGATTTCCGCAAAGCCGTCGAAATAGCCGCCGTCGCCGCTGAAGAAGACACGCAGCGTGTCGGCGCTTGCCAGGTCCTCGATGACCCAGGACGCCCACAGCGTGCGGTTGCCGTCGCGCAGGCCCCGGCCCGAGAAATGCTGGGCCGGCGTGGCCGTGAAGCGCAGGCCGTCCACCTGCACGTCCTGCCACCAGTCGAACTGGCGCACCTTCTCGGGGGCCACGCCCCAGGCCATGAGCCGGTCGCCCACGCCCAGCGTGCACAGGAAGAAGTCGACCCGGGGCGCCAGGGCGCGGATGGTGGCACGGTCCAGATGGTCGTAGTGGTCGTGCGAGAGCACCACGCCGCGCAGCGCGGGCAGTTCATGCAGGGCGATGGGCGGCGCATGAAAGCGCTTGGGGCCGATGAAGGAAAAGGGCGAGGCGCGCTCGGCAAACACCGGGTCGGTGATCCACCAGCCGCCGCGCAGTTTCATCAGCAGCGTGGAGTGGCCCAGGCGGTACAGGCTGCGCTCGGGCGCGGCGGCCAGGTCGGCCGGGGTGAGCCGCTGCACGGGCAGGGGCGCGGCAGGCTCGGTGTCCTTGGGCTTGTTGAAGAAGAAGTCCCACATCACCTTGGCGTCGGGCTGGGGCGCGTTGGCGGGGCGGGGATGGACGTTGCGAAAGCGCCCGCCCGCCGACTGGGGTGATTGGGCGTAGTCGGCAATCGGGGCGCGGAAGATGCGGGGTGTTTTCACGGTGCTCCGTCGGTGTTCAGGCCGCCGCCATCATGGAACCGGTGGCGCAGCCCTGTCGAGATGGTGGTCTTGGCGGCCCGATTCAAGGCGCCTTGCGTGTCGTCATGTAAACAAAAAAGGAGCTGCCCCTGCAGGCAGCTCCTTGTCGTGATGGCCGCAAGCTGGGCCTCAATGGGCGCCGGCCGCCTCGGCACCACCGGCATGGCCCGCAGGGCGCCTGGTCATCCAGATCAGCACGATCAGCACCAGGAACAGCACGGACGATGCCAGGAAGATGTCGTCCGCCGCCCGCGTGTAGGCCTGCTGGTCGATGAGCCGGTTGATCTGGGCCAGCGCCTGCGCTTGGCTGAGACCCGCAGCCTGCAGCCCCTGCAGGGTGACGCCGAACACGCCTTGGCCCTGGATCAGCCCTTCGGTCAGATGGGCATGGTGCAGCGCGGCGCGGTTTTCCCACAGCGTGGTGGCGATGGAGGTGCCCATGGCCCCCGCCGTGATGCGCACGAAGTTGCTCAGGCCGGCGGCGGCCGGGATACGGTCCGGCGAGATGCCCGACAGCGTGATCGTCGTCAGCGGGATGAAGAAGAAAGCCATGGCCCCGCCCTGGATCAGCGTGGGCACCAGGATGTGCATGAAGTCCGTCTCCACCGTGAAGCGCGAGCGCATCCACAGCACCAGGGCGAACACGACGAAGGCGCCCGTGGCCATCTTGCGCGGGTCCCACTGCGTGACCTTGCGGCCCACCAGCGGCGTCAGGATGATGGCGAAGATGCCCACCGGCGCCAGCGCCATGCCGGCCGTGGTGGAGGTATAGCCCATCCACTGCTGCAGCCACAGCGGCAGCAGCACCACGTTGCCGAAGAACAGGCCGTAGGCAATCGACAGCGCCACCGAGCCCGCCGCGAAATTGCGGCGCATGAACAGGCGCAGGTCCACCACCGGGTGCGCATCCGTCAGCTCCCAGACCAGGAAGACCACGAAGCTCACGATGGCCAGCACGCACAGCGTGACGATCTCGCCCGAGGCGAACCAGTCCAGCTCCTTGCCCTTGTCCAGCATCAGCTGCAGCGCGCCCACCCACAGCACCAGCAGGGCCAGGCCCACGGAATCGATGGGCAGCTTGCGCGTGGGGGTCTCGCGGCTGCGGTAGATGCTCCAGGTCATCAGGGCCGACAGCAGGCCCACGGGCACGTTGATGTAGAAGATCCAGGGCCAGGAGATGTTGTCCGTGATCCAGCCCCCCAGCAGTGGCCCGACCACGGGCGCCACCAGGGTGGTCATCCCCCACAGCGCCAGCGCCACCCCGGCCTTGGCCGGCGGGTAGCTGGACAGCAGCAGTGTCTGCGACAGCGGGATCATGGGCCCGGCGACCAGGCCCTGGAGCACGCGGAACAGCACCAGCATCTCCAGCGACGAGGCAAAGCCGCACAGCCAGGAGGTCAGCACGAACAGCAGCACGCTCATGCTGAACAGGCGCACGGCGCCGAAGCGCTGCGTGAGCCAGCCCGTGAGCGGCACCGAGATGGCGTTGGCCACGCCAAAGCTGGTGATCACCCAGGTGCCCTGGCTGGGGCTGACGCCCACGTCGCCCGAGATCGCCGGAATGGCGACGTTGGCAATGGACGAGTCCAGCACGTTCATGAAGGTGGCCAGCGACAGGGCCAGCGTGCCCAGGGCCAGCTGGGCGCCCTTGAGCGGTGCGGGCCGTGCGGGCATGGCAGGCGGTGCCGAGGGTGGCGCGGCAGGCGGCACGGTCGGCCCACCCGGCTGCGCCGGCTCCGGCACGGCGGTGGTAGATGAAGTCATAGGCAGTCCGCGTAGGTTCTGGGAAGGCGGGGAAGCGATGCCTGCTTACTTGGACTGCGTGGTCTGCGCGTCAACCGGCGCGGAGGCCACTGCGGCTGGCGCCTTGCCCTGTGCCCTGTCTTGCGCATCGGCCATGGCGACGGGCGGCAGCTCGGGCAATTGCTTGAGCGGTGCCACGTTCTGGCCCGCCACGATGTGGGCGATGCGTTCCTCCGCCTGGGGCAATGCCATGTCGTAGATGGAGGTCTGGGCCACGGGGGCATTGCGCGTGGCGGTTGCCAGCACTTCGCCCTGCTGGTCGCGCACGTCCACCTTGACTTCCATGGACAGGCCCACGCGCAGCGGGTGCTGGGCCAGGTCTTCCGGCGACAGGGCAATGCGCACAGGCACGCGCTGCACCACCTTGATCCAGTTGCCGGTAGCGTTTTGCGCGGGCAGCAGAGAGAAGGCCGCGCCGGTTCCTGCGCCCATGCCCACCACGGTGCCGTGGTAGCTGATCTTGTCGCCGTAGACATCGGCCGTCAGTTCGGTCTTCTGGCCTATGCGCAGCTGGGCCAGCTGGCTTTCCTTGAAGTTGGCATCCACCCAGAGGTTGTGCAGGCCCACCACCGTCATCAGCGGCGCGCCCGAGGCCACGCGCTGGCCCAGTTGCACGCCGCGCTTGGCCACATAGCCTTCCACGGGCGAGACCAGGCGCGTGCGCTGCAGCGCCAGATAGGCCTCGCGCACCTTGGCGGAAGCGGCGATCACGCTGGGGTGCTCTTCGGCGCTGCTGCCCTTGGTCTGGGCTTCGGCAGCGGTCAGCTGTGCCTTGGCGGCGCGCACGGCGGCTTCTGCTGCAGAGGCGGCGTTGCCTGCCGTGCGGGCCAGGGACTGGGCGTGGTCGAACTCTTCCTTGCCCACGGCGCCGGTGGCCAAAAGCGGGCGGCGGCGGTCCACGTCCTCGCGGGCGCGGGCGGCATCGGCCTGCAGCCGGGCCAGGTCTGCCTCGCGCTGGGCCACCTGGGCCACCAGGGGCGCGTTGTTGGCATACAGCGTGCGCACCTGGCGCACGGTCTGGGCCAGTTGCGACTCGGCTTGGGACAGGGCAACCAGGGCATCGGCCGAGTCCAGCTGCACCAGCAGCTGGCCGGGCTTGACGTAGTCGGTGTCGTCGGCGCCGATGCTGATCACCGTGCCGCCGATCTGCGGCGTGATCTGCACCACGTTGCCCGCCACATAGGCGTTGTCCGTGGTCTGGTAGTTGCGGGCCACCATCCAGTGCCAGCCGCCCCAGGCGACGGCGGCCACCGCGACGGCGGCGGCGATGAGGGTCAGGCCCTTGCGGCGGCCCTGCGGATTGGCCACGGGCGAGGCTGCGGCCGGTGCGGCGGCAGGGCTGGGTGCTTGCTTGTTGGTGTCGGTCATGGTGTACGGCGCTTTGTTATCTGTGAATGTGGTTTTGCGGCCGGGGCAGGGAGCTGGCGGTCTGTCACGCTGGCTGGCGGTCTGCCCGGTGGAGGGTCAAGAGTGCGGTGGATTCCTGTGCGGGTTGCTATCTCAGTGCTGGCTGACCTGCACGGCAGCCGTGCCATCGGTCCAGCCGCCGCCCAGCGCCTTCATCAGCGACACGCGCGTGTCCAGCGCGCGGGCGCGCAGGTCCACGTCCAGGCGGCGCTGGGTGATCACCTGGGTTTCGGTGTTCAGCACCGTCACCTGGCTGGCAAGGCCCGCCTTGTAGCGCTGCACGGCAAAGTCGTAGGCGCGTTCGGCCTTCTCCAGCGACTCGGCCTGCAGCTGCTGTTGGCGCGCCAGCGATTGCACGGAAGTGATGGCGTCGCCCGCTTCCTTGACCGCATCGAGCACCACGCCGTTGTACTGGGCAATGGCGGTGTCCAGGTCGGCCTGCGTGCCGCGCAACTGGGCGCGCAGGCGCTTGCCGTCGAACAGGGGCAGGCGCAGCGCGGGCGTGATGCCCATCTGGCGCGAGCTGCCCTTGAACAGGTTGTCCAGGCCGATGGCATTGAGGCCGATGAAGGCCGTGAGATTGATATCGGGATAGAAATCCGCCCGCGCGCTCTCTATGCCCTGCGTTGCGGACTCCACGCGCCAGCGCGCGGCCACCACATCGGGGCGGCGGCCCAGCAGGTCGGCACCCAACTGGCCGGGCATGGCCTGGATCTGCAGCGCGGCCAGACGGGGCGACAGCTGCAGCTGCGCCTCGGGCGCCTGCCCGCAGAGCACGGCGATGGTGCGGCGCGCCAGCGTGATCTGCTCGTCCAGCATTTCGATCTGGGTACCGGCATCGGGCAGGCCGGCCTGGGCCTGGGTCAGCTCCACCTGGCTGTCCAGCCCGGCGCGCGTGCGCTGCTGGCTCAGGTCCAGCAGCGACTGGCGCTGGGTCAGCGTGCGGCCAGCCACATCCTTTTGGGCAATCAGGCGAGCCAGCGCCACATAGCTGCGCGCCACCTGGGCGGCGAGCTGGTTGGCGGCGGCGGCACTGTCGGCCTGGGCGGCACGGGCCTGGCCCAGGGCGGCCTGCAGGTCGGCGGCATGGCGGCCAAAGAAATCCGGTGTCCAGCTCAGGCCGGCCTGCAGGTTGCCGGTGTTGTAGGTATGGCCGGCAATGGGTGCGGGCACCAGGCCGTTGGCGCTGTAGTGCTGGCGCGTGGCGTCGACGCCGAGCGTGCCGCGCACATCGGTGGCCGTGCTGGTGGCCGTGGCCAGGGCGGCAGCCTTGTCGAAGCGGGCGCGGCTCATGGCCAGGCTGGGGCTGCCCTGCAGCGCCTGGGCGATCAGCGCATCCAGCTGGGCATCGCCCAGGGACTTCCACCAATCGGCGGCGGGCAGGCTGGTATTGGCGCCTGTCTCGGACTGGGCCGTCAGACCCAGTTCGGCGGCGCCCAGCCGGGCCAGCGGCTCATGGGCCGGGCCCTGAGAAGCACAACCGGCCAGGGCCAGCGCGGCGCACAGGGTGGCCGCTGCGGCGGCTACGCGGCGGGGCGCAGCGGACACGGAAACAAAGGATTTGGGCATGGTGGTCTGCCTGTTGGGGGTCAAAAATCAGGAAATCGGAAACAGGGGCGGAAAAAGGGGGCTGGCGCTGTCAGTCGACAGGCGTGGCAGGCGCAGGGGCCGGCGGAGCAGCTTCCGGCGCGCGCATCGCATCGCCGTTGGCCAGCAGGCGGCGCAGCATGTCCAGCAGCTGGCGCGACTCGTCATGGCTGAAGCCGGCCATATGGGCATTCATCACGCTGGACAGCACCTGCGGCACCTTGGCCGCCATGGCGCGGCCTTCATCGGTCAGCACCAGCTTGACCACGCGCCGGTCCACCGTGGAGCGCTCGCGCCGCAGCATGCCCTTGGATTCGAGCCGGTCCAGCGCCCGCGTGATGGAGGCCGGATCCAGCCCCAGGTCACGCGCCATGCCGGCATTCGTGGCATCGCTGCACAGCAGCAGCTTGTACAGCGGCAGCCACTGCACATAGGTCAGCTCATGCTCGGCCAACTGCGCATCGGCCTGCTGGAGGATGGAACTGAGCACCTTGCGCATGAGGAACCCCACGCTCTCGAAGGGCGTGTAGCTGCCTGGGCTGTAGAAGTCCGAGGGCTGCAGGCCGTTGGGCAGGGGAGGCTGGGTCATGGTGTCTGCGGGTGAAATAATTGACTGCGCAATGATTGTTGCGGCAATTATTGCAGAAACACCGGTTGACCGTGTGACGCGAGGGTGCCGGGGACGGGATCAGGGTTATCCAGACCCGCCGGTGGCTTTCAGCTCCTCAGATCCGCCACCGGCCGCCTTCAAGCTCACTTGTCCTGGGCCACCGCATGTCCCTTCTCCAGCCTTGCTACCGCCTCCCGGTAGGCGGGGCTGGCGCGCAGCTGCTGGTAGCGCTCCAGGCCGCGCTGGTATTCGGTGGAGCGGACATCGATCTCGCGGTCCGAGAGATAGGTGAGTCCGGCGCGGTGCCACATTTCCAGGTCGGCCAGCACCTGGGCGCGGCTGAGGTCGGTGGGGGCAGCGGTGGAGGAGGGCGCGGCGTCCTGGGCGAGGGCGGTGCCGGCCAGGCCCAGGCTGAGGGCGGCCAGGGCGATGAAGCGGGTGAAGTCGGAAGTGCGCATGGGGAACCTTTCAGGTGAAGCGAAGTGATGAGGGCTTCATGGTCCCGCCGCCGCCCTGGCCGGCACAGCCGTTTGCGACGCACTGCAGCATGGCGGGAGCCAATGGCTGTTGGGTTTCGTGAAATGTCAGGAGGGCAGGCGCGGCCGTCCGAGGAGCGCCGCCAGCCATGGAAATGGGTTGAGCGGCGCTTGTGCGGCACTTGTGCAGCAGATAATTTCAAGTTAATCGAATAAATCGGCATAAACAGCTGTGAAATGGCTGGTGGAAGCATGAATCGGCAGCAAATTCCAGCGGCGCAGGCCGACAATCGCCGCTCTCCATGTCTTCATCCATTCCACTTTCCCCCGCTGCCGTTTCGGCAGATTCCGTCTCCCGCAGTTCCGAGGCCTTTCGCGGCTTCAGGGATGCGATTCCCGTGATGCTGGGCTTCGTGCCCTTTGCCCTGGTGCTGGGCGCCCAGGCCGTGCAAAAGGGGCTGGCACCGCTGGAGGTTCCTCTCATGACCGGGATGAACTTCGGCGGCGGCTCGGAGTTCACGGCCATACGGCTGTGGACTTCGCCGCCGCATGTGCTGCTGATCGTCGCCATGTCCTTCCTGGTCAATTGCCGGCACATCCTTATGGGTGCGGCGCTGGCGCCCTATCTGCGCCATCTGCCCAGGCGCCGTGCGCTGCCGGCCCTGTTCTTCATGTGCGACGAAAGCTGGGCGCTGGCCCTGGCAGACGCGCAGCGCAGTGCCGCCCGGCGCGTGAGCCTGCCTTACTACATGGGCGTGTCGGCAGGCCTGTACATGGCCTGGGTGTCGTGCACGGCGGCCGGTGCCTTTCTGGGGCCGCGCATTGGCGACCTGGAGCAGTACGGCTTCGACATGGCGTTCACCGCCGTGTTTCTGGTGCTGCTGCGCGGCATGTGGAAGGGCGTCAGGCCTTGCCGGCCCTGGCTGGTGAGCCTGCTGACGGCGGCCCTGGTCTACAAGCTGGTGCCTGGCGCCTGGTATGTGGCGGCCGGCGCCGTCTCTGGCCTGGTCTGCGCGGCCTTGCTGGCGCCCAGGAGCTGAGCGATGGAAGCCACAACCTTGCTGACGCTGGTGCTCATGGCGTGCAGCACGTATTTCACGCGGGTGATCGGCTACCTGCTGCTGCGCGGGCGCACGCTGAGCCCGCGCATGCAGTACGTGATGGAAAGCCTGCCGGGCTGCGTGCTGATCTCGGTGATTGCCCCGGCGTTTGTGTCCGAGCGGCCGGCCGATCTGCTGGCCCTGGTGGTGACGATGGTGGCCGCGAGCCGGCTGCCCATTCTGCCGACGGTGCTGATCGGCATTGCATCGGCGGGAGCGCTGCGGCATGTGCTGGGGTGATTGCGGGCGGGGCAGCGGTGTTTTTGGCCTTCAGTTCGTGCGCCGGTGGTCGATGTACGGGGCATGCAAGTCTCATCCTCCACATCGGCTTCCGCCTCGGGAGCCGCTTCATCCTCCGGCGGCAATGACATCGTTGCGTTGCAGCGCAAGCTCAAGGAGCTGCAGCAGGCGCTCAAGGAAGTGTCTTCCGAGAACATCGACGCCAAGGCCAAGCAGACGAAGGCCAAGCTGCTGCAGTCGCAGATCATGATGGTGCAAAGCCAGATCGAGGCGCTCATGCGCGCCAGGCAGCAGGCCCAGATCGACAAGCAGCGCGAGCAGCAGCAGGCGGCCGAAGCCAAGTCGCCGTCCCAGCCGAAGAGCAACAAGGCGCCCGGACTGGGTGGCGTGGTCGACGTCTACGTCTGAATGGAAATGGCTCGTTCTTTCATGGGCCATTTTTTTGATGATCTTGATGTAACTTACATGAATGAATTGGCCGTGCCTTGGATAGGTTGGCCTGGCAACGGGGTTGAGGGCAGGGGCGGGGCATCCGCACTGTGGCGGGTGTCTTTACACATCTCGCGGAACTTATTGAGTTTTGTCTCTCAAGAAATCGGCCACCGCTACCGATAAGGCAACTAATGTGACTGCCTGGATGCGATAGCGATGGCCTATACCGACGGCAGCACTGGGCCAGAGGTTCTGCGATGAAAAAACTCAGCGATGTGCGTATCGGTACCCGGCTTACAGCCGTCTTTCTTGTCCTGCTGGTCTGCCTGATGGCCGTAGGGGGCGTCGGCGCAAGGGCGCTGGGCCATGTGTTTTCGGGCACGGAGACCCTGTACCAGGACCGTGTGGTTCCACTCAAGCAGCTCAAGCAGATTGCGGATGCCTATGCCGTCAACGTCATAGACACGGTCAATAAAGCCAATGCGGGCCTGATCACGGCGCAGGAGGCATCGGCCAGCATCTCGGGCACGCTGCCCGCGATCGAGGCCGCCTGGCGCAGCTACTCGTCCACCCAGCTCACAGCGCAGGAGGCCGTGCTGGCCAAGCAGGCCCAGGCACTTTTCGCGCCGGCCAATCAGAGCATCGACAAACTGCTGCAGCGCCTCAAGCAGCTGGACGGCAAGAAGGCCGGCAGCCTGGATGAGTTCGACGGCGCGCTGTATGCCAGCATCGATCCCATCAGCGCCAAGATCGGCGAGCTGGTCGAGCTGCAGCTCAAGACGTCGGAGGATGTCTATGGGGACTCCAGGGAGGTTTTCGCACGGTCGCAGATGCTGATCTACGGTTTTGTGGCGGCTGCCGTCATCCTGGCCGTGGCCCTGGGCTACATGGTCACGCGCTCCATCACGGTGCCCTTGAAGTCGGCCGTGGAAGTGGCCCGGCACATCGAGCAGGGCGACTTGGCTTCGGAAATCCAGGCCACTGGGCGTGACGAGGTCGGCGACTTGCTGCGCTCCATGAGTGCCATGCGCGAGTCGCTGGCAAACATCGTTGGCGATGTGCGGCGCGGCGTGGAGTCGGTGACCACGGCCTCCAGCCAGATCGCTGCCGGCAACCAGGATTTGAGCAGCCGCACCGAGCACCAGGCCTCCAGCCTGCAGGAAACGGCGGCATCGATGGAGCAACTGGCCGGCAACGTGGGCCAGAGCTCCGAGAACGCGCGGCAGGCCAGCGCCCTGGCCGTGCGTGCCAAGGAGGTGGCCGGCGTGGGCGGCGGCGCGGTCGCCAGGGTCATCGGCACCATGGACGAAATCTCGGCCAGCAGTGGAAAGATTGCCGAGATCACGGGCGTGATCGACTCCATTGCCTTCCAGACCAATATCCTGGCGCTCAATGCAGCGGTGGAGGCCGCGCGGGCAGGCGAGCAGGGCAGGGGCTTTGCCGTGGTGGCCGGGGAAGTGCGCTCCCTGGCCCAGCGCAGCGCCGCAGCGGCGCGGGAGATCAAGGCACTGATCACGGCATCCACCGACAAGGTACGGACAGGCGGCAACCAGGTTCGGGAAGCAGGCAAGGCCATGGATGCCATTGAAGCCCAGGTGAGCGAGGTGGCGTCGCTGATCGAGGCCATCTCTGCCTCCAGCGTGGAGCAAAGCGGTGGCCTTGGGCAGATCACCCAGGCCGTCTCCCAGATGGACCAGGTCACGCAACAGAATGCCGCCTTGGTGGAAGAGTCGGCAGCCGCTGCAGCCAGCCTGGAACGGCAGGCGCGGGTGCTGGCACAGGCGGTGGCCACGTTCCAGATCAGCTCGGCGAAGGAGATCGGCATGGCGAGCCCCAGCCTGACATTGGCAGCTGCTTGATGCAGACCCGGGAAGAGCGTGCGCAGTGCGCTCTTCCTTTCTTTTGATCAATTCAATGTAACTTACATAAATTCAATCGATATCAAAAATAGAAAAAGCCGCAGTTTTGAGCGGCGGCTGCTTGTCAGGAACAGGGGGTCAACCCGCGCTGTTGCGGCCTTGCCAGCGCTCGGCAGGCTTGCTGTACATGGCGGCGATCTGCGACTCGAACCGCGTCATGAGGTTGTTGCGCTTGAGCTTGAGAGTAGGCGTCATCAGCCCGTTTTCTATGGTCCAGGGCTCCAGCTCCAGATGCACGGCGCGTGGCACGGCATAGCGGGCAAAGCTGGCCACCTGCTTTTCGATGCGTGCCAGTGCCTCGCGTTCGGCGGCGGAGTGGTTCAGGCTCTTGGGGTCTTCGGGATCCAGGCCCAGGCGCTGGGCCATGGCCTGCCATTCGCCGCGTTCGATCACGGCCACGGCGGCGATGAAAGGGCGGTCTTCGCCCACGACAAAGACCTGGGTGAAGAACGGGTCGCCGGTAATGGCCAGCTCCAGGTCGGCCGGTGGAATCTTTTCGCCGGTGGAGGTGACGATGATTTCCTTGATGCGTCCCTGTATGCGCACGCGCCCGTCCTCGATCACCGCCTGGTCGCCCGTGCGCAGCCAGCCGTCGTCTGTGAAGGTCTTGGCGGTGTCTTCGGGGCGCTCCCAATAGCCGCGCATCACGCAGGGGCCACGCACCTGCAGCTCCCGGTTCTCGCCAATCCGCACCTCCACGCCGGGCAAGGCGTGGCCCACGGTGGCGGGGTGGTTGTCCTCCAGCGTGTTGGCACAGACCACGGGTGAGGTTTCCGTCATTCCATAGCCCTGGATCAGCGGCAGGCCCAGGCCGAGAAAACAGCGCGCAATCGTCGGTGACAGCGGCGCGCCGCCACTGACGGCCACGCGCACGCGGCCACCGAACTGGGCCAGCAGCGGCTTGGCCACCAGGTGGTTGAGCACCGGCCAGGGCAGCCATTGCATCCAGCCCGGCACGTCGGGCTGGGGCGCTTGCGCATCGGCAATGCCTTGTGTTTCACAAAAGCGCTGCCAGCCCCTGGCCTGGGCCAGCTCGAACAGCTGGGCCTTGAGCGGTGCACGGGCCAGCGTCTCCATGACCTTGGCGTGCACGCGCTCGTAGATGCGCGGCACGGACACCAGCACCGTGGGGCGCTGGGTCTTGAGATCCTCGGCCAGCTGGGCCACAGAACGCGCATAGGCCACGCAGGCGCCCACGGCCAGCGCCAGGTAGTAGCCAGCCGTGCGCTCGAAGGTGTGCGACAGCGGCAGGAAGGAGAGGAAAACATCGTCGCTGCGCGGCTGCAGCCGCTGCATCACCGCCTGCACGTTGGAGACCACGTTGCGGTGCGTGAGCATCACGCCCTTGGGCTTGCCCGTGGTGCCCGAGGTATAGACGACGGCGGCCAGGTCCTCGGCAGAGGGAGGCGGGGGCAGGGGGACTGCGCCGCCTTCAGCGAGCCATTGGGCCAGCGGCTGCACCGGGATCTGGCGCAGGGCCTCCAGGACGGCGGCATCGCCTTCGGCTTCAGGCTCTGCGGCCCGGGAAGCCGGCTTGGCCGACGCCACGACCACCTTGCGCAGCGCAGGCAGGGCCTGGCCCGTGGCGCAGATCTTGTCCCAAGTGGATTGCTGTGCCACGAACAGCATGGACACCTGGGCGTTGGCCAGGATGTAGGCAATGCTGCCCGCGTTGTCTATGGCGTGCAGCGGCACGGGCACATGGCCGCAGCGCAGGCTGGCCAGGTCGATGGACATGGCGTCCAGACCGTTGGGCAGCAGGATGGCGATGCGCGATCCTGCCGGCAGCTCCTGCGCGGCCAGCGCCTGCGCCCAGAGGGCCACGCGCTCGCCGGCCTGTGCCCAGTTCAGCGTCTTCCAGCTGCGCGCATCCTCGTCATAGGCCCGGTAGGCCTCGCCTGCGGGCGTCTGCTGAACGCGCAGGGCCAGCATTTCCACCAGGGTGGAGGCCGTGGCCATGCTGGCATCGGCTGGCAGGCTCATGGCCAGGGAAGGGGCGCGGGCTGGGTCTTGGATGCTCATGCGAGGAGGGTGCAGGCCGAAGTGGATGTAGCCGCCGATGATAGCCGGGGCTTTCCGCAGGCCCTGGCGTCAGCTTCGGACATGAGCGGGTGCGGCGCACGCGTTTATGCTGCACTGCAGCGTTTTCGTGTGTCCACTCTGAAACCAACCAGGAGCCGCATGTCTGCCTACGTCGCCACCGTTGCACACCGGGCCCGATTCCAGACGGGGCGGCCGCCTGCGCGTCATGGCCGCGCCAGATGGTGCCGGCTGCGCAAGAGCGCCGAACGGCAGGCTTCAGGACGCCGCAGCCAGGCCGTTCTGAAAATGCTGACGCATGGCCTGGGCCGCTGCAGCGCCATCGCGGCGCAGCAGGGCCTGCATGACGGTCTCGTGCTCGGCCAGCGAATCCTCGATGCGGCCCTGCTTGAACAGCGACTTGTGGCGGTTGAGCTTCATCACCTTGCGCAGATCGGCCACCAGCTGGTTGCGCCAGCGGTTGTCGGCAATCTGCAGCAGCTGCATGTGAAAGCTTTCGTTGAGTTCGAAGAAGCGGTCTGCATCGCGCGTCTGCGCCTTGAGTTCCTCGTGGGTCTGCTGCAGGGCGGCAAGCTCTTCGTCGCTGCCCGATTCGGCCACCACCTGAACGGCATCGGATTCCAGCAGGCTCAGCAGGTGGTAGACATCGGCAATGTCCTTGGACGACACCTCGGTCACATAGGCGCCACGGCGCACCTTCATGGTGACCAGGCCCTCGGCGGCCAGCACCTTCAGGGCCTCGCGCAGCGGGGTGCGGCTGATGCCGTATTCCTCGGCAATCTTCAGTTCGTCGATCCAGTCACCGGGCGCCAGCTCGTGCTCGAAGATGCGCAGGCGCAGCTTCTCTGCAACCTGTTCGTAGAGAGCGCGGGGAGTGAGGGTGTTTGTCGACATGTGGCCCGGATTGTATCGGCAAAGATATTTTGAATGAATAATTATGAATGATGTAAACTGCGGCAGCTCTGGGGCATGCCCTCAAGGGCACCTGTCATTCACGAGCCTGAGAACATGAGACAAGACCATCCGACAGCGCAGAACGGCCAGGAATTCGCAACTGCCGACCTGCAGAAATGGGCCCAGGCGGCCGCCAAGGCCGCTCCCGGGGGCGACATCCAGGCACTGCACTGGACCACGCCCGACGGCATCGACGTCAAGCCGCTGTACACGGCGGCAGACACGGCCAACCTGCCCCATACGGATAGCCTGCCAGGCTTCGAGCCCTACATCCGCGGTCCGCAGGCCACCATGTACGCGGGCCGGCCCTGGACCATTCGCCAGTACGCCGGCTTTTCCACGGCCGAGGAGTCCAACGCCTTCTACCGCAAGGCGCTGGCCGCCGGCGGGCAGGGCGTGTCGGTGGCCTTCGACCTGGCCACGCACCGGGGCTACGACAGCGACCATCCGCGTGTGACGGGCGACGTGGGCAAGGCCGGCGTGGCCATCGATTCGGTCGAGGACATGAAGGTGCTGTTCGACCAGATCCCGCTGGACAAGATCAGCGTGTCCATGACCATGAACGGCGCGGTGCTGCCCGTGCTGGCCGGCTACGTGGTGGCGGCCGAGGAGCAGGGCGTGGCCCAGGACCAGCTGTCGGGGACCATACAGAACGACATCCTCAAGGAGTTCATGGTCCGCAACACCTATATCTACCCGCCCCAGCCGTCGATGCGCATCATCGGCGACATCATCGAGTACACGAGCAGGAACATGCCCAAGTTCAACTCGATCTCGATCTCGGGCTACCACATGCAGGAGGCGGGCGCCAACCAGGCGCTGGAACTGGCCTTCACGCTGGCCGACGGCAAGGAGTACGTCAAGACCGCCACGGCCAAGGGCATGGATGTGGACGATTTCGCGGGCCGGCTGTCCTTCTTCTGGGCCATCGGCATGAATTTCTACCTGGAGATCGCCAAGATGCGCGCGGCCCGCCTGCTGTGGTGCCGCATCATGAAGGGCTTCGGCGCCAAGAAGGCCAAGAGCCTGATGCTGCGCACGCACTGCCAGACCTCCGGCTGGTCGCTCACCGAGCAGGACCCCTACAACAACGTGGTGCGCACCACCATCGAGGCCATGGCCGCCGTCTTCGGCGGCACGCAGAGCCTGCACACCAACAGCTTTGACGAAGCCATCGCGCTGCCCACCGAGTTCTCGGCCCGCATTGCGCGCAACACGCAGTTGATCATCCAGGAAGAGACCCACATCACCAATGTGATCGATCCCTGGGCCGGCAGCTACATGATGGAGAAGCTGACCCAGGACATGGCCGACGCCGCCTGGAAGATCATCGAGGAGGTCGAGGCCATGGGCGGCATGACGGCCGCCGTGGATTCGGGCTGGGCCAAGCTCAAGATCGAGGCCGCCGCCGCCGAGAAGCAGGCGCGCATCGACTCGGGCAAGGATGTCATCGTTGGCGTCAACAAGTACAAGCTGGCCAAGGAAGATCCCATCGACATCCTCGAGGTGGACAACGTCAAGGTGCGCGACAGCCAGATCGCACGCCTGAACCAGATCAAGGCCAGCCGCGATGCAGCCAAGGTCGAGGCCGCCCTGCAGGCGCTGACCCAGGCCGCCGAAAGCGGCGAGGGCAACCTGCT
Source organism: Delftia sp. NA_296.1 (assembly GCF_052692095.1). Lineage (NCBI taxonomy): Bacteria > Pseudomonadati > Pseudomonadota > Betaproteobacteria > Burkholderiales > Comamonadaceae > Delftia > Delftia sp. NA_296.1. The sequence continues at coordinate 456,584 of NZ_JBQZGF010000001.1, read as the reverse complement.
GGACCTGGCCATCCAGGCCGTGCGCCTGCGTGCCACGGTGGGCGAGGTCTCGGATGCACTGGAGAAGGTTTTCGGGCGCCACCGCGCCGATACGCAGAAGGTGACCGGCGTGTATGCAGCAGCCTACGACTCGGCCGAGGGCTGGGAAAAGCTTAAGGGCGAGATCGACGCATCGTCCGAGCAACTGGGCCGACGCCCGCGTGTGATGATCGCCAAGCTCGGCCAAGACGGCCATGACCGCGGCGCCAAGGTGGTGGCCACGGCCTTTGCCGACCTGGGCTTCGACGTGGACATGGGCCCGCTGTTCCAGACGCCCGAGGAATGCGCGCGCCAGGCCATCGAGAACGACGTGCACGCCGTGGGCGTGTCCACGCTGGCGGCCGGCCACAAGACCCTGGTGCCGGCCATCATCGAGGAGCTGCGCCGCCAGGGCGCGGACGACATCATCGTCTTCGTGGGCGGCGTGATTCCCGCGCAGGACTACGACTTCCTCTACAACGCCGGCGTCAAGGGCGTCTATGGTCCGGGCACACCCATACCGGCCAGCGCCAAGGATGTGCTCGAACAGATCCGCCAGGCCAACAGCCTCTGAGCCCGCCGCAGTGACTCCCGAGCAAATGCAAGACGGCATCCTGAACGGCAACCCCGCCGTTCAGCGCCGGGCCATGGCCAAGGCCATCACCCTGCTGGAATCCACGCGCGCCGACCACCGTGCGGCGGCCGATGTGCTGCTCACGGCCCTGCTGCCGCATACGGGCGGGTCTTTCCGCCTGGGCATCAGCGGCGTGCCGGGCGTGGGCAAGAGCACCTTCATCGAGACGCTGGGCCTGTTCCTGATTGCGCGCGGCCTTCGCGTGGCGGTGCTGGCCATCGACCCATCGTCCACCGTGTCGGGCGGCTCCATCCTCGGCGACAAGACGCGCATGGAGCATCTGTCCGTCAACCTGGATGCCTACATCCGCCCCAGCCCCAGCAGCGGCACCCTGGGCGGCGTGGCCGAGAAAACCCGCGAGGCCATGCTGGTCTGCGAGGCGGCTGGCTACGATGTGGTCATCGTCGAGACCGTGGGCGTGGGCCAGAGCGAGATCGCCGTTCAGGGCATGTGCGACATGTTCTGCCTGCTGCAACTGCCCAATGCGGGCGATGACCTGCAGGCCATCAAGAAGGGCGTGATGGAGCTGGCCGACCTGGTCGTCATCAACAAGGCCGACATCGATCCCCATGCCGCCACGCGCGCCCAGGCCCAGATCACCTCCAGCCTGCGCCTGCTGGGCATGCACGGCAACCCCGAGCACGCCCACCACGACGAGCGGCTGTGGCAGCCCAGAGTCATCACCATCAGCGCGCTCAAGCAAGAGGGCGTTGACGGCTTCTGGAGCGCGGTGGAGGAATTCCGCCGCCTGCAGCAGGCCAACGGCCGCCTGGCGCTGCGCCGCGAACGCCAGGCCCTGTCCTGGATGTGGGAGCGCATCGACTCCGGCCTCAAGCAGGCCTTCCGGCAGCATCCGCAGGTGCGGGCGCTGCTGCCCCAACTGCAGGCCGACGTGGCAGCAGGGCGGATCGCGGCCAGCACCGCCGCTAGAAATCTGCTGCAAGCGCAGGCCGGGCCCGCAATGGCGCCGCCTTCAGCGCCAGCGACGGCACCCGCCGCAGCGCCGCAGTGACCGCAGACAAGACAACACCAGCAACCCGTACCGTTAGACGTTAGAGGAATCGCAGCATGCAAGACATCCTGGATCAACTGGAGACAAAGCGCGAACAGGCCCGCCTGGGTGGCGGCCAAAAGCGCATAGACGCACAGCACAAGAAGGGCAAGCTCACGGCGCGAGAGCGCATCGAGCTGCTGCTGGACGACGGCACCTTCGAGGAATGGGACATGTTCGTCGAGCACCGCTGCACCGACTTCGGCATGGAAAACAGCAAGATCCCCGGCGACGGCGTGGTCACCGGCTACGGCATGATCAACGGCCGCCTGGTCTTCGTCTTCAGCCAGGACTTCACCGTCTTCGGCGGCGCGCTGTCCGAGACCCATGCCGAGAAAATCTGCAAGATCATGGACCAGGCCATGAAGGTCGGCGCCCCCGTGATCGGCCTCAACGACTCGGGCGGCGCCCGCATCCAGGAAGGCGTGGCCTCGCTGGGCGGCTATGCCGACGTGTTCCAGAAGAACGTGCTGGCCAGCGGCGTGGTGCCGCAGATCTCCATGATCATGGGGCCCTGCGCGGGCGGCGCCGTGTATTCGCCGGCCATGACGGACTTCATCTTCATGGTCAAGGACAGCAGCTACATGTTCGTCACCGGCCCCGAAGTCGTGAAGACCGTGACGCACGAGGAGGTCACGGCCGAGGAGCTGGGCGGCGCCATCACCCACACCACGCGCAGCGGCGTGGCCGACATGGCCTTCGACAACGACGTGGAGGCGCTGATGATGCTGCGCCGCCTCTACAACTACCTGCCGCTGAACAACCGCGAGAAGGCGCCCGTGCGCTACACCTCGGACCCCGTGGACCGCGCCGACAAGTCGCTGGACACCCTGGTGCCCGACAACGCAAACAAGCCCTACGACATGAAGGAGCTGATCCTCAAGACCGTGGACGATGGCGACTTCTTCGAGCTGCAGCCCGACTACGCCAGGAACATCATCACCGGCTTTGCGCGCATGGACGGCCAGACCGTGGGCATCGTCGCCAACCAGCCCCTGGTGCTGGCCGGCTGCCTGGACATCAAGAGCTCCATCAAGGCCGCGCGCTTCGTGCGTTTCTGCGATGCCTTCAACATCCCCGTGGTCACCTTCGTGGACGTGCCCGGCTTCATGCCCGGCACCAGCCAGGAGTACGGCGGCATCATCAAGCACGGCGCCAAGCTGCTGTACGCCTATGCCGAGGCCACGGTGCCCAAGATCACCGTCATCACGCGCAAGGCCTACGGCGGCGCCTATGACGTGATGGCCTCCAAGCACCTGCGCGGCGACGTCAACCTGGCCTGGCCCCATGCCGAGATCGCCGTGATGGGCGCCAAGGGCGCCGTGGAGATCATCTTCCGCGAGGACAAGAACGACCCCGCCAAGCTGGCAGCGCGCGAGGCCGAGTACAAGGCCCGTTTCGCCAACCCCTTCGTGGCAGGAGCGCGCGGCTTCATCGACGATGTGATCCAGCCGCATGAGACGCGCAAGCGCATCTGCCGCTCGCTGCAGATGCTCAAGAACAAGCAGTTGGAAAATCCGTGGCGCAAGCATGGAAACATCCCTCTGTGACCAGGCCCTGATATCAAAGATCGAATCCAGAAAAAACAGGCTGCGAAGATGTTCAAGAAGATCCTGATTGCCAACCGCGGCGAGATTGCCTGCCGCGTCATCGCCACCGCCCGCAAGATGGGCATACAGACCGTGGCGGTGTACTCCGATGCGGACCGCGAGGCACGCCACGTCAAGCTGGCCGACGAGGCCGTGCACATCGGCGCCGCGCCCAGCCGCGAGTCCTACCTGCAGGCCGACCGCATCATTGCCGCGTGCAAGCAGACCGGCGCCCAGGCCGTGCACCCGGGCTACGGCTTCCTGTCCGAGAACGAGGCCTTCGCCCGGCGCGTGGAGGAAGAGGGCATCACCTTCATCGGCCCCAAGCACGCGGCCATTGCGGCCATGGGCGACAAGATCGCCTCCAAGAAGCTGGCCGACAAGGCCGGCGTGAGCACCATTCCCGGCTACAACGACCCCATTGCCGGCCCCGAGGCCGCCGTGGAGATCGCCAAGGGCATTGGCTACCCCGTGATGATCAAGGCCAGCGCCGGCGGCGGCGGCAAGGGCCTGCGCGTGGCCTATAACGACAAGGAAGCCTTCGAGGGCTTTGCCAGCTGCCAGAACGAGGCACGCAACAGCTTTGGCGACGACCGCATCTTCATCGAGAAATTCGTGCAGGAGCCGCGCCACATCGAGATCCAGGTGCTGGGCGACGGCCACGGCAACGTGATCTACCTGAACGAGCGCGAATGCTCCATCCAGCGCCGGCACCAGAAGGTGATCGAAGAGGCGCCGTCCCCCTTCATCAGCGACGCCACGCGCCGCGCCATGGGAGAGCAGGCCGTGGCCCTGGCCAAGGCCGTGGGCTACCAGAGCGCGGGCACGGTGGAGTTCGTGGTCGGCAAGGACCAGGATTTCTACTTCCTGGAAATGAACACCCGCCTGCAGGTGGAGCACCCGGTGACCGAGTGCATCACCGGCCTGGACCTGGTCGAGCAGATGATCCGCGTGGCCGCTGGCGAGAAGCTGGCCATCGCGCAGGAAGACGTCAAGCGCAATGGCTGGGCCATCGAGTGCCGCATCAACGCCGAGGACCCGTTCCGCAACTTCCTGCCCTCCACGGGCCGCCTGGTGCGCTTTGCGCCGCCCGAGCAGACCATGTGGCAGGCCGACACCGGCCACCTGCACGGCGTGCGCGTGGATACGGGCGTCTATGAGGGCGGCGAGATCCCCATGTTCTACGACTCGATGATCGCCAAGCTCATCGTGCACGGCAGCGACCGCAACGACGCCATCGCCAAGATGCGCGAGGCGCTCAATGCCTTCGTGATCCGGGGCATCAGCTCCAACATCCCGTTCCAGGCCGCGCTGCTGGCCCATCCCAAGTTCAAGAGCGGCGACTTCAACACCGGCTTCATCGCCGAGCATTACTCCCACGGCTTCCACGCAGAGGACGTGCCCCACGGCGATCCGGACTTCCTGGTCGCCCTGGCCGGCCACATGAACCGCCGCTACCGCGCGCGCGCCGCCACCATCAGCGGCCAGATGCGGGGGCACGAGCTCAAGGTCTCGGCCGACTACTGCGTGGTCGTGCTGGGCGCCGAAGGCCAGCACCAGTACCGCGCCGTGCAGGTCTCGGACTTCGACGCCGAAAGCCGCGCCAGCACCGTCACGGTGGATGGCAAGCCCTATACCTTCCGCAGCGAAACCCCCATGCGTGCCATGTGCGTGCAGGGCAGCTGCAACGGCAAGCCCTTCACGGCCCAGGTCGAGCGCGGCACGGCCCGAAACCCGCTGGCCCTGCGCGTCATCCACAACGGCACGCAGATCGACGCCCTGGTGCTCTCGCCGCGCGGCGGCGAACTGCACCGCCTCATGCCCTACAAGGCGCCGCCGGACCTGTCCAGGTTCCTGCTGTCGCCCATGCCGGGTCTGCTGGTGGACGTGGCCGTGCAGCCGGGCCAGAAGGTGCAGGCCGGTGAGAAGCTGGCGGTGATCGAGGCGATGAAGATGGAGAACATCCTGTTCGCCTCGCAGGACGGCGTGGTCGGCAAGATCAGTGCAGCCAAGGGCGATTCGCTCGCGGTGGACGATGTGATCCTGGAATTCGAGTGATTCCTGCGCCGCGGGGCGGGGCGGTGGCATGCATGAAGCATGTCGCCGGCCGCCCGGCGTTGCTGTTCCGACTCAGGTGCAATAAATTTTTGCTAAATCCGAGGCGCTCGCTTTAGAATTTGTAAAAAGATGTGTCACTCTCCAGGACCGGCATGAACCTCAATTCCAAGGCAGCTCAAAGAGAGATCGACGAGCGCACCAACCTCACCAGCAACAACAAGTTCGAGCTGCTGCTGTTCCGGCTGGGCAGCGACTCCGGCCTGGGCCAGTCCGAGCTGTTCGGGATCAATGTGTTCAAGGTCCGCGAAATCGTGGCCATGCCGCACATCACGCCCATCGCGGGGGGCACGGCCCATTCGCTAGGGGTGGCAAACCTGCGCGGGCAGGTGATCCCGGTGCTGAATCTTCCCGCCATCATGGGCTGCAAGCCCCAGACCGGCCTGAACATCATGCTGGTCACCGAGTATGCGCGCACCACCCAGGCATTCGCGGTGGAGTCCGTCGAGGACATCGTGCGCCTGGACTGGAAGCAGGTGCTGTCGGCCGAGGCCAGCAGCACCGGCGGCAAGCTGGTCACCAGCATCGCCCGCCTGGATGGCGACACCGACAACTCGCGCCTGGCCCAGGTGCTGGATGTGGAGGCCATCCTGCAATTGGTGTCCCCCACCGACGCCCAGGAAATCACGCCGGAAAAAGTGGGCGCCAGGCTCAAGCTCAAGCCCGGCGCCATCGTGCTGGCCGCCGACGATTCCTTCGTGGCGCGCTCGCTGATCGAGAAGGAGCTCAAGGTCCTGCAGGCACCGTATGAAATGCTCAAGTCCGGCAAGGAGGCCTGGGACCGCCTCAACGCCATCGCCGACAGTGCCCACGCAGAGGGCCTGACGGTGGCCGACAAGGTCGCCCTGGTGCTGACCGACCTGGAGATGCCCGAGATGGACGGCTTCACGCTCACCCGCCACATCAAGCAGGACGCGCGCTTCCATTCCATTCCCGTGCTCATCCATTCCTCGCTGTCCGGATCTGCCAACGAAGACCATGTGCGCAGCGTTGGCGCGGACGGCTACGTGGCCAAGTTCGCGGCAGAGGATCTGGCCGAGACCCTGCGCCGCCTGCTGCCGGGCTGATGGCCATGGAGGAGGGCGCACAAAGCCCTCTTCGCTTCAACTGCTCTGCCGCACCACCAGTTCGTAGCCCAGATCCACGCTGGGCGGCTCCACAGCCTCGCCACGCATCAGCTGCAGCAGCATGCGCGCACCTTCGGTGCCGATATGGCCGCGTGGCGTGCGGATGGTGGTCAGCGGCGGCACCATCTGGTCGCTGCCGGGCAAGTCGTTGAAGCCTGCGATGGCGATCTGCTCGGGCACGCGTATCCCCCGGCGCAGAGCCTCCAGCAGCGCACCCTGGGCGATGTCGTCGTTGCAGAAGAACAGGGCATCGACGGCAGGGTCCAGGCGCAGGGCCGCGTCCAGCAGCTCGGCGCCCAGCGCCATCGACGTGGGGCGGGGCCAGAGCAGTTCCAGGGCGGGGTCATGCAGGCCCGCCGCCTGCAGGGCATGGCGGTAGCCCGCAGCGCGCTGCATCACGCGGGCATCGAGCTGGCCTGCGCAAAAGGCAATGCGCCTGTGTCCTCGCTCCATCAAGTGCCGCGTGATGGCGGCCCCGGCCTCGGCCTGCGAAAAGCCCACGCTGGGCGCACCAGGCTCGCCGCCCAGTTCCATCAGGTGCACGCAGGGGACCTTGCTGGCCTGCACCAGTTCACGCGCAGCGGGGCTGCGGTCAAAACCCGTGAGCAGCAGGCCGGCCGGGCGCATGGGCAGGTAGGTGCGCAGCAGCTGTTCTTCTTCGGCCCGGTCGTAGTGGGTCACGCCGATCAGCGCGTGGTAGCCCGCAGAGAACAGCACCTTGTGAACCGCCTCGATCAGGTCCACGAACAAGGTGTTGGACAGCATGGGCACCAGCACCAGCACCTGGGCGCTTTTCTGCGAGGCCAGGGCGCGAGCGGCGGGGTCGGGCACGTAGCCCATCTGCGCGGCGGCCGTGCGGATTTTCTCGACCAGGGCCGGGTCCACGCGGCGCTCGCCGCGCAGGGCGCGCGAGACCGTCATGGGGCTGACGCCAGCGGCCTGTGCCACATCGCTGAGCGTGATGCGCCCGCTGGCCCGCGAGGAGCGGGCGCGGCCCGTGGCGGGCAGGGCCGGGCCGGAAACATCGGCGGAGGGCGATTCTGGGGAGGCAGGCGGAATCTGACGGGCCAAGGGATTGTCCTAGGTCGGGGGCGGGAGGGTTGAAGATTATGATAGCGCTATCCCAATCATTCGACGGCCCTCACTCCTGCGTGTAAACCCGGACGACGGCCTCTGAAGCACACCGAAATCCAAGGCAGACCCTGGTCTGCCAATTTTTGCAAGAACATGGATAGCGCTATCCCAACAACCACCGCGGCCACCCCCGCAGACACCCGCCCACGGGCGCTGGTCGTCATGGGCGTTTCCGGCTGCGGCAAGTCCAGCGTGGGGCAGGCCCTGGCCGATGCCTTGGGCTGGGCCCTGCACGAGGGCGATGCCCACCATGCCGAGGAAAGCATCCGCAAGATGCAGGCCGGCATCCCCCTGACCGACGACGACCGCAGCGGCTGGCTGGACCGGCTGGCCCAGCTGCTGGCCCAGGCCATGCCGGGGCAGGGCGTGGTGCTGACCTGCTCGGCCCTCAAGCGCAAGTACCGCGACCGGCTGCGTGCCGCCGGCCCGGCCGGTGCCGTGGGCTTCGTGTTCCTGGACCTGAACTACGACACGGCGCTGCAGCGCGTGCAGGAGCGCGCCGGCCACTTCTTCTCGCCCGAGCTGGTGGCCAACCAGTTCGCCACGCTGGAACGCCCTGATGGCGAATGCGCCGTGCTGTCCGTGGACGCCACGCTGCCGCTGACCGACATCGTGCACCGCGCCCAAAGCTGGCAGGTGCTGCCCGCGGCGCAGGCCGACACCTTCTCCCAAAACCCATAACGCCAGGAGACAAGCCCCATGCAATCCGATTCCCCCGCAGTCCGGCCCAAGCCGCGCCTGCAGCACTTTGCCGAGGTGCTGATGGTGCTGGCCCTGGCCGGCATGGTCATTGCCGTGTTCGTCAACGTGGTGCTGCGCTATGTGTTCCACACCAGCATCGTTTCCTATGAGGAAATCTCGCGCCTGCTCTTCGTCTGGCTGGTGGCCATTGGCGCCATCGTGGCCGCTTTCGAGGGCAGCCACCTGGGCTTCGACCTTGTGACATCCCGCGTGGGGCCTGGCGTGCGCAAGGCGCTGTTCTGGGTGTCGCAGGCACTGGTCCTGGTCTGCATGGGCCTGCTGCTGTGGGGCTCCTGGGCCCAGGTGGAGGCCGGGCTGAACAGCTACAGCACGGTGCTGGGCTACCCGCTGGCCCTGGGCGCTGCGGCCACCCTGGTGCTGGCCGTGGGCCTGCTGGTGGTGACGCTGCGCGACCTGCGCCGCGGCGCGCCGGCAGAAAACCATGCCGAAACGACGGTCGAGTAAGGAGTACGCACCATGGTTGTGACCCTGATCTTTCTGGCCGTGCTGATTGGCGGCATGGTGATCGGCATGCCCATCGCCCAGGCGCTGGTGTTGACCGGCGTGGCGCTGATGTGGCACCTGGACTTCTTCGACTCGCAGCTGCTTGCGCAGAACCTGCAGGCCGGCTTCGACAACTTCCCGCTGCTGGCCGTGCCCTTCTTCATCCTGGCCGGCGAGCTGATGAATGCAGGCGGCCTGTCGCGCCGCATCATCGACCTGGCACGTGCCTATGTGGGCCATATCCGTGGCGGCCTGGGCTATGTGGCCATTGGCGCGGCGGTGCTGCTGGCGTCCATGAGCGGTTCGGCCATTGCCGATACCGCCGCCCTGGCCACCATCCTGCTGCCCATGATGCGCGACCAGAAGTATCCCGACAGCTACAGCGCGGGCCTGCTCGCCTCGGGTGGCATCATCGCGCCCATCATTCCGCCGTCCATGCCCTTCGTGATCTACGGCGTGACGACCAACACCTCGATCAGCAAGCTGTTCCTGTCGGGCGTGGTGCCGGGCCTGATCATGGGCGTGTTCCTGATCTTTGCCTGGTGGTCCATCGCCCGCAAATACGACCTGTCGCGCGGCGAGCGCATGGCCTGGGGCCCGCGTCTGAAGGCACTGGCCAAGAGCTTCTGGGCCATGATGATGCCGGTCATCATCCTGGGCGGCCTCAAGGGCGGCGTGTTCACGCCCACCGAGGCGGCCGTGGTCGCAGCCGTCTATGCGCTGTTCGTGTCCATGGTGATCTACCGCGAGATGACCTGGACCCGGCTCTACGCCGTGTTCCTGGCCGCCGCCAAGACCACGGCCGTGGTCATGTTCCTGTGCGGCGCCGCCACGGTAACGGCCTACATGATCACCCTGGCCGACCTGCCCAACATGCTGGCTGACAGCTTCTCGGGCCTGCTGGGCAGTCCCGTGCTGTTCATGGCCACGATGATGCTGTTCCTGCTCGTGGTGGGCACGGCCATGGACCTGACGCCGACCATCCTGATCTTCGGCCCCGTGTGCGCGCCGCTGGCCGTCAAGGCCGGCATCGATCCCATCTACTTCGGCTTCATGTTCATCTACGTGGGCTGCATCGGCCTGATCACGCCGCCCGTGGGAACGGTGCAGAACGTGGTGGCCGGCGTGGGCCGGCTGCGCATGGAGACCGTGATCAAGGGCACGAACCCGTTCCTGATGGTCTATGTGCTGCTTGCCGTGCTTTTCGTGATTTTTCCGCAAATCATCCTGGCCCCTCTGCGCTGGATGCATTGATCCCTCACTACAACCCAAGGAGATGAACATGCGTATTCCCTTTGCACTCGCCGGCCTGATGGCCGCCGTCACCACGCTGGCCGCCACGGGCCAGGCCATGGCCCAGGACTTCAAGCCGCGCATCGTGCGCTTCGGCTATGGCCTGGTCGATGAGTCCAACCAGGGCCGCGCGGCGCGCTTCTTTGCCAAGGAGGTCGAGAAGGCCACGGGCGGCAAGATGAAGGTGCGTGCCATCGGCAATGCCTCGCTGGGCTCGGACACCCAGATGCAGCAGGCGCTGATCGGCGGCGCACAGGAAATGATGGTCGGCTCCACCGCCACCCTGGTGGGCCTGTCGCCCGAGATGGCCGTCTGGGACACGCCCTTCCTGTTCAGCAATGTCAAGGAAGCCGACGCCGTGCTGGACGGCCCCGTGGGCGAGAAGGTCAAGGCCACGCTGGAGCCCAAGGGCATGGTGGGCCTGGTCTATTGGGAAAACGGCTTCCGCAACCTCACCAACAACAAGCGCCCCATCGCCAAGATGGAAGACCTGGCCGACGTGAAGCTGCGCGTGATGCAGAACAACGTCTTCCTGGACAGTTTCAAGGCCCTGGGCGCCAATGCCGTGCCGCTGCCGTTCTCCGAGCTGTTCACGGCGCTGGAGACCCGTGCCGTCGATGGCCAGGAAAACCCCTTCAACACCGTGCTGTCCAGCAAGTTCTATGAAGTGCAGAAGTACCTCACGGTGTCCAACCACGTCTACAGCCCCTGGATCGTCACCGTCAGCAAGAAGTGGTGGGACACGCTGAGCCCGGCCGAGAAGAAGGTGCTGCAGGACGCCGCCGTCAAGAGCCGTGAGTTCGAACGCAAGGACACGCGCGAGGAAGCCGCCAAGGCCCTGGCCGACATCAAGGCCAAGGGCATGCAGGTCAACGAGCTGCCCGCCGCAGAAGCTGGCCGCATGCGCGACAAGCTCGCCGCGGTGAATGCCGGCATTGCCAAGACCGTGGGCCAGGGCACATGGGACGAGGTGCAGGCCGCCGTCAAGCAGGCGCGCGCAGTGAAGTAAGCTTCGGAACAGGGCCGGACGCACCTGGGAGGGATGCCCCGGCCGACATTTCCCATAAAGACAACGCGACAGAGAGAAAACGCGCGCCAGCGCATCCGCAGGAACCCCGCATGAGCACCATCCACCCCATCGTCGAGCAGGTCACGCGCCGCATCCGCGAGCGCAGTGCCCAATCACGCGCCGCCTACCTGGAGCAGGTGGACGCCATGGCCGCGCGCCCGCCCGGCGCCCAGTCCATGGGCTGCGCCAATGTGGCCCATGCCTTTGCGGGCATTCCAGGCGGCGACCGCATACGCATCGTGGAAGAGAAGGCGCCCAACGTCGCCATCGTCACCGCATACAACGACGTGCTCTCGGCCCATGCGCCGCTGGCACGCTATCCCGACATCCTCAAGGACGAGGCGCGCAAGCTCGGCGCCACGGCGCAGGTCGCCGGCGGCGTGCCGGCCATGTGCGACGGCGTGACCCAGGGCGCGCCCGGCATGGAACTGAGCCTGTTCAGCCGGGATGCCATTGCCATGGGCACGGCCATCGCGCTGTCGCATGACGTGTTCGACGCCGCGCTGATGCTGGGCATTTGCGACAAGATCGTGCCGGGCCTGCTGATCGGGGCCCTGCATTTCGGCCATCTGCCCACGGTGTTCGTGCCGGCCGGCCCCATGACCTCGGGCCTGTCCAATGGCGAAAAGGCCAAGGTGCGCGAGCAGGCCGCGCAGGGCCTGGTGGGCCGCAAGGAACTGCTGGCTGCCGAAACGGCTGCCTACCACGGCGAAGGTACCTGCACCTTCTACGGCACGGCCAACAGCAACCAGATGCTGCTGGAGGCCATGGGATTGCATGTGCCGGGCACGGCCTTCATCAACCCGGCCGAAGGCGAACGCGAACTGCTCACGCGCGAGGCCATGCGCAGCGTGCTGGCCATCACCAAGAACCGCCGCTTCGCACCCATTGGCCATGTGGTGGACGAGCGCTGCATCGTCAACGCCATGGTCGCCTTGCTGGCCACGGGCGGATCGACCAACCACCTGATCCATTGGGTGGCCGTGGCGCGTGCGGCAGGCATCGTCATCGACTGGAATGATTTTTCGGAACTCTCGGGCGTGGTGCCGCTGCTGGCCCGCGTCTATCCCAACGGCAGCGCCGACGTGAACCAGTTCCAGGCCGCAGGCGGGCCGGGCTACGTGATCGGCCAGCTGCTGAAGGCCGGCCTCATGCATGGCGATGTGCTCACCGTGCGGCCCGAGGGCCTGCAGGAATTTGCGCGCATTCCCGCCGTGGAAGACGGCCATCTCGTCTGGCACGAGGCCGAAGTCTCCGGCGACCTGTCCGTGCTGCGCCCGGCCGATGCGCCTTTCAGCGCCACGGGCGGGCTCAAGCTGCTGTCCGGCAACCTGGGGCGCAGCGTGATCAAGGTCAGCGCCGTGCCCGAGGACCGCCATGTGGTCGAGGCGCCCGCGCGCGTCTTCGACTCGCAGGAAGCGCTGCAGCAGGCCTTCAAGGCCGGCGAGCTGGACCGCGATGTCATCTGCGTGGTGCGCTGGCAGGGTCCGCGCGCCAACGGCATGCCCGAGCTGCACAAGCTCACCCCACCGCTGGCCGTGCTGCAGGGCAAGGGCTACAAGGTGGCCCTGGTCACGGACGGCCGCATGAGCGGTGCCTCGGGCAAGGTGCCCGCCGCCATCCATGTCTCGCCCGAGGCCTGCGTGGGCGGGCCGCTGGCGCGCCTGCAAGACGGCGACCTGGTACGCCTGGACGCCGTGGCCGGCACCCTGGCCGTGCTGGTCGATGACACCGAATGGCAGCAGCGGCCCCTGGCCACCATGCCGCAGACACTGCGCCAGGCCAACGGCCGGGGTTTTGGCCGCGAACTGTTTGCCGGATTCCGGCGCCACGCGCTCAGCGCAGAAGAGGGAGCTTGCACATGGATCAACGACTGACGGCACTGGCCATCATGCAGGACGCGCCGGTCATCCCGGTCATCGTCCTGAACAACGTCGCACATGCCGTGCCCATGGCCCAGGCCCTGGTCGCGGGCGGCATCCGCGTACTGGAAGTCACGCTGCGCACGCCCGAGGGCCTGGCCAGCATCGAAGCCATTGCACGTGCCGTGCCCGAAGCCATCGTGGGCGCCGGCACCGTGCGCAGCGCCGCCGATGCCCGCGCCGCCGCCAGCGCCGGTGCGCGCTTCGCCGTGAGCCCCGGCTACACCAGCGCACTGAGCCAGGCCTGCCAGGCCCTGCAGCTGCCGCTGCTGCCCGGCGTGGCCACCAGCGGCGAAATCATGGCCGCCCAGGATGACGGCTTCAACGAACTCAAGTTCTTCCCCGCCGTGCAGGCGGGCGGCACGGCCATGCTCAAGGCCTGGCAGGGTCCGTTCGGCGATGTGCGCTTCTGCCCCACGGGCGGCGTGTCGCCGGCCAATGCCCATGAGTTCCTGGCCCTGAAGAATGTGGTCTGCGTGGGCGGCTCCTGGCTGGTGCCCACGGATGCGCTGGAGCAGGGCGACTGGAGCCGCATCACGGCGCTGGCCCGCGAGGCCAAGGCTCTGCGTACAGCCTGACGCCAGGGCTGATTGGTCGCAGCGGGGCGCTGCGGCACAATCGTCGCCCTCCAGCCAGACGAGAAGGCCGCCGCCATGATGAAGATCGACTCCACCACCGTGCAGCTTGTGCTTGCGATTGCCGAGGAGGGCAGCATTTCGCGCGCGGCCGACAGGCTGCAACTGGCGGTGGCGGCGGCCTCGCGGCGGCTCAGTGACCTGGAGCAGCAACTGGGCGCCAGGCTGTTCAAGCGGCAGCCCCATGGAGTGCGCGCCACCGAGCCTGGCCTCAAGCTGCTGGCCCATATCCGCCAGATAGGCAACCTGGTGGAGCGGCTGGAGGCCGACGCCCAGGCGCTAGGCCGCGGGCGCGACGGCCGCATCATCATCGGCGCCCCCAAATCCGCCATCCTGCAGTTCCTGGCTGCCGACATCGCCGTCACCCAGCGGCGCTATCCCCACATCACGCTGCAGGTGATGGAGGAGAACAGCCGCATCGTCCAGCAACTGCTGCGCGACAAGGTCATCGACATCGGCATCTTCGAGAAGACCAGCGGCTTCGTGGATCTGCCACGCTCCGACTACCGCAAGGACAGCCTGGTGCTGGTCTACAGCCGCAGGCATTTCAGCTTTGCCGTCGAGCCTGTGATGCTGGACCAGTTGCTGGACTGCCCCATCGTCAGCCTGGGCCGGGGCTCGGCCATTCTGGCCGCTTTGCGACGCGCCCACCGCAGCCGGGGCAGGGTGTTTCGCAACGATTTCGCCGTCAGCGGCTTCGACACCATGCTGGCCCTGGTGCGCGAAGGATTGGGCGTGGGGCTGATGCCACTCGGTGTGCTGCGCAGCTTCCACCCTGAGCCCGACCTGGGTTGGGCCACCCTGGAAGGCGACTGGCACGAGCGCAGCTACGTGCTGTCCTTCATCGAAGGCCAGGCCCAGGAACAGGCGCTGCGCAACGTCGTCGCCGCCCTGCTGCAGGGCGAACGCGCGATCTGACCCTTCTGGTTTCGCAGATTGCGAAACCAGGCATGCGGCACACAGGCTTGCCGCGATATCGGCGCCCGGCGACAGTGACTGCACAACAACGATGTGCAGGAGACAGACATGAAACGCCGCGACTTCATCGCGGCCGGCGCCACCGCGCTGGCCGCACCCTGGGCAGGGGCCGCGCCCCCGGCCTCCGAACTGCCCAAGGGGCCCGTCAAGATCCTGGTGGGCTGGGCACCGGGCGGCGGCACCGACGTGTTCGCGCGCATCGTGGGCCAGAAGCTGTCCGAGATCTGGGGCCGGCCCGTGATCGTGGAGAACAAGCCTGGCGCCACGGGCTCGCTGGCGGCCGAGTACTTTGCCAAGACCCGCTTCACAGAAGGCATCAACCTGCTGATGGCCCATGTAAACACGCACGCCATCTCGCCGCAGATCTTCAGATCCATCACCTATGACCCGCTCAAGGACTACGCGCCCATCGCCCTGATCGGCGCAACGCCCCACATCCTGGTGACCAGCAGCAGGAACGGCCATGCCTCGGTGCAGGAAGTGGTGGAGCTGTGCCGCAAAAGCCCCGGCAAGGTCAGCTTCGGCTCTTCGGGCACAGGTTCGGTGCAGCACCTTGCGGCCGAGATGTTCAACATGGCGGCAGGTGTCAAGAGCATCCACGTTCCCTACAAAGGGTCCGGCCCCATGCAGACCGACCTGATCGGCGGTCAGATCGACTTCAGCTTCGACACCATGACGGCCGCCACTGCCCAGGTCCGCGCAGGAAAAATGCTGGGCATCGCCCAGACCCGCGTGAACCGTGCCAAGGGATTCCCGGCCATGCCCACCATGGACGAGCAGGGCTTCAAGGGCTTTGACGCATCGAGCTGGTACGGCGTCGTCGGCCCGCGCGACATGTCCAGGGAGTTGGCCCAGCGCATCAATGCCGACATCAACCGCGTGCTGGCCATGCCCGACGTGGTCAGCCGCTTCGACGGATACGGCGTGGAGGACGGTGGTGGCTCCGTGGACAAGTTCGCGGCCTTCATGGCTGCCGAATACAGGAAGTGGGGCGACGTCGTTCGCGCCGCAAAAGTGACCGAAGAAAGCTGAGGACCCGGCATGAGCAATCCCCAATCCAACCCGCTGCAACTGCCCCTGCAAGGCATCCGCGTGCTCGACGTCAGCCAGGTCATGGCCGGCCCATTTGCCTGCATGCTGCTGGCCGACCTCGGCGCCGATGTCATCAAGGTCGAGCCTCCGGGCACCGGCGACCAGACGCGCGGCGCCATGGGCTTCAAGATGAAGGGCCCGGACAGCATGGGCTTTCTGAACATGAACCGCAACAAGCGGTCGCTGACGCTGGACCTCAAGAGCGAGGAGGGGCGTGAGGCCTTCTACCAACTGGCCACGACAGCCGATGTCATCGTCGAGAACTACCGGCCCGGCGTGGTCCAGCGCCTGAAGATCGACTATGAAAGCATTCGCCGCATCAATCCGCGCATCGTCTATGTCAGCATCTCGGGCTTCGGCCAGAGCGGCCCCTGGGCCCAGCGGCCGGGGTTCGACCTCATGGCCCAGGCCATGTCGGGCGTGATGAGCGTCACCGGCTACAAGGGAGAGAAACCCGTCAAGGCCGGCGTGCCCGTGGCCGACATCGGTTGCGCACTGTTCGCCACGTACGGACTGCTGGCCGCCTACATCGGCGCACAGAAGACAGGGCAGGGCCAGCACATAGACGCCTCGCTGTTCGACTCGGCCATGGCTTTCTCGATCTGGGACATGTCCGAATACTGGGGCACCGGCGTGCCGCCCGCGCCGCTGGGTACCAGCAACAAGATGAGCGCCCCCTATCAGGCCGTGAAGGCGCGCGATGGCTACTTCGTCATGGGCGCCACCAACCAGAAGCTCTGGGCCAGGCTGTGCGCGCTGATCGAACGCCCGGATCTGCTCGAGCATGCCGACTACGCCACCGTGGCGCTGCGCCTGAAGCACCGCGAGGCGCTGATAGGCGAGCTGGAAGCGGAATTCGCCCACCACGACAGCGCCGACTGGGTGGACCGCATGCTGGAGGCAGGCATTCCCGCAGGCCCGCTGCTCACCTATCCGCAGGCCTTCGAGGGCGAACACGGCCAGCACCGCGGCATGTGCATGGAGATCGACCATCCCATCGAAGGCAAGGTCAAGAACATCGGCTTTCCCGTCAAGATGCTCGGCACGCCCCAGCAGGTGCGCCGCCATCCGCCGCTGCTGGGCGAGCACAACGCAGAAATCATGGCCGAACTCCAGGCACTGAAGGCCGCCGCATGAGCACGGCCCTGCATGAATCCGTGGCACTGACCGTTCACGCCGGGGGCGCGGCCGAGATCCTCATCGACCGCCCCGAACGCCACAACGCCATGAGCATGCCCATGTACGAGGCATTGCTCACGGCCTTGGAGCGCTGCCAGGCCGACCCGGCCATCCGCTGCGTGATGCTGCGCGGCGCGGGCGGCAAATCCTTCATCTCGGGCACGGACATCGCCTACTTCAAGGACTTCAATGACGGCCAGCAAGGCATTGCGTACGAAGCATTCGTGGAGCGCGTGATCGACGCCGTGGAGCGCATCGCCGTGCCCACCATCGCCGTCATCGATGGCTGGGCCGTGGGTGGCGGCCTCGCCCTGGCCACGGCATGCGACTTTCGCATCTGCAGCACGGGCTCGCGCTTCGGTGCGCCGATTGCCAAGACGCTGTCCAACACGCTGTCATCACGCAACATCGCGCGCCTGGTGGCCAGCCTGGGCGTGCCGCGCGTCAAGCGCATGCTGCTGCTGGCCGACTACCTGTCAGCCGGGCAGGCCGAGGCCTGCGGGTTCGTGCATGCGGTGGTGCCGGCAGATCAATTGCAAGCCCAGGCACAGGTGCTGGCCGAGCAGCTCATGGCCTTGTCGGCAACCACCCAGTCAGCGGTCAAGGAAAGCCTGAGGCGCATCGTCGTGGAGCAGCGGCTGGATGATGAGGATCTGGTTTCTGCGGTTTATGGGAGTGGGGAGTTTCGCGCTGGGGTGGCGGGATTCAACAGGCAATGATTTGAGCCAGCCTTGCCAGAATCTGGCGCAATCCTACAAATTGCTTGGCTAAACTCCACAGCCTGGAAAGAGGCGGTGGCTGCATTCTTGGCCTGAAAGAAAAGGCCGGTTGCTGCGCGTAGCCGCCCCTCAGATCAACGCAGCCCGAGAAATCCCATGCAAATCAAGAAATGCATTTCCGTCCTGCTGGCCAGCAGCTTCATCCTGCCGGTTCTGCCTGCGCGTGCAGGCGAAGAGACGGTGCAGCTCATGTCCAATGGCCGCTACCAGACCTACAGCCTGCCCGACGATGCGCAGCAGGTACAACTGGTCGAGACCTTGGCTGGCAACTGCAGCTACAACCAGAACTGGGGCTATGACCTGGGCCGCCGGGAGATGTGGGTCAAGGGCGGCTGCGGTGGGCGTTTCCGCATCCTGACCGGCCTGCCCCAGGGCGCGCAGGGCCAGGAAGGCGGGAGCGACAACACGGGCGCATGGATCGCCGGTGCCGCCGTGGCAGCCATTGCCGGCGCCGCCATTTTGGCGAACAAGCGCGACAAGGACCGCGAACGTGACCGCGACGACCAGTGGAACGATGACCGCTATCCGGGCCAGCAGCCCGGCTATCCCTCGTGGGGCGGACGGGAGGTGCGGGGCCAGAACGGGCTGTGCCTGGATATATCCGGGGGGCTTCGCCCAGGCAATGGGCTCATCGTCTACCACTGCAGCGGCGGTGAGAACCAGCGTTTCACGTTGACGCGTGATGGCGAGATGCGCGTGGGCGACCTGTGCCTGGACGTGGCCGATGGCAACACCCGCAATGGTGCGCGGGTGATTGCCTGGCAATGCCGCAACCAGCCCAACCAGAAATGGGACTGGAGCCGTGGCCAGATCCGCAGCCGCTTTGCCAACAAGTGCCTGGACATCGAAGGCGGCAATGCCCGGCCGGGCCAGCCCGTGATCGTGTGGTCCTGCGCCGGCGGCCCGAACCAGCGCTGGAACTGAGGACGCTTGTTGCGCAAGCTCTCTCCCGCGCCCGGGCCAGTGCCCGGACGCAACGCCGTCTCGGGCTTCCGGCGGCTGGGGCCCTTGCAGTGGCTGGGCCTGATCACTGGTTCCGTGCTGCTGGGCGATGCCGTGGTGCTGATGGCACGCGGCATGTTCAATCTGGGCGTGACGCTGCCAGCGGTGCTGGGCCTGCTGTTCATGGCCTGCAGCTTCTGGCGCTCGGCCATTGCGCGCAGGCTGCGCGCCAGTGCCTGGCTGCGGCGCGCCTGGTGGCTGGGCTGGGCGGCGTTGGCGCTGTGGCTGGTCAGCCTGCTGGTGTTCTGGGCGCACCTGCTGTCCGCCTCGTCCGGGTTGCCACCGGACCAGCCGGTGCAGGCCATCGTGGTGCTGGGCAGTGCCACGCGTGACGGTCAGCCGTCGCTCACGCTGGCCCAGCGGCTGGATCGCGCTGCCGAGCTGGCCGCCCGCCAGCCCAAGGCGCTGGTGCTCACCAGCGGCGGGGTGGACTTTGGGGAAAGCGAGAGCGAAGGCGCCATCATGGCGCGCTATCTGCAGCAGCGCCACGGCCTGCCGCCCGAGCGCCTGCTGATGGAGGAACGCAGCACCAGCACGGCGCTGAACCTGGTCTGGAGCCTGCCCCTGCTGCAGGCGCGCGGGGTGGAGCCGCAGGCGGCAATCGCCATCGTCACCAGCGACTTCCACACCCTGCGCGCCGGCTGGATAGCCGAGCGCAGCGGCTACGGCCAAGCCTTCACCGTGGGTGCGCCCACGCCCGTAACGATCCGCGCCAACGCCTGGCTGCGCGAGTACTTTGCGGTGATCAGCGGCTGGGTGTTGGGGGAGTTCTGAGCCGCCTGTGCGATGGACTGCAGCCTTGCGGATTGGCTCCACAATGTGATTCTTCATAAATCAACAGGAGTGAGACAGTGGCAAGCGAACAGCGTCCTTTCCGGGTTCTGGGCATACAGCAGGTGGCCATCGGCGGCACCGACAAGCAGCGCATGAAGCGCCTGTGGGTGGACATGCTGGGCCTGACCCAGACCGGCACATTCCAGAGCGAGCGCGAGAACGTGGACGAAGACATCCTGGCCATGGGCCAGGGCGCGCACAAGGTCGAGGTGGACATCATGCAGCCGCTGGACATCGACAGGAAGCCCGCCGTCCATACCACGCCGCTGAACCATATCGGCCTGTGGATCGACGACCTGCCGCTGGCCGTGCAGTGGCTGACGGAGCAGGGCGTGCGCTTTGCGCCCGGCGGCATCCGCAAGGGCGCTGCCGGCTACGACATCTGCTTTCTGCACCCCAAGAGCAATGACGAGTTTCCGATCGCTGGCGAGGGCGTGCTGATCGAGCTGGTGCAGGCGCCGGCCGAGGTGATTGCCGCCCTGGGCTGAGACGCCTTCAGGCGAAAGGCTGGACGCGCCGCTCGGCATGCTCCAGCAGCCATAGCCTTTTTCGGGCGCGCGTCATGGCCACGTACAGGCGGTTGCGCTCCAGAAAGGCCAGCGCGTGCGGGGCCGAGGCCGGAAAGCGGCCAGGCTCCATGAAGGGCAGGGCGACATGCTCGTATTCCTTGCCCTTGGCTTCCTCGATGGTGCTCAGATGAAAGTCGAAGCCGCGCTCGGCCCGCACGGTTCGTTCAAAGCGCGTGGCCATGGCGGCCACCTGGGCCAGCATGTCGGGCACGGCCATGCCCGCCACCGAATCCATGAAGGCCTTCACGCGCTGACGCAAGGCCGCCGCCTGGGCCTGCGACAGGGCCACGCCCGCAAAAAGGCCCCAGACATCGGCCTGCTCCAGCAGGCTGCGTGCGTCTGACTGAAGCGCCAGGGGCAGCTGCAAAAAGCTGCCAAAGGCCTGGAAGTTGCGTTGCCCGCCCTGCAGGCTGGACTGGTTTCCCAGGAATCGCCAGATGATCTGCGGGTTGTGCAGCATCTCGCCCGCCATGCGCTGGGCCAGCGTATGGCGGCTTGATGGATCGGCCATGTCGGCACCATCCACGCTGCCCTTGCCGTAGAAAAGCGCGCCTTCCACAAAGGCCGCCAGCGTCTCGCTGCCCAGCACGCTGACCTCGGCCTTCCATGACAGCGCCTGCATGCCATGTGCATAGCAAAGGCCCAGCAGCAGGGCAATCTCGCGCTGCAGGTAAAAGCGCTTGAAGCCGTAGAAGCTGGCGGACTTGCCGGCGCGGTGGATGGCCCATTCCAGCGCGCAGGCATCTTGCTCATGGCGCAGGATCACGGTCAGCGAGGGATTGCGCGCGCCGGGCGACGGAAGCTCACCCGGCGCCGCCGTTGGCGTGCCGCGCGCCAGACCGGCCTGGATCTGCAGCAGCTGGTCAATGCACTGGCTGTCATCGGTGTGCTGCAGTTGCTGCACGGTGCTGAAGCGCGTGGGCGCCGCAGTCAGGCCAACGTTGAACAGCGCATTGACCGCCTTGGCGATCTGCGGGCCAAAGCGCCGCGACTGGGTCAGCGCCAGCGTGGCCGTGGCCTGGGGCAGGAAGTCATCGAGCTGGTGGAGCTTGTCGCGGAACACGGACCAGGCCTGTGCCTCGATGTGCTGGTTGAAGTCGCCTGCACCCAGAAAGGCGCAGCCGCTGGTTCCGACCAGGGCGCGCAGCAGTTGCAGCGAGGCCGGGTCCAGGTCATGCATCTCGTCGAACACCACCAGGTCGTAGCGCGGCAGGTCCAGCGCCTGGCCCTGCAGGGCGTCGCTGGCCAGTGCATGGCTGCAGTCGCCTTCGGCGTAGTACAGCGGGTCGCCGCAGTGGTCGATGCGGCGGCGCTCGTACTCGAAGAACAGGCCGGCCATGCGGTAGTCGAGCAAATACTCCTCGCAGAAACTGGCCAGTCCCATGCCTTCCTCGGCCAGGCGCTGGGGCAGCAACGACTTCTTGGCGCTGAGGTTGAAGTCCCAGAAGGCGTCCAGATCCAGGTCGCCGGGCTGCTCGAACAAAGGGTCGGGCTGCCAGGCCAGCCGCTCGCACAGCGCGGCATGTGCCTCGCGCACGCGGGCCTGCAGTGCCACGCGGTCGGCCAGAAAGCGGGCCGCAGGGTCGCGGCGGCGGATCTGCTGGGCCGCCCAGCGTTCCACCGTGGTGATCTGTACCTGGGGCGGCACTTCGCGCACCAGTTGCTTGAGCCGGTGGTGAAAGGCCGCCACGCCGGAGCGCGAATAGGCCAGCACCAGGATGCGCTGGGCCTGGCCGCTGCGGCAGGCCTGAACCACCTTGCAGGCCAGCGTGGTCGTCTTGCCTACGCCCGCCAGCGCCGCCACGATGGCCGAACGTCCCTCATGCGCCAGGATGGCCTGCTGCTCGCGCGACAGCAGCAGCGGTTGGCCATGATCGGTGGGAAATTCCAGGGAGCGCAGGGACATCGGAGCGAATCGGGGGAAAGTGGTGGAAAGCGGGTGGAAGCACGGGCCGTGGCAATGAAAACCGCCGTGGCGACGACGGCGGGCACCCATTGTGGTCGTTTTGGAGAGGCATCTGGCAGGTATTGGGAATCAAGGCCTGCGCCCGCTTGCACATCTTTTTCGGCCTGCATCGGACAATTGAGCGATGTTGGCCGCCAATGGCTGCGCGCTTGCAGCATGAAGCATGCATGCAGAAAAACTTCTGCCAAAACGCAGCGAACATCGCTCAAAAATAAGCGAAGTTCGCTCTTTTTGCGGGCCATGAAAATGGGGCAACTATTTTTGGCAGGGAGCCGGCTTTTTCATTCCCAAGGCTTTTTTTGCTCATCAGAATGAAAAAAGCAGACCCACAGAGGAGTTTTTGATGACCGCCTGCAGCACCACCCCGACGACTTCCGCCACCTCCGCACAACCTGCGGCCGGCAGCCCATTGCAATGGCATGCACGCCCCTCCAAAAGCGACACGCTGCCGTTTGAAGGCGCCTGGAGCGTGCAGGCCATCCAGGAACTGCTGGACAAGCCCTTCATGGACCTGATGTTCCAGGCCCAGAGCGTGCACCGTGAGCACTGGCCTGCGGGCGACATCGAGCTGGCCACGCTGCTGTCGGTCAAGACGGGCGGATGCCCGGAGAACTGCGGCTACTGCCCGCAGGCTGCAGAGTTCGATACCGGCGTCAAGGCGGAAAAGCTCATGAGCGTGGACGAAGTCACGCGGGCCGCCCAGGCCGCCAAGGACGCGGGCGCCACGCGCTTTTGCATGGGCGCAGCCTGGCGCGCGCCCAAGGACCGCGACATCGAGAAGATGAACGAGCTGATCGGCGCCGTGAAGGGCCTGGGAATGCAAACCTGCGCCACGCTGGGCATGCTCCAGCCGCACCAGGCGCAGTCGCTGCGCGAAGCGGGCCTGGACTACTACAACCACAACCTGGACACCGCGCCCGAGTACTACCAGGACGTGGTCAGCACGCGCCAGTACCAGGATCGCCTGGACACGCTCAAGGCCGTGCGCGGCGCGGGCATCAGCGTGTGCTGCGGCGGCATCATCGGCATGGGCGAGGCGCCTGTGCACCGCGCGGGCCTGATCGCCCAGCTGGCCAATCTCAATCCCCATCCCGAATCCGTGCCCATCAACAGCCTGGTGCGCGTGCCCGGCACGCCGCTGGCGGACAGCGAGCCGGTCGATCCGCTGGACTTCGTGCGCGTGATCGCGGTGGCGCGCATCACCATGCCCACGGCGCGCGTGCGCCTGTCGGCGGGCCGGCAGCAGCTGGGCGACGCCGTGCAGGCCCTGTGCTTCATGGCCGGCGCCAATTCCATCTTCTACGGGGACAAGCTGCTGGTCACCGGCAACCCCGATGTGGAAGCCGACACCACGCTGTTGCGCAAGCTGGGCCTGAGCGGCACGCGGACCTCGGTACAGGAGTGAGCTTTTTGAGCTTTTGAGCTCTCTTGAGCCGGCAGCTCAGGACTGCGGCCGGCCGCTGCCTTGCGCGGCGGCGGCCGCATCGTCGTCGCCGGCATCGAGCAGCCTGGCCGCACGGTTGCTCAACGCGGAATCCGCACGGAAATAGCCCAGCACCGTATTGACGCTGCTGTGCCCCGTCAGCGCCATGGTGTCGGGCAGGGGCACGTTCTGGCGCCCGGCCTCGGTCACAAAGCCCGAGCGCAGGGAATGCGCCGAGAAATCCCCCTCCACGCCCGCCAGCGCGCAGCGCTGCTTCACGATGTCGCGCACGGCCGCTGGCGACAGGGGCTCGCCCACATGGCCGCCCTTGCGGATGCGCCGGAAGATCGGCCCTTCCTGTATGGCGGCGGCACGCAGCCAATCGGCCAGCGCCTGGGCCGCGCGCCCGGTCACGGGCTTGTGGTTCTCGGGCGCATCCCGCCCGGACTGGTTGGTCTTGGAGTGCGCCAGCGTGTAGATGAATTCCTGCGGCCCCACGGCGCGCAGGTGGCGCATGTCGGCCCCGGCCACCTCCGAGCGGCGGCGCCCGCCGCTGGACCATGCGAACAGCAGCAGGGCGCGGTCACGGCGGCCGCGCAGGCTGTCATCGCAGGTCTGCAGCAATTGCTCCAGCAGGTCGCGCGTCAGCGCATCCTTTTTGGCCGGCTGCTCGCCGCGCCGCGCATAGGCCTTGCGCGTGCGCGACATCAGTTCGCGCACCGCGCCGTCCTGGCAGGGGTTGGCCAAACCGTGCACCTGATGGGCCTTGGATAGCACCGCCATGCGGTGCACCAGCGTGTTGTGCGACAGGGGGCCTTCGCGGGCCTTGTATCCGGCCTCGACCAGGGCGCGGTCCATGTGCGCCGGCATTTCACTGGCCAGGCCCGCGCCGGTCTGCCGCTGGGCGTGGTCGATGATGAACTGCAGCACACAGGCCACATCCAGCGGCAGCTGCATCTGCCGCTCAAAGCGCAGCGCATGCCAGGCGGCCCAGTAGCGCATCGCACTCTGGTAGCTGTTTCTGGTGTTGGTGGATTCGCCCTCGCGCAGCAACTCTCGCACGGCCTGCTGGGAGGCAGGCTCCAGCCCCGCAGAGGGCCGGGTGCTGCCTTGCTGTGTGTCTTCCAGAGGCGGGGCTTGGGGAATCAGCGGAAAGGGACCGTTGCGCATCCGTGGATTGTCGCCCGGCGCAGCATGGCCGCCCGCCGCGGAGCCTGCGGCCATGCAAAGTTCAGTTTCCAAGCTTTCCAGAGGCTGCAGCGGCTTTTTGCCTGGGCGAAGCCGTGTAATGTGCATATCCATACTGTATGAAAATTTCACATGTAATATTTAATACATGGCACATATGATGTATTACGTAGTATTAAAATAACTCACGATAACAATCACTTATCGTTGGTAATCTGGAAAATAGTTCACGATATGCAGAAAACATCCACCCGCGGCGTGCAGGAAGCCGATGTCTGGGCCGCGGCAGACGCCTTGATCGCCCAGGGCCTGCGGCCGACCATCGAGCGCGTGCGCCAGCAAATCGGCCGAGGTTCGCCAAATACCGTCAGCCCGATGCTGGAGACCTGGTTTGCCACCCTGGGCCAGCGCCTGGGCGTGGCGGCAGGGCAGGGCGAGCTGCTGCCCTCGTCCGTGCCCGATCCCGTTCAGCGCCTTGCCCAGCAGCTTTGGGACGCTGCCCAGGAAGCCGCCATGGAGGCTGCCCGCGCCGCGCTGCAATCGCGCGAGGAAGCGGCGCAGGCCACGCAGGCCGAGCTGCAGGAGCAGCAAGAGCAAATGGCGCGGCGCGAGGCGTCCATGCAGGCGCAGAAAGAGGCCATGGACCAGGCCCTGCAAGTGGCCCAGGCGCAGTCGCAGGACTTGTCGCGCCGGCTGGACGAAATGCAGCAGCAGCTGCAGGACCGCGACGAGCGTCTGGAGGAAATGCGCGATGCGCTGGCTGAAGCCGCCCGCCAGCGCGAGGCGCTGCAGCAAAAGCATGGCGAGGAAATGCAGTCCGCCGCGCTGGAGCGCCAGCGCATGGCCGAGCAATACGCGGGCAATGAGCGCCACATGCTCAACGAAGTGGACCGCGCACGCCAGGAACTGGCGGCTGCGCGCAAGACAGCCACCGAGCAGGAGCGCAAGGCAGCGACCCGCCTTGCAGAGCTGCAAGGCCGCTATGAAAAGAGTGAGGAGGAACAGCTGAGCCTGCACTCCCAGTTGCAGACTGCCCAGAATGCGGCCGCCCTGGCGCAGGAGCGTGCGGCGGATCTGCGCAGCCTGCTGGAGGCGCAGCAGCGATTGGCCGCTGGCGGTGCCTTGCCGGATGCCGGCGCGGGACTTTCGCTGGGCCGGCGCGGCAGCCTGTCCGCGGCGCGCCGCTCCATGACGCGCCTCAAGGACAGGAGAGGCTAGGGCGTATCGCCCAGGCCAAGGTCAGGCCTTGGCGCGCGATTTGCCTTGGGGCGGCCGATGTCTGCGCATGGCCTGCGTGATGCTGTCTACCGTTCCACGCACATGCGCGCGCACTTCGCGCTCCATGCGATCCGGGTCACCGGCCTGCAGGCTGGCCACCAGTTGCTGGTGGTGCTCCTGCAACTTCGGCGAGGGCTCGTTGTTTTCCAGCCAGATCCGCATCAGCGGCTCGACCACCGAATGCAGGGCCGAGATCTGCTCGCACAGGCGCGGGGCCGCGCTGATGCGGCAAAAGCGCTCGTGAAAGCGCCGGTGCACCGTGATCCATTCCGACTGGTCACTCTCGCAACGCTTCATTTTCGAGAGCAGGTCCTGCAGGTCGTCCACATCCGCCTGGGTGCAGCGCCTGGCGGCCATGGCTGCGGCCAGGCCTTCGAGCACGGCACGCATCTCGAAAACCTCGATGACCTCGCTCTCGGAAAGCTCCCGAACGATCGCGCCCCGGTTCGGCGGCATGACCAACAGGCCTTCCGCAGTCAGCCGGCGCAAGGCCTCGCGGACCGGCATGCGGCTCATGCCGATGGAGTTGGCGATGTCATCGGCCACCAGCCTGTCGCCCGGCTTCAACAGCCCCATGCGGATGCCATGAGAGAGGTGTTGGTAGGCCTCTTCGTGGGCACTGGTCTGTGCCGCATCGGGCGAGGGGGTTGCAAGTGGCGGCATGGTGATGGTTCTGGGATGGGCGGAGCCCGGTCGTCATTCTAGGTTTCGCTGTCAGGGTCCAGGGCGCACCCTGATGGTGCATTGTGTACGGCCAATCCAGGCATGGTGATTGCTTGGGTATCTTTGGAAAAATTGGATACAAAGATATCAGGATACGGTAATCTCGAGGCTGCCATCGCGCCCTGCGTCGATGGCGCGGTCCGCTGCAAGCAGCGTTGGCAGCCTCGGCCCCCATTCATTGCCCGAAATCCAAGTCCCAGCAACACAAGGAAGAAGAACCGTTATGCGTAATTTCCAGAATCCTGGCCGTTCCGTCGTCATGTCCACGCACGGCATGGCGGCAACCTCGCACCCGGCCGCCACCCAGGCCGCTGTTCGCATCCTGGAGGCCGGCGGCACCGCCATGGATGCCGCCGTCGCGGCCTGTGCGGTCCAGTGCGTGGTGGAGCCTGGCTCCACCGGCATTGGCGGAGACTGCTTTGCGCTGTACAGCGAAAAGGGCTCCGACCGGATCACGGCCTACAACGGCGCCGGCTGGGCGCCCCAGGCCACCTCCCTGAAGGACGTTCTTGCCTCGGGCGAGGAAAAGCAATTGCGCCGCCAGTCGCCCTACGTGGTCACGGTGCCTGGCGCCGTGGACGCCTGGGTCGCCTTGACGGAGCGGTTCGGCCGGCTGCCCATGGGCCGCCTTCTGGAAGATGCCATCCGCTTCGCCGAGCAGGGCTATGCCGTGGCGCCGCGCGCCGGCACCGACTGGGCCATGCACACGCAACTGCTGGCCGCCACCACTGCGCGCGACATCATGCTGGTCGATGGTCAGGCCCCGGCCATCGGATCGGTTCACCGCCAGCCGCAGTTGGGCGCTACCTTGCGAAAAATCGCCGAGCAGGGCCGCGCCGGCTTCTACGAGGGGGAGGTCGCGCAGGACATCGTCTCCTATCTGCGCAGCCTCGGTGGCGTGCACACGCTTGAGGACTTCGCCACCTATCGTGGCGAGTTCGTACAGCCGGTCAAGAGCAGGTTCCGAGACCATGTGGTGCACGAGTGCCCCCCTCCGGGCCAAGGCATCATTGCCCTGCTGCTGCTGAACATTCTGCAGGGCCTGGAGCCGGGCACGGACCCGCTCTCGCCCGAGCGGCTGAAGGCCGAGATCGATGCCACGCGCATGGCCTACCGGGTGCGGGATGCGCTGCTGGCCGATCCACGCTTTGCCGATGTGGACATCGACTATCTGCTGTCGCAGGAGCTGGCCGCCCAGCTGCGCAACGGCGAGTTCCCGGAGCATTTCAAGACCCCGGCGACCAATGCGGCAGCGGAGCACAAGGACACGGTCTACATCTCGGTGGTGGACAAGGATCGCAACTGCGCCAGCTTCATCAACTCGATCTTCCACCCCTTCGGCTCCGGCCTGATGGCGCCCAAATCAGGCGTGCTGCTGCACAACCGGGGCCAGAGCTTTGAACTGGCTGAGGGCCACCCCAATTGCATCGGGCCAGGCAAGCGGCCCCTGCACACCATCATCCCCGGCATGACCACGAAGGATGGCCGCGTGGAGCTGGTGTTCGGCGTGATGGGCGGCCACTACCAGGCCATGGGCCATGCGCACTTTCTGTCCAAGGTGATCGACTACGGCTGCGACATCCAGGCCGCCAGCGATCTGCCCCGGCTGTTCCCCATTCCCGGCACCGACAAGGTGGAGGTCGAAAGCACCTTGCCGCAGCATGTCGCGCAGGCGCTGGAGCAGCAGGGCTACCGGTTGGTGGCGCCCGGCTATCCTGCCATCGGCGGCGCCCAGGCCATTCGGGTGGATTGGGACAACGGTGTGCTGCACGGCGCATCCGACCACCGCAAGGACGGCTGCGCCATGGGCGCCAACCGCTCCTGACGGACGGCAGCCTGCGCGCTGGCTCCAGGCTGTCTTGACAGCGAAGGGGCCGGCGCGGCTTTCAGTGCGGATTTCAGTCGGCCTGGTTCGCCTGGAGGATGCCTGGAAGCGTGCGCAGGATGTGGGCGCGCATCAGGGCTTCCACCTTTGCGCCATCCCTGGCCTTCAATGCGCCTATGAGTTCTTCGTGCCTGTCATGCACGTAGTCCGTCGATGGCTTGCCCTCCAGCCACACCCGCATCAGGGGCTCGGAGACCGAGTGCAGGGACGCGATCTGCCGCATCAGCTGGGGAGCGTCTGCAATGGTGCACAGGCGCTCGTGGAACTGGCGATGCGCCGTGATCCATTCCGATGCATTCAGACCGCTGCGGTGCATGCGCTGCAGCAATTGCTCCAGATCGTGGATGTCATTGGTGGTCACGTTCTCGGCCGCCAGGGTGGCCGCCAGGCCCTCCAGCACCGAACGCATGGCGAACACCTCGCGCACCTCTTTTTCGGTCAGCACCCGGACCACCGAGCCACGGTTGGGGCGGTTGACGATCAGCCCCTCCGTGGCAAGGCGGTTCAGCGCCTCGCGCACGGGCATGCGGCTGGTGCCAATTTCGGCCGCGATGTCATCCGGTGCCAGCCGCATGCCCGGGCGCAGTTCGCCCGTGCGTATGCCGCGCTTGATGTGTTGGTAGGCCTCTTCCTGTGCCGTGGCATGGACAGTGTCAAACGAGGCGCGTCGGTCGGTCAGCATGGTTTATCCGGTGTCTTTCGCCCAGGGCAGGGGCCCGCCGATTCTACGGGGACCTGCCTGCGCCTCCCGGGACCCCGTTTGTGCCGGTTTCCACGCAGCCATGCCTGTGCAGATGATGGCAAGAGGCGGTTTTCCCTAGAGCTGGTTCGATTATTGCTTGCTAATCTTCTGCATGATTGGATACAAATATCTAAATATCTATGCATTTTCCCCATGGCAGCCGGAACCTGTTCCTTCGCCATGCCTGCTCTCCAACCTGAAGAAGACCATGCCTCTCCAAACGCTCCGCACTCCCCTGGCCACGGCCATGCTGTCTGCCCTGGCCCTTGTCGCATCCGCTCAAGCCTCTGCCCAGGGGGCCGGCGCCTGGCCCAGCAAGCCCATACGCATCGTCGTCCCCTTTCAGGCCGGGTCCGCCACGGATCTTTTGAGCCGGCAAGTGGGGGCCGGGCTGAGCACTTCGTTGGGCCAGCCCGTGCTGGTGGAAAACAAGCCGGGTGCGGCCGCCATGATCGGCAGCGACACCGCGGCCCGGGCCCCGGGCGACGGCTACACCCTGCTGATGAGCGGGCCGGCCTCCATGGTCACCAACCGTTTTCTGTACAAGAAGCTGAGCTACAACCCGGACGCCTTCGAGAAGGTGGCCATCGTGGCGGTCACGCCCAATGTGCTGCTGGCGAACCCGTCCCTGCCGTTCAGTACGCTGGCTGAGATGGTGGCCTATGCCAAGGCAAACCCCGGCAAGCTGACCTATGCCTCCTTCGGGGCCGGCACGACCTCGCACATGGCTGGCGAGTTCCTGCGCCAGGCCGCCGGCATCGACATAGTGCATGTGCCCTACAAGGGTGCGGCCGAGGCCATTCCGGCCTTGATATCGGGCCAGGTCTCCCTGTACTTCGACACCATCATGACCGCCTTGCCCCAGGTGAAGGCCGGCAAGCTGCGGGCCCTGGGCGTATCGACTGCGAGCCGCGCCGCCATGGCCCCGGACATCCCGACGATTGCCGAACAAGGCTATCCGGGCTTTGACATCGCCCCGTGGTACGGCATCGTGGCCAGCCACGGCACGCCGCCGGCCGTGGTCTCCCGGCTCAACACCGAGATCAACAAGCTGCTGAACACCCCTGAGTTCCGCGAGCGCCTGGTGGCCACCGGCGCCGAAGCCCGTGGCGGCAGCGTTGCCGACTTCGAGGCCTTCGTCAAAACCGAGGTCCCCCGCACGGAGAAGCTGGTACGGCAGGCCGCAATCGCGCTGCAGTAACCGGACCGGCGCCGCCGGGGCAGGGCGGTGGGTTGCCTGCCGTGCGGCGCCGATTTCATCTATGCAGGGCGATGCTCCTGGACCGGGATGATTCGCTGTCCAGCCGAAAGCCTGCCACCACGTCCGCCAGTTGCGCGGCCTGCTGCTGCAGCGACTGCGCCGCGGCCGTGGCCTCTTCGACCAGGGCCGCGTTCTGCTGGGTGGACTGGTCCATCTGGCTGACGGCCGTGCCGATTTCGGCAATGCCCGTGCTCTGTTCCTGGCTGGCATTGCTGATCTCGGTGACGATGGCGGTCACGCGTTGCACGCTTTCCACCACCTTGCCCATGGTGGCGCCTGCGTCCTGCACCAGGCGGCTGCCGGCATCGACCTGGCCCACGGAGTCGTCGATCAGCGCCTTGATTTCCTTGGCGGCCGTGGCGCTGCGCTGGGCCAGCGTGCGCACTTCGGAGGCCACCACGGCAAAGCCGCGGCCCTGTTCGCCGGCGCGGGCCGCTTCCACGGCGGCGTTCAGCGCCAGGATGTTGGTCTGGAAGGCAATGGAGTCGATCACACCAATGATGTCGGCAATGCGGTGCGAGGACTGCTCGATGCCGCCCATGGTGCGCACCACCTGGTCCACCACGGTGCCGCCATGCGTGGCGATGTCCGAGGCGCTGCTGGCCAGTTCGCGCGCCTGGCGCGCATTCTCGGCGTTGTGCTGCACGGTGGCTGTGAGCTGCTCCATGGCGGCAGCCGTTTCCTCCAGCGAGCTGGCCTGCTGCTCGGTGCGCGCCGACAGGTCCTGGTTGCCGCTGGCGATTTCGGTGGAGGCATGGCGAACGGTCTCGGACGATTCCCGGATGCGCACCAGCACCGAGGCGATCTTGTCGGTGAAGTGGTTGAACGCGCGTGCGATCTGCGTCAGTTCGTCATTGCCTTGCACCGACAGGCGGCGCGTGAGATCGCCGTCACCCGAGGCGATGTCTTCCAGCGCATCGCGCACCACGGCCAGCCGGCGCGTGACGCGGGCAATGACGGCGCCCAGCAGCGCAATCGCCAGGATCAACGAAATGGCAACGATGGCGCCCGACACCTTGAGCAGCGAACCCAGCGCGGACAGCGCCTCGTCGCGCTGCACAGCCACCACCAGTTGCCAGTTCGTGCCGGGCACGCCCTGGCCGTAAAGCAGGAAGTCCTTGCCGCCGACGGCCGTGCGCATGCCGGAGTCCGCCTTGGGCAGGGCCTGGATGGCGTCGGCACGCAACTGGGGCGAGAGCGCGGAGACGGGCTTGAGCGTGAGTGCCGGATCGGGATGGGTGACGATGGCGCCTGCCTCATCCACCAAGAAGGCAAAGCTGCCCGGCGTGGGCCGGATGGCGCCCACGGTGCGCACCACCGTGGTCAGCAGCACGTCGGTGCCGACCACGGCGACAGGATTGCCGGCCGGGCCCACGGGCTCGGCAAAGGTCACGCCCACTTCGGGTGGAGAGACAAACAGATAGGGCGCCGTCACGATGGGGCGGCCTTCCTTCAACGCCTGCCTGAACCAGGGGCGGGCCGTCACGTCGTAGTCGGCAGCCATCTCGTTGAGGAAGAACATGCGCTTGTCGGTGTAGCCGAAGTAGGCATCCGAGAAGCCGCCGCCATCGCGCAGCGCCTGGACCACGGCACGCGGGTCCGGCGTATCGACCGCCTGCGCCAGGGTATGGGTCAGCAGGCGCTTGGTCGCCACCCATTCGCCCAGCACCTGGGCCTGGGCGTTCACGAGCTGGCGGCTCTGGTCGTCGAGGGTGGACAGCACATGGCGCTGCACCGTGAGGAAGTTGGCAATGGCCAGGGCCAGCATGGCCACGGTGACGATGGCCACGCTGAGCGCGATGAGTCGCGCACGCAGGGACTGGAACATAGAAGAATTACTTATTGCAAGAAGATGCTATATACGTTAGCAAATTTTCTTGACAATACGCATTCTTGCAGGCGGTGCCCCCTGGCCGCCGAAGCCTATGCGGGAAATTCGCGCCCCTTCAGCGCTTCAGCACTGTCAGCGTTCCCCCGCCAGCAGCCTGCCCAGCGCCTCGTAGGCCGGCAGCGAGGTCGGGTCATTGGCCGCATTGCCAGCCACCGGGTGGGAGGCAAAGCGCGCAATCACCATCTGTGCCTTGGGATCGATGTAGACGGTCTGGCCATGCACGCCGCGCGCCGCGAAGGCTCCATGGGCGTTGTGCGTGACCCACCACATGTTGCGGTAGGTCCAGCCCGGCAGCAGCTTGTAGCCGGCCTTGGCAAAGGCCGCCGCATCGCCGCCCCGGCGGATATCGTCCACGGCAGCTGCGGGAACGATCTGCTGGCCGTTGAACTGGCCCCGGTTGCGCAGCATCTCGCCAAAGCGCGCCAGGTCCCGCAGGCCCAGATTCAGGCCGCCGCCTGCAAAGGGCGTGCCTGTGGAGTCCACCGACATGTAGGCATCCTGCTCGGCGCCCAGGCGGCTCCAGATGCGCTCGGACAGCAGTTCGGCCACCGATTGGCCGCTCACGCGCGCCAGCACCCAGCCCAGCGCATCGGTATTGGCCGTGCGGTAGCCGAAGGCCTTGCCGTGCAAGCCTTCGGGCTTCACGGTCTGCAGGAATTCGTAGTAGCTGCGCGGGCCGGTGTAGTCCTTGGCCTTGGGCAGCGGGTTGCCCGCTGCCGCGTGCGCCCAGACCTCGGCCTGGGGGTCCGCATAGTCTTCGCTGAAGCGAATGCCCGTGGTCATGTCCATGAGTTGGCGCACCGTGGCATTGCCGAAGGCCGAGGCCCCCAGCTCGGGCACGTACTCCGACACGCGGCGCGAGGGGTCGAGCTGCCCCTCGGCAGCCAGCATGGCCGCCAGTGTTCCGACGAAGGACTTGGTCACCGACATGGCGCCGTGCTGGCCTTCGGGTTTGAGCACGCCGAAGTAGCGCTCATAGATCACGCGGCCCTTGTGCAGCACCACAATGCCGTCGGTGTAGTTGGCCTTGAGCGAATCGCGCCAGGTCATGGGCTGGCTGGCACCCAATGGCGTGAAGCGCAACTCGTCAATGTCTTCGCGCAGCGCCTGGGCCAGCGGCGCCGCAGGCGCCAGGCCGCGTGACACATTCACCGTGGGCATGAGCTGGCGAAAGTGCGAGACGCTCCAGCGCATGGCGGGAAACTGGAAATAGGAGCCGTCGTCGAAGCGCAGCATGCGGTCCGGCGGCGGCGGCGAGCCCACCATCCAGCCCAGCTTTGCGGGGTCGCTGGCATCGGCATCGGGATAGGAGGGGGTCTTGGCTGCGGTGACCCCTGCCGTGGCTGTGGCGAACACAAGGCTGCCAGCCAGGGCACCGGCGAAATGTTTGAGCTGCATGGCGGCAACCATACTACGGTTGCCGCGGCGCCAAGATCCGCTGCCAAAGGATGGAAGCCGGCTTCCATCCCAGGCCGTGCGCCCAGTTGGCGCAAGCGCGACAAATGGCCTTCTCGTTGGACTAAGCTTCAAATAGTTTTGAAAATCAAAGCCTGGCGAATGCCCATGAAAAGCCTGCAAGACCTGGATATCTTCGTGCGCACCGCAGACAGCGGCAGCCTTTCGGCCACGGCGCGTGCCCTGGACCTGACCCCGGCTGCCGCCAGCGCAGCGCTCAAGCGGCTGGAGGCAGAGCTGGGCGTGACCCTGTTCGTGCGCTCCACGCGCAGCCTGCGGCTCACGCAGGAGGGCGAGCTGTTTCTGGAGCACTGCCGCCCCGCGCTGGCCGGCCTGCGCCAGGTGCGCGACCAGTTGGCTGGCGGCCAGGCCGCTTTGCGCGGCACGCTGCAACTGGCCGCCCCCTCCGACCTGGGCCGCAACGTGCTCATGCCCTGGCTGGACGAGTTCCAGAGCCAGCATGCAGGCGTGGATCTGCGCCTGCACCTGTCCGACCGC
This sequence comes from Delftia sp. NA_296.1, assembly GCF_052692095.1. Classification (NCBI taxonomy): domain Bacteria; kingdom Pseudomonadati; phylum Pseudomonadota; class Betaproteobacteria; order Burkholderiales; family Comamonadaceae; genus Delftia; species Delftia sp. NA_296.1. Next base: position 422,009 of record NZ_JBQZGF010000001.1, on the reverse strand, counting down.
GCTGCCAATGTCTACAGCGAGCCCGTGGACGCGGCTTTTCGCTATGGCAGGCCGCAGGATTCCAGCCTGGTGGCCTTGCCGCTGTCGGACACGCACCGCCGCATGCTCTGCGCCGCGCCTTCGTATCTGCAGGAACGCGGCGCACCCGCCACCCCCCACGACCTGGCCGGCCATGACTGCCTGTGCTTCATGCTGGGCGAGGAAGTGCACGACCGCTGGAGCTTCTGGCCGGCAGGGCAGGGGGCTGCCGTACCTGAGCCCGTCCATGTCCGGGTGCGCGGCCGCAATGTGGCCAATGACGGAGATGCCGTGCGGCGCTGGGCCGTGGCCGGGCGGGGGATTGCCTACAAGTCATATTTCGACGTGGCCGAGGACCTGGCCCGGGGCCGCCTTCTTGCGCTGTGCACCGACTGGACGACCGAGTGCGTGCCCCTGTTCCTGGTCGCCCCCAGCCGCAGGCAGTTCACGCCGCTGGTGCGTGCGTTGCGGGATTTTGTGGCGGTGAGGCTGGCCGAGCTGGAGGCGGCACAGCCCTGAGACATCACGAAGCCCGCGTCCCCAGCTCTACAGGCCCGTGCACATGGTGCTCCGCGCAGACCTGCCGCGAGAGCACATGGGTTTCGATCACTTCGGCGGCATTCTCGGCCGTGAGCCGCCCGTACCAGACGCCGTCCGGATAGACGATGGCCAGCGGGCCATGGTTGCAGGGGTACTGGCAGCTGGTCTGCAGCAGGCGCAGCCTGGCGCGCAGTTCGCTGCTGGCCTGCACGGCCTCGCCCAGGCTTTGCCAGACGGCCACGGCGCCCAGGGCCGTGCAGCGCGGTCCCGTGCAGACCAGGGCGTGGTGCTGGTGGTCCGGCACCTGGGACCAGGCCTGGGGATCGTGCTGCCATTGGTCGCCAGCGGTCTCGGCAATGTCGGGGGCCTGAAGGGCCTGGGCCATCTGAGACAGCAGCAGCGCGGGCATGGCGGGGGCGCCCAGCAGATGGTCGGCAAACCGCACCTGCACGGTCTGGTCCGGCAGTTGCGAGCGCCAGCGCATGGCCAGCTTGTGCAGCCAGCGCAGCAGGGCAGGCTCGTCGGGCGCGAACAGGGGCAGCACGACGATGGAGCGGGCCGGCAGGCATTGCTGCAGCGCCTCGGGCAGCGAGGGTGCGGCCTTGTCCACGAAGGATGTGACGACCTTGCAGGCCGGCTCCAGCGTCTGGCGCAAGGCATCGGCCAGTTCGATGAGGCTTTGGCGCGATGCTGCGCCCGTGCCGCCGCGGCCCAGCACGATCACGGCGTCGGGCCCGGGCGGGATGGATGTTTCAGAGGAGTTCATCGGGAATGAAGCTGATGCGCAGCCGGCCGGTGGCGGCATGGATGTCCACCTCGGCAGCCACGCCGTAGACCTGGCCGATGGTGGCCGGGGTAAGCACCTGGGCCGGTGTGCCATGGGCAACGATGCGGCCTTGTTCCATGAGATAGAGACGGTCGCAGTAGTGGGCGGCGATGTTGAGGTCGTGCAGGGCGACGATGCTGCTGATCTGCAGGCGCTGGACCAGTGACATCAACTCCAGTTGATGGCGTATGTCCAGGTGGTTGGTCGGCTCGTCCAGCAGCATCAGCCGTGGCTGCTGGGCCAGCGCGCGGGCCACGAGCACGCGCTGCTTCTCGCCGCCGGACAGGCTGGAGAAACGCCGCTCCTCCAGCGCCAAGGCATTCACCTGGGCCAGCGCCTGCCGCATGCAGGCGAGGTCCTCGGCGCTGTCGCCTGCCCAGGGGGACTGGTGGGGGATGCGGCCCATCATCACCGCCTCGCGCACGGTGAAGTCAAAGCTCTGCGGCGCCTCCTGCGCCAGGACCGAGACCTGGGCCGCGAACTCGCGCGCCGTCATGTCCCGGATGTCGCGCTGGTCCAGCAGCACGCAGCCCGCGTCGGGGCGCAGCACGCGGTAGAGCATGCGCAGCAGGGTGGATTTGCCGCTGCCGTTGGGGCCGATGAGCCCCACGCATTCGCCGCTGTGCAGGGCGAGGCTGGCCTGGTCCACGATGCGCCGGGCGTCGGCACGCCGGGCATCGGCACTCCAGCACAGGTCCTGGGCTTGCAGCTTCATGGGCCGCGCCCTCCCTGCACCGGCTGGCGCACCAGCATCCAGACGAAGAAGGGTCCGCCGATCAGCGAGGTGATCACGCCCACGGGCAGTTCCATGGGCGCAAAGGCCGTGCGCGCGACAAGATCCACCAGCACCAGCAGCAGGGCGCCGGCCAGGGCGGCCACGGGCAGCACGCGCCGGTGGTCCGTGCCCACCAGCATGCGCGCGGCGTGCGGCACGATCAGCCCCACAAAGCCGATGGCGCCGCTGACCGCCACCATGGTGCCCGTCAGCAGCGACACTGCCAGGAACAGTGCGCGCCGCAGCCGTGCCGTGTCCACGCCCAGCGTGGCGGCGGCCTCGTCACCGGCCAGCAGGGCGTTGAGCGGGCGCGTCTGCAGCCCCAGCCAGAGCATTCCTGCAGCCAGCACGGCGGCGGGAATGCCCAGTTCCTCCCACTGCGTGCCGGCCAGGCTGCCCAGCGTCCAGGTCAGCAGGGCATTGGCCAGGTCGCGCTGGCCCGATGACAGGGTGATCAGGCTGGTCACGCCCGCCAGCACATAGCCGATGGCCACACCACCCAGGATCAGCCGCGTGGCATGAATGCGGCCCTGGGAGCGCGCCAGCAGGTAGACGGCGACGGTGGCCGCCAGCGCCCCCACAAAGGCCCCGGCCGTGAGGGCGTACATGCCGGCCGAGGCCAGCGCACCGAAGGCCAGCACGGCCACGGCGCCCACCGACGCACCCGAGGACACGCCCAGCAGATAGGGATCGGCCAGCGGATTGCGCACCATGGCCTGCATGATGGTGCCCACCACGGCAAGCCCCGCGCCCACCAGGGCCGCCAGCAGCACGCGCGGCATGCGGATCAGCCAGACGATCTGCTGGTGCTGCGGCGTGATGCCCTCCAGCGGCGGCGGCTGCATGCCCAGCACCTGCAGCAGCCGGCTCCAGGCAATGCGCCAGACCGTGCCGGCAGGCATGTCCACTGGTCCCCAGGTGATGGCCAGCGTCATCACCAGCAACAGGGCCGCGAACAGCAGCAGGCACCAGAGGCGGGCGGCGCCCGGGCGCCTGGGCCAGCGGGAGTCAGTTGGCCGCATGGCTGGGCGCCGGCATGCGGTCGGGGTGCAGGGCCTGCGCCAGGGCACGGGTCCGCGCAATATTGCGCGGGCCGGGCGTGGCCTCGGCATAGGTCATGACGAAAAACCGCTTTTCGCGGATGGCATCGACGCCGGCCAGCTCGGGCTTGGCCAGCAGGAAGTCGATCTTGCCCTGCGCATGGGGCTGGCCGTAGTCGATGATGACGATCCACTGCGGGTTGCGCTGCACCACGTCCTCCCAGTTGCCTGCAGGCCAGTTGCTGGGAATGTCGTCGAATATGTTGCGCCCGCCCGCTTCCTCGATCATGGCCTGCGGCATGCCGTAGCGGCCCACGGTCACGGGGATGTCCTGGCCGCTGTCGTAGACGAAGACCGAAGGCCGCTGCCGCACGCCCTGCATGCGCTCGCGCAGGTCCTTCAGGTCGCGCTCCAGCCCCTGCGCCAGTTGCTCGGCATGGGCGTCGATGCGGAAGATGCGGCCCAGGTTGCGCAGGTCGGTCAGGCCGTCTTCCAGCGCCACTTGGCTGCGCGGCCCCACGCGGATGCACGATTCGGACAGCACGTATGAGGCAATGCCGTGGCGCTGCAGCACCTCGGGCGTGACCTGGCCCTGGCGAAAACCGTAGCTCCAGCCTCCGAAGACGAAATCTGCCGAGGCGCCCAGGATGGCCTCCAGGTTCATCTCGCGCTCGGCCAGCCGCGGCACGCGGGCCAGCTGGGCCTGGAAGGCCGGGTCGATCTGCTTGGCCTGCGTGATACCGCTGTAGCCCACCAGCCGATCGCCCAGGCCCAGAAAGAGGAACATCTCGGTGATGTTCACGTCATGGGTCACAGCGCGCAGCGGTGCGCTGGCGTAGGTCACGGGGCTGCCGCAGACATTGACGGTCACGGCCGCCTGCGGTGCGGCAGCCGGTGCCGGTAGTTCACTGGTGGTGCCGGAATCGCTGCGCGAGCAGCCGGCCAGCAGCAGGGTGGCCGCCAGGGCGCCAGCGCACAGGCCGTGGAACCTTTTGGAGCGCGCCATGGCCATCAGAACCGGATATGGGCCGCGATCTCGAAGCGGCGGCCTTGCCCGACCAGGAACTGGCTGCCGTAGCTCGATCCCACATAGACCCTGTCGGCCAGGTTGCGGCCGATCAGGCTCAGGGTGGTGCGCGGGTCCACCTGCCAGCTCAGCGCGGCGTCGGCCACGGTGTAGGCGGGCAGGTTCACGGTATTGGCGTTGTTGCCAAAGCGGTCACCCACGTAGCGCAGGCCCAGCGAGGCTTGCCAGGCGCCCACGCGGTAGTGGCCCCAGAGGTTGGCCGTGGTCTTGGCCACGTTCTGCGGACGGTTGCCTGCGCGGTTGCCGCCAGCCTCGATGAGCTTGTCGAACTGGGCGTCCACATAGGACAGATTGCCCTCCACGCGCAGGGCGGGCGTGGCCTGGAAGGTGGCGGTGACTTCGGCCCCGCGCGAGGACTGGCTGCCGCCCTGGATGGAGATGGCCGGGCGGTCGGGGTCGCGCGTGATGATGTTGTCCTTCTTGATGTCGAACACGGCCAGCGTCCACTCGCCGCGCCCGCCAGCCACCTGCTGCTTGATGCCGATCTCGGCCTGGCGGCCCTTGCTCAGCTTGTAAGCCGTGTTGGCCAGGTTCAGCGACACCAGGCTGTTGACGGGATCGTGTCCCGAGCTGATCTGCCCATAGACATGGGTGTTGCGGGCCAGCTCATAGGTCAGGCCCAGGCGCCAGGAGGTGGCGGCCAGCGTCTTGTTGAAATCCGTGCCGCCCACCAGCGAGTGGCTGGCAAAGTCGTAGACATCGCGGCGCAGGCCGGCCATGGCCAGCCAGCGGTTGCTGATGCGCCAGGCATCTTCCAGGTACAGGGCATGCTGGGTCACGCCGGTTTCTGTCTTGGCTGCCGTGGCATCGGGGCTGGCCCAGCTGCCATGCACGGGGTCCCAGGCCGAGACCGTGGACGAGCCGCCATAGGGCGAGTTGTTGGACAGCCGCAGGTTGATGCGCGCGGCCTCCCAGCCCATGGCGATCTTGTGCGAGCCCCGGTCCACGTTCAGGCCCAGGCGGTTGCCGGTCTGCTCCAGGTCGTGCAGGATTTCCAGGTAGTCGGAGCGGCCCACGGTCCAGGTGGCGGGGTTGAGCGCGTAGGCCTCGATGTTGCGCCAGTGGCGGTCGGACTTCACGTGGTACAGCTCGTTGCGCACCGTCAGCCAGTCATTGGCCTTCCATTGCACCTTGGCGCGCAGGCGCTCGTCGGCATAGCGCAGCACGCTGTCTTCGGCGTTGTAGTTGCGGTCGCGCAGCGACTCCACCACCTTGCCGTCCAGGCCCGGCGTGCCCCAGTAGCGGCTGGGCTTTTGCACGCTGCGGTCGGCAATCAGGTCGATCTGCAGGTCGCTCGTGGGCTCCAAGCGCAGCGTGCTCATGAACTTGCCGTTGCGCGACTGGTCCAGATCGCGCTCGCCCGCGCTGCGCGCGGTGTAGCTGTCGATGCGGTAGCTGGCATAGGCGCCCAGGGCGCCGGTCACGCCCAGGCCCAGGCGCAGCGTGTCGTCCGTGCCCGCACCCACCAGCACCTCGGCCGAGCTGGTGCGGCTGGGCTGCTTGCGGATGGCGTTGACCGTGGCGCCCATGGTGCCGCTGCCATACATCAGCGAGGCCGGTCCACGCAGCACGTCGATGCGCTCGTAGCCCCAGCTGTCACCCGGATAGGCCGTGGTGCCGGCGGCCACGCCCAGCACCATGCCGTCTTCGGCCACGCCCACGGAGTTCACGCCCGCAAAGCCGCGGCTGCTGAAGGACAGGCCGCCATTGCCCGGCGTGCTGCTGGAGGTCAGGCCCACGGTGCGCGTGACGGCGTCCACCAGGGCGTAGTCGCCGCGCTCCTGCATCTGCTCGGCAGAAACACCATCCACGCTGGCCGGCACTTCCTGGTTGGAGACGCCGGTATGGCTGGCAGAGCGCGCAGGCTGGGCCAGTTGCTGGCCGATGCGTTCGGCCTGGCCGGTGACCTGGACCTCGGGCAGGGCGGTTGATGGGGGCGTTGGCGTGGGCGTTTGGGTTTGAGCCTGCGCCGGCAGGCAGATGAAGGCGCAGGCCAGGGCCAGCGGGCTCAGCCGCACGGAAAGGGACTGGGCAGCGCGAGCGCTGGAAACCCTGGAAAAGGAAGAATGCATTTCGAACATCGGTCTTCGACCGTCTGATGCGAAAGCAAGGCACTGCCACCTCTCCAGCCAGTGTGGGAGGAAGGGGCGCAGGACGTTGCCATCCGCACCCCGCAGACAGTCAAGAAAACGCCTGCACAGCAGGCGCGAAACGCAGCAGGCCGGTCTCCGGGCTCACAAGCGGCGCAAGGACATGCCTTGCGCCCAGCGCCCCGTCTTCCCAATCCACCCGCGAAAAGCTGCATGTTGCAGACCACGCCATGAACCAGTGACAGCCTGTCATCGCCCCTCCGCAGGGTTGCGGAGACTGGCGGGACAGGCATGGAGCGCCTTGACTTGTTTACCGTTGCGGGGGCAGCCAAGGCCTGTGCCGGCAGCGCAAAAAGCATTTGCCGGCAGTCACCTTGTTCCCGTTTCATCCCCATGGCTGGCACGTGGACACCTGTTGCACGGATGCCTTTGCAGGCGCGGCATTATAGCCAGCGGTCCGTTTGCAGAGCCTTGGGCGCCTGGGGCACGTCGTGCAAAAGCAGCTCCAGACCCAGCCACTCGCCACGGTGAACGCGGCTGATGGCATGCCGCAGGTGCACACGGTAAAAGCCCGCCGCACCGCACACCGGGCGCGGCCCCGTGGCGATGATGGCCGCATCCCCCAGGCCCAGCGGCAGCACCATGGGGCGCGATTGCATGCGCGGGCGCTGCTCGGTCATCACGAATTCGCCGCCCTCGAAATCCTGGCCCGGCCGGGACAGCAGCAGCACCAGCTGCAGCGGAAACACCGCCGCACCTTCGCTGTATGAACGCAGCGGGGCATGGCCCGCTTGCGGCACGCGCAGCAGATGTGGCTGTGGCTGCGGCTGCGTTTGGCCTGCTTGCCGGCCCTGACGCATGAAATCCTCGAAGCAGCCCGGCAACCCAGGCTGCATGCCCATGTGTTCGCGCCAGCGGTTGGCCAGGGCCAGCAGATGCCCGTACAGCACCGGGCGCCATGCCTGCACGCAGGGCGGCAGGCCAGACGCGGCGGCCGCCTCGCGGGCCAAGGCGCGGCTTTCATCCGCAGTCAGCAGCTGCGGCAGCAGGGCATGGCCTTCGGCATCGAGCTCAGCGGCAATCCGCGCCCAATCCAGGCGGGCGAAGCGATCCTGGCTGTTGAGCCTGTCCATTTCAGACCGTCCAACCATTCAGCCCGCCTTGCGAAAAGTGAGATTGATGCGCCGCCCGCCCAGCAGCGGGTGAGGCTGGTCCTTGAGCGGCAGCACGCCGTGGTGGCGCAGCCGATCCACGCCGCCCCAGACCACCACGTCGCCATGCTGCAGCGGCACCCTGGCCGTGCTGTCAGCGCGCGCCAGTCCTCCAAACAGAAACGTGGCCGGCATGCCCAGGGACACCGAGACAATGGGCGCGCCCAGGTCGCGTTCGTCGCGGTCCTGGTGCAGGGAAAGCCGGGTGCCGGGCAGGTACTGGTTGATGAGGCAGGCATCGGGCACAAAGCCATCGAACCCCGCCGCAGCGGCCGCCTCGCCCGCCAGCCGGACAAACACGGCAGGCATGGCCGGCCAGGGCTGGCCGCTGAGTGGGTCGATGGCGCTGTAGCGGTAGCCGCGCCTGTCGCTGGTCCAGCCCAGCGCGCCGCAGTTGGTCATGGCCACCGACATGGTGAAGCCGCCCGGCGTAACCAGATGGCGCAGCGGCGCCCGCGCCGCAATGCCTTCGACCGCCTCCAGCAACTGCGCGGCATGGGGCAGGGCATGGCCGCGCAGCACCACGGATTGGGGGCCTATGGATTCGGCCCCGGTGGGATGTTCATCGGCGAAAAGATCCAGCGTGCTCATACCGGCCATCCATCAAAGTGCGTCATGAAAGATCAGCCCCACGGTATGGCGATGGCCGCTGTGGATGCGACTGACCCCATGGCGCATGGCCACGCGGCGGTAGCCGGTGCGCCGCCCGGGCACGGGCCGGTGGCGCACGGCCAGGACCAGCGCATCGCCCTGGTCCAGTGCCATCACATCGGCCCGCTGCCGGTCGCCATCGGCCTGGATGATGACGAACTCGCCACCCGTGAAGTCCCGCCCGGGCCGCGACAGCAGCAGCACCACCTGCAGCGGAAACACATGCTCTCCATAGACGTCCTGGTGCAGACAGTTGTAGTCGCCCGCACCGTATTGAAGGATGAGCGGCGTGGGCCGCAACTGGCCCTGCGCGTGGCAGCGCGCCAGGAAGTCCTGCAGCCGGTCCGGATAGCGCACTTCCAGCCCCATGCGCTGGTTCCAGACATTGGCCACCGGCGCCAGGCGCAGATACAGCTGCTCGCGCAGGCGCTGCAGCAGCGGTGGCAAGGGGTAGTCGAAATATTGATACTCGCCGCGCCCGAAACCGTGGCGTGCCATGACGATGCGGGAGCGAAAGCCGTCCCCCCTTGCGTAAAGAGCGGACAGGTCGCGGCACTGCTGCGCATCCAGCAGGCCGGGCAGGCGCGCGCAGCCTTGCTCATCGAGCTGGTGCTCCATCTGCGTCCAGTGGCAGGGCGGGGCGGATTCGCAAGCTTCGTCGTCGAAAAGACCGAGGTTGTGCATGGCGGGCGCGGTTGGCGGTATGGGCGCGGTTGGCAATACGGGCGCTGTGGGCAATTGCCGCAGTCTAGGGCGCCGCCGCAGCGCCTGCATCCCGCTTCTTGCAGTGGACAGAATGTCAACCGGTGGGAGCGCCTGCCAGCCGCGTGCTGGACAGGCCTGGGAGGGCGGGCTGGCGGCTGCAATTGAACAATCGCGGCATTCCTGCAAACGCCTCAGGCCCACCATGTCCAGCAACGTCCATCACCTCTATCTTTTCTTCGATACGCCCCTGCAGCTGCGCCGCGTGCAACTGATCTGCCAGTACCTGGCCCGGCAGTCCTGGGAGCAGGCCGAGCGCTGGATCCATGAGCTGGACCCCGCCCTGGACCGGTCCGCGCTGTGGGATGACGACTGGGCCAATGCCAGCGCCCTGGGCCATCCCCAGCACTTGGAGCTGGGCTTTGACACCCGCACCACAGCCGGCATGCCCTGGCGATTGCTGGAGACGCTGTTCCAGCACGGCCTGCAGGCTGCGGTGCTGCATGTCTTCTACGACCAGGTGGGCGAGAGCGAGCGCTACCACTTCGATGCCGGCCAATGGGTCAGCCACCACGCCTGGCTGTCCCGTTACCCGGAGCGCCAGGTGCTGGTCGATACGGATGGCGAGGTCTATCCGCAGCCCGGCCAGGAAGAGGGCGCCGACGGCACCGCCCTCACCAATCCGGCCCAGCCCATGACCATCACCCGGCTGCGCGAGCGGGACCAGGAGCGTGACCGCCAGGCCCAGGAATCCGTGCAGGCCCTGCTGGACACCATGGCCAGCCTGCGCAAGAGCGGCGTGTCGCCCGTGCAGGGCATCGTGGGGCTGTTCATGCTGCGGGCCGGCTTTCGCGGGCTGTGCGAGGCCGTGGCCTTCACCGTGATTGCGGCCCTGGCCTTCAGAGGCAAGGGACTGTGGCTCTGGTTGGCTTTGGGATTGGTGCTGGCGGTGGTGCTGCCGCTGTACCGCATGGCCGGCGCGCGACGGGAGTTTGCGGGGCAGGGTGGTGGGGATGCCGCATCCTGAGACAATCCGCGCTTGGCAAAATGAAACAAATTGCACAAGACCAGCTGAATCCCAGGAGAGGGTGAACAGGATGAGGATACGGACCATGGCTCCGGCAGGGTGGATCTGCGCCAGCAGGCGCTGTTTTCCTGAGCGGAGCCGTCGCTGATGCAGCCCACCGCCATTGAACAGGGGGCTGCCGTGGCACCAGGCGTTCACGAGGATTTCGGCCATTTGCTGGGCCTGTACATGCGCCGCATCCGCGCCAGCGCCTCGGGCGTGGCCACCGAGATCGGGCTGAGCCGGGAAGCCGTCAACAACTGGAGGAATGGGGTTTCCCTGCCCAATCCGCGCTCGCGCGACCGGCTGGCCGCCTGTGCCCAGTACCTGCGCCTGACGGAGGCGGAGACCAATCGCCTGTTCTCCGCCGCTGGCTTTGCCACGGAGTTTCCGCTGCAGGCCGCCGCCGCTGGCGCCCAGCCTTTTGCAGGCTTCATGGACCGGCTTTTCGCCCAGCTGGCCCAGGCCCGGCCCTATGCCATCACCATGCTGCTGTCGCCCGCGCACTGGGGGCAGCCCCCGTTTCGCCAGGAACTGCTGCTGCGTGCCCGCGCCCAGTATGGCGCCGAGGCGGTGTTGCACATCCAGCCGCCCTACAGCGTGAGCACGGCTGCGGCCGACTACTTTGCGGCCCTGGGCCGGCAATGCGGGCTGGGCGAAGTGGGCTCGGACTACGAATTCGAGGCCCTGCTGGAAAAGCGCCTGCTGGCCGGCGGCCGGCTGTTCTGCCTGGTCAGCCGCTTCGAGCAGGGCACGGCGCAGCTGCGCGAGACACTGGCCGGCATTCTGCGCAGCCTCAGCGAAATGCACAGCGGCCGCCTGCACTTGCTGCTGTGCGGCAGCGAGGCCCTGGCCGACCTCAAGTACCGCAGCGGTGACCTGTCGCTGCTCAACATCGGCCAGGTGGCCCACTGGCCCGATCCCACGCTGGAAGACCTGGCCCTGATGGCGCGCCAGCGCTGGCCCGGCACGGCCTGGCCGGCCGAGGTCATCGAGGCATTGCAGGCGCTGACGGGCGGGCATCCCGCGCTTTTCGAGGAAGCGCTGCAATGGCTGGTGGAGCAGGGCGTGGGCGTCGCTTCCGTGCACTCGCCCCTGCTGCGCGCCCATCTGGTGGCCAGCGCGCGCCTGTGGCAGACCTTGCTGCCCCTGGCGCAGGAACCTGCCACGCGCGAGCAACTGCGCGGGCTGGTGGATGCGGCATCGCTGGGCCGTGCACGCCCCTATCTGCAGGATGCCGTGCTGCGGCGCCTGTTCTGGGGCAATCTGCTGCAGGTGCGCGGAGCAGGCGAGGGCGCCCATCTGCACTGGCGCTGCGACATTGCCCGCGAAGCCGCCGTGGCGGTGCTGCAGGCATGAGCGGCCTGGGCCGGCTTGTGCAACTGCCCAGATCCTGGTGGCGCGCCGCGCTGCTCGCCTTGGTCACGCTGTTCGTCGGCACGGCCATCCTGCTGCCCCGCTACAACCCCGTCACCCGCAGCAGCCTGCAGGGCGCGGAAAGCTCGGGCCGGGTCTGGAACGAAATCATCCTGTGGCGCCTGGCCCTGATGGACTATGTGCGCCAGCATGAAAGCTGGCCGCAGGACCTGGCCAGCGTGGCGCCGGACATTGCCGAACCGCGCGTGCGCATGAGCTCGCCCAGGCCATTCGTGCTGCAGGCGGACGTGGCGCGCGACAGCCAGATGGGCGTGCTCGCCGGAACCCAGGTCCTGCTGCAACTGGACAGGCAACGCTGGGACTGGAGCTGCCAGGGCGGCCTGCCTCCGACTCCGCCGCGCTACCTGCCGCTGAACTGCAGCCCCTCGCCGGGCCAGCCCGAGCATGAGCCCTTTGGATGGCTGCGCAGCGTCATCTGGACCAGCGCACTGGTCTTTGGCTGCCTGGCCCTGCTGTGGCTGGTGCGCCATCCGCTGATAGGCCCGGCACAGCTCAAGCCCGAGCGCCTGCGCCGCAAGCCCTACCAGCATCTGCCCCAGCTGGACCGGCTGCTGCGGCTCACCGGCCGCCGTTCCGCCGTCCTGCGCGCTGCAGGCATACGCCCGCCGGATTGGCAGCGCGCCCTGCGCCTTGCCGGCGCAAGCCCAGGCGCCCGGGTGCGGGCCCTGGCCGAACGCCTGTCCGCCGCCTGCAAACCGGCGCAAGGCGAGTGGCCCGTGCCCGGCGACATGTTCGAGTGGACGCTGCCACCCGAGCTGCCCATCGCCCTGGGTCGCTGCCTGGTCTATGCGCCCCCGGCGGAGCTGGAAGAGGGCGAGCTCGTGCGCCAGCTGCGCCTGCTGCAAACCGGCGGCGATGTGGTGCTCATCGTGAGCCCGCACCATCCACAGTCGCCCATGCCGCTGCTGCAGCGCCATGCCCAGGACCGCGCCAACCTGCACGTGCTGCTGGACAGCCCGGGGCAGACCGAATGGCTGCTGGGCGGCGCTCCAGACCAGGTGCTGCTGCGGCTGCTGGCCACGCAGTTGCAGGTCACGCGCATATCGCCCTACCAGACGCGCGGCGGCGTGACGCGCGAGGACGTTTTCTTTGGCCGCGAGCGCCTGCTGGCCCGCGTGCTCAACCGCGAGCCGGCCAACTACCTGGTCGTGGGAGGACGCCAGCTCGGCAAAAGCAGCCTGCTCAAAGCCGTGCAGCGGCGGCTGCAGGAGCATCCGGCCATCGCCTGCCACTACATCTCGCTGCGTGACCACCGCCTCACGCCGCGCCTGGCCACGCAGTTCGGCCTTCCCGTGGAAACACCGCTGGAGGCGATCATCGAACACCTGCAAAAGCAGTCGCAGGGCAGGCGGCTGTACCTGCTGATCGACGAGGCCGACCTGTTCTTCCGCGACGAAGCCCGCAATGGCTACCCCCAGCTCAGCGCCTTGCGCGCGCTGAGCGAGGAGGGCCGTTGCTGGTTCATGCTGGCGGGATTCTGGGATCTGTACGCGGCAGCGCTGCTCGACTACCAGTCGCCGCTGCGCAACTTCGGCGAAATCCTGGCCATTGGGGGATTGGAGCCAGCGGCATGTCATGCCCTGGCCACCGAGCCGCTGCGCAGGCTGCGCCTGGGCTTTGCCAACGACGCTCTGGCCGAGCGGCTGATAGAGGCCAGCGGCAGGCGCGCCAACCTGGTCGCCATCCTCTGCCAGGAATGCCTGGAAGCCCTGGGACCCGACGAACGCGTCATCGAAGAACGCCACCTGCGCCAGGCCATGGCATCCCAGCCCGTGCAGGACGCGCTGGTGGGATGGGGCCGCTTGAGCACCGACGAACAGGCCTGTCGCCTGGACCGCATCGCCGTCTATCACACGGCCCAGCAAGGACAGACCAGCCTGACCGCACTCGACGCCCTGGTCCCATCCCACGGCGCCACCGGCCAGGCCCAGGCCCTGCGCCGGTCCCTGGCGCGCCTGCAACTGGCCTACGTGCTGCGCCGGGATGAAACGCACGGCGTGCACGATGCAAGCTACGTCTTCACCATCCCGCTGCTGCAGCGCCAGTTCGAGCCACAGGAAACCGCGCTTTTGCTGAAGCAGGAGCTTGAAGGCCTGGAAACCGTCTTGAACAGCTGAAAACGAAGCAGGCAAGGCACTGGAGGAGTGCCTTGCCTTGGTTTTCAGGCCGTCATTTGCGTTTGTGATTTAACATAATATACATCGTATCGAACAAAACAGAGGGCAAGAATTCTTACGCACCGGTGCACTCCAACTGGCCAGCCCGGGGGTTCGGACCTTGCTTGCCAGGGCCGGGACCGGTGGCAGGCAGTCCATACACGGCCTTCACGTCGGCGTTGTCCTGTGACTTGAAGCCGTCCTTGGACAGAGACCATGCATCGAAATAGTTCACGGGGTTGTAGGCAACCGCGTTCGCAGACTTCAGATAGTCCGTCAGACGCGGCACTTCGCTTTCGAGATAGGGAAAATGCAGTCCGTATTCGAGGCTGAAGCCTACGGAATTTCCATCCACCTTCGTTGCCCGGGTTCCGAGATGATGCGGCTGGAAATACTTCACCTTGAAGGCCGGAATGATGACGCGGGCCTGTGCCACGACATTCGACTCGGGGCCGCCTTGCCACAGGTCGATATTGGATATTCCGGCATCTTTCACGGCGGCAGACAGATTGTCGAATGGCGATCCGTAGACCACCTGATTGGGAAGGCCCTTGTTGACGATGCGTGGATAGAACAATTCCTGTCCACCCGCACCGCTGTCCGATGCATAGATGGAAAGAACCTTGTCCGGCGTCTTCGTGGTGATCAGAAATCCAAAAGCTTCCACTCCCGCCGTTCCAGCGCCGACTTCGCCGCAGTCGATGCTGTGCAGCCAGCGCACCACGCGAGCCGTCGTATTTTCGTTGAGCGAAATCACTTCGCCGCCCTTCAATGTCCGTGCACTGTGCCGCCGGATTTCCATAGGCAACGACCTTTTGGCATTCCGTGGGTTGGGATGTGCCCTCCCCTGCGCTTCCGCATGCGGTTACAGCCACAGCCCCGACCCCCTGGTCGGCAGGTCGCAGCAGGAGTACCTGAAGCAGAAAATCCAGAAGTACCGGGAAGATGCCGAAAAAATGGGAGTGAGAATCTGGCGAAACCGTCCGTGATGTTGCTCCTGGAGCCGGTTGGGCCGGCTGCGCAGGTGGGGCCAGATAATGCACCATCCCTGACGTCCATCTCGTCCATTTGCCGGTACTTCCAATGACCACACCCACGATCCCGCGCCAGGCCGAGCCCCAGCAAATTGATGCAGCGCTGTCGATCGCCGCATCCTTCCTGGTCCTTACCGTTGCAAGAGACGCAGCGTCCCTCTCCACCGTGCGATCCGTGCTCGGCGATCTGGACGGCCTGATCAAGAACGTCCTTGTACGGGACGTGACCGGTACCTTTACCTGCAACGTGGGCATCGGTGCCGATGTGTGGGGTCCGCTCGTCGGTACCCCGCTTCCGGCCGAACTCCATCCATTCCGCGAAATCCGGGGCGCCACCCATGTGGCAGTCTCTACTTCGGGGGACCTGCTGTTCCACATCCGCGCCAGGTCCATGGATCTCATCGTGGCGTTCGAGCAGATGCTCCTGGAGGCCCTGGAAGGGACAGTCGCGGCCATGGATGAGGTCGCCGGATTCCGGTACTTCGATGGACGCGACCTGCTGGATTTTGTCGATGGCACCGCGAATCCGGTCGGCCTGGCGCTGCCGGCCTCAACGATAGTGGGCGAGGAAGATCCTGAACATGCGGGCGGAAGCTATGTCGTCGTACAGAAGTACCTCCACGACCTCCCGGCATGGAAAAGCCTGAGCACCGAAGCCCAGGAGCAGATCATTGGACGAAAGAAGTTCACCAACACCGAGCTTCCCGATGCCTCGGAGGCGGAGCAGAAGTCACACAAGACGCTGTGCACCATCACGCAGGACGGCGTCGAACACGACATCCTGCGAGACAACATGGCTTTCGCGAGGCCTGCACTCAAGGAGTACGGAACCTATTTCATCGGTTATTCCAGGCACCTTTGGGTGATCGAGCAGATGCTCGAACGGATGTTCATCGGAAGCCCGCCCCCGCTCCATGACCGCATCCTTGACTTCTCGGCGGCGGTGACAGGCATTGCCTTCTTCGTTCCTTCAAAGGACATGCTCGCCCATCTTTGAGATCGGCTCGGGCATCGACGCCTGCCGCACGCAGGATCGCAACCTCAGGCCCTCCATCAATGATGGTTGGGAAGCAGGCGTCAAGTTCTCTCCCCTGCCCTGGCTCAACGGCCGCGTGGCCTACTGGGAGCCACGCGCCTCGGGAGAGGTGGCCCGGGTGCTGCAGGTCAAAAATGTCACCAACCGCAGTCTGATGGAGTCTGGCGCCGGCATTTCTCGAAAATATTTTTGCATGGGGTGCATCCAAACGATGCGATGGCGGGTAGTACCAGCAGCAGCCCAAAAAAAGGCGCTGCTTCAGTCCCCTTCACAAAACTGTTTGGAGAATTGCAATGTTGACCTCTCGTTCCGCATCCCGCACCGCCGCCGTTTCCTTCGCTGTCGCCACAGCGGCCCTGCTCGCTGCCTGTGGCTCGATGCACAAGCCGGCCAGCACTTTCTCCCAGGCATCGCTGCCCGCCCCCATCCAGGTTCCTGCAGGGAACAAGGTCGCGTGGGAAACCGTAGGCAGCGGTGATATCACCTACGAGTGCCGCGACAAGGCCAACGCGCCTGGCCAGACGGAATGGGTCTTTGTGGGACCCGATGCTGTGCTGAAGGACCGCATGGGCAAACAAGTGGGCCGCTACTACGGACCCCCTGCCACCTGGGAGGCCAACGACGGCTCCAAACTCACCGCCACCCAGCTGGCTGTGGCGCCGTCCGGCGCAGGCAATCTGCCTTACCAGCTGGTGAAGGCAAACCCGGCCATGGGCAGCGGCGCGCTGGAGGGTGTGAGCTACATCCAGCGCGTGGCACTCCAGGGCGGAGTGGCGCCGGCTGACAAGCCCTGCATGGCTGCCAACAAGGGCCAGAAGACCACCGTGAAGTACCAGGCCGACTACATCTTCTGGAAGCCTATGTAAGAGCCGGCAGCGGCGCGGATACACTGGACGAAGGATTTCCTGCAACGCCCCCTTCGCTCCATTTCGTGCCGCCCGCTGTCTCCCAGAACAACGAAGCTTTCGACCATGACGCAGCATTGCATGCATGTGCACGCGGCGAACGCGATGCTTTGCAGCGGATTTATGAGGCCGAGGCGCGCTTTCTCCTCGGCGTGGCACTGCGCATCGTCCGCGAGCGCGCCGCTGCGGAAGACGTGCTGCACGATGCGTTTGTCTCCATCTGGAACCGCTCATCCACCTTCGACGGCAATCGCGGAAGTGGTCGAGGGTGGATCTACAGCGTGGTGCGGCACGCCGCCCTCAACCGTGTACGGGATGGCGCACGCGAAACCGTGCTGGATGAAACTGCCCATGAAGCGCATGACGCCCAGGCCGCACTTTTGGCCTGGAAGGAAGGCGGCAGTGAATGGGAGCGGCAGGCGACGCTGGGTCGTCTTGGCGATTGCCTCGACCGGCTGGACCCCGAGCGCCGCGCCTGCCTGTTGCACGCCTACGTGGACGGCTGCAGCCACAGCGAAATTGCGGCGCGTGTGCAGGCGCCGCTTGGTACGGTCAAGGCCTGGGTTCAACGCGGACTGCGCGCCCTGAGAGAGTGCATGCAATGAGCGGCGACACCCACCCCAATCCCTCAGAGTCGACGGATGACGGCTCCCCGGACGATCTCCAGATGCAGGCCGGCGAGTACGTATTGGGCACCCTCAATGCAGCCCAGCGCCGCTCCATCGAATCCCGTCTGCCCTACGAGCCTGCGTTGCGCACTGCCGTGCAGGCGTGGGAGCAACGGCTCCTGCCGCTGGTTCAGCTGGCTCCCTCCATCGAGCCCTCCGCAACGCTGTGGCAGCGCATTGCGGCCAGCGTCAAGCCGGCCCGGCCAGCGGTCCGCGCACAGCGTGGTGCCTGGTGGCACTGGGATAGCCTCGCCCTTTGGCGCGGCTTGGCGGGTGGCGGCTTTGCAGCTGCAGCACTGCTCGCGGCTGTGCTGGTTGTGCGAGAGGCATCACCGCCGGCTGCCCCGCGCTATTTCGTCGTGCTGGCCGCGCCGCAGAATCAGGCCCCCGGGTGGGTGGTCCAGGCCCAGTCTGAAGGCCGTCTGCGCCTTGTGCCACTGGGCAAGGATGCCATTCCGGCGGAAAAATCCCTGCAGTTCTGGACCAAGGCCGACGGCTGGAAGGCGCCGGTGTCCCTGGGTCTGGTCAAACCGGGCGAAGCCATCGAAGTGCCGGTAGACCAGTTGCCGCCTCTACAGCCGAATCAGCTTTTCGAGCTCACCCTGGAGCCAGAAGGCGGCTCCCCGAGCGGACGCCCGACAGGGCCCATTCAGTTCATCGGCCGCGCTGTACAGATCTAGAGCGTGGTGTGCACTTTCAAGTGCCCGCGTCGGCTCTTCGCGCTGGTGATCACACGCTCCAGGCGTCGCATTGGATGCGGCCGGCCTGGCCTTCGGTTTCAGAACGAGTGGCGCAGGCCCAGCATCAGGCCAGTCTGCGATGCGCCCGCCAGCGGGCTGCCGCCGGCTGCGGCCGAGCTGACCGAGATGGCCAGGCGCTGTCCGTTGTCAATGCGCGCGGCCTGGGCATAGACCGCCGTGCGCTTGGAGAACTTGTAGGTGGCGCGCAGGGCCAGCAGGGTGGAGCGGTCGCCGCCCTGGGCATAGCGCAGTTGCTGCAGCTGGCCATCGACCACGACGGCGGCGCTGGGGGACCAGGACAGGCCGCCCCAGGCCAGGGTGCTGCGCGGCGTGGCGCCGTTGCTGGCCGAGGCCGCCTGGGCCGCGTCGTTGTCACGGCGCATGAGACCGGCGCCCAGCTTGATGGTGGGTGACAGCGCGGCATAGCCGTTGAGCATGATGCGGCGGTCCTTCAGGTCCGAGCGCGTCAGCCCTGCAAATGCGCCGGCGCCGCCGCGCATCTCGTCCACGGCCAGCGCAAAGCCCCAGGGCGCTGTGTCGTACTTCAGCATGGCGGACCACTGGCGGCAGGCCTGCCTGTCCGTGGCCGATTCGCCGGCGCAGTTGGTGCCGGCCGGGCTGGGGCCGGCGTTGACGGCATCGCGTCCCAGGCTGTAGGCCGCACCCAGGCTCCAGGCGCCGAAGCGCCCCCGGTAGGCCAGGGAGTTGTCGGTGCGCGTGTTGGGGATGTAGCTGTCCAGGCTGCTCAGACCGAAGGCGTTGGGACCCAGCAGGTCGGCGTCGAACAGCGCCCAGTACAGCATGGTGTAGTTGCGCCCCAGCGAGACGCTGCCCCAACTGCCGGACAGTCCCACCCAGGCCTGGCGCCCGAAACCCCGCCCGCCCTGGTTGAAGGTGCCGGCATCCGGGCCAAAGCCTGACTCCAGCGCAAAGATGGCGCTCAGGCCGCCGCCCAGATCCTCGCTCCCGCGCAGCCCCCAGCGCGACGGTGCCGTTCCCGTGAGGCCAGGCATGCGCGTCAGCGATCCGCCGCCTTGCACATTCGTCAGGTACTCGATGCCGGTGTCCAGATGGCCGTACAGCGTCACGGATGCGCCGGCCTGGGCCCGGGCGCCGTCGGCAGCCGCCAGCGCCGCGAGCGAAGCCAGACAGGCCAGGCAAGCCCGCAGGGGTCGCCTGGCCTGGGGTGGAGGACTGCTTTTTTGAATGCGCTTCATGGTGATGTCTCCTGTCGTTGTCGTCGTGGAATCGGCACGCCGCAACGCTGCGCCTTGGATAGGGCTGCAGTGGCGGGTGCGGGGAAATGGAACTGGGAAATGGAGCGGGGAAGTGGCTAGGCGCCCTGCGCTTCAGGCGCCCGGGAGGTCCCGGTACATGACGAAGCGCGCCACGCGGCGCGTGATCAGCCAATGGCCTTCAGGACTGCGGCCGAAGGTGTCATCGAACTCGCCAACGAGCTGGCGCGGTTGGGCCGGGCGGCCGTGCGGCGTGATGGCATCGGCCTCGTCGCAGGACCACAGCAGCACCTGGCTGCGCGCGCTTGCGCGGTCCGGGCCTTGCAGTTCCACCAGCGTGTTGGTGACCAGATGCCGGGTCATTCGGCCCGCGGGACGCCGGGAGTACGCGGCGGCGATGGCCGTGCGCCCGCCCAGCACCTCGCCGCCGGGCCGTTGCAGCTGGCCGTCTTCGGCAAACAGCTGCGCCAGGGCCTGGGCATCACCGGCATCCGCAAAGGCAGCAGCGCGCAGCACCAGGTCCAGGCAGGCCTGGCGGGCCAGCAGCCGGTCGATTTCATGGTTCATGTTTCTTGTCTCCCCGGAATTCGCAGCCTGCGATGGGCTGTCTTGATCCAGGCCCCAAGCATTCCACGCTGGCATCGATCCGGCCAATGCCGGAGCCCCGGCCATCAATGCGTTTTTCTTATGGGACAATCAAAACACGGTTTTCCAACGTGCCGTTCAGCGCCTTTCCATGAACCTTTACCTTGCCCCCTGGACCGGCCCGGCCACCAGCAATCCTTCGCGTTTTCCCGATTTGGCAGGCCATTTGCGGGCCATGCGCGCCATGCTGGGCGTGGTGCGCCACGGCAGCACCACGCGGGCCGCCCAGGCTATGCATCTTTCTCAGCCGGCCGTGGCGCGCTCGGTGCTGCAACTGGAAGAGGCCTGTGGCCTGCCGCTGTTCATGCGGGGAGCGCGCGGCATGATGCCGACCCCGCTGGGCAGCCAGCTGGCCGCCCGCATCGAAGCCATGCTCCAGCATCTGGGCAGCGGCGCGGCCGACGCCCTGGCCGCCGCCACGCTGGCGGCCAGGCGCCCTCCCCTGCCCGAGCGTTTTGCCGAGACCGTGCCTGCGGGCCAGCTGCGCGCCCTCATGGCCATTGCCGACTGCGGCAGCGAATCCCTGGCCGCGCAGTGGCTGGGCCTGACGCAGCCCGCCGTGCATGCGGCGCTGCAGGGGCTGGAAGCCAGTCTGGGCATGCAGCTGTTCTACAAGCTGGCCTTCGGCACGCGGCTGACGCCGTCCGGCGAAGCGCTGCTGCGCCGTGTCAAGCTGGCCCTGGCCGAGGTGCGCGGCATGGACAGCGATATTTCCGCCTGGCGCGGCGAGATCCGGGGGCGCGTGGTGGTCGGCGTGCTGCCGCTGTCGGTGGGAATCTTCCTGCCGCGCGCGGTCGACAGCCTGGCCGCCAGCCACCCGGACATCGAGGTCAGCATCGTGGACGGCACCTATGAGAGCCTGGTGCAGCACCTGCTGAGCGCCGACATTGACGCCATCGCTGGCGCCCTGCGCGCCGACATGCCCTCCGATGAGGTACGCCAGCTGCACCTGTTCGACGATGACCTGGTCGTGGTGGCACCGGCCGGCCATGCCTGCCTGGACCGCGGCCAGCTGGTTCTGGAGGACTTGCTGCAATGGCCCTGGGTCTCGCCCCTGCCCGGCACGCCGGCCGACCGCGCCATGGTCCAGCTGTTCCGCAGCCAGGGCCTGGAGCCGCCGCGCGCCAGCCTGCGCGCCAGCAGCCCGACCATGACGCTGGCCTTTGTGCTGCAGACGGGCCGGCTGGCCCTGGCCTCGCGCGGACAGGCCCTGCAGGATGACCACGGCGGGCAGTTGTCCATCGTGCCCGTGGACCTGCCTTCCACACGCAGGCGCATCGGGCTGGCCACGCGTGCGCTGAGCACGGCATCGCAGGACCTGGAGCTGTTCATGCAGGCCTGCCGGCGGGCCGTGGGCGATCCGCCGGCCTAGCCCGAGCGCAGCGCTCGCTCAGCGCCCCATCCAGTCGAGCAGTGCCCACGACACCTGCTGCGGCTGCTCCATGGTGCTCATGTGGCCGCTGTCCTCGATCACCACCAGCTCGGCGCCCGGGCACAGGGCCTGCATGCGCTCATGGCGTGACAGCGGGCTCCAGGCATCCTGGCGACCGCAGGCCAGCAGAGTCGGGCAGCGCAGTTGCCGGAGCACATCGCCCGCATCGGGGCGGTTCAGCAAGGCATTGATCTGCGCAGCAAACACCTCGGGCGTGAAGCGCGCCACCATGTCGAGCACCTCGCCAAACAGTGGCGTATCAAGCTGGTCGGGATGCACCATGCCGCGCGCCCATTGCAGGCCCATCTCGCGCATGCCGCTGTGCCGGGCAATCTGCAAGAGCGCCATGCGCTTGGCGCGTTCGCTCTCGCCGGCCTCGCCCGGGGCGATGGGGTCCATGCCGGTGTCCAGCAAGGCCAGCCGCTCCACACGCTGGGGAGCCATGCCGGCAATGGCCAGGGCCACGCGCCCGCCCATGGAATGGCCCGCCAGCGAAAACCGCTCGGCCGCCACGCAGTCCAGCACAAGGCGCGCCATGTCTTCGATGGTGGCCGCCGTGCCATAGGACGGAACAATGCACTCGGCAACACCGGCAAAGGACAGGGCCGCCTGCTGCTCGTGCCAGACTGTCTCGTCGCACAGCAGGCCCGGCAGAAGTACCACGCAAGGCCGGCTCATGCTGCGTTCTCCAGGATGAGGTGTCCGACAGCGGTGTTCGATGCCGGCACATGGTAGAAGCGGTGGTTGACCTTGGGCAGCGGCGCAGGGCCATCCACATCGGCCATGGCACCGCGCGCGATCAGCCACATCACCAGCTCGATGCCTTCGGAGCCAGCCTCGCGCACGTAGTCGATATGCGGCATCTTGGCCAGGCCGGCAGGGTTCTCGATCAGCAGGTCCAGGAAGCGGTTGTCCCACTCCTTGTTGATCAGGCCCGCACGCGCGCCCTGCAGCTGGTGGCTCATGCCGCCCGTGCCCCAGATCTGCACGTTCAGGTCTTCATCGAAGCTTTCCACGGCGCGGCGGATGGCACGGCCCAGGTTGAAGCAGCGCTGGCCCGACGGCACGGGGTACTGCACCACGTTCACGGCAAACGGAATCACCGGGCAGGGCCAGGCGCCCGTGCGCGCGTCCTGCTGGCCGCACATCAGCGACAGCGGCACGGTCAGGCCGTGGTCCAGGTCCATCTTGTTGACGATGGTCAGGTCGAAGTCCTGCTGTATCACCGACTGCGCGATGTGGCTGGCCAGCTCCGGATGGCCGATGACCTTGGGCACGGGGCGCGGGCCCCAGCCTTCGTCGGCAGGCTGGTATTCAGCGGCCGTGCCGATGGCAAACGTCGGGATGAAGTCCAGGCTGAACGCGGTCGCGTGGTCGTTGTAGACCAGGAAGATCACGTCGGGCCTGTTGTCCTTGAGCCATTGGCGCGAGTGCTCGAAGCCCTTGAACAGCGGCTGCCAATAGGGGTCGCCCGCCTTGCCCAGGTCCATGGCCGCGCCGATGGCGGGCACATGCGAGGTGTAGACGGATGCGGTGATGCGTGCCATCAGATGCCTTTTTCCTGTCGTTCCTGCTCATGCAGGTAGCGGTTTCCTTCGATGCTGCGTCCGCCGCCCAGCATCATCTGGCGGTAGTCCTCCTCGTTCATGCCACTCATGGTCGAGACCATGTTCTGCACGCTGACGCCGTCGGTGGCGCCGATCTTCACGAGGAAGTAGATGTTTCCGCCCAGCGCAATGCAGCGGTTCAGGTCGCGGTCCAGCACGGCCTGTCTTTGCTCGGCCGTCATGGCCCATTCGCCCAGGTAGGCACGCTCGTCGGCCTTGAAGCGCTCGCGGTTCTCGGCCTTCATCAGCGACATGCAGAACTGGTTGAGCCAGTAGCCCTGGCGGGATTGCTCGGCGTCGAAGACCGTGGTTCCCGGTACGTCGAGATAGGGTTTGTCCAATGCCATGGAAGTGTTTCTCCTGCGCTTGAGCGCTTGGGCGCTCGGGCGCGTGCTCACGGATAGGGGTTCAAGGATCAAGCACCAGGCGCTCGCAGCACGCCACCCCCCGGCGCCAGGGTGCGGCCGGCGCCCGTGGCCCACACGGCCAGCGCAGCGGCAATCAGCGGCAAGGCAAAGACGTAGTACAGCGAGGCAGGCTGCCAACCGCCGTCCAGCAGCAGGCCAGCCATGGTGGGCGCCACGATGGCGCCTATGCGCCCAATGCCTATGGCCCAGCCCATGCCGGTGGCGCGCACCTGGGCCGGATAGGTGGCCGGCACCAACCCGTACAGCCCGGCCATGGAGGCGAACAGGAACACGCCCACGCCCACCGCTGCGGCGAACGCCCAACCCAGGCTGGCCGAGGCCAGGCCGAACAGCGCGGTGAACAAGGCATTCAGCAGCAGGCTGCCCATGGCCAGATGCCGCAGCTTGGCCTTCACCGCCAGCAGGCCGAACAGGCTGCCGCCGGCAATGCCGCCCAGGTTGAGCAACACGCCGCCCGTCACGCCCTGCTGTGCCGACAGGCCGGCCTGCACCAGCAGCTTGGGCGTCCAGCTCAGGGAAAAGTAGACGCTGAACATCAGCAGGAAGAAGCCGGCCCAGAGCATGAGCGTGGGGCGCGCCAGGCCGTTCCTGAACAAGGCGGCCACGGTATTGCCCTGCTGGACGTCACCGCCGGCTTGCGCGGGCAACTGCAGCATGGCGGGGTGCCCCATGAGTGCCATCAGGCGGTTGAGCTTTTCCAGCGCACGCGCCGGGCGACGGCCCATCAGGAAATCCACCGACTCCGGCAGGCGCCACAGCACGATGGGCACCATCAGCGCCGTGGCCAGGCCGCCGAACACAAAGACCGAGCGCCAACCATGGTGTGTCAGCAGCCAGGCGGCCATGAGTCCGCCCAGCGTGGCGCCAATCGGATAGCCCGTGGCCTGCAGCGCAATCGCCGTGCTGCGCCATTTGTTCGATGAATACTCAGAGGTGATCACCCCCACGCTGGCCAGCATGCCGCCAATGCCCACGCCCGTCATGGCGCGCAGGGCTGCCAGCTCGACATGGCTGCGCGCTGCCGCAGACAGCAGCATGCCCACGGACACCAGCACCAGGCACAGCACGATGATGGGTTGCCGGCCACGGCGGTCGGCCACGGGCGCCAGGAACAGCGAGCCCAGGGCCATGCCGATCAGACCGGCGCTGAACAGCACGCCCAGCTGCGCCCCGTTGAGCTTCCATTCGGCAGCGACGGCCGAGGCGGTGAAGGCCATCACCAGCACATCGAAGCCGTCCAGCATGATGAGCAGGGTACAGATGGCCACGGCCAGCCACTGGAACGGCGCCATGGCGCCCTCGTCCATCGTCTTGCGGATATCTTTCATACAAGTCCTTGTCGGAGCAGGTTGTCTCTTTGCCCTGGCAGGCGCTTTGCGCCCAGGCCAGGTTCTTTTGTGGGAAAACTGGGGGCGGTCTGCATTCGGAGCGCACAGCGCCGACATTCCCCAGTGCAAAAAGTATCTCCACGCCAGCCTTTCCAGGCCAATGCCGACGGACGCGCAAGCTATGCGTTCTATTGATGGCCACATGCAAAAAGGCCGGCCACCCAGAGGTGACCGGCCTTCGTTCATCAAGAATCCTGGGCCTGAGCGGGCTGCCTCAGGTGCAGTCCCCTCTCATGCCAGCTTCCCCAGTCCTGCCAGCAGCTTGTCCAGCGTGATCGGGTAGTCGCGCACCCGCACGCCGGTGGCGTTGTGGATGGCGTTGGCAATGGCTGCGCTCACGCCGCAGATACCCAGCTCGCCCACACCCTTTGCTTTCATGGGCGAGGCCATGGGATCGACCTCGTCCAGAAAGATCACTTCCTGGTGCGGGATGTCGGCATGCACGGGCACCTCGTAGCCTGCCAGGTCATGGTTGACGAAATAGCCCAGTCGCGTGTCCACGGCCAGCTCTTCCATCAGGGCCGCTCCCACGCCCATGGTCATGGCGCCGATGACCTGGCTGCGGGCCGTCTTGGGATTGAGGATGCGGCCGGCCGCGCAAACGGCCAGCATGCGGCGCACGCGGACCTCGGCGGTGAAGGCGTCCACGGCGACCTCCACGAAGTGCGCGCCAAAGGTGGACTGCTGCATCTTCTTGTCCAGCACGCCGAATTCGATGGCATCCTCGGCCGTCAGGTCGGCGTCGCTGGCAGCGCTGGCCAGGGCCCGGCGCTTGCCGCCCGCCTGCACATGCCCATCCGAGAATTCGGCCGTCGCCGGGTCCATGCCCAGCTTGCGCGCCACGGCCTCGCGCAGCTTCACGCACGCGGCATAGACGCCGGACGTGGCGCTGGCCGCACCCCATTGCCCGCCCGAGCCAGCCGAGACCGGAAAGCTGGAATCGCCCAGCCGCACGCGCACCTGCTGCAGCGGCAGGCCCAGCATCTCGGCCGCCGTCTGGGCAATGATGGTGTAGCTGCCCGTGCCGATGTCGGTCATGTCGGTTTCCACGGTGAGCATTCCCTGCCTGTCCAGGCGCACGCGGGCGGCGGACTTCATGACAGGCGCGCCACGGTAGGCGCCGGCCATGCCCAGGCCGATGAGCCAGCGCCCTTCGCGTCGTTGGGCCGGCTCGGGATTGCGCTGGCTCCATCCGAAGCGCTCGGCGCCCGTGCGCAGGCACTGCACGAATTCACGGCGGGAAAACGGTTTGTGCTCCTGGGCAGGGGTGCCCTCCTTCGCCTTGGGTTGCGGCTTCTTGCCGCTGTCCGGCACCACCTGGGTGTCGTTGCGGATGCGCAGCTCCACGGGATCGATGCCGAGCTTTTCCGCCAGCTCGTCCATGGCAACCTCCAGGGCCATGTGGCCCGTGGCCTCGCCCGGGGCACGCATGGCATTGGCCTCGGGCAGGTCCAGCACGGCCAGGCGCGTGGCGGTCATGCGATGGGTGCCGGCATACATGCGGCGGGTCTGGTCCACGGCACCGTCCGCCGATCCTCCGGACTGGTCGCCCGACCAGCTTTCGTGGCCGATGGCGGTGATTTTTCCGTCCTGCCCTGCCGCGATGCGCACACGCTGGATGGTGGCGGGGCGGTGCGTGGTGTTGTTGGCCATCAGTGGGCGCTGCAGTGCGACCTTGACGGGCCGGCCTGCCGCGCGGGCCCCAAGCGCGGCCAGCAGTGCATCGGCCCGCAGGAACAGCTTGCCGCCAAAACCGCCGCCAATGAATGGCGAGACCAGGCGCACTTTGTCCTTGGGAATGCCCAGCGTCTTTGCCAGCTCGCCCTGACCCCAGGCAATCATCTGGTTCGAGGTCCATACCGTGAGCTGGTCGCCCTTCCATGCGGCCAGCGTGGCATGGGGCTCCATCATGGCGTGCGACTGGTCGGGCGTGGTGTATGTGGCGTCCACCTTCACGGGGGCAGAGGCGAAGGCACCGTCGAAGTCACCAATGGCCGTATCCGGCGCATCGCCATTGATGCTGTCGGGTGGCACGGCGGAGTCCTTGGCCTTGGCCAGGTCATAGGCGCCAGCCACGGGCTCGTAGTCCACACGGACCAGTTGCGCGGCAGCGCGCGCCTGCTCGAAGGTCTCCGCCACCACCAGGGCCACGGCCTGGTGGTAGTGGGCCACCTGGGGGCCTGCCAGCAGCGGCGCGGTATTCATCTTGCCCTGGCCCAGCTTGCCAGCGGTCTGTGCGGTGACGATGGCGAGGACGCCGGGCGCGCGGCTTGCCTGCGCCAGCCCGATGCTGCGGATGCGGCCCTTGGCGATGGCCGAGCCCACCACATAGCCATAGGCCGGGTGCTGGACCACGTCATGCCGTTCATAGGCATACGGCGCCGTGCCGGTGGTCTTGAGCAGGCCGTCGATGCGGTTCATCGGCTGGCCGATAGTCTTGAGCTGGTCAATCGGGTTGAGGGTTGCAGGGGTGTCGAATTTCATGGCGTCAGCTCCTTGCCTGATGCAGCACGGCGGCGAGCGTGCGCTCGGCCAGCGGGAGTTTGAAGGCGTTGTCCTGCGTGGGCCGGGCGCCCGCCAGCAGGCGGTCGGCAACGGCCTTGGCGCCCTGCGGCATCAACGCTTCGGCAGCCTCCAGCCGCCAGGGCTTGTGCGCCACGCCGCCCAGGGCCACGCGCCCGCTGCCGTCGCGCTGCACGATGGCGGCCACCGACACCAGCGCAAACGCATAGGAGGCACGGTCACGCACCTTGTGATAGATGTGCGTGCCGCCCGGCGGGGGCGGCAGGGTGACGGAGGTGATCAGTTCGCCGGCCTGCAAGGCCGTCTCTACATGCGGCGTGCTGCCGGGCAGCCGGTGGAAGTCGGCAATGGGGATGACGCGGGCCTTGCCGTCGGCCTGGATGGTTTCCACCGTGGCGTCCAGCGCGCGCAGCGCCACGGCCATGTCGCTGGGGTGGGTGGCAATGCAGGCCTCGCTGCCGCCGATCACCGCATGCTGGCGGCTCACGCCGGCAATGGCCGAACAGCCGCTGCCCGGCACGCGCTTGTTGCACGGCATATTGGTGTCGTAGAAATACGGGCAGCGGGTGCGCTGCAGCAGATTGCCGCCCGTGGTGGCCATGTTGCGCAACTGGCCCGAGGCGCCGGCCACCAGGGCTCGGGTCAGCACGCCGTAGTCGCGCCGCACGCGCGCATGGGCGGCCAGGTCGCTGTTGCGCACCAGCGCGCCTATGCGCAAGCCGCCCTGCGCGGTGGGCTCCACGGTGTCCATGCCGGTGCCGTTCACATCGACCAGATGCACGGGGGTTTCTATCTGCAGCTTCATCAGGTCCAGCAGATTCGTGCCCCCGGCGATGAAGCGGGCGCCCGGCCGGGCCGCCACGGCGGCGGCAGCCTGCGCGGGGGATTGGGCGCGTTCGTAGGTGAAGGCAATCATGTCCTGCCCTCCCCCGCCACTTCGGTGATGGCATCGACGATGTTGGAATACGCCCCGCAGCGGCACAGATTGCCGCTCATGCGTTCACGCAGTTCATGGGCCGACACCAGGGGCTGGGCCACGATGTCTTCGCTGGCATGGCTGGGCATGCCGCGTTTGATTTCATCGAGCACGCCCACGGCAGAACAGATCTGCCCCGGCGTGCAGTAGCCGCACTGAAAACCGTCGTGCCGCACGAAGGCGGCCTGCATGGCGTGCGGGGATTGCGGCGTGCCCAGGCCTTCGATGGTGGTCACGGCGGCTCCCTGGTTCATCACGGCCAGGCTCAGGCAGGACACCACGCGCCGGCCATTGACCAGCACCGTGCAGGCCCCGCACTGGCCATGGTCGCAGCCTTTCTTGGTGCCGGTCAGGTGCAGATGCTCGCGCAGGGCGTCGAGCAGCGTGGTGCGGGTGTCCAGGTCCAGGCGGTGTTCCTGGCCGTTCACCTGCAGGGTGACGGGCAGTTGGACCCCTTCGGGGATGGAGGGAGGCTGCACTTGCGCGCCGGCCGATCGAGGCACGGCCGTTGCCGCAGCCGTGGAGGCACCTGCAATCAGCAGGTCCCTCCGCGAAACGGAAAGCTGGGTGTTGTGTTCCATGGGGCGTCCATCGTGTTGGCTCTTCGTGGGGCGTGCACACTGCTGCGAACACGCCACTCCAAGCATCGGTTCGGGACGCGCCCCGGGTTGTAGGTGATGGTCCAACATCCGGGACATCGGGTTGTCCGATGACGGATCAGCGCATGCAGACGTGCGAGGGCCCCCGGCCCATGCAAAGGCAGCGCCAGCAAGGCGCCCCAGCCTTTGCCGATGTACCCTGCCCCGGCTTTGCTCCGGCTTTGCTCCGGCTTTGCTCCGGCTTTGCTCCGGCTTTGCCCCGGCGATGGGCCTAGGCCGCAGGCGGCACGTCGCCGCGCTGCATGCGCTCGAAGGCCTTGTCGATTTCCTCGGAGCGTATGGCGCCAGCAGCCGGCGCGGGACGGCCCGCGCGCTGGGCGTCGATCTGCTCCTGCATGCGCGTGGCCACCTGCATCAGCACGCGGTGCAGGCCCAGCTGCTGGCGGCGGGCCTGGTCCAGGTGCGTGACCACGGGCTCCAGGGACTGGGCCAGCGACCGGGTCAGCAGTTGGCCCAGCATGTGGACCAGGGCCTGACGGTCCTGGGCGGCCTGTACCTCCGACGGGGTGCTGGCCTGGGTGCCGACGGGCTCGCTGGCCGCCCTTTGCGCCATCAACTCGCGTATGCCGTGCAGCGAGTCGCCTGCGGCGCTTTGCGTCTGCAGCAACTGGGCCAGCAGTGCCTGCAGCGCTTGCAGGAGCTGGGACTGTTCGGCATCCCGGGTGGCGGCGGCCTGAGCGGCCGCTGCCGATGCGTGGGCCTGGCCGGCGGCGTCTTCCTGCACCGCCTGCTGCCGGGACTGGGCCACCTCACGCGTGGCAGCGACCAGGTCGACCAGTTGCGCCGTCACGCGCGTGGCGGCGTCGGCATTGGCGCCGCCTGCGGCCTGGCGGCGCAGGAACTGCTGGCGTATCTGCTGCCAGCGGGCGCTGTCCTCGTCGCTCATCTGCCCGCGCAGCTCGGCGAGCTTGAGCAGGTTCTCCTCGGCGCCCGTGGTCAGCATCTGCGCTTCGCCCTGGTAGTGGTCGGCCAGCATCTGCTGCATTTCCTGGTCGTTCATCACGGGCGTGATCTTCTCGGCCAGCTTGTTCATGTTGCGGTAGCTGCCCTGCAGCCGGAAGGCCGGCTCGGTGCGGTAGCCGTCGTCCTGCGCGGCGCTCTGGATGTACTGCTGGTTGACCTTGAACACCAGCTCGCGCACCTGCACCATGCGGGCCAGCACGGCCTCGATCTCGCGCAGCTCGGCCGATGAGTAGTCGTGCGACAGCGCATTGCCCGAGACCTCCCGGCCCTGCGCCTTGTCCAGCAGCAGGTACAGGTCCTGCAGGCTGCGCGTGGCCATCGGCGCCAGCACGGCGTTCGAGGTCATGCTGTTTTCGATGTAGCTGAGCTTGAACACCTCCTGCATTCCGCCCAGCACATCGCCCAGGTTGTAGATGTCGGCACGGTTGGCCAGCATGTCGGGAATCTTGAAGACCTCGCCCGACTCGGTGTACGGATTGCCC
This sequence comes from Delftia sp. NA_296.1, assembly GCF_052692095.1. NCBI lineage: Bacteria > Pseudomonadati > Pseudomonadota > Betaproteobacteria > Burkholderiales > Comamonadaceae > Delftia > Delftia sp. NA_296.1. The sequence goes on along the minus strand of NZ_JBQZGF010000001.1, from coordinate 391,689 downwards.
GACATCACCACGCAAAAGCGCTTGCCGCGCATGTCGTGGGTGCGGGTCTGGCCCTTCCACACGCCCTCGATGCGGCGCGTGCCGTCCGACAGCGAGATGAATTTCTGCAGGAACTCGGGGTGCGTGTGCTGTATGTCGTCGATGTACAGCATCACGTTGTTGGCCATCTCCAGCGCCAGGTTGAGCTTTTCCAGTTCCTTGGCCGCCGTGGCGTCCGGCGCCTGGGCCGGGTCCAGCGAGCGCACGGAGTGGCCCAGCGCCGGGCCGTTGATCTTCATGAAGATCAGGCCCAGCCGGTTGGCCACGTACTCCATCAGCGTGGTCTTGCCGTAGCCGGGCGGCGAGATCATCATCAGCAGGCCCATCTGGTCGGTGCGCTTGTTCTCGCCGGCCACGCCGATCTGCTTGGCCAGGTTGTCGCCGATCACGGGCAGGTAGATCTCGTTGATGAGCCGGTTGCGCACAAAGGACGACAGCGGCCGGGCCTTGAATTCCTCCACCCGCACGCGCGAGCGCCAGTCCTGCAGCAGCTGCTGGCGCAGCGCCTGGTAGCGGCCGAATTCGGGAACAAAGGTTCGGAAATGGCGCGCGGCGCGCTGGCCCAGGTCGTCGATCTGCAGCCACATGCGGCCGTCCGCAATGCGCGGATGCTGGCCCAGCAGGCCCGGCACTTCGTGGCGCAGGTCCACGCTGCTGACCTTGCAGGGCAACTGGCCGGCACAGCACAGCCATGCCGCAGCCTCGCCGCAATAGGCCAGCCAGGCCTGCCCTTGCCCGTCGTCCAGCGTGCGGCAGGCGGTCTGCAGCCAGTGCAGCGCGCTGCGCCAGCGCTGGTCCAGCGGCGCCACGGCCTTGTCGCGCCGGTCCTCGCCCTGCCAGTAGACCTGCATTTCTTCCCAGCGCTGCAGCGGCTGGGCCTGCTGCTGCACGGCGGCCTGCAGCGCGGCAATGGCCGACTGGCTGTAGCTGGAGAAGGAAAAGCGCACGGCCTTTTGCGCCAGCTCGGCCTGCAGGTAGTCGGCGGCGCCGTGGATCAGGCTGTCGATATCGCTGTCTGCGGGCGCCGCCTGTCCTGGCAGCAGGTCGCGCAGCAGGCCCCGCTCTTCGGCATAGGCGCGCAGGCGCTCGGAGATGTCGGTGCGCAGGCTCAGCTGCTCGGCCTCGCTGCCGAACATCTGCTGCATGGCCTGGGCCTGCTGGGCGCGCAGCGGCCACTGCGCCATGGCGGCAGCCAGCTGCGGCTGCTGCACCTGGGCCTGTGCGCTCCAGAACAGCAGGGCCAGCGCACGGGCGTCGGGCGCAAAGCGCAGCACGCCGGCGGCATCGCGCAGGGGCAGCAGCACCTGCAGGATGCGGGCCGCATCATGGTCGTGGATGCCGCGCTCATAGCCTTCGCGGTAGCGCGGCGCGGAGAACTCGCGGATGGCCTGGGTCAGCGCCGCCTCGTCGGGCAGCAACTGGGCCAGCCGGGCCTCGCTCCAGCCGTCACGGCGCTGGCGCGCGGCCAGCACCACTTCCAGCGCCAGGTATTCGCCCCGGTAGAACTGCGGCGATTCGGCCGGCGTGGAAGCATCCCAGTAGGCCTGCAGGGCGGCCAGCTCCGGGTTGTCCATGGGCTCGAAATACTCGGTGCCGACCAGGTGCAGGAACAGTTCGCCGTTGCGCGGCAGCAGGGTCAGGTCCAGCTCCTGGTTGCCCACGCTGAAGCGGTGGCGGCCCAGGCGGATGATGGCGCCGTCGCCTTCGTACAGCTCGGTGCGGTCCTGCAGCGCTCGAAACGCCTGGTCGCGCAGGTTCTTGACGCGGCCGTCGATGTCGTCGGCCTTGACCGGGTCATGCAGTTGCTCGCGCAGGCGCTGGGCCAGCTCCTTGAGCTTGCCGATCAGCGGATCGCCTGCAAAAAAAGCATGCAGCGCGTCGGCGCTGGCGAGCTTTTCGGTGCGCTTGGGCAGGCTTTGCACGATGCGCAGGGCCGCGTCCAGCACGCCTTGCGCCTTGCGCTGGCGCTCGTCCTGCAGCGACTGGCGGCGCGCCTCGAAGCTCTCCAGCACCTCCTCGCGCTTGGCCATGATGTCGCCAAGGAACTGCTCGTGCTCGCCAAAGCGGCTTTCGATTTCCTCCAGCTGCACCAGCAGGCGCGCCAGCTGCTCGTCGCATTTCTCGGGCGTCTGCGCCAGGCCCAGGGCGCTGACGATGCTTTGCGAGAACAGCGCCAGCTGGGCGGCGAACTGGGCCACGTTCTCGGCGCCGCCCAGGCCCGACCTGCGCTGCTCGGCGCGTGCACGCACCTGGTTCAGGCGCGCGTAGACGGCCGAGATGCGATCCACCACCTGGGTGCGCTGCGTGGCGTCGTCGATGGACAGGCTGCCCATGAGCTCGGACAGCATGTCCAGCGCAGCCGCCATGTCGGCCATGCGCGCCAGCGGCTCGTTGATCTGCGCCACCGTGGCTGCCGCCTGCGCGGCCTGGTCCAGTGCCTGCAGCTGGTCGGCATAGGGCTGCATGGCCTCGTCGGTGGCAATGAAGGCGGCCGTGCGCTGGGAGACTTCGGCCTGGGCCTCGTTGACGCCCTGCACCATGGTGTCGATGGCGGCCTGGTCCACATAGCGCAGGTCGCGCGTGGCCATGAGCTGGCCGCGCAACTGGCCCAGCTGGGTGAGCGCGTCCACGTACTCGCCAATGCTTTTCCAGTCGGCCAGCCGCAGTGTTTTGAGCAACTGGCCGTGGCGGCTGGAAACCTCGCCCATGGCCTTGGCCGAGGCGTTGCGGATGCTCTCGACCTTTTCGTACTCGTCGATGACCGCATCACCCGTGGCGACGATGCCCAGCAGGGTCTCGTGCACACCCTTGAGCTGCGGCGCGCCCAGCCAGTGGTAGCGCTCGAACAGGCGGCGCGCGGCGTCGATCAGGCGCTCGTAGCGCGGCAGCGAGACCTCGGTGGCCGCGATTTCCTTGCGCACGCTGTACAGGTCGGAGATGCCGCTGACCAGCTCGGCATTGCCGATGCGGCCCAGGAAGCTGTCGCGCTGCGGCTGGCGTGCCGCATAGTCGTCCGAGGCGAAGGGCGTGCGCCAGACCTGCATGGGGTGCACGCGCGAGGCCTCGTTGCTCTCGGCCGCGAAGATGACGACGCGCCCGTCGTCCATGCGCGCATAGCCGTGGCCGATGATGGGCGGCTGCAGGGCGCGCTCGATCAGGTTGTACTTGAACAGCGCCATGCGCCCGCTCTCGGGCTCGTAGAACACGTAGAGCACATCCTCGCCGTTGGGCGAGCGGATGCTGCGCCGGTAGCGCATGCCCTGCATGTTCTGCTCGAACGAGCGGTTCTCGCCGCTTTGCAGGTAGTAGCCGCCGGGGAAGATGATGCCGTGGTCCTGCGGCAGCTGGATGCAGGCCGCGCCGATGGCGTCCATGCGCAGAACCTGGCGCGACAGGGTGTTGAAGATCAGGTAGCGCCACTGCTCTTCGCGGTAGGGCAGGATCTTCAGCAGGATCAGGCTGCCGACGGCGGCGTACTCGAACACGGCGTCGTCCAGCGACTGGTTCTTCTCCTGCACGGGCTCGCTGTAGATGCCCAGTCCGTCGTTGGTGTTGTTCTCGACCTTGATGGTCAGCGTGCCGCCCAGGGTCTCGACGAAGACCTTGTCCAGCACGTTGATGTGCGGGTGGCGCCCCTGCACCAGTTGCTCGCGCCCGGCGCGCTGCCATTCGAAGTCATGGGGCGCAGGCAGTTCGATGTCGCGCTCGCCGCGGTTGTCTATGTAGCGGATGGGCTGGCCGTCCACGGGCACGGACCAGCGGAACACGCGCACATCGGACAGGCGCTCGCCGATCTGAAAGCTCGCCAGCAGCTTGCCGTCGCGCACGGCCAGCTGCATCAGCCGGGTGTTCTTGTAGTAGGCGTACAGCTCCTGGAAGTCCTGCACGAAGCTCTGTATGCCCAGAAAGCTGTCCTTGAGATCGACCGGCGTGACCTCGTAGCCCTGCTCTCCCTCGTGCAGGCGGTACAGCACGAACACGTCTTCCACGCGCGTGGACTGCTTCAGGCCCATGAAGACGTTGTAGCCAAACAGCAGGTAGCCGCCGACCTGGGCGATGTCGCGGCCCAGGCAGTTGTTTTCGGTGCGCACGCGCATGCGCCCGATGACTTCCATCTGGCTGCGGCCGAATTCCTCCAGCCGCTCCTCGTTGAGCTGGCGTGCCAGCGTCTCCAGCGCCTGCCCCTGGCCGTCAAGGCGCTTGGCCAGCACTTCGTAGGAGCCGCCGCTGGCGACTGCCTGGTCCACGGCAGAGGCCGCGGTGTCGGGGGACAGGGACTGTGAGGACGATGGGGACGGTTGGGACATGGGCGTCACGGGCTTTCGCGTGTCAGGGACCATTCACGCCCTCCCCGGCCAGCTGACTGGCAGGCAGGCGGGCGGAGGAAGGCGGATGCGGGAGGCTGGGCAGCCGGTGGAGGGAGCGGCCGGGCGGCCGCCCCGTTCAGTCGACCCTCTGCGTGGGCGGCAGGCCCTTGCCGTCGCCCAGCGCGTTCAGCAGCGATGCGCCGCCCTTGCCGCTGAGGAACTTGCTGATCAGGTCCTGCACGATGGGGCTCTTGCCCGCCACGCCTTCCACGGCCTTGCCCACGGACAGCGCCTTGGCGAAGTTGTCGAAGAAGGCGCCCTCGCCGCCCACGATGTCGATGTTGGCCTTGCTGAGCGCGGCCGACAGCACCTCGGACTGGTCCTTGGCCACGCTCTTGTTGGCTTCGATGGCGGCCAGCGCCTGCTCGAAGTTCTTCTCCAGCTGCATGCGGAACTCCTCATGCGAGCGCGCCTGGTCGGACAGCGAGGCCAGCGCGGTGAACTTCTCGGTCAGGCCCTTGGCTTCGGCGAAGAGCTTGTCGCGCAGCACATCGGCCTCGGACATGCCCACGTCGCGCGTGACCGTGGCCTTGGTGGCGCCCACCTGGGCTTCGCCGCGCGCCTGGGCCAGCAGGCGTTCTTCCAGCACCTTGGCATCGGCCAGGCCCTGCTTTTCGTTGGCGTCGGCCGTGGCCTCGATGACGCGCGCCTCGGCCAGGCCCTTTTCCTGATGGCCCTTGGCTTCGGCCATCAGCTTCTCGGCAATCACGCGGGCCTGGGCCAGGCCTTCCTTTTCCAGGGCGGCGGCGGTGACTTCGCGCACCTTGGCATCGGCCAGGCCGGGCGCGGCGCGCTCGACCTCGATGGCCTCGGCCAGCTTCTTCTTGGCTTCAGCGGTCTTGCTGGCCGCTTCCAGCTCGGCCTGGGCCATGGTCGTGACTTCCACGGCCTTGTGGCGCGAGGAAGCCTCTTCGGCCTCGGCCTTCTTGACCTGGCGCACCATGTCTTCCTCGGCCTGGGCCTGGGCGGTCAGCACGGTGACCTGCTTCATGCGCTCGGCCTCGGAGACCACGCGCACTTCCTTGATGCGTTCCTCTTCCTGGGCCACGGACTTCTCCACCACCACGCGCTCGCGCACCACGTTGGCGATGTTGGCCTTCTCGACCTCGATGGCCTTTTCCTTCTCGATGCGCTGCAGCTCCACCTCGCGCTGGCGGGCCACGATCTCCAGCTCCTTGGCGCGCGTGACCTTCTCGACCTCGATCACCACGGCACGCTCACGGTTTTGCTGGGCCACGGCCACTTCGCGCTGGCGGTTTTCCTCGCGGATGTCCAGTTGCTCCTGGGTCTGGATGCGCGCCTGCTCGGCCTTCAGGCGCTCTTCTTCCTGCACCTTCTGGGTTTCGGCCTGCTCGCGGGCCTGGATGGTGGCGATCTCGCGCTTTTGGCGCGCCTCGGCATCGGCCTGCTGGCGCTCCAGCGCCAGCATGGCTTCCTTGGTCTCCACGTTCTTCTTGGTGATGGCCAGGTCGGAGTTGCGCTCGAGCTCGTTGGTGACGATGTTCTGGTTGGCCGTCAGCTCGGTAATCTTGCGGATGCCCTCGGCGTCCAGGATGTTGTTGGGGTCCAGCGAGGACTTGGGCGTCTGCTCCAGGTAGTCGATGGCCACGTCTTCCAGCACATAGCCGTTGAGGTCGTTGCCGATGACATGGATGATCTGGTCACGGAAATCCTGGCGGTTCTCGAACAGCTTGACGAACTCGATCTGCTTGCCCACGGTCTTGAGCGCCTCGGAGAACTTGGCGTTGAACAGCTCGTTGACGGCCGTCTTGTCCGAGGCCCGGTCCACGCCGATGGCCTTGGCCACCTTGAGCACGTCTTCCGCCGTTTCATTGACGCGCAGGTAAAAGGCCACGGTGATGTCGGCGCGCATGTTGTCGCGGCAGATCAGGCCTTCCTTGCCGCGCCGGTCGATCTCCAGCGTCAGCAGCGAGATCTGCATGAACTCCTTCTTGTGGATCACCGGCAGCACCAGGCCGCCCGTGAACTTGACCTTGGGCTGCGACGTGGTGTCGTTGATGATCAGCGCCGTGCCCTGCGGAACCTTGATGTAGAAGGCCTTGACCAGGGCGAACAGCCCGAGGATGACGACGAAGACGGAACCGATCACCACCCCGGCGACGATGTACCACTCCATGTTGCTCATGTTCATGCGAATCTCCCCTGTGAATTGCTATCTGTGAAAACGCTGAAAAAACGGAAAGGCCGCGCCCGCCGAACGGACACTCGGGCCTTGTGGGAATCCCGGAACTAGCGCGGCAGCTCGGTGCCGTCGAACTCGGCCTTGCTGACCACGCGCCAGGCGTTGTGCTCGGGCAGGTGCTCGATGAGCACGATCTCGGTGCCCCGGCCCAATGCGCGCTCGGGCGAGCGCATCTGCACGTTCAGGCCCGCGCCGCCGTCCTCGACACTGCCGTAGCCCTGCGTGCCGTCCACCACGGCGCTGCGCACCAGGCCGGTTCGGCCCAGCAGCACCTTGGGCTCCTCTGCTGGCGCCACCTTGTTGACGATGCCCCGCAGCGGGCGCAGCAGCAGCACGGTGGCGGCAAAGCCCAGCACCATGGCTGCCGCAGCCACCAGGGAGCCGGTCAGCAGGTTCACCAGGGTCCAGCCCTGGGGCATGGGCACGAAATGGCACAGCACATACGAGGCCAGCCAGGACATCAGGAAGAGCGCGGTGAGGATGACCGTGAGCGGAATGCCGCCCAGCCCCACCTTGAGCAGCAGCCCGGCCAGCGCGCTGACCGAATGCTCCACGCCGTGCGCATGGTCGCTGCCGTCGAACAGCACCCAGTGGTCCAGCGAGTCCACCTCCAGCAGGCCCAGCATGGCGATCAGCCAGTACAGCAGCATGAACAGCAGCAAGGCGCCAAAGATGAAAGTCGGAAAGCCAAACGCGTATTGCAGGAACGCAGACATGTTTTTCCCCTCCCCTCAAATCCGGCAGCCAAGGCGGCAGGCCTGGCAGTGCCTGCCTGGACAACGGCCGCGCATCAAGCGTTTTTTCCGCCAGTTGCGGCGCGCTGCGCCTTCAGGCGTTCCAGCACCGACTGCGCATTGCCCGCCTGGGGCGTGATGCCGGCAGCGCGCAGCTTGGCATCCAGCGCATCTTCGCTGCTGTCGCGCGCCAGCTCGGCCGCACTTTCCATGCGCGCACCGCGCTCGGCCTGCTTTTGCTTGATGCGCTCCAGAGAATCCAGCGCGCTTTGCACGCGCGTCTGCGAGCCTGCGTAGCGGCCGGCCACCGTGGCCTGGGCGCGCTGCACGCTTTCCGTGGCCTTGACCGTGTCGGCCTGCTGCTTGAGGCGCTTGATATGCGTTTGCGCCGTCTGTATGGCCACGCGCAGCTGCTCCACGCTTTGCGTGTAGGCGTCCAGCTGGGATTGCTCCTCGTCGCGCTGTGTCTCCAGCACGGAGACCTTGCCGGCCACTTCCAGCGCCAGCGCCTCGTCGCTGGTGTCCAGCGCCTTGACGGCATAGCCCTCGTACTCGGCAATGCGTTCCTGGGTCTGCTTGAGCTTGCCGGCCGCCAGCTTTTGCTTGGCCATGATGTCGGCCAGCGCTTCCTTGGACTTGTTCAGGTCGCTGTCGGCATCGCGGATTTCCTGGTCCAGGATGCGCAGGGCCTGGCTGTCGGTCACCGCCTCGCCGGCCTCGTGGGCGGCGCCGCGCAACGCTGTCACCAGCTTGTTCCAGATGGTCATGATGATCTCCTAGGGGCTCAGTGTCTTCAACGGGCGGGGCGTCAGGCCTGCACGGGGGCGGATGCGGATGCGGATGCGGGTGCGGGTACCGGCGTCAGGTAGTGGGCCAGTGCCTCGGTGGCCTGGATGACGCTGTCGGCCAGGGTCAGGATCTCGGCAATGATGTCGCCCTCGCTGCTGCTGGCGTGCAGGGCGGCGAACATCACATAGCCCTCGCCGCCGTGGGCCTGGGGTTCCAGCGCCATCGTGGTGAAGGGAAACAGTTTTTGCAGGCGCAGCATCTGCTCGTTGAGACCGGCGCGGTCGTGCACCTGGTCGGCGGGCCACAGAAAGGCCTCCACCACCAATTGGTCGCCCGAGAGCGCCACATGCACGGGCAGATCGCCGAATTCGGGCAGGCTGACCAGCAAACTTGCGTCTGCGCCTTCCAGCACCTCGATATGGAGCCGGCCGCCCTGCACCAGTGCCGATTGCTGCAGATCGCCCGCCAAGGCGTGAATATCCCGATATGCCTGTCTGCTGTTGTCCATGCCGCCCTCCTGGTGGATGAGAACCATTGATTCCGGTTGCAATCCCGGCACGCGCATTTGCTTTTCCAATTGCTGCAATGCCGCGCCGTACTCTGGAAGAATCCAGACCTCCTTTTTCACCAGCCCCTGTTCGCGCAGCCGTTGCCGGTGCAGGCGCTGGTAATGGGCTGATGTCTTTTGTTCCATGCGGATACCATAGCGGCCATTACATGTGATGTCTACATGTAATGGCGATCAATTTGTAAACGGATATGTAAACCGAGTGGCGCAATGGCCGGCTTTGCGCAGGCCACGGCCCGCCTTTGCGTTCTGGCAAATCGCCATCAAGAATTCATTTTTTCTACCGAAAACCATTTATCAACAATTTTTCCTATCAACCACGGGAGCGCCCAGGCGCGGACTGCGGCGGCGGCGGCGCAGGGCTGCGAAGGCACTGCACAATGGCCGCTGTCGCAGGCAGATCCGGCCCTTGGCTGCCCGGCGCACGCTACGGAAACCTCTGCATGCCCGCCTTCAGGCTCTCACTTCGCACGGCAGTCACAGCCCCCTTCATAGCGGTGTTCGTGGTCACGGCCGGGCTATTGGCGGCATGGCAGCAGCGCCAGGTGGACCAACTCATCAACCGCGAAAGCCTGCGGCTGCTCGACTCCCTGTCCACCACCACGCGCCACCAATTGGCCGATTACCTGGAGACCCCGCTGCGCGTGCAGCAGGCCCTGGCCGAGACCGTGGCCCGGCAGGCGCTCTACACCCCCGGCGACCTGCGTCCCATCTATGGCTATCTGACACGCTCATTCACCGAGCTGTATGCCCAGCACCACCAGATCAGCCTGTTGAGCTTTGGCGGCGCACAAGGTGAATACACGGGGGTGCGGCTGGAGCCTGATGGCCGCTACCGCCTGATTCTTCAGGACCGCAGCACCCAGGGCGCCCTGCAGATCTTCGAGGGGCTGGAGCCCGGCCCACCCATGTCCAGCCTTGCCGGCTACGACCCCCGCGTGCGCCCCTGGTACCAGCCTGCCATCCACAAAGACGGCCCGCACTGGTCGCCCATCTACACGGTGACTGGCGACCGCGGCGATACCACGATTTCCGCATCCACTTCAGTGCGGGTGTCCGGCCAGCTGGCCGGCGTGGTGGCTGCCGATGTGCGGCTGAGCAGCATGAACCGCTTTCTGCGCGACGAGCCCTTGCGTGGCAATGGCCATATCGCCGTGGTCGACGCACAGGGCTACATGGTGGCGCACTCGTCCGAGCTGTCGGTGCTGAAGCGGCGTGAAGGCCCCTATGACCCGCCCGTGCGCCTGCGGCTGTCCGAAAGCCCCGATCTTGCGCTGCGCAGCCTGGCCGCCCTGTTGCCTCCCCATCTGAGCGCGGATTCATCGGCGCCAGCGGGCCCCGAGAACACCATCAACCTGAGCTTCAAGGAGCAGGGGCAGATCTACCACGGCCAGGTCACCGCCTTCCACGATGCACGCGGCATCGACTGGCGGATCCTGGTGCTGCAGCCCGAATCCGATCTGGTCAGCAGCATGCGGGCGGACAGCCGCCATGCGCTGGTCCTCGCTTTCGGCCTGGCCTTGCTGGGACTGGGGCTGGGCGTGTGGTGCCTGCGCCGGGCGCTGCGCCCCCTGGCGGTGACGGCCGATGCGGCCAACCGCCTGGCCAAGGGCGACTGGAGCGCGGTAGGGGCGCTGCCGGATACGTCCCTGGTCGAGACATCGTCCCTGGTTTCGGCCTTCCACAACATGGCGCAGCGGCTGCAGGAATCGTTCGAGCACATGCGCACCCTGCTGCAGTACGACAGCCTGACGCAGCTGCTCACGCGCGCCGGCCTGATCGAGCAGGCCGATGCGGCGGCAGCCGCCAACACGCCCTGCCCTGCAGCGCTGTGCCTGCTGGAGCTGCAGAATTTCCGCAGCGTCCGCGACGATGTGGGCCACGGCACGGGCGAGCAGTTGCTGCGGGCCGTGGCCGAGCGGCTGCGCAACCACCATCTGCAGTTTCCTGCCCTGCTGGCGCGCACGGCCAGCAACGAGTTCGCCATGCTGTGGCTGCATGACTGCACGCCGCAGCAGATGCAGGACAAATGCCGCCATCTGCTGGAAATCTTCGACCAGCCATTTTCCGTGGGCAAGGACGACATCGTGCTGCGCGCCTGCGCGGGCGCCGTCAGCGGCGAGCTGCTGCCGGGCGCGCTGCCCGAGTGGCTGCGCAACGCCAGCATTGCGCTGGGTGAGGCGCAGCGCGGCTCGCACCCCTTCCTGCTGTTCGAGCCCAGCCTGGCGCAGAAAATGCTGGGCCGCACGCAGCTGGCCATGGAGCTGCGCCAGGCGGTGGAGCGCAACGAGCTGCGCGTGTTCTACCAGCCCGTGGTGGACCTGGCCACGGGCAGCATGGTCGGCGCCGAGGCCCTGGTGCGCTGGAACAGCCCGACGCGCGGCATGGTGCCGCCCGGCGTCTTCATTCCGGTGGCCGAGGAGTCGGACCTGATCCTGAGCGTGGGCGAATGGGTGCTGCGCACGGCGGCGCACGACATCGCCTCCCACCTGCCCCGGCTGCCTGCTGACTTCGAGCTGCACGTCAACATGTCGGCACGCGAGCTCATCCAGTCCGACTTCGCCTCCACGCTGGAGCAGGCACTGGCCACCAGCGGCCTGCCCGCCCGGTTGCTGACCCTGGAGCTGACGGAGTCCATGCTGCTGGACGACAGCGACGCCACGCTGCAGCGCATTGCCGCCATCCGCGCGCTGGGCGTGAAGATTGCCATTGACGACTTCGGCACCGGCTACTCCTCCCTGGCCTATCTCAGCCGCCTGCGCTTTGACTGCATCAAGATCGACCAGAGCTTCGTCGGCCAGTTGCCGGAGTCCGAATCCGACAAGTCCATCGTGACCGCCGTGCTGCGCATCGCCCAGGGCTTTGGCGTCAAGGTCGTGGCCGAAGGCGTGGAGGAGCAGGCCCAGGCCAGGCTGCTGCATGCCCTGGGCTGCGAGCATGCACAGGGCTATCTGTTCGAGCGGCCGGTGCCGCTGGCGCAGATGCTGGAGTACCGCTCTCCCTGGCCCGAGTGAGCCACCAGTGGGCCACCAGGGAGTCGCTGGTGAGCCGCTGCTGCCTTGTGGGGCCCTGCCTGTCGGCTTTGGCTGACGTGTGCCGCTTGCATGATCCGGTGCACATGCAGGTGCAATCCACGAAACAATCGGCGCCTGTTCCAGCCTCCCGCCTTCCATGACGCCCACCTATTCCGAGAGCCAGCCGCCCCCGCCCCGTCTGGACCCCGCCGGCCCCATCCACCTGATCGTGCCGCTGCGCCCAGGCGCCGACCTGGAACAGCTGCGCGCCCGCCTCACCAGCGTGCCCGCGCTGCAGCAGCGCAGCGTTCAGTGGCATGTGCCTGGCGCACGCGCCGACATCGTGCACCTGGCCGCCCGCGCCGTGGACAGGGCCAGCCAGGATGGCGGCCTGGTCGTGGCCGCCGGCGGTGACGGCACCATCAATGCGGTGGCCGCCGCAGCCTGGGCGCGGGGCGTGCCCATGGGCGTGGTTCCGCTGGGCACCTTCAACTACTTCGCCCGCGAGCAGGCGCTGTCGCTGGAGCCTGCCCAGGCCGTGCAGGACATTCTTCAGGCATTGCAGGCCGGCCAGATGCGGCCCGTGAACGTGGGCCTGGTCAACGAACGGCTGTTCCTGGTGAACGCCAGCCTGGGCCTGTACCCGCGCCTGCTGGACGAACGCGAACGCGCGTCCACACGTTTTGGCCGCACGCGGCTGGTGGCCATTGCGGCCTCGATCTGGAGCATTCTTCGCGGTGGCAGCGCACGCCGCTGGCGCATCGCCCTGCGCGCCGACCGCCAGGCGCCGCTGCAGCAGCAGGAGCACCTGGCCAGCACACTGTTCGTGGGCAACAACCCGATGCAACTGGAGCGCGTGGGCATTGCCGAAGCCCGCGCCGTGGCCGACGGCCAGCACCTGGCCGCCGTGCTGCTGCTGCCGCAGGCCAGCGAGGCCCCGGCGCGCGTGGTCTGGAATGCCGTCTTGGGAAGGCTGGCGCAGGACGATGCCGTGGCCAGCCTGGCCTGCACCGAGCTGGTGGCAGAGCCCGCAGGCCGGCGCCCGCGGCGCCTGAAGGTGGCCTTTGATGGCGAGCGCGAATGGATGGCGCCGCCCATTCGTTTTCGCCTGGGCGAGAAGCCGCTGTGGCTGGTCGTGCCGGGTGAGGCCGCTCCCTCCTCCTGATCATCAAGGGACAAGGAACGCCCATGGCTTTGCTCATGCATATGTCGGACCTGCATTTCGGCGCCCACGATCCGGCCGTGTGCGCCGCCGCGGCAAGACTGGCCGCACGTCTGCCCGTGGCGCTGCTGGTGGTCTCCGGCGACCTGACCCAGCGTGCCACGGCCGCGCAGTTTGCCCAGGCGCGCGAGTTTCTCGATGCGCTTCCCGTACCGCGCCGCCTGGTTGTGCCGGGCAACCACGATCTGCCGTTGCTTGCCTGGTGGGAGCGGCTGGGCGGCCATGCCCATGATCGCTACGCCCGCTGGATCAGCGACGAACTGCAGCCCTGGTGCGCAGAGCAGGGCTTTTGCGTGATTGGCGTGGACACCACGCGCTGGTGGCGCCACCAGCGCGGCAGCCTGTCGGCCAGCCAGATTCGGCAGGTGGCCCAAAGGCTGGCGCAGGCCAGCCCCGGCGACTGGCGCATTGTGGTCGGCCACCACCCGCTGGCAGCCGCCCATGCGCAGGACCGCAGCCACCGCCCGCACCGCGCAGCGACGGCCCTGGCGGCCTGGCGCGACGCCGGAGCGCAGTTGGTGCTGTCAGGCCATGGACATGACCCCGGCCTGGTCCAGCCGCTGCCGGGGCTGTGGGCGGCGCAGGCGGGCACTGCGGTATCGCTGCGGCTGCGCGCGCATGCGCCCAACAGCCTTTTCACGCTGGAGCAGCAAGAGGACTCGGCTGGACAGGACCTGGCCCGGCGCCGCGAGCTCACGCGCTGGGACTATTCACGGCAGGCGGATGAATTCCTGCCCGTGCAAAAGCATGTTCTGGACCCGCCGCAGGCCTCCACCCGCTGAACGCGCGCAAACCTTGTTCTGGCGTTCTTCGTTGTATTGCACAATCCACAACCTCGGCTCCACGCAGGCGGCGGCAGAAAAGTTTGCATGCTGTCCTACGCGATGGCCGCCCGAGGGTGTGGATGATCAGCCCTCGTCAATGCTGCCTTTTTGATAGCAGCATGATGCACTGCAACAAAGAGATATGCGAATCCTGTACGTTGAAGACAATGCCGACCTGCGCGAAACCATTGGCCTGCTGATGGAGAGCGAATCGCGCTTCGTGACCAGTTGCGCCACCGCCGAGCAGGCCCTGGAACTGGATGCGGCCCAGCCTTTCGACGTGGTGGTTTCCGATGTCAGCCTGCCCGGCCTGTCAGGCACCGACCTGGCGCGGCAGCTGCTGGAGGCCGATGCCCAGCGCTGGATCATCCTGTGCTCCGGCTACGACCTGGGCCCCTACCCCACGGCCTGGGGCCCCCATGTGCGGACCCTGCTCAAGCCCTTCGAGATCGAGGACCTGGAGACGCTGCTGGACTCCATCCAGGAAGCGCTCGGCAACCCCGCCCACTGAAGCGTTCGCGCTTTCGCGCGCCCCGGCGCCCCCCCGGCGCCCCCCGACTCCCGCCGTCACAGCACGGCCTTGGAGCCTCCCACCGCCGCCTCGCGCGGCAATTCCACCCTGAAGCTGGTCACTCCGTCGGCGGAGCGCACATCGATGCGCCCGCCGTGCGAACGCACGATCTGGTGCGCAATGAACAGCCCCAGACCCAGTCCCTGGTGCTGGCCGGGTCGGCGTTCACCACCGCGAAACGGGTTGAACAGCGTGGGCAGCAGTTCCGCGGGAATGGTGCCGCCGTTGCGCACCGTGATGGACACGCGATCGCCCTGGCGGCCATCGGCCGTCACCTGCACCGGCTGCGCGGGATCTCCGTGGTGCATGGCATTGCCCAGCAGGTTGGTCAGCACCTGGCACAGGCGTTCGCCATCCCAGATGCCTTCCAGATTGCCCAGCATCTCGCTTTCCAGGCGCCGTTCCGGGAAGCCCGTCTCCACCTCCTGCAGCGTGCGCTGCAGCAACGTCTGCAGGCTGGCCGGCTGAGGCGACAGCGGCAGGCCTTCTGCCTGGCGGATGCGGGTCACGTCCAGCAGATCCTCGATCATGCGCGACATGCGCTGGCTGCTGCTGAGCATGCGCTCGGCCATGTTGGCCACCTTGCCGGGATCGGGCTGGCGCGTGAGCACAGTGGCCGCCGCCTTGATGGACTGCAGCGGCGTGCGCAGGTCGTGGCTGAGCACGGCCATGAACATCTCGTTGATGCGCAGCGCCTCGGTGCGCTCCTGCAGCTGCTGAGCCAGCGCCTGCTTGCGCTGGTGCAGCTCGAAGAACACGTTGGCCTTGGTGGTCAGCATGTGCGGGTCGATGGGCTTGTACAGAAAGTCCACGGCGCCGCTTTCATAGCCGCGGAATTGCCAGTTGTGCTCGCGCGAGCCGGCCGTCATGAAGATGAGCGGGATGTGGCGCGTGCGCTCGCTGCCGCGTATCAGCTCGGCCAGCTCGAAGCCGTTCATCTCGGGCATCTGCACGTCCAGCAGGGCCAGCGCCACATCGCCATGGTCGAGCAAAAGCTCCAGCGCCTCGGGGCCGGAATGCGCCTTGAGGAACTCGATGCCGTCGCGCTGCAGCAGCGCTTCGATGGCGATCAGATTCTCGGCAATGTCATCGACGATCAGGCATTTGACGCGATCTGTTTGGGACATGGATTCTCTCTCGGTATTTTGTCTGGTGGGAGCGCGCTGAATGGACATTCAAAGCCTCCCCTGGCCGTGCAGCGATGCGATGAGCGCGGCAATGCCCTGCGGCGCCAGCACCTGGGCCTGTGGCACGCGGGCCAGGGCCGCCCGCGGCATGGTCTGCATTGCGGCACTGTCTGGCGACTGCACCACGGCCAGGCCGCCGGCCGCGTGCACGCTGGCCATGCCCTGGGCGCCATCCTCGTTGGCGCCGGACAGCAGCACGGCCAGCAGGCGCTCGCCATAGCAGTCGGCAGCCGACTCGAACAGCACATCGATCGAGGGCCGCGAAAAATGCCAGGGCGCATCCAGCGACAGCGCCAGCCTGGGCCCGCTGTCCACCAGCAGGTGGTAGTCGGCCGGCGCAAAGTACAGGCAGCCCGGCTCCAGCCATTGCTGGTCCTGCACCTCGCGCACCGGCAGGGCGCAGCGCGGCCCAAAAAGCTGGCCCAGCAGGCTGCGCCGGTCGCGCGGCAGGTGCAGTACCACCAGCACCGAAGCGCGCAGGCTGGCGGGCAGCGTGGGCAGCACCACGGACAGCGCATCAAGCGCGCCGGCCGAGCCGCCGATCACGATGGCCTCGTAGGCTGTGGCGGCGTCCGAGGCGGGTGTGTTCGTGGTCGCGGGCATCACAGCCCGGCCCTCTTGCGGTAGATGCGGTCTTCGAGCACGAAGTCCTCGAAGGCCTCCGAATGTCCTGAAAACCGCAGCGACTCCTTGGAGCCCAGGCCCAGGAACCCGCGATGGCACAGCGCATCGCGGAACAGGCCCAGCGCCCGGTCCTGCAGCTCGCGCTCGAAATATATCAGCACGTTACGGCAGGACACCAGATGCATCTCGGCGAACACGCTGTCGGTGGCCAGGCTGTGGTCGGAGAACACCATGTGCTCGCGCAGCCCCTTGTCGAAGACCACACGGCCATAGCGCGCCGTGTAGTAGTGCGACAGCGAGCTGTGCCCGCCCGAGCGCGCATGGTTGTCGGTGAATGCTGCCACGCGCGCCATGTCGAACACGCCCTGCTCTGCCGCCTTCAGCGCATGGGGATTGATGTCGGTGGCGTAGATCAGGGTGCGGTCCAGCAGGCCCTCTTCATGCAGCAGGATGGCCAGCGAATACACCTCTTCGCCCGCGCTGCAGCCGGCCACCCAGACCTTGAGCGAGGGATAGGTGCGCAGCAGCGGCACGACCTCGGTGCGCAGCGAGCGGAAGTAGGTCGGGTCGCGGAACATGTCGCTGACCTGGACCGTGAGG
Source organism: Delftia sp. NA_296.1 (assembly GCF_052692095.1). Taxonomy (NCBI): domain Bacteria; kingdom Pseudomonadati; phylum Pseudomonadota; class Betaproteobacteria; order Burkholderiales; family Comamonadaceae; genus Delftia; species Delftia sp. NA_296.1. Next base: position 374,947 of record NZ_JBQZGF010000001.1, on the reverse strand, counting down.
TACTCGAGCAGGGCCGGGAACACGCTTGTATCGTGCAGCACACGGTCCTGCAGCTGCGACAGCGTCTTGCAGTCGAACTGCACCAGGGCCGACTGCAAGCGCCGCTTGAGCGAGGCCTGGGCGTAGCCCCGGAAGTCGTAGTGGTAGCGGTGGTAGATGGCGTCGATCAGCAGGCGCTGCTCGATGTCGGCGGTGCGGGCTTTTTTCAGCTGAGGCATCGCGTCCTCCTATTCAGCTGCGGCATCGCGTCCTCCTTGCTACTTGGGCATCCACACCCGCACCAGCGACAGCAGCTTCTCCACGTCCAGCGGCTTGGCGATGTAGTCGTTGGCACCGGCGGCCAGGCATTTCTCCTGATCGTCCTTCATGGCCTTGGCAGTCAGGGCGATGATGGGCAGGCGGCGCCATTGCGGGCGGTTGCGGATCTCGCGCATGGCGGTGTAGCCGTCCATCTCGGGCATCATGATGTCCATCAGGACCAGGTCGATGCCGGCCTGCGCCGTGCCCCGCGCTTCCAGGGTTTCCAGCGCCTCGCGCCCGTTGCGCGCGATCTCCACGCGGATGCCCGTGGGCTCCAGGATGCTGGACAGCGCGAACACATTGCGCACATCGTCCTCCACCACCAGCACCGTGCGCCCTTCCAGCGCCGACTCGCGGCTGCGCGCCACCTGCAGCATCTGGCGGTGCTCGGCCGACAGCTCGGACTCCACCTGGTGCAGGAACAGCGTGACCTCGTCGAGCAGGCGCTCGGGCGAGCGCGCGTCCTTGATGATGATGGACTTGGAAAAGCGCCGCAGCTGCTGCTCTTCATCGCGCGAGAGCGCGCGGCCCGTGTAGACGATGACAGGCGGGAAGGAAACATCGTCCTGGTCCGTCATGCGCTGCAGCAGCTCGTAGCCGCTGATGTCGGGCAGGTTCAGGTCCATCACCATGCAGTCGAAGGTGGCGCCGCGCAGATGCTCCAGCGCCGCCGCCGCCGTGCCCGCGCAGACGATGTCCACATCGCTGCGGCTGAGCAGGTGGCGCACGCTCTCGCGCTGGCGCTCGTCGTCCTCCACCACCAGCACGCGGCGCAGGTCCTGGGTGAACTTGGCCTCCAGCCGCTTCAGGGCATGGACCAGTTCCTCGCGCTTGACGGGCTTGAGCGCGTAGCCCACGGCGCCGCGTCCCATGGCCTCCTGCGAATAGTCGGCCACCGAGACCACGTGCACGGGAATGTGGCGCGTGACGGGGTTGCGCTTGAGCTGGTCCAGCACGCCCAGGCCCGAGAAATCGGGCAGGTTGATGTCCAGCACGATGGCGTTGGGCTGGTTGCTGGCCGCCATGGCCAGGCCGTCGGACGCGGTGTTGGCCACATCGCATTCGAAATCCATCTCGCGCGCGAGCTCGGAAAGAATGTCGGCAAAGCGCAGATCGTCCTCGATGACGAGGATGCGGCGCCCGCTCTGCCCGCTCTTTCGCAGGGCATTCGCGGCGGACGAAGTAGGCAACATCGGCGCAGACATGGCTGGCGACATGGCCGGCGCGAACGCGGGCGCAGCCGGCGCGACATGGGCCGAGGCGACGGCGGGCACGGACGCGGGCGATGACACCGGCACCTGCGTCTGTGTCTGTGTCTGCGTCTGCGTCTGCGTCTGCGCATTCGCCAGCGATTCCCGCGCCGGGCGGGGCAGCGGCGCGGCAGCCAAGGCCTGGCCAGGCTCCACCAGCTCCAGGATCACAGGCACGGTCAGCGTGAACACGCTGCCCTGCCCCGGCGTGCTGGAGACGGTCAGCGTGCCGCCCAGCAGCCCGGCAAGGTCACGTGAGATCGACAGGCCCAGGCCCGTTCCGCCAAACTTGCGATGCGTGCTGCCGTCCGCCTGGCGGAAGGCATCGAAGATGAATTGCTGCTGCTGCTCGGCAATGCCGATGCCGGTATCGCGCACGGCAAACGCCAGCATGCCCCCGGGCACGCGGGACACCTGCAGGCCGACCGAGCCCTTGGCCGTGAACTTGAGCGCGTTGGACAGCAGGTTCTTGAGCACCTGGGCCAGCCGCATGGGGTCGGTCTGCATGGAGGCCGGCACGCCGGGGTCCACCGTCCATGTCAGCTCCAGGCCTTTTTCGCGGGCGATGGGGCGTAGCGGCTCCATCAGCGCCTGCAAGGCGGTGGCGATGGTCATGGGCTCCACCAGGACGCTGACCTGGCCGGCCTCGATCTTGGACAGGTCCAGGATGTCGTTGATCAGCGCCAGCAGGTCGCTGCCCGCCGCATGAATGGTCTGTGCGTACTTGACCTGATCGGCCTGCAGGTTGCCGGGCTTGTTGTCGGCCAGCAGCTTGGCGAGGATCAGCGTGGAATTCAGCGGCGTGCGCAGCTCGTGGCTCATGTTGGCCAGGAACTCGCTCTTGTACTGGCTGGCCAGTTCCAGTTCGTGCGCCTTGTCGGTCAGCGCACCCTGGGCGCGCAGCAGTTGCTCGCGCTGGTACTCCAGCTGCTGGGTCTGCTCCTCCAGATGGGCATTGGTCTGCTCCAGCTCGCTTTGCTGGTGCTCCATCTGCGTCTGCGACTCCTGCAGGATGCGGCTTTGCTGCTCCAGCTCCTCGTTGCTCACGCGCAGCTCTTCCTGCTGGGCCTGCAGCTCTTCCGACTGGCGGCGCGTTTCTTCCAGCAAGGTCTCAAGGCGCGAACGGTCCAGGCCCGAGCGGATGGCCACGGCCAGCATTTCGGACGCCCGCTCCAGCAGGCTGCGCTCTGCCTCGCTCACCCCGCGCAGAAAGCCCAGTTCGATGACGGCGAACACTTCGCCGTTCTCCATGGCGGGCGCCACCATCAGCTGCAACGGGCTGGACTGGCCGGTGCCCGAGGAAATCGGCAGGTGCTGCGCAGGCACGTCCCTGACATGCAGCAGCTTGCGCGAGGTGACCGCCTGGCCCGCCAGGCCCTCGCCGGGCAGCAGCTTGTGCTGCAGGCGCTCGCGCGGCAAGGCATAGCCGCCGAACAGGCGCAGACCGCCGTCGGCGCAGTCCACCACATAGCCGGCGCCCACCTCGGCGCGCAGGTAGGTGGCCAGGTATTCCAGTGCCTTCTGGCCCAGGTCTTCCAGCCGGCGGTCGCCCTGCAACTGCTGGCCCAGGCCGGACAGACCGGACGTCACCCACGACTGGCGCGCCTTGACGCGGTACTCGCGCACCGTCAGCGCGGCCGATGCCAGGATCAGGCCCAGCAAGATGAGGGAGCCGCCCCAGGAGTAGTACGTCGAGGTGGTGGATGCCTCCACCCACAGCTGGCGGCGCTGCTCCAGCTCACGGGTCTGGCGGGTGTAGAGATCATCGATCAGCTCGCGCAGCCGGTCCATGGCGTTCTTGCCCACGTCCAGGCGCACCAGGGCCATGGCGGCGTCCAGGTCGCCGGCCTTGCGCAAGTCTATGGTTTCCTGCAGCTCGCGCAGCTTCTGGGTCGAGATGTCCTCGATCTGGTCCAGCAGCCGGTGCTGCACGGAGTCGCTGGACGTGCGCGCCTTGAGCGCCTCCAGCTGCTTTTGCAGCACATCGCGCGCCTGCTGGTAGGGCTGCAAATAGGCCTGGTCACCCGTCAGCAGAAAGCCCCGCTGCCCGGTTTCGGCATCCTTGAGCGAGGCATTGAGCTGGCTGAGCTGGCGCATGGCCAGCGTCGTGCGGTCCATGGCATTCACGGCCTGGCCCCGCGCCTCGGACGCCCGGAAATTGACGAAGGCGATGACCAGGGTGGCCAGGGCCGCTGCACCAAAGCCTGCAACAAGCGTCCATGGAATGGCAAAGCGCTGGGTGGTCTGGTGGCTGGAAGATCGTGGCATGCAGTGGAATTTCTGGCGGAAATGGACGAAGGAATCCGCCAGGGACTGTAACGGTTTTGCGCGGCCCTCGGCAGCACTCGACCACACTCGGCCACAGTCCGCGCTGGTTTCAGCGGTGCGCGACGCGCGGCGCCACCACGGCAGCCGTTAACATGGCCCGATACCTTCCTTCCGACATCCCGCTGCGGTCGTCGGCCCACACTCCAGGAACCATTGCATGAAAACCTTTGCCCTCACCGTCGCATCGCTGGCCGCCGCCGCTTCGCTGGTGTCCACCAGCGCCAATGCCGCAGCGTTGATCTTCCTCAACGACACCATCGCCGCACGCATTCCCGCCAGGGACCTGCCCGACGCAAAGGCCACCGTGGCCAAGGTGCTCAACGAGGCCGCCGACGGCTCCGTGACCGAATGGACCAGCCGCCCGAACCGTACCAACCAGCGCGTGACGATGGCCTTGCAGCCGCAGCAGACCGTGCAGACCGGCTCGGCCGGAAGCTGCCGCCTGCTGTCGGCCGACGTGCGCCTGAAAAAGACCTCGGAAAACTGGCGTTTCTGGTTCTGCAAGCAGTCCGATGGATCGTGGAAGGCCAGCGGCAGCCAGCCCTGAGCAAGGATTGCGGTGGCCTGTCACCGGGAATCCGGCATGGACCTACGCCACCAGTCCTGGACACATGGGAGCATGTCGGCCGGAAGATCGACATCGGAGAACAACCATGCCCCATGAATTTGTGCAGGCCACGACACTCGCCAGACGGCTGGCCCTGGGCGTCGCCGCAACCTCTTTGCTGACGCTGGCCGCCTGCTCGGGCGAGACCTCGTCAACGCGCGCGGGATTTCCCATGGCCGAAGTGCCGCGCTTCAACCAGCCCCCGCCGGACAAGCCCCTGCTGGGCCAGCCCGTGATCATGGCCGAGCAGGTCATGCCCCATGCCAAGGGGGATCCGCACGAGCCCTTGCCGCCAGCCGCGCCCCTGCCCGCCAAGGCATCGGAGCCCGCAAGCGGCTCAGGAGCCACGAACAAGGAAGATGCCGGCGGCGTGAACCCTGCCGCCGGCCAGGCCGCCGCCATCACCGATGGCCAGGGCGAGGGCTCCAAGTACCAACTGGGCGCCCCCAAGTAGCTGAACTCGGCCAAACCCGGCAGAACTCAACCGTAGCCGGACGGACTCAGAACGAAGTCCAGTCCCCGTCGTCATTGCCCTTGGCCGCCACGGTCTGCTTGGCGGCAGGCAGCTTTGCGGCGGGCGCTGGGGCGGCAGATGCGCTGCGTGGGGCAGCAGCGGGTGCAGTGCCAGCAGCGGGGGCGGATGCGGCCAGCGGTCGGGCCACAGGGCGCATGGGCGCTGCCGCAGAAGGCGCGCGCGCGGCAGGTACTGAAGACGAAGCTGCTCCCGTCCCTGCACGGGCCGGCGCCACGCCGTCGATACGGAACACACTCACAGCGGCCGCCAGCTGATTCACCTGGGATTTGAGCGAGCCGGTCGCAGCTGCTGCTTCCTCGACCAGCGCGGCATTCTGCTGGGTCACCGTGTCCATTTGCGAAATCGCCTGGTGCACCTGGTTGATGCCGCTGCTTTGCTCCTGGCTGGCGGCCGTGATCTCGGCCACCAGGTCGCTGACCTGCTGCACGCTTTGCACGATGCCGTCCATGGTGCGGCCGGCCTCGGCCACCTGGCGCGTGCCCGCGTCCACCTTGGACACGGAGTCTGCAATCAGGTCCTTGATGTCCTTGGCCGCCGAGGCGCTGCGCTGGGCCAGCGCACGCACCTCGCCCGCCACCACGGCAAAGCCACGGCCCTGCTCACCGGCACGTGCCGCTTCCACGGCAGCGTTCAGCGCAAGAATGTTGGTCTGGAAGGCAATGGAGTCGATGACGCCGATGATGTCGGCGATCTTGCGGCTGGACTCGCTGATGCCGCCCATGGTGTCCACCACGCCCGCCACCACCTTGCCGCCCTGCACCGCAGTCTGCGATGCCGAAGCGGCCAGCTGATTGGCCTGGCGTGCGTTCTCGGCGTTCTGCTTGACCGTGCTGGTCAGCTCCTCCATGGCGGCAGCCGTCTGCTCCAGCGAGCTGGCCTGTTGCTCGGTGCGCGAGGAAAGGTCCTGGTTGCCCGCATCGATCTCGCCCGAAGCCGTGGCGATGCTGTCCGCCCCCGAGCGCACCTGCCCCACGACCTGGGCCAGGTTGTCGTTCATCTGGCGCAGCGCCTGCAGCAACTGGCCGGTTTCGTCGCGCGAATCAACGGTGATGCGGCTGGTCAGGTCGTTGTTGGCCACGGTGCGCGCCACGCGCAGGGCTTCGGCCAGCGGCACGGTGATGCCGCGCGTGATCCACCATGCGGCCAGCGCGCCCAGCACCACCGCCAGGGACACCACGGCGATGATGGTGGCGCGGCTGGCAGAAAAGCGCACCTGCACTTCACCGGCGGAGCTGTCTATGGCGGCGCGCTGCATGTCCAGCAGGCGCTGCACGATCTCTATATAGCGCTGCGTGGCGGGCTGGTACTCCTGGGTGAACAGGCGCTCGGCATCTTCTGCACGGCCTTCGGCCTTGGCCTTGGTCACCACGTCGCGGCCCGCCAGGTAGCCGGCGCGCGCCTTCTTGATCTCGACCCAGATGTCCTTTTCTTCCTGCGTCTGCAGCAGCGGCTCGATGCGGTCCTGCAGCTTGCCCGACTGGCGCGAGGACTCGGCCGCGTCTTCGGCAAAGAAGGTGGCCAGCGAAGGATCGCTGCTCTTGGCAATGGCCGTGGTCCGGCGCGAGCCCGAGTGGATGTTGCGGAACCAGTCGCTGATCATCCGCTCCTTGGCCAGGGCCACCTCGGTGATTTCCGTGGTCGAGCGGGCCATGTGCCCCATGCTGACGATGCTGGTGACACTGATCAACAGCATGATCAGCAAAAGAATGGTGAAGCCGCCTCCGAGACGGAGGCCGATGCGCAGGTTTTTCATGTTTTCCGGGAGCAGGATGCAGGGCGGGGATGCTGCTGAAATCAGTTCTTGAGGTAGGCGTCCAGCACCATGCGGTTCCAGTTGGCCGAACCGACCAGGGAGTCGCCCAGCTTCTCGGCCGTGGCAACCACCGCACTTTGCTGCTGCTGCAGCGTCTTGACCCGGTCACCCAGACTGGCCATGGACGAGCTGAGGCGGCTGCCCGTGGACAGCGCAGAGTTGGCGCTGCTCTCCACCGCCTTGCCAATGCCGGCCAGGGCCGAGGTCACGCCGGCGGCATCGGCGGCCATGGACTTTTCCAGGGCCTTGGCATCCACCGCCAGCGTGCCGTCCTGGCGCTGGACGATGCCGAGCTTGCCCAGGCTGGGCGCAGTCGCGCTGCCCGTGACACTCATGATGGCCGAGCGCAACTCGCGCAGGGCGCGGGTGGCCCCCACATCGGTGGAAGAACCGGCCGCCGCGCTCACGCTGCCCTTGGCAACGCTGGAGTTATAGCGCGCCACCAGCTTTTCCAGCGCGCCTTGCACCGACTGGGTGGTGCTGGTGGCCGAGAGCGCGGCCACATCCTTGCCCGCCGAGGCCAGGTCCACCAGGGATGACTTGAACTGCCCCAACGCCGACAGCGAGGTCGATCCCGCCTGGGCCTGGGCCGCAATACGCTCGTGCGCCTTGGTCAGCGACGGCGCCAGCTTGCGGACCTTCTCCGCTTCGGTGGTCTCCGTCTTGGTGCTGTCCGTCTTGGTGGCGCTGGTCTCCGCAGCGCTCTTCTTGCCGGCCGAATCCGAAGCCGCCTGCGTCGTGCTGTTGAGCTTCGATTGGGCGCGGGCCAGCAGGCTTTGCACATTCAGGTTGTCGGTTCTGATGCTCATGTTCTCTTCCCTGTGAGTTGGCAGATGGCGCGGGCGCGAGGCCCGTCCACGGTTTGGCAGGAAGACTACCGGGACGCCGCCGCAGCGATGCGGGGAAAAGCAGGCCCCTTGCCCACGACTTGCAGGCTTTGCTGCGCCGGAACGGATGTCCGCCGCCTTCCCGCAGCGGCCCGGCCATGAAAAAGGGCCTCCGAAGAGGCCCTCCACCAACACATTGCGGCCCTCAGGCCATCTGCGTCAGGGCGCCATAGCGCTCGCGCGCCGTTTGCAGCATGTAGAACGTGATGCGCTTGACCTCGGCCCGGCTGTCGGCGATGTGCTCCCTCAGGCAGGACTGGGCCCGCGCCGCATCGCCAGCCTCGATGGCCGCGAGGATGGCGGCATGGTCGTCATAGGTTGCCGAGACGCGCGGCAGCTTGATGACATCCAGGCGCCGGATGATGCGGATGCGCTCGGTGATGTCCAGGTGGATGCGCGCCATCTCCTGGTTGCCGGTTGCAGCCACCAGGCCGGTATGGAAGGCCTCGTCCAGCGAGGCCACCACGGCGGGGTCGGTCTCGCGCTGCTCCTCGGGCACGCACCAGACTTCGCGCAACGGCTGCAATGACTTCAGCGATTCGCCCACCAGGCTGGCCACGGCGCTGGTCTCCATCAGGGTTCGCACCTCATAGAGATCCTCGAAGTACTTGAAGTCGAAGGCCTTGATCTGCCACCCGCTCTTGAAATGCACATCGACATAGCCATCGCGCTGCAACCAGAACAGCGCCTGGCGCACAGGCGTGCGGCTGACCTGCATGCGCGTGGCGATTTCGCCCTCGCTGAAGCGGTCGCCGGGCAGCAGGCGGAAGTCGAAGATGTCGTTCTTCAGGCAAGCGTAGATCTGCGCGGCCAGCGAGTGCGCGCTGCTTGCAGGCCCCTGGCGCGTCTCGCACACGGGCGGGGAGGCAACCGCGATGCTCATGCGACTGCCATGCCGGTTGGAGAACACCACCCCTGCCGTTGGCGACAGCAAAGTCCAGCCAGGACCCGGCGCAAGGCGGTGGAAAAGTGCGAAGCCATGCCTTCGGCACCGTGCAGATTTGCAGCCGGTGACAGGGTATACGCCGATTGCTGCTGCAATCTCTCTGACGGATTTGCACGCCGGCAATGGGCAATGGTCCATTCACGCATTTAGTACTCTTTCTTGTACACAAGTTGGCAGTGGAATTTATTAAAGAAACGAATTGCGTTTTAATAATTGGACCGGCAAAAATATTCTCGACAACGTCCGATGTTCGTGTATGCTCCGCCACTCGCCGCAGTACGGGCCAAACGCACCACAACGGTTCGCAGGCCCGGCACCAGGCATTCAATGTGCCTGATCAATAGACACAGGAACCCACGCGCGGTAATCCTGCGCATATCCACGGCAATCCATTTTTATCAGAAATTTTCTGCACATTGATAGTGCAGCGAGCAAGTCGATTCCCCATGCCCGCGGCCATGGGTTTTTGTGTTTGTCAAAGATTGACAAGCCTGACGACATTCAGCTTTTGACAGGAATGGAAAGCTGGCCCACGTCAAAAAAATGACACAAAAACCAGCCAGGCACGCGGTTACCCACGCGGCCTCAAGGCACGTCTCTCCGATATTCCTTCAACAGCCCGATTTCGGCTTTCCATACTGAAAAGCCTCCATCGATAGATGGAGGCCATATTCCCGCACTTCCACGGCAACACCCGCGCCAGACGCGTCCGACGCGGGTTGCCGCAGCAGCACAGCTGCGGGAGGAAGCTCAGGCTTCGCGGTTTTCCTTGATGTTGAAGCCCATCTGGCTCTCGGCGCCCTTGCCGCCCTGGTTGGTCTGTTCCCAGTACTGGGTCTTGACCTTGGCAGCCTGGAACGAGTAGTTCACGGTCACGGTGTCAGAGGAGTTGGCGCCGCTGACGGTCACGTTCGTCACCATGACGTCGGTCAGGGTGATCTTGGTGAACTCGATCTGCGAGCCGCCGGCCTTGCACAGCGAGATGTCGACCTGGCCCAGGTGCTTGCCCGTGGCGCAGTGCTTGAGCACGGCGGGGTAGCACTTGTCCACCTTGGCGATGACGTTCAGGTCATGGAAGCTCACCTTGCCGGCGCCGGCACCGCCCCCGCTGGACATGGTGTTGGGCTGGGTAGCACCCCAGGTGAAGGAGTCGATGTCGGTCCAGCCCTTGTGGTTGGAATCCTGGGACTCGCCACTGGCGCCCTCGACCTTCATGAACATATCAACGGACATTGCACACCTCTCGAACTAATGGATTAAACGTTCGCATGCAACCCAATAGCCTGATTGCATCGGATGGTTCACACGCGAACAAAGGGGAAACCACTCTCGGGTAGAGCGCACGAAACCGATTCACTTAACACGTGATTCAGATCAGTGCGGCGCATACCCTGGATGGTCAAGGAATGTATTGACAATCGCCTGCAATCCTCACTGTCGTGAACCGCCCTCCTTTGTTGGAGCCGCGATGATAGTGGATAAGGCCGGCAAAATACAAACAATTGAGCAGACTGAATTGTTACGGCGGATACATCTGAAAAAAAATGTATCCACCTCATATCCATTCGATTCGTGTCATGGCTTTTTGCGGAACTCAAGCTACACTCACGCCGCATTCGGAGTCCGATTGAAATACGATCTTGTATTCATGACGAATCCATGACGCTCGTCTTTGGCCCCTGGCTTCAGACAATAGGCTGATTGAGGAAAACCAACGGTTTACAGAGACAGATTGCCGGTGTGATGCCGGCTTTCTCCTTGTCCAATGGCCTCGAACAGGTTCGGCACCCTGGCTGCGCGACAGACATCGCCCGCCAGGGTGTGAAACAACATCTTGGGTGGGATTGCATGGATAGCGAAGCAGCATGTTCGACCAACTGCCTTCCGGCAGGTGTCCAGATTGGCGAATACCGCGTGCTCGATGTCATCGGCGAAGGCGGTTTCGGCATCGTCTACAAGGCCCGTGACCTCTCGCTGGACCGCGAGGTCGCGATCAAGGAGTACATGCCTTCGGCCCTGGCCGGGCGGCAAAGCTCCCATCAGGTGCATGTGCGCTCGCAGCACCGTGGCGCGTTCGACGCCGGGCTGCGCAGCTTCATCAACGAGGCCCGCCTGCTGGCGCGCTTCTCGCACCCCACCCTGGTGCATGTCTACCGATTCTTCGAAGCCGGCGGCACGGCCTACATGGTGATGCGCCACTACGAGGGCCAGACGCTGGGCCGCGTGCTGCAGGCATCGTCGGGCCGCATCGACCAGGCCCAGCTCAGCACCCTGCTGGCCCCGCTGCTCGATGTGCTCGAGGTCCTGCATGCACAGGACTGCTTCCACCGCGATATCGCGCCGGACAACATCTTCGTGCAGCGCGATGGCAGCCCCGTGCTGCTGGATTTCGGCGCCGCGCGCCGCATCATCGGTGACATGACCCAGGCGCTGACCATGGTGCTCAAGCCCGGTTTTGCGCCCATCGAGCAGTACGTGGACGATGGCGCCATGCCCCAGGGCGCGTGGACGGACATCTACCAGGTCGGCGCCCTCATTCACCAGGCCGCCACGGGCCGCACTCCTGCCACCTCGGTGGCGCGCATGGTCACGGACCCCATGCAGCCGCTGACTTCCGAGCAGGTTCCCGGCTACTCCGACGCCTTCCTGCAGGGCATGCAAAAAGCCCTGGCCGTGCGCCCGCAGGACCGGCCCCAGTCGATTGCCGAACTGCGCAGCCTGCTGGGCCTGTCTGCCGAAAACCGGGCGGCGCCTGCGCCTGTGGAGCCCAGCCCCAGCCCCAGCCCCAGCCCCATCTACATCCCGATCACGACGCCTGCGGCCGTTCAGGCCGCCATGGCCAGCGAGTCGGCATCGGCGCAGGCACCCCGGTTCCTGCCGATCACGGAAACCTACGTTCCCGCACCCAACCCGCAGGTTGCGCCCGTGGCGGCGGTCATGCCGTTTGCACCTGTGGCACCTGTGGCACCTGTGGCACCTGTGCCGCCCGTGCCGCCTGTTGCAACGATTCCACCCATAGCCCCTGCGTCACCGGCCCCCACGCCTGCTGCCATGGCAACGCCTCAGATGGCTCCCCCATCTGCGCCCCAGGCCTCTGCAGCCGACCCGATGGGCCTGGGCAACGGGCCGTTCATCGACATCGACCAGGCACTGCCGGGCATGCCGGCGCCTCAGGCTACGGGTCAGGCCCCGGTTCCGGCTGCACCACCTGCACCCGTTCCCGAGCAGCCCGCCGCAGCGCCGGCCGTCCAAGGCAAGCCTCCGGCTGCCCGGCCTCCAGCTGCGGGGGCCCAGGCAGCGCCCAAGGCCAGGCGCAGCAGCATGGCCGTACCGTTGGCCATCGGCGCCCTGGTGCTGGCTGCCATCGCGGGCGGCGGCGTGCTGTGGTACGACCATTCCCAGGACCAGGCACGCGCCAAGACCCTGGCAGCACGCGACAGCCTGGCCTGGCAGCAGGCGCAAAGCCAGTCCAGCCTGGCCCGCCTGCAGGACTACCTGGACAGCTTCCCCGAAGGACAGCACCGCACCGAGGCCCAGGCGCTGCTCAAGCAATTGCTCAACGAGGCTTCGCTGGCCTCCACGGAGCAGGTGCAGCCGATGACCTCGCCCGAGCAGCAGGCCGCGTTGCCCGAGATTGCCCCTTCGCAGCCCGAGCAGAGCACGCCCGTCGTCCCCGTCACGGTGGCCACCGGGTCCGAGCCGTTGCCCACCGAGCCGCCCAAGACCGAAGCCCGCCCCGTCAAGCCCGCAGCGGCCACGGGCAAGGTGGTGTTCCGGGTCGTGCCCTGGGGCTATGTCTCCGTGAACCGCGCCCCGGCACGGACCAGCCCGCCGCTGACCCAGATGGAGCTTCCAGAGGGCGAGTACCGCATCGACATCAGCAACCCGGGTGCGGCCTCCACGGTGACCAAGACCATCACGGTCACCAAGGGCGAGTCGGTGACCGTGAACCATCTTTTCGAATGAGCGCGGCCCATGGCTCGACTGATGAACCACCGCTGGCGATGGATGCTGTGCACTGCAGTGCTCGGCCTGCCCTGCCTGGCGCATTCCCAGGCGGCATGCGAAGAGACCGCGCCCGCCCAAACCGGCTCGGCAGGACGCCCGCAGCTGGCGCAGGGCATTGCGCTGTTCGAGGCGCGCGACCTGGCCCAGGCCGAGCGTGCGCTGCAGGCTGCGCTGTTTGGCGGGCTGGCCGATCCCATGGAGCGGGCCTCCGCCCACAAGTACCTGGCCTACACCTATTGCACGCACAAGGAATGGGCGCGCTGCGAGGCGGCCTTCGATTCCGCGTTCTCCGCACACCCGGGCTTTGCACTGCAAGCCTACGAAACCACGGGTACGCCGTGGCGGGACGCCTACAGCCGCGCCCAGGACCGCTGGATCCAGCGCTGCCCTTCCGCGCAGCGGCTGCGCACGGCCCCTGCGGCACCCACGGCCGGTGGCTTTGCACTGAACAGCCGCGTGATCACCTCGATCACCGCCCTGACACCCGGCCTTGCTCCAGCGCGCTCCGCCGCGCTGGCCGCACGGTCTGAGACGCCACGGACAGATCACAACCTGCGCCTGAGGGTCAGCCCCTGGGCGAATGTGCTGATCAACGGCAAGCCGTCCGGCGTCACCCCTCCCGTCGTGCTGCTCAAGCTGGCGCCAGGCTCCCACACGGTGGAGCTGCGCAATCCCGGCTTCGAGAGCTATCGGCAGGTGATTCGCATCACCGACGGCCAGTCGGTGACCCTTTCCCATGACTTTGATGCCCGCTGACCATGTCCATGACCCTGAATATTCCTCACTCCATCCAGCGCCTGACCCTTGCCCTGGCCGTTGCCTTCGGCCTGGCCGCGTGTGAAACCGCGCCCAAGCCCGTGGAGCCCGAGCCGGCCCCGACCGTGGTCCAGCCTCCGGAGCCCGTCAAGCCCGTGGACCCCGTGGTGATCAAGGAGCAGGAGCTGGTCGAAGCCATCCAGCTCTATGTGGACGGCCGCTATGAGGACGCCATCACGGCGCTGACGCCCCTGTCCACCGCGCAGGAACTGCCCATGAGCAGCCAGGTCAAGGCGCTGAAGTACATCGCCTTCAGCCACTGCGTGGAAGGCCGCCGCAAGCCCTGCCGCCAGCACTTCGACATGGCCCTGGCCCTGGACCCCACCTTCCAGCTGACGGAGGCCGAAAAGGGCCACCCCATCTGGGGCCGGGAGTTCAACAACGCCCGTGCCGCGCTGCGCAACAAGCGCCCTGCGCCCGCGCGCAAAGCCTCCTGAGGCATCCCGACGCTTCCTGAAAACTGCCTAGCCTAAGACTCCATGGACAAAATCGAACTCAGGGTCGTGGACCACGATGGCGTTCCGGTCGATCGCCACTGGCATGCCGTATTCGGCATGGCCGGCGGCACGATCGGACGCAGTGGCCAGAACAAGCTCATCATCTCGGACCCGGACGCTTCCGTCGCGCGCGTGCACGCCATGGTCAGGCTGGATTCCGAGGGAGCCTTTGTTGCGAACCTGAGCGAGCGTGATCCCATCTGGGTGGCAGAGCAGCCCGTGCGTTCGGGCCAGGAAGTGGGCCTGCCCCTGGGCGCGCGCATCCGTATCGGCGCCTACACCCTGGCCGCCGTGGCGCCGGGCACACCTTTCGAGGCACCGCCTTCGGCTGCAATGCAAAACGCGCAAGCCACACAAGCCGCGCAAGCAACGCAGGCAGCGGCCCCACCCGCCACAGCCGCCCCGCCTCCCGTCGCCGCCCAGCCCCCGCTGCCGGAAGCAACGCCGCCGGCAGAGGCAGCGCCGCTGGCAGACGTATTGCCTGCCGCCGCCCCCGGCATCGCCGATCCCTGGGAAGGCCTGACGGCACTGAGCCTGGATGCCATCCAGACCCCTGCCGTGCCTTCGATCGAGAGCGCCATCCCGCCCGAGCAGGCTGCACTGGCCATGCCGCAGCCCGCCAAGCCGCAGCATCGCCCCCTGCTGATCCCCAATGATTTCGACCCCTTTGCTCCGCCGCCCCAGCAGGCTCGGCAGCAGGAGGAAGGCTGGGCCGGCCTGCCATCGCAAGGCACGGGCGAGTTGATACAGCAGCGCCATGACGGCATGGTCCACACCCTGCCGCTCAAGGGCCTGAGCACCGAGGCCTTGCATGATGCCTCCCATACCGGCCTGCCTTCGTGCTTCGAGCAATCCCAAAAGCTCGACCCGCTTGCGCTGTTCGACCAGGGCGGCCTGCCCCCCGATGCGCAGCCGCTGCAGCAGGCCTCGGGCCGGGGCTCCGAACTGGGCCAGGCCTTCAATCTGCCGCGCATGCAGTCGCATGCACAGCCCGCAGAGCCGGTGCCACCGCAGGAGGCGGCAGCACCGGCCCAGCACTCACTCCCGCCTGTGATCGATACCGTGATTCCTGCAGTGCAGGAGCAGCTTCCTGTACAGGTAGAGGCACGGGCACAGACGCAGGTACACGCGCAGGTACCGACGCAGGCACAGGACATTCCGGTTGCTGCGCCTGCACCGGCGCCCGTGCCCCAGATCCCCGCCGAGCCGGCCGCGCTGGACGGTCTGCTGCCCACCAATGGACTGGATCTGGACCTCTTCAAGTCCGGTCTTGCCCACGTTGCGCCCGTCGCCAGGGCTGCCGCTGCCTCGGCCCCCCTTGACGCAGGTGTCAACCTCAATATCCCCGCGGCCTCCAGCATCCTCGGCCAGGGCGACGCCGCCATCCCCATCGGCGCCCTGCCCTCCACCGCCGCGCCTGTCGATATTCCCGTGCAGCCCCAGCCGGCCGCCAACGCCGATCTGCAGGCACTGGCCGCCGCCTTCATGGAGGGCGCAGGCCTGAACCCGGCCAAGACCCATTTCGAGGTCACACCGGAATTCATGCGCACTTTCGGCGAAGCCCTGCGCATTGCGGTGCAGGGAACCATCGACCTGCTGGCCGCGCGCTCCGAGATCAAGCGCGAGTTCCGCGCCGGCGTGACCATCATTGCCACGGGGGCCAACAACCCGCTCAAGTTCCTGCCCAATTCCGAGGGCGTGCTCATGCAGATGGTCCACCAGACCTTCCCGGGCTTCATGAAGCCGCTGCCTGCCATGCAGGATGCCTTCCAGGACCTGCATGTGCACCAGCTGGCCCTGATGGCCGGCATCCGCGCCGCCTATGCCGAAGCCCTGACCCGGTTCGATCCGACCGAGCTGGAGCGCCGCACAGAAACCAACCCCGGCCTGCTGGACAAGCTGCTGACCAATGGCCGCAAGGCCGCGCTGTGGGACGACTACAAGCACAACTTCGACGTACTGCGCCGCCATGCCGAGGACGACCTGATGGCCTTCTCGGGCCGCACCTTCGTCGAGGCCTACGAAAACGCCGAGCAGTCCGTGAAAGGCCAGCCGTGATCGCCTACCTCGACGGAGCCGGCCACCGCTACAGCATCCAGGTGGCCAGCGCCTCCCACAGCGGCAGGCGCTCCAGCAACGAAGACGCCATGGGCCTGATGGACCTGGGCGCCGGCGGCCTGTGCTGCACGCTGGCCGATGGCGCTGGCGGACACGGGCACGGCGAGCTCGCCGCCCAGCTCACCGTGCAGGCCGTGCTGGAAGGCTTCCGGGAGAACCCGCTGTTCGCCCCAGCCAGCCTGGCCTCCCTGATTTCCCAGGCGGAGCACCGCGTCAGCGGCCAGCAGTCCACCTCGGTCTCGCGCATGCACATGAGCGCCACCGTGGTGGTGCTGTGCATCGATCCCGAGCAGGGTCGTGCCCTGTGGGCGCACTGGGGCGACTCGCGCCTGTACTGGTTCCGCGCGGGCCGCATGCACCTGCGCACCGAAGACCACAGCCTGGTGCAGCAGCTGCTGCACGCCGGCCTGTACGAGGAGAACGACCCGCGCCGCCTGCCCAACCGCAACGTGCTGGCCGGCGCCATTGGCGCCGAGGGCCAGGTGCCGCCCAGCATCCGCGCCGACGCCGTGGCCCTGGAGCCCGGCGATGTCTTCCTGCTGTGCTCGGACGGCCTGTGGGAAGGCATGCACGAGTCGGAAATGGAGCAGTTGCTGGCCGCCAGCCAACGCCCCGACGAATGGATACAGCGCATGGTCGGCCGCGTCGTATCCAGCGGCAATCCGCACCAGGACAACCTCAGTGCGCTGACGGTGTGGATCTGCCCGCGTGAAACCAATGACTGACATCGAGACAGGAGAAGCCATGTGGAGATCAGAGGAACCGCAGGGATCGCAGGGGCGCCGGCAGGCGCTGCAAACGCTGGGCGCCTTGGGCCTGGGCACGGCCGTGGTGACCGGCCTGGCCGGCTGCGGCTCCCTCAACCCCCTGAGCCGCGCGCCCGAAGTGGCGCCCACAGCCGTGCCCACCGCCATATTCGAAGTGGTGGCGGACATGGACATCAACCCGGACCGTGAAGGCATTCCCAAGCCCGTTCTGCTGCGCATCTACGAGCTGCGCGCCTCCGCCGCCTTCGACCGCGCCGGCTTCTTCGACCTGCAGGACAAGGACGACGGCCAGCTGGGCAGCGACTTCGTGCGGCGCGAGGAATTCCTGGTCGCGCCCGGCCAGCGCCAGGTGATTGAGCGCAAGGGCAACCCCGATGTGCGCGCCTTCGGCCTGTTCGCCGCCTACCGCGATCTGGAGCGCAGCACCTGGCGCGCCTCGGCCGTCGCGCCCAACTCCGTGGAGCTGCGCCGGCGCTGGTGGGGCATGGGCTCCACCGAAAAGCTGCAGCCCGTGCGCTACCAGGTGCACCTGACCCGCGAAGAGGTCACCGTCCGCATTCAACCCGCATCCCAATAAACGCACATCTATCCACCATGGTCTGGCAACGCAAAGTCATCTGGGCCGAGGGCATGTTCCTTCGGCCCCAGCACTTCCAGCAGCAGGAGCGCTTCCTGTTCCGGCAACTGCAGTCACGCAGCCTGCCGGGGCAGCCCTTTTTCTGGGGCTTCTCGGAACTGGAGCTGGACACCGATCTGCTGCGCATGGGCAAGCTGGGAATCCGTTCGGCCCACGGCGTGCTGCCCGACGGCACGCCGTTCCAGCTGCCGGGCGACGACGAGGCGCCCACCCCGCTGGACATCGGCAAGGACTTCAAGGACGTGGTGGTCCACCTGGCGCTGCCGCTGCGCCGCTTCTCGGGCAGCGAAGTGACCTTTGGCGAAGGCTCCCAGAGCCCTGCGCGCTATCTCAGCGACGTGACCGAAGTGGCGGACAGCAACGACGTGGGTGCCCAGCCCGCCGAGGTGCAGCTGGGCCGGCTGCGCCTGAGCCTGCGCCCCGCCCACGAGCTGACCGAAGGCTGGGTCAGCCTGCCCGTGGCCCATGTGGTGGAGCGCCAGGCCAGCGGCGGCGTGCTGCTGGAGCCCGGCTTCATCCCCACCGTGGTCAACAACGGGCCCAGCTCGGTGCTCAACACCTTCTGCAAGGAAATCCACGGCCTGCTGCGCCAGCGCGGCGAAGTGCTGGCCCAGCGCATGATCCAGCCCGAACGCGGCGGCATCGGCGAGGTCGGCGACTTCCTGCTGCTGCAGCTCATCAACCACTGGACGGGCGCGGCCCAGCACTGGGTGCGCACCGCCAGCATCCACCCCGAGCGCCTGTTCGAGGAACTGCTGCGCCTGGCCGCCGAGCTGACCACCTTCGACCACGAGCGCCGCCGCCCCGAGGTGCTGCCCGCCTACGACCATGACGACCTGCGGCGCAGCTTCCCGCCGCTGATGCTGGAGCTGCGGCGCAGCCTGTCCTCGGTGCTGGAGCAAAACGCCATCCAGATCCCGCTGCACGACCGCCAGTACGGCGTGCGCGTGGCGCTGATCCCGTCCACCGAACTGCTCACCACCTGCGACTTCGTGCTGGCCGCCCATGCCCAGACCACGCCGGAATTCCTGCGCACCCACTTCCCCACCCAGACCAAGCTGGGCCCCGTGGAGCGCATACGCGACCTGGTGAACCTGCACCTGCCCGGCGTCACGCTGCGGCCCCTGCCCATTGCCCCGCGCGAGATTCCCTACCACGCGGGCTACAACTATTTCGAGGTGGACACCACGCACGATCTGTGGAACCAGCTGCAAAGCTCCGGCGGCCTTGCCATGCACGTCTCCGGCGAATTCCCCGACCTGCAACTGGAGTTCTGGGCCATCCGCCGCTGACGGCGCGACGCATCTTCCGACATGAACAGTTCCAACATCAGCCACCAAATGCCCTGGGGCGGCGACGCCGACACGGGCCGTGCCGAAGGCGCGGCCAGCGCCGCGCCCGCGCCTGCCGGCCAGGAGCCGCTGCGCTCCAACCTGCCCGACGTGGTCAGCGGCGGCAACCCGCTGGTGGCCGCCGCCAACCGGCTGCTGAACCTCATCCCCCAGATCCGCGCCATGGTCACCAATGAGGACCCGCGCGCGCTGCAACAACTGCTGCTCGAGCACATCCGCGAGTTCGAGCAGCGCGCAGGCGCCAGCGGCGTGCCCATGGAAACCATCATCGGTGCACGCTACTGCATCTGCACAGTGCTGGACGAAACCGCCGCCCAGACGCCCTGGGGCAGTGCCGGCGTCTGGCCCAAGCACAGCCTGCTGGTCGCCCTGCACAACGAAACCTGGGGCGGCGAGAAGTTCTTTCAGCTGCTGGCCCGCCTGGTGCAGACGCCGCACCAGCACATCGACCTGATCGAGCTGCTGTACTACTGCGTGATGCTGGGCTTTGAAGGCCGCTACCGCGTGATCGACAACGGCCGCGCCCAGCTGGAGACGCTGAAGGCGCGCCTGCTGCAGCTCATCGAATCCACGCGCGGCGACCGCAGCAGCCTGCTGTCCGTGCACTGGCGTGGCGTGCAGCGCCTGGCCTCGCCGCCCTGGGCCATGGTGCCGCTGTGGGTGGCGGCTGCCATCACCTTGCTGCTGGCGTTCTTCATCTACCTGTGGTTCAGCTACCGGCTGTCCAACAGTTCGGACGACCTGTTCGCCGCCATCAACGAGATCCGCTTCCCGCGCACCTCGGCGGCCGCCACCGTCGCCACGCTCAAGCCGCGGCTGCGCCAGTTCCTGGAGCCCGAGATCCGCGAAGGCCTGGTCAGCGTGCGCGACGAGGCCGACCGCAGCACCGTCATCCTGCGCGGCGACGGCCTGTTTGACCCGGCCGCCACCGTCGTCAAGCCCCGCTACGTGCAGGTCATCCACCGCGTGGCAGCGGCCCTGGACGAAGTGCCGGGCAAGGTCGTCGTCAATGGCTACACCGACAACCTGCCCATACGCACGGCGCGCTTCCCGTCCAACTGGAACCTGTCGCAGGAACGTGCCCAGGCCGTGTCCCAGATGCTGGGCGGCTCGCTGCGCGACCGCCAGCGCCTGCATGCCGAGGGCCGTGCCGACAGCGACCCCGTCGCCCCCAACAACACGGCAGAAGGCCGGGCGCTGAACCGGCGGGTGGAAATCGTCCTGCTGGTCGCGCCCCAGCAACGTGACCAGCAACTGCAGGCCCTGCCTGCCGCACCCGAGACCAGGAACTGATCCCATGATCCGTCGCATCGCCTCATGGCTGTTCAACCGCTACATGCTGGAGCTTCTGGGCCTGGTGGCCCTGAGCCTGCTCATCTGGTTCGTCGGCCCGCTCGTCTTCATCCAGCCCTACCAGCCGCTGGGCAGCCCCACCGTGCGCTGGTGGATCATCGCCGGCCTGTTCATCCTCTGGTTCCTGCGCCTGCTTCTGCGCTGGTGGCGCGCACAGCGCATGAACGAGCACCTCATGACCGGCCTGGCCCGCCTGACCTCGCCGCGCGAGGCGGACGGCACGCCCGCAGCAGGCTCCGAGGAAGTGGCCGAGCTGGAGTCGCGCTTCAAGGAAGCCCTGGACACGCTGAGCAAGACCCGCTTCGGCCAGACCGAAGGCGGCCTGTTCGGCCGCTGGAACAAGCGCTACATCTACCAGCTGCCCTGGTACCTGATCATCGGCTCGCCGGGCTCGGGCAAGACCACGGCCCTGATCAACTCGGGGCTGGACTTCCCGCTGGCGGCCCAGTTCGGCAAGCGCGCCATCCCCGGCATAGGCGGCACGCGCAACTGCGACTGGTGGTTCACCGACCAGGCCGTGCTGCTGGACACGGCCGGCCGCTACACCACCCAGGAAAGCGATGCGGAGCAGGACAAGGCAGCCTGGAAGGGCTTCATGCAGCTGCTCAAGCGCTTTCGCGGACGCCAGCCGGTCAACGGCGTGATTGTCACGCTCAGCGTGCAGGAACTGCTCAGTGCCAGCGACGCCGAGCGCGCCCAGCTGGCCCAGCTGATCGGCCTGCGCCTGAGCGAGCTGTGCGAGGAGCTGACCATCCGCTTCCCCGTCTACGTGCTGGTCACCAAGAGCGACCTGCTGGCGGGCTTCAACGAGTTCTTCGGGGCCATGAGCCGCGAGGAGCGCGCCCAGGTCTGGGGCTTCACCTATCCCTATGACGAAAAGACCCAGCGCTCGCCCGCCAGCGACCCGCAGGCCGCCAGCGCCCTGTACATGGAGGAGTTCGACGCCCTGGTCGCCCAGATCAACCGCCTGCTGCCACAGCGGCTGATGACCGAGCCCGACCTTGCGCGCCGCAGCCTGCTCTACGCACTGCCCCAGCAGTTTGCCGGCCTCAAGGACGTGGTGCGCGACACGCTGGATGCGGCGTTCTCCGCCTCGCGCTTCAAGGAAAAACCGTTGCTGCGCGGCGTCTACTTCACCAGCGGCACGCAGGAGGGCATGCCCTTCGACCGCGTGATGTCGGCCCTGTCGCGCCGCTTTGCGCTGCGTGGCCGCCTGCCGGCCGATGCCGTGCCGCAGCAGGGCCGCAGCTACTTCCTGGAGTCGCTGTTCAAGGACGTGATGTTCAACGAGTCCGGCCTGACCGGGCGCAACGCCAAGAAAGAGCGCCAGCTGCGCCTGATGCAGGCCGCCGGCCTGTGCGCGCTGCTGCTGGCCCTGGGCGGCGCGGCCCTGGCCTGGACGCTGAGCTACGAGAACAACCAGCGCTACCTGAACGAAGTGGCCGACAACGCCGGCACGCTGCGCCAGGCCGTGGAGGAATCCAAGGCCACCGACCCCGACAACGTGGTCGCCCTGGTGCCCATGCTCAACCACGCAGCGCGCGTGGCGCAGAGCAGCCGCTTCGAGGAATCGGCCCCGCTGGGCTGGCGCTGGGGCCTGCTGCAGGTGCCCAAGGTGCAGACGGCCGCCCACGCCACCTACCTGCGCCTGCTGGAAGACGCCTGGCTGCCGCGCCTGAGCAGCCATGTCGCGCGCTCGCTGCGCCAGGTCAGCACCGGCAGCCCCGAGGCCAGCTACGAAACGCTCAAGGCCTATCTCATGCTCTATGAGCCCGACCACTTCGACGCCACCTTCGTCAAGGCCTGGCTGCGCAGCGATTGGGAAAACACCCTGCCCCAGCATCTGGTGCAGGCCGGCCTGGTGGACCAGCTGTCCGAGCACCTGGACCGCCTCATCGACGGCCGCGTGGTGGTCTCCGCCCAGCCCATCGACGCCAACCTGGTCGCCGAAGTGCGCCAGCGCCTGGCCCAGATGTCGCCCGCCCAGCGCGCCTACAGCCGCCTCAAGCAGCTGCTGAACACCGGCGACAAGCTGCCGCCCGACTTCAGCGTGGTGCGTGCCAGCGGGCCAGAGGCGCCCCAGGTCTTTGCGCGTGCCAGCGGCAAGCCGCTCACCCAGGGCATCAGCGGCCTGTTCACCTATGACGGCTACCACGGCCTCTTCCTGCACGAGCTGCCCAAGGTCACCACCTTGCTGGCCAAGGAGGAAACCTGGGTGCTGGGCCAGGCCGAAGGCCGGCGCAGCGTGGCCCAGGAAGTGCTCACGGGCCAGTTGGCCAACGAGGTCAAGCGCCTGTACCTGATGGAGTACGCGCGCCTGTGGGAAACCTTCCTGGCCGACATCCGCCCCATACGCACGGCCTCGCTGGAGCAGGCCGGCGAGCAGGCCCGCCTGTACTCGTCCGCCAACTCCAGCCTGGAGCAGTTCATCCGCGCCGTGGCCCGCGAGACCACGCTGGCCCGCCGCCCGGACCAGCAGGAAGGCGGCAGCTCGGGCAGCACCAGCAGCTGGCTGGGCGAGAAACTGCAGCGCATCCGCGAGGAACAGCACCAGCTCAGCCGCCTGACCGGCAAGCCGCTGAACGTGGGCGGCATGCTGGCCACCGGCACGCTGGAGGCCGACATCGTGGACTTCCGCTTCCGCGAATACCGGCGCCTTGCCACCAGCAACGGCTCGGGCCCGGCGCCCATCACCGCCAGCCTGCAGGTGCTCAACGAGGCGGCGGCCGTCATCGCCTCGGCGCGCCAGCAGGTGATCCAGGGCGGCGGCGTGCCTCCCTCGCTGAGCGGCACGCTGGAGAAGGTGCGCTCGGAAGCCAAGCGCGTGCCGCCTCCGCTCAACAGCATGTACGAGGCCCTGGCCACGTCCACCTCGTCCTTCGTGGGAAGCAGCGTGCGCAGCACGCTGGGCGGCAACCTCAACGCCACCATCGGCGACTTCTGCCGCCGGGCCATCCTGGGCCGCTACCCCTTCACGCGCAGCGCCACGCGCGACGTGACCACGGACGACTTCGCCCGCCTGTTCGCCACCGGCGGCACCATGGACGAGTTCTTCCGCACCCAGCTGCAGACCATGGTGGACATCTCCACCGTGCCCTGGACCTTCAAGCAAGGTGTGGACGGCACGCCGGTGGGAGGCTCTGCCTCGCTGGCCGCCTTCCAGCGCGCGGCCTCCATCCGCGACGTGTTCTTCCGCGCAGGCGGCAACACGCCCGGCATCCGGCTGGAGATCAAGCCGCTGGACATGGACGCCTCCATCTCCCAGATGGTGCTGGACGTGGACGGCGAAATCGTGCGCTACCAGCACGGCCCGCAAATCCCCAAGGCCGTCTCCTGGCCCGGCACGCGCGGCACCGGCCAGGCCCGGCTGCAGATCACGGCCGCCGGCGCCCAGAACACCGGCATCGTGACCGAAGGCCCCTGGGCGCTGCACCGCCTGTTCGACCGTGCCCAGATCCTGCCGGGCAACTCGCCCGAGCGTTTCACGGCCATCTTCACCATCGACGGACGCAAGCTGCGCATGGAAGTCACCACCAGCAGCGTCCTCAACCCATTCCGGCTCAAGGCCATGGAGGAATTCGAATGTCCGGACCGGCTGTGAACGCCATGACCCTCCAGCGACCCTGCGCCGCCTGGTGGGGCAAGCTGCCAAGCCAGGGCGATTTCGTCGGCCGGCGCATGCCCCACGCACTGACCATGCGCTGGGACGAGTGGCTGCGCAACGGCATGGACCAGCTGCGCAGCGATGCGGCCGACAACTGGTCCACGCGCTTCGTGCACTCGCCGCTGTGGTTCTTCCTGTGCCCCGCCTCCATCCTGGGCCAGCCCATGGTGGGCGTGATCGGGCCCAGCTCCGACCGCATCGGCCGGCTCTTTCCACTGGCCATCATGGCCACGGTGGACGGCAGCTCCGGCATGCCGGCGTCGGACCAGGACATCGAACGCTTTCTGAGCGGCGCACGCGATGCGCTCATCGACGCCCGGCGCCTGCCCCTGTCAGCCCAGCAGCTCGATGAGCGGCTGGCCACCCTGCAATGGCCGTTCCAGCAGGACGGCCGCGCGCCGGACAGCACCTCCATCCACAGCCTGCTGGCGGACCTTGACATGGGCGCCTCGCAAGGCAACGCCGCGCGCCTGCCGCGCATGGACTGGCGCGCCTGCATGCGCCCGGGCTCCACCACCTCCGTCTGGTGGATCTCGGCCACGCCGCGCCACGCCCCTGACGAAGTGGTCCAGCACGAAGTGCTGCACCGCCGCCTGTTCACCCGGCTGTTCAAGGGCGCCTGAGTTCGTCCAGATCGCACCGTCCACTCCACACCATACCCAAGCAACACCGACCCGCCCATGGCCAATATCCAGGACCTGCTGACCGAGACCGCCGCCGAGCCGCCCTGCGGCCCGGACCTTACCTATGACAACGATTTCCAGGCCATGGAAAGCGCTGCGCAGGGCAAGGTAGAACAGCAGTTCGGCGACACCGTCATCCCCGCCGAGCCACCGGACTGGCGCGACGTGGAGCGCCAGGCCTCGGCCCTGATGCAGCGCACCAAGGACCTGCGCGTGGCCGTGCTGCTGTGCCGTGCCTGGACCATCCTGCACGGCCTGCCCGGCACGCTGCAGGGCCTGCAGCTGTGCGGCGCCCTGCTGGAGCGCCACTGGGAGCATGTCCACCCCCTGCCCGAGGATGGCGACGACTACTTCATGCGCATGAATGCCCTGGGCACCCTGTCGGACGTGACAGGCTTTGTGCGTGACCTGCGCAACGCCGACTTCCTGCGCGGCGCACTGGGCCAGATCAGCGTGCGCGACGCCGAACTGATGGCCAAGGGCAACGTGCCCGAGGACCTGCCGCACCTGACCGCCGACGAATTGCGCATGGCCTCGGCCCGCGCGCATGCCGAGGGCCACGAAACCCTGCTGGCCGTCACCCCTGCGCTGCAGGAGCTCGACCAGATCCGCGCCTGCTGCGAACAGCACCTGCCCAGCCACCAGCAGCCCGAGCTCGACGGCCTGCGCCAGCTGCTGCTGGCCCTCAAGCAATGGCAGCCCCAGTCCACAGGCGATGCCGACACGGCCGCCGAAGCCGATCCGGCCGCACAAACCGGTACAGAGGGCGGCACGGTGGCCCACCCCGCGCCAGGCTCGGCACCCGCCCCGGCGCGCAACCGCGAACAGGCGATTGCCCAGTTGCTGGAAATCGCCGCCTTCGTGGAGCGCACCGAGCCCTCCAACCCCGCCCCCCTGCTCATCCGCCGCGCCGCCCGCTTCATGCGCATGGGCTTCATGGACATCCTGCGCGAGCTGTCGCCCGACAGCCTGGCCCAGGTGGAAGTGATCACGGGCGCCCACCTGCAGGAGCAGCAGACATGAAGGCCACACACGGACCTGCTGGACCCGGACTTCGCTTTCAAGGAGCTGGCTGCCCCATGACACCCACCCCGTCCACCTGTTTCCACACGGCCTCTTGCACCCTCAGCCCTTCGGTCCGCCGCAAGGCGGGACTCCAGGCTTTTTACTTCTGCGACCTATTTTTTTCTTGAAAGGAACACCCGCATGTCGCTCACCAAAACCGGCAAGAGTGGTCAGAAATTCATCGCGCGCAACCGTGCGCCGCGCGTGCAGATCGAGTACGACGTCGAGATCTACGGCTCGGAAAAGAAGGTGCAGATCCCCTTCGTGATGGGCGTGCTGGCCGATCTGTCGGGCAAGCCCGTCGATCCGCTGCCCGAAATCGCCGACCGCAAGTTCCTGGAAATCGACATCGACAACTTCGATGCGCGCATGAAGTCCATCAAGCCCCGCGTCGCCTTCCAGGTGGACAACACGCTGACGGGCGAGGGCAAGCTCAACATCGACCTGAGCTTCGAGAGCATGGAGGACTTCTCCCCCGCCGCCATCGCGCGGCGCGTGGGCGCGCTCAACTCGCTGCTGGAGGCCCGCACCCAGCTGCACAACCTGCTGTCCTACATGGACGGCAAGCAGGGCGCCGAAGAGCTGATCGGCAAGGTGCTCAAGGACCCTGCGCTGCTCAAGTCGCTGGCCGCCGCGCCCAACATCACTGCCCCGCAGGCCTCGGGCCCTGCATCCGAGGCTTGAGGCAGCACATCAGGAAGGCAAGCACGTCATGAATACCGCAACCCAACTCGAACAATCGACCCAGGCGCTGGCCGGCAGCGAATTCGGCAGCCTGCTGCAAAAGGAATTCAAGCCCAAGACCGACCAGGCCCGCGAAGCCGTGGAAGCGGCCGTGCAGACGCTGGCCCAGCAGGCCCTGGGCTCGGCGATCACGCTGTCCAACGATGCCTACCAGACGGTGCAGGCCATCATTGCCGAGATCGACCGCAAGCTGTCCGAGCAGATCAACCGCATCATCCACCACGACGACTACCAGAAGCTCGAAGGCGCCTGGCGCGGCCTGCACCACCTGGTGACCAACACCGAGGTGGACGAGATGCTCAAGATCCGCGTCATGAACATCTCCAAGAAGGAGCTGCACCGTAACATGCGCCGCTTCAAGGGCGTGGGCTGGGACCAGAGCCCCGTCTTCAAGAAGGTGTACGAAGAGGAGTACGGCCAGTTCGGCGGCGAGCCCTTCGGCTGCCTGGTGGGCGACTACCACTTCGACCACAGCCCGCCCGACGTGGAGCTGCTCGGTGAAATGGCCAAGGTGGCCGCCGCGGCCCACTGCCCCTTCATCTCGGGCGCGGCGCCCGCCATCATGCAGATGGAATCCTGGCAGGAGCTGGCCAACCCGCGCGACCTGACCAAGATCTTCACCAACACCGAGTACGCCGCCTGGCGCAGCCTGCGCGAGTCCGACGACGCCAAGTACATCGGCCTGGCCATGCCCCGCTTCCTGGCACGCCTGCCCTACGGCGCGCGCACCAACCCGGTCGATGAATTCGACTTCGAGGAAGAAACCGACAGCGGCGACCACGGCAAGTACTGCTGGGCCAACTCGGCCTACGCCATGGCGGTCAACATCAACCGCTCGTTCAAGTACTACGGCTGGTGCACCTCCATCCGCGGCGTGGAATCGGGCGGCGCGGTGGACAACCTGCCGGCCCACACCTTCCCCACCGACGATGGCGGCGTTGACATGAAGTGCCCCACGGAAATCGCCATCAGCGACCGCCGCGAGGCCGAGCTCGCCAAGAACGGCTTCATGCCCCTGGTGCACCGCAAGAACTCGGACGTGGCCGCCTTCATCGGCGCCCAGTCGCTGGCCAAGCCCGCCGAGTACTACGACTCCGACGCCACGGCCAATGCCAACCTGTCGGCGCGCCTGCCCTACATGTTCGCCTGCTGCCGCTTCGCGCACTACCTCAAGTGCATCGTGCGCGACAAGATCGGCTCCTTCCGCGAGCGCACCGACATGGAGCGCTGGCTCAACGACTGGATCATGAACTACGTGGACGGCGACCCGGCCAACTCCTCGCAGGAGACCAAGGCCCGCAAGCCCCTGGCCGCCGCCGAGGTGCAGGTGCAGGAAGTCGAGGGCAACCCCGGCTACTACACCTCCAAGTTCTTCCTGCGCCCCCACTACCAGCTGGAAGGCCTGACCGTGTCGCTGCGCCTGGTGTCCAAGCTGCCTTCCGTGAAGCAGGGCGCGAAGTAAGACTGCCCGCCCACCTGGCTCCTGGTGCCGACACGCTCGCACCAGGGCCAGGCCCCATAACAAGAAACAGGCCTGGAGAAGCTTTCCCCTCCAGGACCCAACTCAGAGAGGCTTTTCATGCCCTGGAATGTAGACAACGCCGTCGCCACCCTGCAGACCAATGCCCGTGCCAGTTCGGCCGGCTACTGCGCGCGCTATGTGCGCGATGCGATCGGCGCTGGCGGCATCGCACTACAGCGCACGCGCGATGCCAAGGACTACGGCACCAGCCTGGTGGCCGCCGGCTTCACACGCTACGACGCCATGCCCGAAGGTGGCTACAAGAAGGGCGATGTGGCCGTGATGCAGGGCTTCACCTCATCGCCCGCCGGCCACATGCAGATGTTCGACGGAAGCGTCTGGATCTCGGACTTCAAGCAGAACGGCTTCTGGGCAGGGCCCGGCTACCGCACCCACAAGCCCGCTTTCAAGATCTACCGCCATCCCTGATGAGCCCATTGAGCCACGCCATGAACGCCTGTTCCAAAGCTTTTTTCACCCTGCTGCTGGCCGGTACGGCCTGCGCCACGGTGCAGGCCGCCCCCGTCACGACAACAGCAACGGCAGCGGACATCACCACCCTGTTCACCGACGCCCTGCATTGCCGCATCGAGTTTCCCGACGGCCGCGACGAAGCGCTGGCCCAGCGCCTGCGCGCCCAGGGCGTGACCGTGGTGGACCGCGCGCCCGGCGAAAGCCTGGACCTGCTTTATCTGTTTGCCACGCCGTTGGAGATCGATGGAACGCAGGTGTCCTCCATCACCGTGCGCGGCGGCAGCGGCAGCATTGTCGCGGCGCGCGCCACGGGCAGCCTGCAGGCGCTGGTCCAGCGCACCAAGGCCCGGCCACAGGCGCGCAGCAGCTGGGATCTTGAAGGCTTTGGCGAGCTGCCCGCCCAGTACACGCGCGCCATGCCGCTCAGAGAGGGCGTGGACGAGACGCCACCGCGCATCGTCATCGGCCATGTGGCCGGCGAGGCGCCCGACGCCGTGCGCTGGGGCTGCCGCTCCTACGACGACTGACCGGGGCGCAGCCGCACCCCGCCCCTCTCTTTTTCCTGCATTTTCACCATGCCCCTGCCCAGCTTCACCTCACAGCTTTCCCTGGACGAGCAACTCAAGGCCCTGAAGGACCAGATCCGCCAGGCACCGGCCTCGGCGCCCCTGCGCGTCTACTACTTCCAGCTGCTGTGCGTGCTGGGCGAATGGCAAAAGGCGCTGGAGCAGCTGCAGCTGTGTGCCCAGCTCGACCCGTCGTGCGAGCCCATGGCGCGCGCCTACCGCGAGGCCATCCGCTGCGAAGTGCTGCGCGCCGAGGTCTTCGCCGGCAAGAAAAAGCCCTTCCTGATGGGCGAGCCCGCGCAATGGCTGGCCTGCCTGATCGACGCCCTGGCCCATGAAGGAGCGGCCGCCCAGGACCTGCGTGCCCGCGCCCTGGACGAGGCGCCCGCCACGGCCGGCCACATGGGCGAGCACCGCTTCGAATGGCTGGCCGACAGCGATACCCGCCTGGGCCCCGTTTGCGAGCTGCTGGCGCACGGCAGCTACTACTGGCTGCCCTTCGACGCCATTGCACAGATCGGCTTCGAGCCCGTGCAGGACCTGCGCGACCTGATCTGGCTGCCCTGCGAGGTCACGCTGCGCGAGGGCGGCGCGCTGCAGGGCTTCATGCCTGCGCGCTATCCGCTGGTGCCCGGCGATGACGATGCCGTCCGCATGTCGCGCCGCACGCAGTGGAGCCCGCTGGACACAGGCTCCTCCGATCCTGACGAATCCTCGGGCCACGTGGCCGGCCATGGCCAGCGCACCTGGGTCACCGACTCCGAGGACTTTCCCATGCTGCAGGTACGCCAGCTCACGCTGAGCACCGCCGGCTGATCCCCCGCCCCTTTTTAACCACTCGCAAGACCAGACACCTGCCCACAATGTCCGCATCGATTGCCTTCACCCTCTTCCAAGTCAACTACGCCAAGTCCATCGCCGATGAGATGGAACGGCGCCAGCTGGATGTCCTGGTGCTCACGCCCCTGGAGTACCTGGGCATCCTCGCGGACAAGGCACGCATCGACCCGCGGCTCGCCTCCCGGCTGCACGCCATCCTGGCGCAGACGCCGCTGGGCGAGTACTGGACCAAGGTGATGAGCCCCAACGTGGGCGAGCCCTGGGTCGCGCCTGCGGCCCTGGGCTCCATGGATGCCTACATGATCGCCAGAACCCTGCAGGCCCTGGGCATGGCCGGCGTGGGCTCCTACGTCAAGACCACGTCCAGCGGCACCTACATCATCATCAGGGGCCATGCGGGCTTGCGCGGCCACCTGCTGCGCGGCACGCGCTACCTGGCCTCCAACCCGCGCATGGTGCAGATGGGCCTGGGCATGCGCGGGCTGCAGAACGTGGCCAGGGGCGGCTTCATCCTGGGCGTGGTGGTCTCCAGCCTCATCGAGTCGCTGGACTTCATGTTCAACGACGAAAAGACCATGCACGACCTGGTCGGCGGCATTGGCGTGGAGGCCGTCAAGGCCGGCCTGGCCACCATGGTGGGCCTTGGCATAGGCGCTGCCGTGGCTGGCGCCACCGCCGTGGCCGTGCTCCCGCTGGCCGCCATGGCCGTGGCCGTGCTGGTCACAGGCATGGCGCTGAATGCAGCCGACCAGAAATGGCAGATCAAGCAAAAGGTGATTTCCGCCCTGAAATCCCTGACCGATGACACGCCCCAGGGCCTGTATCGCGTCAACACCCAGTCGCCCGAATGGAAGAAGCTGAACCAGGACAACGGTCAGCAGCCCGACGGCGACATCGCCTGCGCGCCCGGCCCCGGCAGTACCGGCCTCTTGTGCAGCATCAACCGCCAGAAGTGACAGGGACCGAATACTCCATGCAAGACCGCGTCCGCCAGAACCGCAGGAACGCCATCTGGGCCATCCCCCTTGGCATGGCCCTGCTCGCGGCCAATGCGTACCTGGTGCTGGTGGAGATTGCGCCCGACATCCGGGACCTGCTCGATCGCGCGCCCGCCGTCAGGATCACGCCGCTGTCGCCACTGGCCATCACAGCGCTCGCCTTCCCGCTGGTGATGGTTGCAGCGGTCATCGCCAATGCCATCCCCTGCAGCAAGACCGTGCTCAAGAAGGTGGAGTACGCACTGATGGGCGTCCTCGCCATCAATGTGCTTTCCATTGCCGTGTCCTTTCTGGTGGTTGCGCCACTGCAGCACTACGCCATGCCCCGGATGGGATACGAGCGCTGCAACATCCTTCAAGGCCATCCCAGCATGTACTTCACCGACTGGGTCAGCAACCCCGCATGGTGCGTGCGCGGCAAAAGCCGGGAATGGGTCAATGAGCAGGCGCTGCTGGCCGGCGCGGCAACCGCTTCCGAAGGGGGCCGCGATGCGCATTGAAATGCCGCAGCTCCAGCAGCCAGGCCTGATCGCGGCATTCGTCCTTGCGATGGCATGTCTGAGCCCCTGGGCTGCCGTTGCCGCCACGCCCGGCACCCTGCGCTGCGGCTGGTTCGACAATCCCACGCCCGCCAATGCCTCGCTGACCGATCGCGATACCGACTGGACCGTTGGCGTGCAGGGCGGCCACCAGGCCCAGGGCGACTGGCCCCGCTTTGCAGACCGTGACTGGGTGCGTACCGGCCATGGCAGCCACGGCTATGGCTGCGCCTGCATGAAGGTGTCCACCGATGACAAGGAGCAGATCGTTCAGATCTTCTCTGCCCGTTCGCGCCCTCTTTCCGCCTGCCGCCAAGACCCGGCGTTGAAGGCGAAGGAGCCCGTGAACCCCCTGGCGGCTGCCCGGCCGGCCGGTTCCTGAAGAAACAAGCCATGCGCCCCAGTCCCCTCAACCCCATGCCCACGCTGCGCACGCGCCAGAACCAGGCGACCGCAGCCAAGGACCGGCTGCAGCCCGCCCTGCTGGACCGGCTGACCGACCATGAGCCCCATCTGCGCACCGAGCGGCCCGATGCGGTCTTCGTGAACGAATCCCGCCTGCGCGAGGCCCTGCTGCGCGATCTGGGCTGGCTGCTCAATGCGCGCGATGCCTGGGACCACGTGGAGATGGAGGGGCTGGAGCATGTGCAGCGTTCGGTCATCAACTACGGCATGCCGCCGCTGGCCGGCCAGCTGCTGTCCGAGCTGGACTGGAGCCATGTGGAGCGCAGCATCCGCGAAAGCATCCTGGCCTTCGAGCCGCGCATCCTGCCCAAGACGCTGGCGGTGACGCTGCTGGCCTCCACCGAGCAGCTCAACCACCACAACACGCTGCAGTTCGAGATCCGCTGCCAGTTCTGGTCCATGCCCTATCCGCTGGAGCTGCTGCTCAAGACCAGCCTGGACCTGGAGACCGGCCAGGTCTCGCTGCAAAACCTCAGGGCCTGAGCCCGGACGCCGCCACCCACACCATGAATCCCCGCCTCGTCGAGTACTACAACCGCGAACTGGCCTATCTGCGCGAGCTGGGCGCCGAGTTCGCCGCCGCCTTCCCCAAGGTGGCGGGCCGCCTTTCCCTGCACGACACCGATGTGGCCGACCCCTACGTGGAGCGCCTGCTGGAAGGCTTCAGCTTTCTGAGCGCGCGCATCCAGCTGAAGATGGATGCGGAGTTTCCGCGCCTGTCCCAGCGCATGATGGAGATGGTCTGCCCCCACTACCTGGCGCCCACGCCATCCATGGTGGTGGTCCAGCTCAAGCCCAGCGCCAAGGAAGGCAACCTCGTGGACGGCTTCACCCTGCCCTCTGGCAGCGTGCTGCGCACCCACAAGTCACAGGAAGAGCAGACCATCTGCGAATTCCGCACCGGCGGGCCGCTGACGCTGTGGCCGCTGGAGATACGCCAGGCGCGCCTGGGCGGCCCGGCGCTGGACCTGCCCCATGCCCTGGTGCCCCAGCTGGGCGAGGCCGGCGGCCACCTGCGCCTGCAGCTGGCCACGCTGGACGCCTCGCAGTGCATGCAGCTGGCGATGGACCAGCTGTGGGTCTACATCCATGCGGGCGATGTCGTCGCCTCCCACCTGCAGGAACTCATCCACACGCAGACGCTGGCCATCGTTGTCCACCACCCGCAGGACCCGCGCCAGGTCTGGGACGTGCTGCAGCCCGATGCACTGCGCGCCGAAGGCCATGACAGCGAGCAGGCGCTGATTCCCTATTCGCACCGCGCCTTCCAGGGCCACCGTCTGCTGCACGAGTACTTTGCGTTTCCCGCGCGGCAGCGGTTTTTCTCGATCAACGGCCTGTCGCGCAGCATGCGCCGCATTGCCCATGACGGCGTGGGCATCACCGTGCTGCTGCGCCGCGCCGCGCCCACGCTGGAGCCGCAGATCGACGCGGCCAAGCTGCTGATGCACTGCATTCCGGCCATCAACCTGTTCGAGTACACGGCGGACCGCCTGCATGTGGCCTCCAACGTGCACGAGTACCACGTCATTCCCGACCGCACGCGGCCGCTGGACTTCGAGGTCTACGGCGTGCAGGCCGTCACCGGCCACCACGAAGGCAAGACCCAGGACCGCGAATTCGCGCCGCTGTACGCATCCACGCACGGCCTGCACTCCACCGAGCAGGCCTACTTCACCACGCGGCGCGAGCCCCGGCTGTTTTCCGAGCGCAGCCTGCGCAGCGGCCCGCGCACGCAGTACCTGGGCTCGGAAGTCTTCATCTCCCTGGTGGACCAGCGCGAGGCCCCGTTCTCCGACGACCTCAAGCAGCTGTCCATGCACACCCTGTGCACCAACCGCGACCTGCCACTGCTCATGCGCGTCAACCAGCCGGGCGGCGACTTTGCGCTGCAGGAATCGGCGCCCGTGGAATGGGCCCGCGCCATCGCCGGCCCCAGCGCGCCCATCCCCGCCGTGGCCGACGGAGGCCTGACCTGGCGATTGATCTCCCACCTGAGCCTGAACTACCTGGCCATGACCGATCTGTCCGACGAGGAAGGCGCGGCCACGCTGCAGGAGCTGCTGCGCCTTTACCTGGACCTGGGCAACCACCAGCTGGCCGGGCAGATCGCCGCCATCCAGGGCATGCGCATCGAACCCATCACGCGCCGCCTGCCCCAGCACCGCCAACTGGTCTACGGCCGCGGCGTGGGCGTACACCTGAGCGTGGACGAGCCAGCCATGGCCGGCGTCAGCCCCTGGCCCCTGTCCAATGTGCTGGAGCGATTCTTCGCCCGCCATGTGGGCGTCAACAGCTTCACCGAGCTGCAGTTGCACTCGCGCCAGCGCGGCCCCGTCGCGCGCTGGACTCCGCGCCCCGGACAAAGGCCTGGCATATGAGCAATGCTGCCCACGCCCCCCTGCCCGAACCGGAACACCTCCAGTCTGCGGCTCCGGCTCCAGTACCAGCGCCCGCGCGTGCGCCCGTGCAGGCCACCGGGCCCGAAGACGCCCGGGCGCGCCTGTTTTGGCAGCGCCTGAGCGCCAAGCCCTACCAGTTCGACCTGATGCACAGCCTGCGCTACCTGCAGGCACGCCATCCCGCGCTGCCGCGCCTGGGCCAGGCCACGCGCCCCAAGGACGAGCCGCTGCGCCTGGGCCAGGACCCGTCGCTGGCCTTCGCCCCCGCCACCATTGCCGAAATCCTGCCCTCGCGCGCCGGCGAGCCCGAGCGCATGACGGTCTGGAACTTCGGCCTCTACGGCCCCAACGGCCCGCTGCCCACGCACATTACCGAATACGTGCGCGAGCGCCTGCGCCAGCATGACGACGCCACGCTGGCACGCTTTTCCGACATCTTTCACCACCGCATGCTGCTGCTGCTGTTCCGCGCCTGGTCGGACGCACAGCCCACCGCATCGCTGGACCGCCCGGGCGAAGACCCCTTTGGCCGCTACATAGACAGTTTCATAGGCGCCGGCCTGCCCAGCCAGCGCGCGCGCGACGACGTGCCCGACCACGCCAAGCGCTTCATGGCCGGCCATCTGACCCGCTGGACGCGCAACCCCGAAGGACTGTGCCAGGCCCTGTCGCACTACCTCCAGATTCCCGTGAAGCTGGAAGAAAACTGCCTGCACCACCTGGAGCTGGAGCCCGAGCAGCAGACCCGGCTGCAGGGCCGCCCCTGCAACTCGCGCCTGGGCGTGGACGCCGTCGTGGGCTCGCGCGTGCCCGATGCGCAAAGCAAGTTCCGCCTGGTGCTCGGCCCGCTGGGCCTGGAGCAATACCGGCAGCTGCTGCCCCAGGCCGCACTGTTCCAGACCCTGGTGGACTGGGTGCGCAACTACCTGGGCATCGAATTCGCCTGGGACTACGTGCTGGTGCTGCGCCGCCAGGAAGTGCCTGCCGCCCGGCTGGGCAGCAGCACCCAGCTGGGCTGGACCACCTGGCTCACCCACGCCGAGCCCGCCCAGGACGCGCGCGACTTCCGCCTGGACCCCGAAGCCTGGCTGCGCCAGCGCCGCCAGCCCGTGCGGGGCCGGCGCCCCGGCCCCGGCCCCAGTCCTCGAGCCACTGAATCACCGAACCACTGAATCACCACTTCCCTGCTCGCACACATGCCCACCGTACAGATCAAGTTCCTGCACAACGCACCGGTCCCTTCCACGCTGACGCTGGTCGAAGGCAACCGCCTGCGCGTCAAGATCGAGGCCGTCGCCAAGACCTACAAGCTGGGCGCCAGGATCGATGCGCCCAGCATTCTTGCGGCCCAGCCCCCCGTACACAACGCCCGCGCCGACAGCTGGCAATTCGACTTCGTGGCGCAGCAGCCCGGGCTCACCAAGCTCAGCATCGTGGCGGTGCAGGGAACCGGGCTCAGCGTCATGCCCGCAGCCATCACCGTGCAGGTGGAGAAGAGCATTTCGCTGCCTGCGGAGAAGACGACGGAGGGGATGCTGGTACGCCTGCTGCTGGCCGAGAACTTCTCGCCAGACGGCGCCCCCCGAAACGTCGCATGGAAAGCTTCCGACGTCCTGACGTCCATGCGCTGGATGCGCCGCGTCATCGAGAACCGGCTCAAGAGCGGCAAGCCCGAGGAGTTCATGGCCCGCGGTGCAACCACCATCGCCGACATCATCAAGGCCAACGACCGAGGCATGGTGCAGTTCCATGGCTTTCCGACCTATCCCACGCTGAACCAAAACATGCAGGAAAACCTCACGGACTACCTGCAGATCGCCAACAACGGCCTGCATGGCAAGCGGACGGCGTACCAGCAGTTTGTACAAGCGGCCATCACTGTTGCCTCCGAACCGCTCGCTGCGGATCCCACAAGCACCGGCCTGTATGCCTGGCGATCGGAAGGCAGTGGTTCGCCCGGTCCGGATTTCAAGGTGCACGCCACGCTCATGGGCAACACCTTCTACACGCATGCCCGACTGCGCAAGCAGGACTGAAGACCCTGTCCCACCAACTCCCGACACCATGCCCATGCCACAACCCAAGAGTTCCTGGCTACCCGCCTGCCGCATACGATGGACTGCATGTCTAGTGGCCACGCTGGCTCTGTCTGTCTCCGCGCCTGCCCATACATCTGAAACGGCAGACAACCCCACCGCTACGCCAACACCAGCAGCACCCCGAGATCCCGTTCCCGCCGACTTTTCGCGCCCCAGCAAGGCAAGCATCCCCTCGCCCACCGTGCTGCGCGCCTACCTTCAGCTCAAGGAAAGGCGTGCAGGCACATCCATGGCGGGGAGGCCCCAGCACTTTTGCTTTGTCCAGCAGCGCTCCACGCCACCTGAAGATCCAGGACCCTTCGTCTGGATGATCTGGCAAGACGGCGGCGAGATTCTCAATCTGGGTCGGCTGCCGGCCCAGGTCCACGCGACGGCGCAAGAGGCCGAAGAAGACGGCCAGGGCTTGGCACGAAGCAAGTCCATCCACCTCGCCACAGACGTCCGTGAAACGGCAGAGGAAATCTACGGCAGCAGCTTCCTCGTCGAACGCGCCTGGGTGAACAGACTGCTGGCGCAGTGCAAGGCCAAGGGCCGCACCATCAAAGTGGCTCCTGCCCGATAGCCACATGCCGCATATCGGACGCAACCGCTTTCCCGGGCCATGCCGTGTCAGGCAAGGCCGTCGCCTGCTCGCAAGGTGTCTGCTGGCCACCCTGGCGGGATCGGCCCTGCCTTTGCTGGCAGCGCCTGAAAGCGGGCGGGCCTCCGATTTCTCGCGTCCGGCGCAATCCCTGGTCCCTTCTCCAGCCGCCCTGCGTATCCATTTGAAGAGCCGCCAGGCATCGACTGGCCACGGAAAGCCTGCAGCCCTCCAGCGCTTTTGCTTCGTGCAACAGCACAACCGCAGCGCAGTCCCTGCGCGATCGTCGGTCTGGATGCTCTGGCTCGAAGGTGGCCAGATCGCCAATCTGGGGCAGCGCCGCTTCACCGCCAAACCATCGCCGGATGAAGCGCAATGGGATGGCGATGCCTTGTCTGAAGCCAAGACCATCCACCTCGCCACCGACGTCCGTGAAACGGCGCAGGAAATCACTGGCAGCAGCTTCCTCGTCGAACGCGCCTGGGTGGACCGGCTGCTGGCGCAGTGCCAGGCCAAGGGCCGCAAGGTCGAAGTCCGCCCCCGCCGCTAGCCGGCAATTCCGACCGCCCATTTATCCCTTCTTTTTAAGCACCCAAGACCCATGACAGAAATCAGCCGCCAATCCCTCTTCGGAAAGCTCAACCCGCTGCTGTTCAAGTCGCTGGAAGGCGCCACCGTGTTCTGCAAGCTGCGCGGCAATCCCTATGTGGAGCTGGTGCACTGGCTGCACCAGCTGCTGCAGGAAAACGATTGCGACCTGATCCGCATCCTGCGCCACTTCGACATCGCCTCCGACCGCCTGGCCGCCGATGTGCTGCGCCGCCTGGACCAGCTGCCGCGCGGCGCCACCTCGATCAGCGACTTCTCCGAGCACATAGAGACCGCCATCGAGCGCGGCTGGGTCTATGCCACGCTCATGTTCAACGACAGCCAGATCCGCAGCGCCTATCTGCTGTCGGGCATGGTGCGCACGCGCTCGCTGGCCAATGAGCTGCGCTCCATCTCGCGCGAATTCGACAAGATCTCCGAGCCCGCGCTCAGCGACGCCTTCGCCCGCCTGCTGCCCGACTCGCCCGAGGCACGCATGCGCGCGGCCGATGGCAGCGGGCTGGAAGGCACGCCGGGCGAAGCCAGCCAGGCCACGGGCGCGGCGCCCGGCCAGGGCGGTGCGCTGCAGCAGTACACGGTGGACCTGACCGCCCGCGCCAAGGCGGGCGAACTGGACCCGGTCACGGGCCGCGATGACGAAGTGCGCCAGATGGTGGACATCCTGCTGCGCCGCCGCCAGAACAACCCCATCCTGGTGGGCGAGGCCGGCGTGGGCAAGACCGCCGTGGTCGAAGGCCTGGCCCTGCGCATCGCCCAGGGCGATGTGCCGCCGCCGCTGCAGGGCGTGGAGCTGCGCGTGCTGGACGTGGGCCTGCTGCAGGCCGGCGCCAGCATGAAGGGCGAGTTCGAGAACCGCCTGCGCGGCCTGCTGGACGCCGTGCAGTCCAGCACCACGCCCATCGTGCTCTTCATTGACGAAGTCCACACCCTGGTGGGCGCGGGCGGCCAGGCCGGTACGGGCGATGCCGCCAACCTGCTCAAGCCCGCCCTGGCGCGCGGCACGCTGCGCACCATCGGCGCCACCACCTGGGCCGAGTACAAGAAATACATCGAAAAAGACCCGGCCCTGACACGCCGCTTCCAGCTCGTTCAGGTGCACGAGCCCGACGAGCCCCGCGCCGTGGACATGCTGCGCGGCGTGGCCGCCAAGCTGGAAAACCACCACCAGGTGCGCATTGCGGCCGACGCGGTGGCCGCGGCCGTCAGCCTGTCGCACCGCTACATTCCCTCGCGCCAGCTGCCCGACAAGGCCGTCAGCCTGCTGGACACGGCCTGCTCGCGCGTGGCCATGGCCCTGCATGCCACGCCCGCCCAGCTGGAAGCCGTGCAGCGCCGCATCGAGGCCCTGGGCGTGGAGCAGGAAGTGCTGCTGCGCGAGGCCGCCCTCGGCCTGCCCACGGCCGAGCGCCTGCAGGCGCTGGAAACCGACCTGGCCAGCCTGCGCGACCGCCAGGCCACGCTGGCCGAGCGCTTTGGCCAGGAAAGCGCGCTGGCCCGCCGCATCCTGGAAACCGAGGCCGCCCTCATGGGCCTGAAGCCGCCCGTCTTCTCCACCGGCGCCGCCGCAGACCCGTCCACTGCGGCACCGGAAACGGCCGCCGAAGCCGCCGCAACCGAACCTGCCGAGCCCCCCAGCGTGGCCTCGCTGGAAGCGCTGCGCCGCCAGCTCGCCGAGCTGCAGGGCGATGCCCCGCTGCTGCAGCCCGTGGTCGATGCCGGCGTGGTCGCCGCCGTCGTGGCCGAATGGACCGGCATTCCCGTGGGCCGCATGGTGCGTGACGAGGTGCAGTCCGTGCTCTCGCTGGCAGACACGCTGGAGAAGCGCGTCATCGGCCAGCGCCATGGCCTGGAGGCCATCACGCGCCGCATCCAGACCTCGCGCGCGCGGCTGGACGACCCGGGCAAGCCCATCGGCGTGTTCCTGCTCGCCGGTCCCTCGGGCGTGGGCAAGACCGAGACGGCGCTGTCCCTGGCCGAAGCCCTGTATGGCGGCGAGCAAAACCTCATCACCATCAACATGAGCGAGTTCCAGGAGGCGCACACCGTCTCCACCCTCAAGGGCGCGCCACCGGGCTACGTGGGCTACGGCGAAGGCGGCGTGCTCACCGAGGCCGTGCGCCGCCGCCCCTACAGCGTGGTCCTGCTCGACGAAATCGAAAAGGCCCACTCCGACGTGCATGAAATGTTCTTCCAGGTCTTCGACAAGGGCTGGATGGAGGACGGCGAGGGCCGCTACATCGACTTCAAGAACACCGTCATCATCCTGACCTCCAACGTGGGCTCGGACCTGATTGCCAACATGTGCCGCGACCCGGACCTGGCGCCCACGCCGGAAGGCCTGGCCCAGGCCGTGCGCCAGCCGCTGCTGCAGACCTTCCCGGCCGCGCTGCTGGGCCGCCTGACGGTGGTGCCCTACTACCCCATCTCCGACGCCATGCTGGAGCAGATCATCCGGTTGCAGATGCTGCGCATACAGCGGCGCATCGAGGAACGCCACGGCGCGCAGTTCAGCTTCGACGAAGCCGCCGTGGACCTGGTGCGCCGCCGCTGCAGCGAGGTCGAGTCCGGTGCGCGCATGGTGGATGGCATCCTCACCCAGAACCTGCTGCCGCGCATGGCCACCCACTTCCTGCAGGCCACCGTGGAAGGCCAGGAACTGCAAAGCCTGCACGCCGGCGCCAGCGGCGACGACTTCACGCTGGACGTGCGCACCCGCGCTGCGGAGCCCGCATGAGCGGGCGCCGTCTTCCACGCGCCACCACGGCAGTGATTGCCGCCGCGCTGCTGGCCGCCCCGGCCGCACAGGCGCTGGACCTGGGCGCCATCGGACAGGCTGCCGACACCGTGCAGCGGGCCTCGGGCGCCGCCACGGCCGGCCAGCAGGCGCTGGAGGCCGGCCGCAGCGCAGCCAGCACGGCCACCAACGCGGCCACCGGTGCCGCCAGCGAGGCCCGTGCCTGGTGGGACCGCAACCAAGCCCAGCCCGAGGCGGCACAGTCGCCGCCCTCCGGCGCCGCCCCCGTGCAGGACGACCAGGGCGGCCCACGCCGCGTCATGGCCGTGCTGGGCGACGCCTGGACGGACAGCGCCCGGCGCGGCCAGGCCGTGGTCGCGCTCATGGACCAGGGCCCCTACCTCGTGCAGCGCCAGGCCGCCCATGTGGCGCCGGCCAAGTCGCAATGGCTGGCCCTGCCGCGCGGCGACAGCACCGGCGTGGCCATCGAACTGCCCAGCGACCCCGAAGGCACGACCTATGACCTGTCCACCGGCCGCGCGCGCCCCGGTGGCCGGGGCGTGCGCATCTTCGCCCTGTCCGTCCACGCCGACGTGCCCCAGCGCGCGGGGCGGCGCAGCTTGGACGCCATAGAGCAGCACGCCATGCTGCGCGCCAGCTCGGTGCGCACCGAATGGCCGCGCCAAAGCGGCGACATCCTGGAGCCCACGGGCGGCAAGCTGCTGGTCTGGGCCAGCGATGCCACGCAGCGCTTCCCTTCCGGCTTTGGCGCCGACGGGCGCCTGTTCACCGCCGACGACCCCATGGTCACCCTGCCGCGCGGCTACACCGTGGTCACGCTGGAGCCTCAGGGCCTGCGCTTCGACCGCGCCCGGGAAATCGCCCTGGCCTTCCATGCCGTCCAGCCCGCGCAGGACATCGACCTGTCCCGCCTGGGCGCAGGCGATGCGGCCCAGGCCCTCATCGGCCTCATTGCCGAGCGCCACCCGCTGGCCGCTGCCAGCGGCTTTGATGCCGGCAAGCTGCGTGCCGACTACGGCCAGCGCCTGCAGACCGCCGCCGAGCGCGGCGACAGCGCCGCACAGGCCCAGGCCCTGGCAGAAATGGGCCAGCGCCTGGGCGATGGCCAATACCGCGTTCTGCTGCCCGGCGGGCAGGCCTGGCCTGCCCGCACAGACCGGGGCCTGTCCCCGCAGCTGCTGGCACGCGGCAGCGTCAACCTGCCCATGCCGCGCACCTGGCTGCGCGAGGACGGCCGCATCGCCATCACCAGCGTGGCGCCAGGCTCAGCCGCCGCCAAGGCGGGCCTGCAGCCCGGCAGCGACATCCTCGCCATCGAAGGGGAAAGCCCGGCACGCTACCTGGACCGCATTGCCCCCGCCTCGCTGCGCGCCGGTGCCGACGCCCGCCGCGCCGACCTGCTGGCGCTGGACCTGGGCACGCCCGCCACGCTGAGCCTGCGCACCGCAGCCGGCACACCCAACAGCACATCCAGCAGCGCATCCAGCAACCAGGAACAGACCCTGCGCCTGGACGCCGCCCCCGCCGCCACTACGGCCCTGCCTGCGGCCGAGCCCGCCCTCGCCTCCTTCCTGCTGCGCAGCGCCCAGGGCGGCAACCTGGCCTACATCGCCCTCGACAGCTTTGCCGACGGCGCCACCGGCCAGCTCAACCGCTGGGAGGGCGCCCTGGCCGCAGCCACCCAGGCCAGGGTCACGGGCCTGGTCATCGACCTGCGCGCCAACCGGGGCGACGACGCCTACCAGCTGGTGCCCCACATGCTGGCCTCGCTCTACACGCGCGACAAGCCGCTGCGCATGCAGGACGCCGCCCAGCGCCTGTTCGATCCCGCCGCCCGCGTCTGGCGCAGCCGCGGCGGCCTGGGCCTGCCGGCCCAGCTGCCGCTGGCCGCCTCGGGCACGCCCTTCACGGCCCCCGTCGCCGTGCTCACCAGCCCCGGCTGCGCCGGCCCCTGCGAACTGTTCGCTGCCTGGCTGCAGCACAGCCAGCGTGCCGACATCGTCGCCACCAGCGCCACGGCCGGCGCCACCGGCCCCGCCACGCGCGTGCACCTGCCAGCCGGCTTCATCGTGCAAGTCCCCCTGCTCGCAGAAACCGGCCCCGCTGGCGGCAACAACCCCGCTGCACAGGCCCAAGGCGTGACCCCGCGCCTGCGCGTGCCCGTGGACGCGGCCTTCACCGCCTCCGTCCAGGCCGGTGGCGACCCGCTGCTGGACGCCGCCGTACTCCATCTAGATCGCAGCCGCACCGCGCAGGCATCGCGCTAGACCCACAAGCCCTTGCCGCCATGCCACCGCACCTGAACCCCGCCCGTTTCGTGACTTGTGCAGTCATGGCTGCCAGCGCGCTGGCAGCGGGCTGCTCGTCCAGCACCGACCAGATGCGGGTTGCCCTCGCTACGCCAGTTGCGGCCAAGGCACTCGATCCCGCCGATCCCACCGACCGCAGCCAGTACCGCTATCTGTATGCCGTGTACTGCAATGGCCGGGTGGATCGACTCGATCTGAAGAACCAGGCTAAGACAGGCAGTTTTCAACTGTCAGAACGCAGCGGCAAGCCTGCGGCCATTGCCGCGCTACCACGGCCAGGAGTTCGACCTGGCGGCTGCCTTGCCCGCCCTGTCGTCACGCAGGATGCGCAGGGCAGCAGTGACGGATTGGTGAACATCATTGCCAGCAGCCGGCTGGACCCCGATGCGGACGGCCGCAAGCCCTACCAGCTGCTGACCTTCGCCCTGCCGGGCTGGACGCTGCAGCAAGCGCGCAATCTGGGCAGCTTCGATGCATTGCCCCGCCTGGCCCGCGCCGCTGACGGAACCCTGGCCGTGCTGCCCCAGGACAAGGACACGGCCGCCGCCATGGCCGCGCAGGCCCAGGCCTGGACGGCAGCGGATGCGCTGGCCTGGACCAGCGCCCAGGCATGGTCGGCAGGCAATGTGCTGTTGATCTATGCCTTGCCCGGGCAGCGCGGCATGCCGGGCGGCCTGGCGGCCTGGCGGTTTTCACCGACCGGCGCGGCAACTACCAGTTCATTGCGCTGGGCCAGCCCTTCGACAGCGACCCTGTCATGGATGACGCCCAGGATGACGCCGACGGCGCCCGTCCTGGGCTGGTGTACGCAGCCCGCTAGCAGCAGAGGACCTTCAAGCCACCCCATGCAAGCCCTTCATCGACCGGCGCACGCAGGCCCCGCCATCCAGGCCTGAAGCCCCGACCCCTCTTCCACCCCAAGCACCGCGAGATCCGACACCATGACACGCAGAGTCACCATCAACACCCCCCTGGCAGACCAGCTGCAGCTGCGCCGGCTGCAGGGTCGCGAGGAAATCAGCCATCTGTTCGCCCTGGAGATCGACCTGCTCAGCGAAAGCGACAGCATCGATCCCAAGGCCCTGCTGGGCAAGGGCGCCACCGTGGTGGTGGAGACCCAGGACGGCGGCAAACGCTACATCGATGGCCTGGTCACGGCCTTTGGCATGCGCGGCCAGGACGAGCACCGCAACTTCCTGTACCGCGCGCGCCTGTCGCCCTGGCTGTGGCTGGCCACGCGCCGCAGCGACTTCCGCATCTTCCAGAACAAGACCGTGCCGGACATCATCAACGAAGTCCTGGGCATCTACGGCCACCCCATGCAGCAGCGCCTGACGCGCTCCTACCGCACCTGGGAGTACTGCGTGCAGTACAACGAGACGGACTTCCAGTTCGTCTCGCGCCTCATGGAGCACGAGGGCATCTGCTACTACCACCAGCACAGCGCGGGCCAGCATGTGCTGACATTGGGCGACGACATCGTCGCCTCGCACGACCCGCTGCAGGGCGGCGCCGTCATCCCCTTCCACCCGCCCGGCAAGGCCGCCGTGGCGCGC
This sequence comes from Delftia sp. NA_296.1, assembly GCF_052692095.1. Taxonomy (NCBI): domain Bacteria; kingdom Pseudomonadati; phylum Pseudomonadota; class Betaproteobacteria; order Burkholderiales; family Comamonadaceae; genus Delftia; species Delftia sp. NA_296.1. The sequence goes on along the minus strand of NZ_JBQZGF010000001.1, from coordinate 330,863 downwards.
GAGGAATGCATACACGCCTGGGAGCTGCACCAGCGCGTCAAGCCCGGCCGGCACTACAACGACGACTACGACTTCAAGAAGCCCCGCGCCGAGCTGTCCAACATGCGGCGCAACCCGCCCGGCCATGCGCACGACGCCTACGAGATCTACGAATGGCCGGGCGGCTACACCGAAACCGGCGACGGCGAGGACTACATCCGCGTGCGCCTGCAGCAAAGCCTCACGCGCCAGAGCACGGTGCAGGGCAGCTCCAACCACCGCGCCATGGCGCCGGGCTACACCTTCACGCTGGACAACTACCCGCGCGGCGACCAGAACCAGGCCTACCTGGTCACGGCCGTGAACTACGCCTTCGAAGAAAACCCGCGCGTCAGCGACGGCGGCAGCGGCGAGGGCTCGACACAGAAATTCGTGCTCCAGGCCCAGCCCACCAGCCTGCCCTTCAAGCCCGAACGCATCACCGCCAAACCGCGCACCACGGGCCCGCAGACCGCCGTCGTCGTGGGCCCCGCAGGCGAAGAGATCTGGTGCGACCAGTACGGCCGCGTCAAGGTGCAGTTCCACTGGGACCGCATCGGCGGCATGAACGAGAACTCCAGCTGCTGGATGCGCGTGGCCACCAGCTGGGCCGGGCCGGGCTTTGGCGCGGTGCACATCCCGCGCATCGGCATGGAAGTCATCGTGGACTTCCTCAACGGCGACCCGGACTACCCCATCGTCATGGGCTGCGTCTACAACGCCTCCAACATGCCGCCCTGGGCGCTGCCGGCCAACGCCACGCAATCGGGCATCAAGACCAGATCCAGCAAGGGCGGCGCACCGGGCGCGGGCATGAAGAACGGCCAGGGCGACGCCAACGCCATCCGCTTCGAGGACAAGGCGGGCGCCGAACAGCTGTGGCTGCATGCGCAAAAGGACCAGCTCACCGAGGTCGAGAACGACGAGGACAAATGGGTGGGCAACGACCGGCGCAAGACCGTGGACCGTGACGAGACCAACGTCATCCACCGCGACCGCACCGAGACCGTGGACCGCGACGAGACCATCACCGTGCACAACAACCGCACGGAGCGCGTGGACCACAACGAGAAGATCAGCATCGGCGACAACCGCAACGAAGACGTCGGCATCGACGAGAACATCTCCATCGGCAAGAACCGCAGCAAGACCATAGGCCGCAACGAGAAGGACAAGATCGGCAACAACTGGTCGATCAAGGTGGGCAGCTTCAAGACAGAGACCATCGGACTGGCCTACATGCAGAACGTGGGCCTGGCCAAGATGGTGAACATCGGCGCCGCCTACAACGTCAATGTGGGCGCGGCCATGGTGGTGAATGTGGGGCTGAGCCAGAGCACGACGGTGCTCATGAACCGCAGTGTTTCAGTGGGTCAGAACCAGTCCACCAGCGTGGGCAAGAACCGCACCGACGACACGGCCGACAACCATACGGCGACGGTCGGCAAGAACTCCGCCACCACCGTTGGCGAGGTGCAGACGATCACGGTGGGCAAGGAAATGGCCATCACCGTGGGCGACGCCATCGAGATCAAGTGCGGCAAGGCCGTGTTGCGCATGACCAGCGACGGCACCGTGCAGGTCAACGGACAGACGATCTCCATCAGCGGCAGCTCCAAGGTGACCGTGTCGTCTCCGGACAGCCATATCAACCCCGCTTGAAGGAAATCCCATGGCAATCCCACAAGCACGCATTCCTGTCGAACCGTCCGATGACGGCAGCCTGCAGCACGCCGTGTCGAACGTACAGCTCCTGGCTGGACGAGTCATCGAAGCTCAGGAACAAGACCTGTATCTGGTGGCCCTTGCGCAAGACCCCGTGGTTTCGCTTCAGGCTCCCGCTGGCGTTCTGCTTCCGGAACTGGTTCCCGGAGACGAGGTCCTGCTCGCAGTCCTGCCCACCGGGCAGGCCACCATTACAGCCGTTCTCTCGCCTTCTCCTGCAGCGCCGTGGGGGCAGCGTGCCATCCGCCTGCAGTCGCAGGACTGCATCACGCTCAGTTGCGGGCAAGCCACGCTGAAGCTGACAGCCCAGGGCCTTGTCCGTCTGGTCGCACTGACGATTGAGCAGGACGCGCGGGACCTGCTGGATCTGGATGCGGCCGAAGTCCGCATCAACTGAAGGCTGGATCAGAGATGGACCTGAACGCTTTCCAGACCACGCAGGACATGCCCTGCAAGCGTGTGCCGCCATATGAGCACCAGATGCCCATGCTCGGGTTCAATGATCAGCGTATCGAATTCGGGACTTGCAGCGCCGCGCTCACCACGCATCACCCAACCGAGCTGCGGACGGATAGCAGGAATGATGGTCTCCCCCTCGCCCTCGGCGCTCAGGTGGACCCAGGCAACCCTCGTTCCCGCCCGTACCTGGTCCCGCCTGAATTGCATGCGCGGATGGGCGCAGTTCCATGCAGCCGGATCAAAAGAGGCCGGCATGCGCGAGAGAAGGCCCGGCGACTGTTCAAGCTCCCGAGCCGCATAGCTGCCCCACAAGGCACGACGCGGCAACCAGCTGCGTCCTATGCAGCCAAAGCCGGCTGGCGAAATCCGGTCGGCTGGCGATCGGAGCGGGTCATCGGCCCATTCGAGCTGATGCATCGGCGCTCCGTCCTGGGGAAGGCCTGCACTGAAGCCCGCCCCCACCGGATTGGGGCCGTGAAATATTTCGGGGTTTTCGGCATCCGCACCGCCAAAGGCGAGGTTGTAGGTCAGGGGAACCTTGAGCGCAGGCTCCAGCTCCTGCACCACAGGCACCAGCCCCATCTTGCGGCGCCAAACGCGCTTGCCAAAGACGCGGATGACGCGGTTTTCGCCGCCAATGGCCAGACCCGCGTCGAAACGTGCCACAGCCTTGCCGCCAGGTGCATGGGCATGGCCATTGAACAGAACATCCACGCGGGATTTCAGCGGGGCGATATCGGCCTCGTGGCGCACCACGTGCCCGCTCCCATCAAAGGACTCATCACCGCGAAACACAGGCACCGCCTTGCCCTGTGCCACTGCGCGGCCCGCGAAATCCAGCGTGGCCTTGATCACCACGGTGGAGCACAGGCCGCCGTCGGCGCTGTGTCCCGGCAGTATTTCCGCAGCAAACGGCGTCAGATTGTCCAGCATCGCTTGGGTTCCTCCTGGGCGGCATTGTCCCTGATGCAATGCCGCTGCGACGTAGCGACCAGCCTCTTTTCATCATGACCGTTATTGAACTCCCCATTCCCCGGGCCATCGACATCCCCGTCATGGACGGGCAGGCGCCCCGCTTGGCACGCACGCTGGTAACGCAGTACTGGCGCCGCTCCCAGTTGCTGCAGCGCCCCGCGTCGCGCCCCGACGCATTTGCCGTGTTCGACGACAGCATCGTGCAGGCGCTGAGTGGCCTGAAGCAACACCTGATGCACGCACCCGAGCTGGACCAAGCCTGCCAGCAGGCCATCGAAACAGCTGGCGCTGAAATCCTGGATGAGCCCTCCCGCATCTTCGCGCTGGCCTGCCTGCAAGCCCTGCACCTGCAACGCAAGCACGTCCACGATGGGCTGGAGCGAACGCTGGGAGCCCATCTCCAGGCCCAGCCGAACGCGGTCTTCAACGCCATGCGGTTTTGCTTTGACAACACCGTCGCCGAATACTTCACCTGGCTGCTCTCCCAGGAAAAGCACAGGCAAAGCGCGCCATTGGCACAGTTGCTCCAGCGCCTCGCAATTTCCCGGCCAGCTGTCAGTGACGAATTCGCACAAGCCATCTCTGCATGGACGTCCAGTCTGCCGGGCGGCGTGGCGGCCCTGTGTGATTGGCGATGCACCGGGCGTGGCGATGAAGCCAAGGCCATCGCAGCCACGCAACAAGACAGCGATGCGCAGGCCGCCTTGCTGGCGCTGGCGCTCATGGGCAGCCGGCAGGAAACGCCTGTGGCACGCACTCTTTTGGCCCGGATGCCGCATTCCACCGTGGCCTTGGCCCTGCTGGCCGCCAGGGATGGACATGCGCTGGCAAGCGCCTTGCGGGAAGGCCGGCATCCCCAAATGCCCTGGGGCCTGCAGGTATATGCGGCCTCGCTTGTGGGAGACATTCCTCTGCTTCGCCAGCTTGCTGCCCATACGGCCTGGGAGGATGAAGAGGCCTGCCGCATCTTGGCTGACGCCACGGCCCTGCTTACAGGAGAGCCTGCCGATATCGCCTTCGACATGGGTAATGAGGCATCCGGCCGTGCCGCCTGCGTGGATGCTGCCCTGGCCGCGCTTCCTGTTTCAGGCCCTGCACTGCGTCTGGGCCGCCCTCGCACACAGGTGGTTCTGCAAGAGTCCTCGGCCATGGTGGGAGCGCCCTTGCGACGACTGCTCTATCTGGAACACCTCTCACGCGTGGGCGCAGCGCTGTGGATCGAGGCCGACGATCTGGCCGTCGTTCAGGCCCTGGCCTGCAGCACGGCCTCCGTGATCGAACGTGCGGCATTCAACATCGGCAGGCCACAACCATGAACCCTCTCGTCATCGCGGCCACTGGCGCATGCACCCCCATCGGCACCCGGGCCTGGCAGACCGGCTGCGGCTTCACTGCACGCCAGTCGAGCTTTACCCGGCAGGTCATCACCGGCCAGGCCGAGCACCGTGCCACCGTATCCCGGGTGCAAGCCATTGATGCAGCCTGCAAAGGAACGGAACGCCTGATCCGGCTCGCAGCCCCTGCCCTGCACGAAGCCTTGCGCGGCCAGCCGGCGCCTGCCGCAGGCTGGCCGCTGCAGCGGCCCATCCCCCTCTTCGTGGCACTGCCCGACTCCTTGCCTGAACTGCCGGGCTGGATAGACACCGGCCGATTCGCACTGGAGCTTCCCCGCGCACTGGACCTCGCCGCAGAGTTCCTGCCCATCAAGGTCTACCCGGGCGGCGCAGTGGCAGGCGCCGATGCGCTGTCGCAGGCCTATCGTTTCATGCACGACAACCCCTCGGTGCCCGAAGTGATCATCGGCGGAGTGGACAGCTTCGTGGACACGGAGATCGCGGACGTGCTCTACCAGCGTCGCTGGGCCAAGGTCAACGGCGTCTGCGAAGGCTTCATTGCCTCGGAAGGCGCAGCCTTTGTACGGTTGTCCCGCAAGCCGGCCACTGCAGATTTCGTCACGGTCTATCCACCATTCTTTGCAGACGAGCCACGCTCACGCCTGGACAGCGACACCCTGCCCGATGGCCGCGCACTGATCGAGGCCAGCCACGGTGCGCTGAAGGCAGCGCACATGCCGGTCAACGCCCTGCACTCCTATTGGTCCGACATGGATGGCTCGGCATGGCGGGGCGCAGAGCTGGCCAGCCTCTCCGCGGCGCTGGCGTCACAGGGCGGCCTGCCGCAAGCCCAGGACCCGGCAGCACTGCTTGGTCAAATGGGCGCGGCCTGGGCGCCTCTCATGCTCAGCCTGTTCCATGAGATGCGCCAGTGGCTGACGCACCCCGTCATGCCGTCGCCCCTGGCAGGCCACGCAGGCCTGCTCACGGTCACCGGGCTGAACACCCGCGTGGCCGCCTGGAGCGCCACCTGGAATCGCCATGCCCGCACGGCAGGAAGATCTTCCGCAGCCGGGCGGCGCCAATCCTCCATTTCCCAAGAGTCCTGAGTCCATCCATGGCCACCTACGTCAACGACCGCCGCGCGATCCACGAAGGCCGCAATCCGGCCATGATTCCTGGCCCGATCAACCCCGTCTTTCCCAAGCCCCAGGGACCACCGGTTCCCATCCTCAATATGGCCCATGGCCCAGGCCTGAAAAACGGCACGGCCACGCTCAAGATTGATGGGCACCCCGTGGCCGTGGCCGGCAGCCGCTTCGAGTCCATACCCGCCACGCCCGACAAGCTCGGTGGTATCGCGGGCGTGCGTTCCGGCGTTGTCGGCGGCGCGGCCGAGCCCACCAGCTACAGCAGCGATACCAAGTTCGAGAGCCGGGGCAGCGTGCGGTCCTTCGACACGACCAAAAGCAACGCCATGGTCATCAATCCTGGCTGGGCCATGCGCCTTGCCATGAAGGCGCTGCCCGGTCCCTATGACCAATTGGCGCAGAAGGTGATCGAAAAGCTGCCGGGCGCCTTCTCCAGCCAGCTGTCGGCCCTTGGAGAAAGCCTGACCGATCCCAGCGCGCTGATCGGACCCGCCCTCAAGCTCGTGGGCAAGCTCATTCCCGGCGTCAACCTCGTCGTCGGAGGGGCCGCCATGGCCCAGGCGGCCGAGCAAGTCGCCGAACTCGCCCAGGAAATCCAGGAGCTGCTGACACCGCCTCTGACCGACGAAAAAATCGACCAGGTCGCCGAAGTGATCGCCGATGGCGTGGCCGCCATCACCATTGGCTTTGTCCTGGGCAAGATCGCCCAGCGCGCCAAATCGCGCCGCAACCCCGTGGCACAGCGCACGGACAACAGCGTCAATCCCAACACGCAGGGCAACATCATCGATAACGCCTCCAAGGGAAGCATTGACACGCCACCGACCTGCGAGCTGGGCACATGCCATCCCGTGATCTTTGCAACAGGCACCAAGATCCTGCGCGACACGGATTTCGAATTGCCCGGCCCCATGGCCCTGACCTGGCAGCGGTACTACCGCTCCAGCGACCGCCGTCCTGGCTGGCTTGGATGGGGATGGAGCACGCCCCTGTCCACCGAACTGGTGCTGGTCCACGATGCGGTGCACTACTACGACGCCCGCGGGCGCCGCATACAGCTGCCCGTGATTGCCGCCGGTACCAGCCACTTCGACCCGCGCGAAAAAATCACCGTCACCCACCACCAGCAAGGCGGCTGGAGCGTTGAAAGCGCCGATGGCACCCGGCACCTGTTCGCCCCCCCGGCCACCGGCCAATGGCGTCTGCCACTGGTGCACCTGGTGGACCGCAATGGCAACACCATCAGCCTTCACTACCCGGCCTACACTGCCACAGGCATCGATGGCCGCGCGCCCCGCCCGCTGGGACTGACCGACAGCGCTGGCCGCAAGCTGCGCTTCACCTGGAGTGAAGACCTGAGCCCCTCCGGCCCGCTCCTGCAGGAGATCCACCTGGAATCCCGTGTGATCAACGGTGTGGAACAGGTCGGCGGCCTGCTGGCACGCTATGCCTATGGGACGGATGGCAACGTCCCGGATGACGCCCACGCCAACCTCCAGTCCGCCACGGATGCCATGGGCGGCGTGGCGCACTATCGCTATCGCCAGCACCTGATGGTGGCCTACAGCAGCCGCACCGGTTTCACCTACCACCAGGAATGGAGCCGGCTTGACGCGGGCGGCCGCGTCGTGCGGACCTGGACCGACGAGCCCGCCACGCTGGACACCCGCTTCGACTACGACCTGGGCCGCCGCACCACCCATGTCACCGACGCCCTGGGCAGGCGCAGCAGCTACGAATACAACGCCCGGCATGAGGTCATCGCCATCGTCGAACCCGGGCCGGATGGCCAGCCCGTCCGATCCGAGACGCGCATGGACGCCGCCGGCAACCCGCAACAGGCGCGGGACGCCATGGGCCGCATCACCCGCTGGCAATTCGACGGCCAGGGCAACCTGCTGGCCGTCACGGATGCATCAGGTGCCACCACCCGCCTCAAATACAACCAGCTCAACCTGCCCGAAGAAGTCACCGACGCGCTGGGCCATGTCTGGCGGCAGGCCTACGACGCCCAGGGCAACCTGGTCGAGCGCCTGGACCCGCTCGGCCACGCCACGCGCTGGAAATACGACACGCGCGGCCTGCCCGTCGCCATAGAAGACGCGCTGGGCAAAACCCGCCATCTGCAGTGGGACGAAGCCGGACAGCTCGTGGCCTACACCGACTGCTCGGGCCAGGTCACGCGCTATGCGTGGGACATACTGGGCAACCTCGTGGCCTCCACCGATGCCCTGGGCCAGACCACGCGCTACCTTCACGACGCGCTTGGACGCCTGCGCCGGATGTGGGGCGCTGATGGTTCCGAACATCACTATGCCTACGACCCCCAGAGCAACCTGCTTTCCTACACCGACCCGCAAGGCGCCATCACCCGCTACACCTACAACGGCCTGGACCAGCCCGTGGAGCGCCGCGATGCGCTGGGCGGCACGCTGCGCTACCGCTATGACGCCGTGGGCAGGCTCATCGCCCTGCAGAACGAAAACGGCGCCGTCACCAGCTTCACCTACGACGCCGCAGACAACCTGATCGAGGAAACCGGTTTTGACGGCCGCATACAGCGCTACCGCTACAACGCCGCCAGCGAACTGACCGAACTGCACGAGCGCGATGCCCACCTGCCCCCGGATACGCCCTACGATCCACGGCCCGACGCAGCCCTGCCCAAGCGCACGCTGTTTCGCAGGGATGTGCTGGGCCGCCTTGTCGCCAAGATCCACGTGGGCAGCGACGCGGCAGGTAATGGAGACGGAGGAACCACCACCTATGGCTACGACCTGCTGGGCCGCATGCTGCATGCCAGCAACCCCGATGCACATGTGCGCTTCGCCTACGACGCTCTATCGCGGCTGGTGGAAGAGACCCAGGTACACATGGCGCCCAGTGCAGACGAGCAGGCGCTGGCGACCTACAGCTATCGGCACGCCTACGACGCGCTGAGCAACCGCACGGATTGCTGGCTGCCCGGGGGCCGCCACGTCCAATGGCTCTACTACGGCTCGGGCCACCTGCACCAGATCCTCGCCGACGGCCAGGTGGTCAGCGACATCGAACGCGACGCCCTGCACCAGGAAATCGAACGCACCCAAGGCACGCTGACCAGCCGCTATGGCTGGGACCCCATGGGCCGCCTCACCTCCCACAAGGTCAGCCAGCAAGGAGCACTCCAGGGTCAGCCCGGCAGGCCTTCACCCCAGGCCCTCTGGGACCGGGATACTCCCCTGCCCTCCGGCCAGCGCATCGCCCGCGTGTACCAGTACGACCCCACAGGCAACCTCGTCGCCACGCGCGACGGCCTGCGCGGCGACAGCCAGTACCGTTACGACGCCCTGGGCCGCATCCTTGCCGCCCAGAAAAATGCTGCAGGTGGATTGCCCACCTCGGGCCGGAACCTGGAAACCTTCGCATTCGACCCCGCAGGCAACCTGCTCAACCCCAACCGTGGTGGAGACCTCAGCAGCGGCGGCACCAGCAACGAACGCGAACAGGTGCCCACCAACCGGCTCGCCGTCTACCAGGACCTGCGCTTCCAGTACGACCTGCACGGCAACATCGTGGAGCGCCGCATCGGCTGGCACACCGTACAGCGCTTTCGCTACAGCGCCGAGCACCAGATGCTCGAATCCACGGTCACGCGCTACCACGACAGGCCCGAACCGAAGATCGCCGGATCGAACACGCAGCCAGAGCCTGCCGCCACCGTCCAGACCACGCGTTACCGCTACGACGCGCTGGGCCGGCGCATCGACAAGCACGATGCCTTCGGGCGCACCACCTTCCTCTACGACGGCGACCTGCTCGCCGGAGAAATCCGTGGCTCACGCCTGAGCGAATACCTCTACGAGCCCGACAGCTTCGTGCCCCTGGCCAAGCTGGAATCGGAATGGCGGGGTGAAGAAAACCGCAACGCACAGGCAGAAGCGGACCAAGCCAGCTTCGCCACCTACTACTACCACTGCGACCAGATCGGCGCCCCCCAGGAGCTCACCGACGAAACCGGCCGCATCGTCTGGGCCGCCAGCTACAAGGTCTGGGGCCAGACCCAGCAGTTGCAGTACCTGCGCACCGGCACGGACGATGCGGCGGTGTTCACCCACGACCAGCGCCCGCTGGCCCTGGCCGCCCAGGGTGAGGTACAAAGCCTTGCGCTGGTGGAGCAACCGCTACGGTTCCAGGGACAGTACTTTGACGGCGAGACGGGGCTGCACTACAACCGGTTCAGGTACTACGATCCTGTGGTGGGAAGGTTTGTGCATCAGGATCCGATTGGGTTGGAGGGAGGTGAACTTCTATATTTATATTCTCCCAATCCAATATTCTATTCAGACCCGCTAGGTTTAATACGAGTCACAGGCAAGACCAAAGGCGGGCAGAACAGAGTATCTACCACCTGGAGAAGCACTAACGGACCATCTGTGAATAGAAGGCATCACCTGATACCACAGGAAATGCTAAAAAACAAATGTTTTGTAAACAGGCTAAAAGCCATTGGCGTCAAGAACCCTAAAGATTTTGTAGATCGGCAGATAGCAGATATTACAAATTTACTTCATTTTGATATTCACTCCGGCGGATGGAACAACGACTTCAAATCATGGCTTTGCCAAAATCCTAATTTCTCTCAATCTGATCTTCAGTCGCAGATAAAGAAAATGATGAAAGACTATAAAATACCTAAAGGCAGCAGAAGCTCTGGAGGACGATATGGTGGATAAAAAGCATCTAGACTATTTTAAAGAACTCCTTGAAGGAAGAGCTGACATTTCATTTCAAGGCTACCTTGCTGCCCACGAAGATTCATTGAGAAGCCAGTTCTCAGCAGCTAGGTTTGCTCGAATCAAATTTAAAAATGTTGACGAAATTGAAAAAATTCTCAACGAAGAGAAAATACCATACTCCATAAATAACGAAGCGGTAAAATACGAAAAATACCTCTCAACCTTTCACCCTGATTCTCTAAATGGAAAAGGTAGATTAAAAGAGGGTTTCAAGGAAACTTTGTTTAATGGGTTGTTCACAAAATTCAAGGACTCCGGCAATGCAGCTGCTGCAGATCTATACAAATATATTGGATTCAAAGAAGGCAAGAAATCAAAAATAAGCATAGAAAAAATGGAGGATATTGAGTATTTCGCAGAAATAGAAACAAGATTTGGAAACAAAGATTTTGGTCTATTTATACTAAGAGCACTATCTTCCATAGAAAGGCAATTTTCAGCTGCGGATGACATTGTCCTTAGAGCAAAAGAAGCCGTTAAAAATTTGGACGTGTAAATCAGAGAATGATCATATTAATTCAATAGAATTTAAGGAAATTCTCTAGAGCGTGCTATGCAATTTTGAGCATCCGCGTTGACTTTGTGCGCTGGTGATTGCAAGGCGCAGTTCGCCGCCAAGGCTGAAGCCTTTGCAAGCGCTGCAACACCGCGAGCCCCTCTGCGCAGAGCCAACCCTTCGGGAAAGCCAGGAAAAGGGTTCGCCCGTCGTTGCAGCTCGCTTGCGGTATTGGTGTGCTACGCCTCGTTCCAGGCCCGTTCCCCGGCTTTCGCGGGTACTCAAAAGTGCATAACACGCTCTGAATTGATGGCGAGACGGGGCTGCACTACAACCGGTTCAGGTATTACGATCCTGTGGTGGGAAGGTTCGTGCATCAGGATCCGATTGGGTTGTTTGGTGGTGAAAATTTCTATGCATACGGTGTCAATCCAACTGAGTGGATTGACCCAAATGGTTTAAGCACTCATAGAAATAGAATGAATAAGGCCGCAGGGTTAGCACCCAAACACCAAACTCATCACAAAATTCCACAAGCATTGTTTAAAAAACGCCCCATATTAAAGTGTATAGATCAAGATGCTCTTGAAAATCTTATTAATCTACCTAAATATGCCGGAAAATTTGACGGTAAAAAAGGAAGATATTATGGCAAATCAACTCACAGAGGAAGTCACAACGAATATAGTGATGCGCTGCTAGATGCCATTGATAGAGAAATATCTTCTGCCGACGGCTGTCCAAAGAAACCATCTAAAAGACTTGGTGATATGCAAAAACTTCTGCACAAAGAATTGAAGAATGGCAATCCAATAAGAAAATCTGAAGGATCAAATTTCAAGTTGTGGGATGATCTCTTAAAGAAAGGCGGTTTCTAATGATTTCAGAAAATGATTTTCCCATTAATGTTCAAGAGATTTTTCACCTCATGAAAGATGGGCCACTACTGCAAACAACAGACAGAATTTCAGAAGAGCGAATATTAGATATTCATAAAGCGATGTACATGCAACAAGATGAGGACATAAAAAAACCTTATCGCTTCATCATTGACATTACCGAAGATGCATCCGGAGAAATAGAGTCCCCACCTTTTGATGAGAAAAGAAAAAAATTAACAGAATTAATTGGAAACACCAATTATTTTGAGCATCTCAGGGAATATTTCTCAAAGCATGCCATTAGCAGAATTTTGGATCCCCAAGAAATCACTGACATATCAGAAGCCATTTATGAAGATCTGATATTATGTGCGAAAGCGAGATTGATGATGCCTAGCTCTCATCCATATTTCGAAAAAATGCTAGATGTTTATCTAAGGCAAGGATTCCCGTGCGCATGGATTGGCGGTAAAAATTGGAAGAAGGGAGATTTTGTGGTTTACTCACGATAAATATTAGTGCAATAAAATATATCAAAATGATTCGGCTGATACGCGGGGCTGCTGCCTGATTAAATAAGGCAACGCAGCCTTTCACACGGCTACGACGAACTGAGCAACCGCACGGACTGCTGGCTGCCCGGGGGCCGCCGCGTCCAATGGCTCTACTACGGCTCGGGTCACCTGCACCAGATCCTCCCCGACGGCCAAGTGGCCAGGCGACGCCCTGTCCCAGGAAATCCAACGCACCCAAGGCACGCTGACCAGCCGCTATGGCTGGAACCCAATAGGCAGCCTTACCACCCATAAGGTCAGCCAGCAAGGCGCACTCCAGGGTCAGCCCGGCAGGCCTTCACCCCAGGCCCTCTTGGAGTCGGAATGGCGGAGTGAAGAACACTGTAACGTGCAGGTATAGACGGAAACAGCTCAGGCCAGCTTTGCCACCTACTATTACCAATGCGACCAGATCGGCGCCCCCAGGAGCTCACCGACGAAACCGGCCGCATCGTCTGGGCCGCCAGCTACAAGGTCTGGGGCCAGGCCTATCAGTTGCAGTACCTGCGCATAGGCACTGACGATGCGGCAGTGTCTACTCACGACCAGTGCCTCCTGGCTTTGGTTTATAAGGAACATCATGGAAAACGCGGATTTCATAAAAGTCATCAAAGACGCAGCCTTGAAAGCATTTTCCAATTTAAGAAGTTCTCATCCAGAAGAGGATTTTTGTGCATTTGGCCTATACTCTGACGAAGGCGCTATGACTGTTTGCCCATCAGCAAACACTACCTCGTTCTTAGAGAAGAAAATTAAAGAAGACCCAGAAGACACTCAATATTACAAATGGAGTACAGCCGAATGGAAATACGAATTCTCAGGACACGAATGGTTTACTGATGTTTCTGCCGAAATATCAAAATTTCATAGCACAAAACACAACAATAAAGATTTTATAAAATTTCAGAAAAATCTTTTCGAATCATGTGTAGCTGCACTTGAGCAATTAAAATCCGAAAATTTTTTCGGCAACTGTATATTGGTTTTTTCTGTAACAGACTACACCAATAATAAAAAGGAAATTTCATGGATCTCGCGCCTTAACAGCCCGCAAGAAGCATCTAGTTTCAAAAAATGGATTGATGAGCAAGACGAATAAATAAAATTTCCAACTGATTGATCTCGTAGAATAGATTTCTATAGAGCAAAAGGGCTTGAATATTTAGAGAATTCAGAAAACACTAATGGAGTACATTCCATAAATACTCTATCTATTTTGGATGGGTATGGTGCCAGTCCACACGTTACCTCTACGACGCGCTGGGCCGGCGCATCGACAAGCATGATGCCTTCGGGCGCACCACCTTCCTCTACGGCGACCTGCTGGCCGGAGAGATTTGTGGCTTCCGCCTGATCGAATACCTCTATGAGCCCGACAGCTACGTGCTCCTGGCTAAGAGTAAATCAGAATGGAGGAACGAGGAAAACCAGTTAAAGAAGCCTCAGAAAAATCTCTGCACCGCAGCTAACTCTGCTCTTGATTATTTGATCGACCAGGTTGTAATTTTAGAATACCGGATTTTTTATATTATCAACAAATGTGAAATATCAAAATTCAATATTTTGAATAACTTCAGAAAATAAAAACCTATGACAACCATACCGGATTATCCAGCGGACGTGCAAGAGATTCTCATTTTCATGAGAGATGGAAAATTTCTCGGCGGCATATACAAAAATAATGATAAATATACAGAAATCATCAAAAATATACATAAAGCCCTGGAAATATATGCCGATCAAGATATAAAAATTCCATATTACTTTCTGCCAGATATATTCAATTCCGCTCAGGGCGAAATTAAAATACCCACACCGCCAAACCAGTTAGAAAATTTCGCAATGCATCGTGATTTGGAAAATTATTACGAAAAAATAAAAACAAATAACAAACATCTGATTATTGATTTGAATCTGGATGATGATGAATACGATTTTCTGACAAACATCTTCTACGAAGATCTTGTAGCTTGTGCAAAAGCCAGACTTTTCTCAGAAGAAAAATAAATTTCTTTGAGAAATTATTCAAAATATATGCGTCATCAGGATTTCCCTGTGGTTGGAAAGGAGACAATAATCCGAACAACGGTGATTTTGTAATTTTCTCTAAGACTGATCTCTAGCTATTTGAACAATCAATAAGCATGGCCAGCACGATCGACACCATCATGACCTTGATGTCAGGCAGATATCATCGTGACCCTCCCTTGGAAGCAGAAACAATCACGGACACATCAAGAAGGATGAATCTGCCTGGCGACTACACCCAATGGATGTATTGGTCCAATGGAGGAGAAGGTGATTTCGGTGCTCTATATTTAGTTTTCTGGCCGCTGAACGAAATTGTTCAACTCAACAGAGAATTTTGCATTCAGAAGTATCTTGGCGCCAAGGCTTTGTGCTTTGCCACGGACGGCGGAAGAGTTGGCTATGTTTTCAGATCTCTCCCCAACGACTGTTCTGTTTGGTCCGTTCCCTTAGGAGATCTGGACTGGAACGCGGCAAGGAAATTAGGCGAAAATCTTGGTTCGACGTTGCTTGAATCCCTAAATTCCACATAGTCCGAGATGGACTAAAAAATCAAGCAAGTCAAAGCAATAGATTTCTTCAGTAGCCGTCAATCCGAATCAACGTGACCTAATAATATTCATGTCTCTCAATCTTCAACTTGTTGAGGAAACCATACAATTGCTGGCTGCCGGATTCCTTCATCACGATTGAAAACTCTTGAGACCGCTTCAGCATCAGCCCGTTGCAGATGGATGAGGAGCGTGAAGCATTGAAAAATTATCTCGGAAAAGACGATTTCACTGCCTTATCCTCTCCTCCCACGGGAAGCAAGATCACTCAGGAGAATGATGATATTTATGCCAAAGATGATCGTGTCTCCATCAGGATCTATCCATTGAATTCCGGAGACTGGGGCTATGAGATGGACGTTTACATCAGAGACAAAAAGTCTGATCTGACCATGCGTGGCGAGCTGCCTGAAGATTTCTACAAGAATCCGCACGGCCTCAAATTTCATCTGTTTGAAGTCATGTGATTTTTGCCTCGACCATGCAAACCATTCCCGAACTCGCCAACCCACAGACCTGGCAATCCGCCACGCACGCCCGCCGCGAAGACATCCGTCACGCCATTCTTGAGCGGCTGCCTGGCAACTTCGAGCCCGTCAAGCCCTTCGTTTACGCAGAAACTGCCGAAGGCGTGGCATGGGAAATTCCCTGTTTTCATGACGCGCAGCATGAGACCGCGCTGACCCTGGTCCTGGGCGGCGATTTCACCTACGGGGCAACGGCGCAGCGGATGGATAAGCTGCGCGGTTCGATTCCTGCGGAGGACTGGTCCTTGATTGCGCCGGTGGTCCATGCAGCGCAGGAGGCCGGTCCCGTGCATGTGCCCGCATTTCTGATGGGCCGCTTTCCCACGTTCGAGTGGGTGATTGAAGAGCATGTGGAGTTGTGCGATGGGCTGGAGCGGCCTGATTTCTCCAGCGAGGACGGGCCGTTTCCCGCCTATGTCACGCAAGAGGAAGCGCAGCGCTTTTTGGCCGCCACGGGCTATCGCCTGCCTTGGGACCATGAGTGGGAGTACGTTGCGAAGGCGGGCACGGAGCGGCTGTATGTGTGTGGGGACGCGGTTCCCCAGCGCGATCTGTCCGGTGATGTGTGCCTGACCCAGTTTGGCGATGGGCAGCTCAACCGCGCGGCCTCCAATTCCTGGGGAATGGCGGCGTTGGCGGTGGCCACATTCACCCAGCTGCAGGCCAGTCCGCACGAGTGGCGCATCCGTGGCGGTGCGGCGGCGTTCTATCCGTTTCAGCATCCCATGCAGCAGGCCATGCTGCTGACGGAGCTTCAGCTGCCGCTGGCCAACATGCCCGGGCAGATGGCGGGTCTGCGTCTGTGCCTCGATGTGCCAGCCATATAAGGGCATATAGGGCTATATGAGGTCAATCCGTGCACAGCCGTTGTTGTGGCGCTCCTGGCACAGCAATGTTCTGATGGCGTCATTTTTCGGCTTTAGGATGGCGGGCCATGTGCAATTCCCACCCCCTTTGGACGGCAGCAGCCCTGGGCATGGTAGCGGCCCTAGGTAGCGGCCCGGCTTACGCGGCTCGCCCCATGATCACGGACGATGCCCGCATCGTCGATGCCAAGTCCTGCCAGCTGGAAAGCTGGGTCAAGTCCAAAAAGGACAGCACGGAGTTCTGGGCGCAGCCGGCCTGCAATTTCACGGGCAATCTGGAGCTGACGCTGGGCGCGGCACGCACGCGAGAGGACGGCAGCAGCCGGACCACGGATGTGGTGATCCAGGGCAAGACCCTGTTCAAGGAACTGCAGCCCAATGGCTGGGGCTGGGGCCTGGCCGTGGGCAATGCCCGGCATCCGAATGACGAGGGCCAGGGCCGGGGGGATCTGTACGCCTATGTGCCCGTCACGTTCTCGCTGCGCGATGACCGGCTGTTCTTCCACACCAACGTGGGCTGGCTGCGCACGGCGCAGGCGCATCGCAACCTCATGACCTGGGGCCTGGCCACCGAGGCCCAATTGAGCCAGAGCACCTGGCTGATTGCCGAGACATTCGGCCAAAACCAGGGCAAGCCCTTCTACCAGATGGGCCTGCGCTACTGGCTGGTGCCTGGACATGTGCAGATCGATGCCACCTACGGTAACCGCGCGGGCAGCAGCACGCAGGAACGGTGGTTTTCCATCGGCTTGCGGCTGCTGTCTTCGCCGTTCCTGCCCTGAGTCCTTTCCAGCTTGCGCCCTGCCCGTTGCTCACAGCGCGCCAAACCGCCTGAGCACCATGAAGGCCGCCATGGCCAGCACGCCCAGCATCACAGAGAGCTGATTGGCGCAGGCCAGATTGCCGTCCAGTACGTTGTTGTAGATGGCCAGTGACAGGGTTTCCGTCCTGCCGATGATGTTGCCGCCCAGCATGAGCGACAGTCCGACCTCGCCCAACGCACGGCCCCCCGACAGGATCAGGCCGGCCGCAATGCCGCGCCGGGCCAGCGGCAGCTCGATGCGCCAGAACACCGACCAGGGGCGGTGCCCCAGCATGGCCGCCGCCTCCAGCAGGCGTGGCGAAGTGCCTGCAAAGGCGGCCTGCGTGGGTTTGACCATGAGCGGCAACCCGGCAATGAAGGCCGCAATGACCAGGCCCGTTTGCGAAAACACGATGTCGGGCCGCAGCACGGCCGGCAGCATCTGGGTGACAAGCCCTTGCCGGCCCAGTAGCACCAGCAGGCCATAGCCCAGCACGATGGGCGGAAACACCAGCGGCAGGCTGACCAGTGCATCGACCAGCTGGCGCCCCGCAAACCGGCGCCGCGCCAACAGCCAGCCCAGGCCCGCACCCACCAGCAATTGCAGCATCAGGCTCCAGCCAACGACATGCGCGGTCAGGGCCAGCGGCGCCTGGGCGCAAACGGAGGCGGTCATGGACTGTCAGCTGCCAGCAGGCAACGGGTGGCCCATCAAAGGCCGTGCCGCTCCAGCACCTGGCGGGCCTGCGGCGTGGCGATGAAGTCCAGCAGAGCCTGCAGTTGCGGTGATGAGGCGCGGCCCTTGAGCACGGCCAGGCTCAGTTCGATGGGCGGATGGCAGCTGGCCGCCACCGGCACGCTGGCGCCCACGCGGTCTTTCAGGGCCAGGGCCTCGGTCTTGTTGACAAAGCCTGCGTCCACCTCGCCGGTGGTCACATAGGCGCTGACCTGGGGCACCGTGGCCACTTCGACCAGGCGTTCGCCCAGCGCCTGCGCCAGGCCCAGGCGCTCCAGGCAGATGCGCGCCGCGTTGCCGTACACGGCCTTGCTGCGGTCGGCGACGGCAATGCGCTTGAATTCGGGCCTGGCCAGGTCCTGCACGCTTTCCAGGCGCTGGCCGCGCGCTGCCACCAGCACCAGTTGGCCCTGGCCCAGCGTGATGTAGCGCTCGGCCAGTTGCATGGGCTCGACAAAGGCGCGGTCGCCAATCAGCACGGCAATCTCGGGGTTCTGGCGGGCCTGGGTCTCGATCTGCTTCATGTTGCCAAAGCTGGCCTCGGCGCGAATGCCCGTGGCCTGGCCGAAGGCCTGCAGCAGTTCCAGCACGGGCTTGCGGTAGCCGGCGCCAGCGGCCAGCAGCAGGCCTTCATCGGCATGGGCCAGGCTGGCCGAGCCAGCCAACAACAGCGCCAGGAGCGGCGCCAGGCCGCGGGACAGTATGCGTTTGAACATGGATTTCCTCCTCTAGAACGCGGCGTTGAAGCCCACGCCCCTCTCTTTACGAAATATTCAATCGTATACGACGAATCCCGCACCCACCCATGTGTTCCTACTGCAGCGCCCATAAAAAAGCCTCCATGCATGAGGCATGGAGGCCGGCAGGCAGGCATGGCTGCCTGCGTCTCGGGCCAAGGTGTCTGGCCGCAGCGCTTACTTGTTGGGCTTGGCCGCAGGGCCGGCAGCGATGGGCGCCACGCCTTCGGGCTTGACGTAGGTGACCGAGGTCACATAGTGCACACCGTCGTATTTTTCTGCACCGTTCGGGCCGGTGCGCTCACCGCCGCTGCGCTCGTCGTGCGTGGCTTCGGCCACGTAGGTGCCCTTCCAGGGCATGTCGAACTGCACCAGGCCCTGCTCGTCGGCATGGGCTTCCTTGCTCCAGCCCGATTGCACGGTCAGAACCACCTTGGCCTTGGGCAGGGGCTGGCCCTTGTAGATGACCTTGAACTCGCCGGCCTTGCCCGAGGGCACGACATCCAGCGTCAGGCGCGGGGCCTGGGCGGCAAAGCCGGTGATCAGGCGTGCAGCCGGGTGGTACCAGTTGCGCAGTTCCTGCTCGCCCTTCTTGCTGGTGTACAGCGGATAGCCGGCATCCTCGGCCACGATGCTGTCGCCCTGGCCGGCTTTGAAGGGCAGCGCAAAGCCGGTGCCGGTCTTGCGGCCGTCGGCCGCCTTCTCGCCCTGGGCAGACACCAGGGTGGCCACGGGCTTGCCGAACTTGTCGAGCAGGCCCGGCGATGTCTCGCGCAGGTTGTCGCCAAACTCGCCAAAGCGGATCACGGCGGTTTCGCCGGCCGGTTGCTCCAGCCAGATCTGGTGGGCCTGGCTGGCGCCGCTGGCGGCCAGGAGTGCGGAGACAAGAATCCAGTGTTTCTTCATTGCAGCTTCCTCAAAGGACAAAAAAACAGCCATCGGCGCCACAACGGGCCGACGGCATGAACGTGCTTGGGGAGTGGGGTGCGGCCGGATGTCGCCGCATTGATTATTTAATGCGAATGGTTTGCATTCTATGCGCATTGCAAACCGCTCCGGCGCAGTTCACCAGGTGGCTGCAATGGGGTCCGGCCCAGCGTTCAGGCGGCATCCTCGATGCGCACCGGCTCGCCCGTGAAGGCCAGCGCCTCGGCAGCCTGCTCCCAGGGACGCCTGTCGTGCGCCCTGGCCGGGCGCAGCACAAAGCCCTCGCCTTCCGCGTGCGTGGTGCTGGCCGCGGGCGGCAGCGGCAGGCCCATGCGCTCATGCGCCTGGGCCACGAGGGTGCGGGCGTAGATTTCTGCGGCCATGCTGCGCAGGCGCGGCTTGTAGACCTTGCCCACGTTGGTGGTGGGCAGCGCATCGATGATGCGCACATAGCGCGGGCGCGCGGGCGCTTCGTCCACGCCGGCTGCGGCAAAGGCCAGCAGTTCGGTCTCATCGGCCTGGGCGCCGGGGTGGAGCGCGACAAAGGCCACAGGCACCTCGCCCGCATAGGCATCGGGTGCGCCCACGGCGGCGCAGGCCTTGACGGCGGGATGGCGCTCCAGCGCCTGCTCTATCACCTGCGGATCGATGTTGTGGCCGCTGCGGATGATCACGTCCTTGGAACGCCCGCGCAGCCGCAGCAGGCCATCGGCGCCCACCGAGCCCAGGTCGCCCGTGATCAGCCAGCCGTCATCGGTGAGGTAGCTGGACGGCCCGATGCCGCCCAGGTAGCCGGAAAACAGGTTGGGCGACTGGAACACCACCATGCCGGTTTCGCCGGGCGCCGCTTCCTGGTCCGATGGCCTGCCGTCCGGCCCCATGCGGCGCACGGTCAGGCGCGCAAACGGCAGGCGCAGGCCCACATGGCCCGCCGCCGCGTGCAGGCCGGGCGGCGTGATGGTGGAGATGCCCGTCATCTCGGTCATGCCCAGGCTCTCGTGCACATGGAAACCGCTGTGCGCCTTGAAGCGCGCCGCCACCTCGGGCGACAGCGGCGCGGCGCCCGTGCGGAAGTAGCGGATGGAGGACACATCGGCCCCCTGCAGCGGCACCTCCACCAGCGCGGCCAGCACCGTGGGCACGGCCGACATCAGCGTGGGCTTCCACTGTGCCGCCATCCGCCAGAAGCCGGCAATCACGGCCTTGTTGCGAAACAGCCCCGTGGTCGGAATGATGACGTGGGCCCCGGCCGAGAAGCAGGCCAGCGAGCCCGGCAGCACGCCCGCCACATGGAACAGCGGGTAGCCGTTGATGGTGCGGTCGGCCGTGTTCAGGCCCTGCATCTGCACGCTGGCCCAGGCGGTGTAGACCTGGGCGCCATGCGTCTGCACGGCGATCTTGGGCGCACCCGTGGTGCCCCCGGTATGGAAGTAGGCCGCCACGTCGCCGGCCTGGGGCTGGCGCCCGCTCACCAGCCGGTCGGAGGGCTGGGCGGCCAGGGCGGCATGCAGATCGCTGGCGGGCCAGCGCTGTCCATTCGCCTGGGGAACCCGACCTTCATGCGAGACCCAGAGCACATGCGCCAGGTCCGCATCCAGCGACGCCACCTTGTCCCGGATGCCGGCATCGTCCTCGTCCGCCCAGGCGATCAGAAAGCGCGCGCCCGTGGTCCGCATCAGGGCAGAGATCTTCTCGGCACTCAGCAGCGGATTGATGGGCTGCACGATGCCCGCCGCCTCGCCGCCCCACAGCGCAAAGTGGTACTCCATGCAGCCGGGCAGCAGGATGGCCACCGTGTCGCTGGCGCCCATGCCCAGCGCATGCAGGGCGTTGGCCGTCTGGTGGATCTTGCCCAGCAGTTCGGCATAGCTCAGGTGCCGGGCATCATCCGCGCTGCCGGCCTGGGGCAGAAAGCTCAGTGCCCTGCCCTGGCCGTGCTCACGCGCGGAGTTGCAAAAGAGGTCGTAGACCGTTTGCGCCGTGATCAGCCCGACCATGGGCTGGCTTTCGATGGCCTCCACATCGGCCAGGGAACGCACGGCCCGCAGGGGCCGGAACATGGATTGCACAGGAATAGGACTCATGGCCATGGATTCACTCCGCGCCCAGGCCGTTGGTGCGCACCACCTCGCCCCAGCGTGTGTAGTCGCTGCGGATCAGGCCCTCGGTGTCCTGGGGGTTGAGGTAGGCGGCCGTCACGCCGATCTTCTCGAAGCGGTCGCGCACCTCGTCGGTGGCCAGCAGCTGGCGCGAGGTGGCGCTGAGCTTGTCGATGATGGCGCGCGGCGTGTCCCTGGGTGCCACCAGGCCGCCCCAGGACGATGCCTCATAGCCGCCAAAGCCCTGCTCGGCCATGGTCTGCACGCCGTCCAGCGCCTTCACGCGCTGCGGCGTGCCCACCGCCAGTGCCCTCAGCCGCCCGCTGCGGATATGGGGCAGCGCAGACACCATGTCCGCATAGATCACCGGCACCACGCCGCCCAGCGTGTCGTTCATGGCGGGCGCACTGCCCTTGTAGGCCACGTGCTGCATGGTGTGCAGCTTGGCGGATTTCATCAGTTCCATGCTCAGGTGGCCCGAGCTGCCCGCGCCGGAGCTGGTGTAGTCCAGCGTGGAGGGCTGCGCCTTGGCGTACTGGAACAGCGATTTGAGGTCGGTCACCTTGGGCAGCGACTGCGCATTGACCGCAATCACATTGGGCAGGTCATAGATCTTGGTGACCGGGGCGAAATCCGTGGCCGGGTGGAACTTGACGTTCTTGAAGAAATGCGGCGCCATGATGGTGGGCGTGACCATCATCATCAGCGTATAGCCGTCAGGCGCTGCCGTGCGGAACTGGCCTGCCGCCACCGCGCCCGATGCGCCGGGCTTGTTCTCTATCACCACGGGCTGGCCCAGCTGGCGCGCCAGCGCCTCGGCGTAGACGCGCGCCGCGCCATCGGTGGGCCCACCCGGCGGGAAGGGAACGACCAGGCGAATCGGCCTGTCGGGCCAGGCGCCGGTATCGGTATTGGCCTGCGCCGCGCCGCACAGCGATGCGAACGCAGCCACGCCGATGGCGCCCAGCGCCATGCCCTTGGCCAACGCCTGTCTTTTTGTGATGCCTGCCATCTTGTCTCCTTGAATGTTTATGTGTTCTGGCTGGCCCATTCTGCCCAGCGCACCCTCTTTGACAATGGCGGCGGCGGTTGACATCATGTCAAACAATATTGACACCCCCTTGGACCGCAACGCATGGATCTCCTGGCATTCAACATCCTTGTCCAGATCATCGAACACGGAAACCTGAGCCAGGCGGCAAAGTTCTTGAACATGTCGCGGGCCAACGTGAGCTACCACCTGGCCCGGCTGGAGAAGTCCCTGGGCGCATCGCTGCTGCGCAGAACGCCCCAGGGCGTGGAGGCCACCGAGGTCGGCCAGCGCATCTACCGCCATGCGCGCAACATCCTCAACGAGACCGAGCTGGTGCGCGAACTGGCCCAAAGCAGCACGGACGACATCTCGGGCAAGATCGGGCTGAGCGTGCCCACCGGCTACGGCCACCTGGTCATGGCGCCGTGGCTGATCGAGTTCAAGCGCGCCCATCCGCAGGTGGTGCTGGACATCCGCCTGGAGAACTTCATAGACAACCTGCTCAAGGACAGCGTGGACATCGCGATCCGCGTCATGTCCGACCCGCCACCCATGCTGGTGGCGCGCGACATGGGGCCGGTGCGCTACAGCCTGTGCGCCTCCAGCGACTGGCTGCGCAGCCACCGCCTGCCGGAGACACCATCCGAGCTGTCGCGCACGCCGCTCATCACATCGGGCGGAGAAAGCGGCAAGGTGCGCCTGCAGATTGCGCGGAACGGTCAGCCGCTGGAGGAGCTGGACATCACGCCCACGCTGATGTCGCGCAGCTACCCTTTCCTGTGCGACTGCATCACCTCCGGCCTGGGCGTGGGGCTGGTGCCCGACTACATGGTGCGCCGCCAGGTGGAAGATGGCCGCGTCGTGCTGGCCATGCAGGACTACGAATTCAGCATCAACCAGGGCCGCATGTTCATGCTGTACATGCCCAACCGCTTCCAGTCCGGCGCCGCCCGGGCCTTGATCGACTTTCTGAGCGACAGGATGGGCCTTGCGCGCATCATCCGGCCGGGTGACTTGCCCGACACGGCGCAGACCTTGCGACCGCCGGAATGACGCGGGAACAAAGTTTGTAGACGACTGGTCGGTTTTTGCGTTAGACTTCGATCCCATGAAGAAACCCGCACAGGAAACACGCCAGCACATCCTTGATGTGGCCAAGGCGTTGATGACCCAGAAAGGCTATACGGCCGTCGGCCTGGCCGAGGTCGTCGCGGCTGCGGGCGTGCCCAAGGGCTCCTTCTACTACTACTTCAAGTCCAAGGAAGAGTTCGGCCAGGCCCTGCTGCAGGAGTACTTCGATGAGTACCTGGCCAAGATCGATGCGCTCATGGAGACGCCCGATCCGGCCATCTCCCGGCTGATGACCTACTTCCGCCATTGGACGCAGAACCAGTGCTCGGCCCATGCAGGAGGCCAGTGCCTCGTGGTCAAGCTGGGCCCCGAGGTCTGCGACCTGTCCGACGACATGCGCTCGGTGCTGCGCACCGGCACCGACGCCATCATCACCCGGCTGACCGACTGCGTGCGCGCCGGCCAAGCCGATGGCTCCATCACATCCGACCTGGACGCGCCTGCGCTGGCCGAATCGCTGTACCAGCTGTGGCTGGGCGCCTCCCTGCTGTCCAAGCTGGGCCGGCATGAGGAGCCATTTGCCGCAGCCCTTGTGTCCACGAAGCGGCTGCTGGGCTGAGCAGGCCTGGCCGCTGCTTTTTATTTGCCTTGCTTGTAGACGACTGGTCAACTTCAAACCCTTCACCCTTTACCCATCCCTCTTCCTTTTTGTTCAACCACCACCACTGCACACCATGACCGACCACAGCCTTCACACCGATCTGTTCTCCCCCACCCAACTGGGCGGCCTGTCGCTCGCCAACCGCTTCGTCATGGCCCCGCTGACCCGCAGCCGCGCCGGTGACGACGGCGTGCCCACCGAACTGCACGCCGCCTACTACGCCCAGCGCGCCAGCGCGGGCCTGTTGATCAGCGAAGCCGTCAACATCTCCGCACAGGGCCGGGGCTACAACCTCACGCCCGGCATCTGGACCGAGGAACAGGTCGCCGGCTGGAAGAAGGTCACCGACGCCGTGCACGCGGCCGGCGGCAAGATCGTGGCCCAGCTGTGGCACGTGGGCCGCTACTCGCACGTGGACCTGCAGCCCGGTGGCGTGGCCCCTGTCGCCCCCTCTGCCATCAAGGCCGAAGGCGTCACCTTCACGCCCAACGGCGTGGCCGAGGTATCCATGCCCCGCGCCCTGGAAACCAGCGAAATCCCCGGCATCGTCGAGCAATACCGCCATGCGGCCGAATGCGCCAAGCGTGCAGGTTTTGACGGCGTGGAAGTGCACTCGGCCAACGGCTACCTGCTCGACCAGTTCCTGCGCGACTCCACCAACCACCGCAGCGACGCCTATGGCGGCAGCATCGAAAACCGCGCCCGCCTGACGCTGGAAGTCACCGACACCGTGACCAAGGTCTGGGGCGCCGACCGCGTGGGCATCCGCCTGTCGCCCGTCACTCCCAACGCCGGCAACACGCCGCTGGACAGCGATGTGATGGCCCTCTACGGCTACCTCATCCCCCAGCTCAACCGCTTCGGCCTGGCCTACCTGCACGTCGTGGAAGGCGCCACCGGCGGCTCGCGCGAACTGCCGCCCGGCGTGGACCTGGACGCGCTGCGCAAGCTCTTTGACGGCGCCTACATGGGCAACAACGGCTATGACCTGGAACTGGCCATGGACCGCCGCGCCAAGGGCCTGATCGACACCGTGGCCATCGGCCGCCCCTTCATCGCCAACCCCGACCTGGTGGCCCGCCTGCGCCATGGCAAGGAACTGGCCGTGGCCCCGCACGAGGCCTACTACGGCGGCGGTGCCCAGGGCTACACGGACTGGCCAGTGGCCGCCTGAGCCGGCCATCCGCCCCACGATCTGCGGCACACTGGCTGACCTGCGTCCTCATCGAATGACCAAGCGAAAGACCAAGCCATGCAACTGCTGATCGTGGGCGCCACGGGGCTGGTGGGCAGCCAGGTGCTGCACCAGGCCCTGGCCGACAGCCGCATCACCCGCGTCGTGGCCCCGGTACGCCGGGCGCTGCCGGCGCATCCCAGGCTGCTCGCCCCCATCGTCGATTTCGAGCACCTGCCCGAAGACGCCGACTGGTGGCGGGCCGACGCCCTGGTCTGCACCCTGGGAACCACCATCAAGACAGCCGGCAGCCAGCCGGCGTTTCGGCGTGTGGACCATGACTATCCGCTGCTGGCCGCACAGCTGGCGCGGCGCCATGGCACAGCCACCTATGTGCTGAACTCGGCCATGGGCGCCGACGCCGGCTCGCGCATCTTCTACAACCGCGTCAAGGGTGAGCTCGAGCGTGACCTGCAGGCGCAAGGCTTTGCCTCCCTCACCTTCGTGCGCCCCGGCCTGATCAGCGGCCCGCGCACCGAGCACCGCGCGGGTGAGCGCTTCATGGTCGGCGTTCTTGGCGCCCTGGGCCCGCTGCTGCCCCGGCGCTGGCGGCTCAACCCCGCGCACCGCATTGCCCAGGCCTTGATAGAGGCTGCTGTCAACGCCAGGCCCGGCGTCCATATCGTGGGTTCCGAGGCGCTGGCCGAATGAACCCGGCGCCTGCACGCGCAAAAACAGAACCCTTCAGGAACCCCTGCATGAACCCGCATATCGCCCCGGTCGATCTCGCCAAGTCCTACCGGCTGATCAACCACGGCCCCACCGTCCTGGTCTCTGCCCGCCATGGCGGCGTGGACAACGTCATGGCCGCAGCCTGGTGCTGCGCGCTGGACTTTGCGCCCCCGAAGCTCACCGTGGTGCTGGACAAGGCCACGGCCACGCGCGCCCTGGTCGAGCAAAGCGGCATGTTCGTGATCCAGGTGCCTACGGCCGCCCAGTTGCAGCTCACGCACCAGGTTGGCACGCGCACCCTTTCCACCGATGCCGGCAAGCTCGCCAGCAGCGGCGCGCAGCTGTTCGGCATGGAAGGGTTCGACCTGCCCTTCGTGGACGGCTGCGCCGGCTGGCTGGCCTGCAGGCTGATCCCCGAGCCCCACAACCAGCAGGCCTACGACCTGTTCATCGGCGAGATCGTGGGCGCCTGGTCCGACACCCGCGTGTTCAGCGACGGCCACTGGCACTTCGAGGACGCCGACCCCGCGCTGCGCAGCCTGCACTACGTGGCGGGTGGGCAGTTTTATGCGATTGGGCAGGCGTTGAACGTGCAGGACGGATCGCCCTGAAACTCGCCAATGACGGCATGGCTGTATGCACAATCCAGCCATGCTCTCGGCCACCGCCTCTTCCCTTGCCTCTTCGCGCGCAGTCCCCACGCGCGAAACCTATTCCGAACTGCAGCAGGCCTACGAGCACTTCAACCAGCGCCTGTTCGACGATGCCCTGCCCCACTGCCTGATCACGCTGCAGCGCGAAAAGCGCACCTGCGGTTACTTCTCTGCGGCGCGCTTTGCGTCGCTGGATGGCAGCACCACGGACGAGATTGCGCTCAACCCCGCCTATTTCGCGGCCGTGCCCATCATCGAGACGCTGCAGACCCTGGTGCATGAGATGACGCACCTGTGGCAGCACCACTTCGGCAAGCCGGGCCGCGCGCGGTATCACAACGAGGAATGGGCGGACAAGCTGGAATCGCTGGGCCTCATGCCCTCGTCCACGGGCCGGCCCGGCGGCCGGCGCACGGGCGACATGATGGCCGACTACGCCATTGCGGGCGGCCCCTTCCTCGCGGCCTGCGAGCAGTTGCTGACCACGCGCTTCCAACTGAGCTGGTACGACCGCTTCCCGGCCATCGAGCATGTGGTCACGGGCCAGTGGAGCATGGCCACGCAGATCCAGGGCATGCAGGGCACCCAGCCGCCCATGTCCTCCGTGCCCGCCCTGGCCGAAGCCGTGCGGCCCGTGGGCACCTCGGTGGCGGTGCCGGGCTCCACCACCGGCGAGACCATGGTGCAGCCCGTGAACAAGTCCCTGCGCGTCAAGTACCGCTGCGGCGGCTGCGCCGCGCCCGTCAATGTCTGGGGCAAGCCGGGGCTGAACCTGATCTGCGGCGATTGCGGCAAAGGCTTCACAGCCCAGGATTGATCAGGGGGCAGGAGTCTTGCGCGGCAGCTCCAGCACCGCCTCCAGCCCGCCCCCCTCCCGGTTGCCCAGCACAATGCGCCCGCCATGCGCCTTGGCAACGGCATCGGCAATGGACAGGCCCAGGCCAAACCCGCCAGAGCCCGCGTTGCGCGAGGCCTCCATGCGGTAGAACGGCTCCAGCACCTGGGCCAGTTGCTCCTGGGCAATGCCCGGCCCCCGGTCCAGCACGTCGATGCGCAGCAGATCGTCGCTGTCGCTGATGCGCAGTTCGGCGTCGCGGCCATAGCGCAGCGCGTTCTCCAGCAGGTTCTGCAGGCAGCGGCGCAGGCTGTGGGGATAGCAATCGAGCGGGCGCAGGGCGCGGCCCGTGATGGGAATGTGCACTCCATGCGCCTCGCCCAGATCCTGGGCCACGCCCTGCACCAGGGCGTTGATGTCCAGCGCCTGGCGCTCGCCGCGCGCGTCGGCGCCGGTGAGCATGTCCAGCGTGGCGGTGACCATGGCTTCCATCTCCTGCAGATCGCGGCGGAATTTGTCGCGCAGGGCTTCGGGCTCCAGCATCTCCGAGCGCAGGCGCAGCCGCGTGATGGGCGTGCGCAGGTCGTGCGAGACGGCTGCAAAGAAACGCGTGCGCTCGGCCACGCCATCGGCAATGCGCTGCTGCATGGCATTGAAGGCCTGGGCCGCCTGGCGCACCTCGCGCGGGCCGTCCAGCGGCAGGGGCGGGCTTTTGAGGTCCTTGCCCAGCGCGTCGGCGGCGCTGGCCATGCGGGCCAGCGGGCGCATGGCCAGGCGCACGGCCAGCAGTGCCACCACAACCACCACGATGATGCGCAGCAGATAGATGCGCAGCACGTAGTCGGCCAGCGCCCAGTAGGGCCTGACGGGGTAGCCGGCTTCGCCCTCCACGGCCTGTACCTGCAGCCACTGGCCGTTGCCCAGGCCCAGCAGCATGCGCACATGGGCCTCTGGCTCATGGGCGGTGAGCAGGGTTTCCGCGCCGCCGTGCAGCTCCAGCGCCAGCAGGTGGAACGGCACGGCCGCGCCCACGCGCCGCGCCAGCACATCGGCCAGCAGATCGGCCAGCAGATCGCCGGCCATGGCGTCGGCCGCATCGGCGGGAGCGGACGCCAGGTCCTCCATCAGGCGACGTGCGCGGGCCGCATCGATCAGGGTCAGCTGGTAGCCCTGCGTGCTCAGCGTGCCCACGGCGGCGGCCCGCGCCTCGGGCGGCAGGGAGGACAGCAGCAGCAGCGAATCGGCGGCGCGCGCGCCCAGCAGGCGCAGCGGCACCTCCAGCAGCTGGCTGCGCCGGCTTTCCCACCAGATGGTGCCCGTCAGCGCCTGGGCCGCCAGCATGCCGGCCACCAGGATCAGGGCCACGCGCCCGGACAGCGTCTGCGGCCACAGGCGCCGCAGCAGCGCGCCGGCCTGCACCCAAGCCATCACGATGCCTGCGGCACCACGTCGCAGGTCAGCACGTAGCCGGCGTTGCGCACGGTGCGGATCAGGCTGGCCTGGCGCGCAGGGTCTTCCAGGTGCTGGCGCAGTCGGCTCACGCAGACGTCGATGGCGCGGTCCTGGGCCTGGCGCTCGCGGCCGAACACATGGTCGGCCAGGTAGTCGCGGCTCAGCGTGCGGTGCGGGTTGCTGGCCAGGGCGCAGAGCACGCGGTAGTCGGACTGGGCCAGCGGCACCAGCACGGCCTGGGGCGAGCGCAGCTCGCGCGCGCGCATGTCCAGCGTCCAGCCGGCAAAGCGCAGCACGGGCAGGTGCTCCGGCTCGCTGGCCGGCGCCGGTGCCTGGGCCACGCGGCGCAGCACCACCTTGATGCGCGCCAGCAGCTCGCGCGGATCGAAGGGCTTGGGCAGGTAGTCGTCGGCCCCCATCTCCAGGCCCAGGATGCGGTCCAGCAAGGCGCCGCGCGCCGTGAGCATGACCACGGGGATGTGGGTGCGTTCGCGCAGGCTGCGGCACAGGGCCAGGCCGTCCGTGCCGGGCAGCATCAGGTCCAGCACGATGAGGTCGGCCGCATGCCGGCCCAGCCAGTCCCACATGGCCTGGCCGTCACCCACGGCGGCCGGGCGCATGCCCGAGGCGCGCAGATAGTCGCACAGCAGCTCGCGGATGTCGGGGTCGTCGTCCACCACCAGGATGCGCGGACCCTGGGCGGCCGGGGATGCAGCGGCTGGTGCGCTCATGGATTGCATTGGCGCATGGCGTTTTGTAATGGAATGTTGTGGCGGCGGCCTGTGCAATGGAGCATTGCATTTGCCCGGCGGCCGCTGGCCTGTCTGCGCTGTCGCGTCACTAGAGTCCTGCTCGTCAATAAGAACGATTTTCATTCTAGTGATTCGTCGCCATGTCTTCTCAGCACTCCAGCAGTTTCCCTCCGGCCCTGTCCACCAGCCTTGCGCTGACGCTGGGCGCCTTCTCCACCCTGGCCGTCGCCCAGACTGCGGCCGCTCCGGCATCGCCCCTGGGCACGGTCGAGGTCCGCTCCACGCGTGAGTCGCCGGCCTACCAGCCTGCCGCCGTGCAGTCGCCCAAGCTCACCCAGCCGCTGCGCGACACGCCGCAAAGCATCAGCGTGGTGCCGGCCGAGCTGATCCGCGAGCAAAACGCCCAGAGCCTGCAGGAGGTGCTGCAGAACGTGCCCGGCATCACCTTCACCTCGGGCGAGGGCAATCTGGGCTGGGGTGACTTCTTCACCATCCGCGGCTTCTCGGCCGAGCAGGCCATCACCATCGACGGCGTGCGCGACGGCGGCATGGCCAGCCGCACCGACACCTTCAACCTGGAGCAGGCCGAGGTCTACAAGGGCACAGGCTCGGTGGAGTCGGGCGTGTCCGCCGTGGGCGGCAGCGTCAACCTGGTCAGCAAGGAAGCCAGGCGCGACACGTTCTACAACAGCTCGGTGGGCGTGGGCAGCGATGGCTACCGCCGCGCCACGGCCGACCTGAACCGCAGCGTGGGCGAGACCGGCGCCGTGCGCCTGAACCTCATGAAGCATCAGAACGACGTGGCCGGCCGCAACGGGGTGGACTACGACCGCTACGGCGTGGCAGCCTCGTTCGCCCACGGCCTGGGCACTTCCACGCGCACCGTGGTCAACGTCTTCCACCAGGTGGACGACAACACGCCCGATGGCGGCCTGCCCATTCAGCGCGGCACGGGTGGCCAGGTGATGCCGGGCGTGCCGCGCAATGCCTGGTACGGCGCCTCCAACCTCTACACCCAGCAGTCGCGCACGGATATGGTGACGGCTCGCGTGGAGCATGACCTCTCGCCCACGACCACGGTGCGCAACCAGTTCCGCTACGAGCGCTCGGACAACTGGAGCGTGCTGGCGCCCGCGCGCTTCAACAGCGGCAGCAGCAAGAACTCGCTGGGCTATGTGGGCCTGGGCGGGCTGGTGACGGCGCCGGGCGGCATCCTGTCCTATGGCGACTACGGCCTGGTGGACACGGCGGGCGCCAATGCCTCGCTGCGCCTGGCCTCGGTGCCAGTGTCCAAGCGCTACACCATCGCCAACAACCAGACCGATGTGCGCACCAGTTTCGAGACGGCAGGTTTCAAGCACGACCTCACGGCAGGGCTGGAGCTGTACCGCGAGACCTATGGCGACCGCGAGCGCAGCATGGACCTGCCCACCGGGACGCTGGGCTTCGACATGGCCAACCCGGCCACCATCTTCCCGGGCACGCCCACGGTGGTGGGCGCGGGCAGCGCGCGCGCCACGGTGCAGAACGCGGGCGTGTATGTGAACGACACCATCACCTTCTCGCCGCGCTGGCAGGCCCAGACGGCGCTGCGCTACGACCGCTGGCAGGCGAACAACGGCGGCGCCAGCCGCACGGACGGCGCGCTCAGCGGCCGCCTGGGCCTGGTCTACAAGCCGGCCAGCGAGGGCTCCATCTATGTCTCCTACAGCCGTGCGGCCCAGCCCTCGGCCATGGGCGTGACCACCAACAACGGCGTCTACGGCACGGCCGCGCAGCTGGCCTATGCGCCGTCCCTGTCGCGCACCTGGGAGGCAGGCAGCAAGTGGGACGTGCTGGGCGGGCGCCTGTCGCTGACCGGCGCCGTGTTCCGCACCGAGCTGAGTGAATCGTGGGAGTACAGCCCCGACAGCATCTCGCCCGTGCGCGCCCTGCCCTCCAAGCGGGTGCAGGGTTTCGAGCTGGGCGCCCAGGGCGAGATCACGTCGCGCTGGTCGGTGTACGCCGGCCTGTCCCACTTGAAGAGCCGCCTCACCAAGGGCGCGAACGAAGGTGCCGAGGCCAGGAACGTGCCCGACTGGAGCGGCAGCGTCTGGACCTCCTTCCTGGTCACGCCCGCCGTCACCCTGAGCTGGGGCGCGCAGTACGTGGGCGAGCGCCGCTATACGGACAACGTCATGGTGGGCGGCCAGAACAATACGTCCAGCACGGTCAACGGCCCCAACGGCGTGCACCCCATCTATGTGGCCGACCACGAAAAAGCGCCCAGCTACTTCGTGCAGAACCTGGCGCTGAGCTGGCGCATCAACCGCCAGCTCACGGCCCGCTTCAACATCAACAACCTCACCAACCGCTTCTACTGGAGCCGCATTGGCGCCTCGCTGGACGGCTTCCAGCTGTATGGCGTGCCGGGCGCGGGCCGCACCTACACGGCGGGCCTGGACCTGTCCTTCTGAGCCCGGGCCACACCATGACATCCACCAAACGTCTCCCTACACGCCGCGCCGTGCTGGCCCTGGCCGCAGCCTGCGCCGCCGCCCTGCTGTCCGCCTCCGCGCTTGCGGCCTCGCCTGCCGGCACCGCTGCCAATGCACCGGCCACCACCGTGGTCGACATCGTCGGCCGCACGGTCGAAATTCCCGCCAAGGTGGAGCGCATCCTGCTGGGCGAGGGCCGCTTCCTCTACGCCCTGGCCCTGATCGAGGGTGACCAGCCGCTGGCCCGCATCGCCGGGTGGCAGGGCGAGCTGCCCTTCGCCGACCCCAACGGCTATGCCGACTACCGGCGCCGCTTCCCGGCCATAGACCGCATCCCGGTCATCGGCCGCACCTCGGAAGACAGCGTCAGCGCCGAGCAATCGGTCTCCACCCGGCCCGACATCGCCATCTTCGGCCTGGGCGGACATGGGCCGGGGCGCCAGAGCGGCCTGGTCAACGATCTCAAGAAGGCCGGCGTGCCCGTGGTCTTCATCGACTTTCGCGCCCAGCCCGTGCGCAACACCCTGGCCAGCATGCGCATCCTGGGCAAGGCCGTGCACCGCGAGGAACAGGCCGAGGCCTATGCGCGCTTCTACGAGCAGCACCTGCAGCAGGTGCGCCAGCGCGTGGAGGGCATTCCCAGCAGCCAGCGCCCGCGCGTCTTCGCCGAACTGCTGGCCGGCGTCTGGGACGGCTGCTGCCACACCGTCGGCAAGGGCAACATGGGCGAATTCATCGAGGCGGCCGGCGGCATCAACGTCGCGGCCGGCAAGGTGCCCGGCGCCATAGGCGACATGCACCAGGAAGCCCTGATCGCCGCCGACCCCGAGGTCTACATCGCCACCGGCAGCCGCCCGCAGAGCAACCGCCTCATGCTCAAGGCCGGCAGCGGCGTGGCGCCGGCCGACCTCTCGGCCAGCCTGCAGGCGCTGACCGCGCGCCCCGGTTTCGAGGTGCTGGGCGCCGTTCGCCAGGGCCGCGCCCACGGCCTGTGGCACAACTTCTACGACGCACCC
The DNA here is from genome assembly GCF_052692095.1 of Delftia sp. NA_296.1. NCBI lineage: Bacteria > Pseudomonadati > Pseudomonadota > Betaproteobacteria > Burkholderiales > Comamonadaceae > Delftia > Delftia sp. NA_296.1. Next base: position 297,363 of record NZ_JBQZGF010000001.1, on the reverse strand, counting down.
ACCAACATCCTGGCCATCGAGGCCATGGCCAAGTGGTTCTACCCAGAGCGCTTTGGCGACATTGATCCCCAGGCCACACTGGACGAGATCAACCGCCACTTCCTGCCCGCCCTGCCCATGCACGGCGCCTTCTGGGGCGATGCACCTGCCAAGGCAGCGGCCTCAGCGGCCAGCGGAGCCGCGCGATGAACATGGCCGCCGACCTGCCCGTGGAGCTCGCCAGCACGGCCGCCAGCGCCACGCCGCTGGCCAGGGGCTACCGGCGCCTGACCGCCCTGCGCGTGCTGGTGCTGGCCCTGCTGGCTGCGGCCATCGTGGGCGCGCTGCTGCTGGACTTCACCACCGGCCCCTCCGGGCTGGCGCTGGACCAGTTGATCGCCACCCTGGGCCATGCCGACCAGGCCCCGCCTGCGCTGCGCGTCATCGTCTGGGACATTCGCCTGCCCTACGCCTTGATGGCCGTGGCCGTGGGCCTGTCCCTGGGCCTGGCCGGCGCCGAGATGCAGACCGTGCTGGCCAACCCGCTGGCCAGCCCGTTCACGCTGGGCCTGTCCTCGGCCGCCGCCTTTGGCGCGGCCCTGGCCATCGTGCTGGACTGGAGCCTGCCCGGCGTGCCCACGGCCTGGGCCGTGCCTGCCAACGCCTTCCTGTTCGCCATGGCCTCGGCCCTGCTGCTGGATCTGGTGGCGCGCTGGGGCGGCATGAGCGCATCGGGCGTGGTGCTGTTCGGCATTGCCCTGGTGTTCAGCTTCAACGCCCTGGTCTCGCTGCTGCAGTTCGTGGCCACGGCCGAGGCACTGCAGGGCCTGGTCTTCTGGACCATGGGAAGCCTCTCGCGCGCCACCTGGCCCAAGGTGGCCGGTCTGGCCGCCGCGCTGGCACTGGTGCTGCCGTTCTCGCTGCTCAACGCCTGGCGCCTCACCGCCTTGCGCCTGGGCGAGGACCGTGCCGCCAGCTTTGGCGTGGACGTGCGCCGCCTGCGCCTGGGCGCCCTGCTGCGCATCAGCCTGCTGGCCGCGCTGTCCGTGGCCTTTGTGGGCAGCATCGGCTTCATCGGCCTGGTGGCACCGCACATCGCGCGCCGCATGGTGGGGGATGACCACCGGCTCTACCTGCCCGCCGCCGCCCTGGTCGGCGCGCTGGTGCTGTCGCTGGCCTCGGTGGCCTCCAAGACGCTGATCCCGGGCGTGATCATCCCGGTGGGCATCGTCACCTCGCTGGTGGGCATTCCCTTCTTCCTGGCCATCGTGCTGCGCACGCGGGGGCGGACATGAGCACCAACCTGAACACCTCCCTGAATACCCCGCACTTCGCACCCACCTATCTGCCACCTCTCACGCAAGATGGTCTGCAGATCGAGGGTCTCAGCGTCGCCTACGGGCGCCGGCGCGTCATCGAATCGCTGGGCATCGCCCCGCTGCGCGCCGGCACGCTCACCGTGGTGCTGGGCCCCAACGGCAGCGGAAAGTCCACCCTGCTGCGTGCCCTGGCCGGCCTGGTGCGCGCCCAGGGCAGCATCACGCTGGAAGGCCAGGAACTGCAGCACGCCAGCCTGGCCGAGCGCGCGCGCCGCATCGTCTACCTGCCCCAGGCCCTTCCGGCCGCCGTGCACCTGCGCGTCATCGAATCACTGCTGGCCGCGCGCAAGGCTTCGCCACACACCACGCGCCCGCTGCAGGCCGGCTCCCCGGATGCGGTCACCCAGGCCGCCGCCCTGCTTGAGCACCTGGGCATCGCCCACCTGGCCATGCGCCACCTGGATGAGCTGTCTGGCGGCCAGTCCCAGCTTGCAGGCCTGGCCCAGGCCCTGATCCGCGAGCCGCGCGTGCTGCTGCTGGACGAACCCCTGTCCGCCCTGGACCTCAACCACCAGTTCCACGTCATGCAGCTGGTGCGCGAGCAAACGCGCCGCCACGGCATGACCACCCTGGTCGTGTTGCACGACCTGGGCGCAGCCCTGCGCCACGCCGACCGCGTCATCGTGCTCAAGCAAGGCCAACTGCTGGCCGACGGCCCGCCCGCCCAGGCCATCACCCCCGCCCTGCTGGCCCACGTCTACGGCGTGCAGGCCCGGGTGGAGCCCTGCTCCCAGGGTCTGCCCCAGGTCATCGTGGACGGGCTGACGCCTGCGGCCTGAGCCCGGTCCCCGATTCCAGATCCATCCGCTTTTTTGGAGATTCCGAATGCATACCCGCATCACCGCCGCCGCTGCCTTGCTGGCCGCCTTCTGCCTGAACGCCCAGGCCCAGCATGCCCACCCCACGCCCGCGTCCAGCGTGGCCCATCCCGCCTGCGAAACCACCATTGAAGGCCAGCCCGGCAAACGCTTCAGCCTGGCGGAAATCCGCGTCAGCGCGCGCTGCGAGAACTTCACTGTCCACCTGGTCCACACCGGCAGGAAGCCCTGGCAGGAAGCCGGCCACAACTGGGTGCTGGCCCGCAGCGCCGACATCGACGCCGTGATCGCCGACGGCCTGCGCGCCGGCCCCGACCGGGCCTGGGTGGACCACGCCGACGCACGCGTCATCGCCGCCACCCAAATGCTGTCGGGCGGCGAGCATGCCTCGGTCACCTTCCCCGTGGCGCGCCTGCAAAAGGGCGAGAGCTATACCTACTTCTGCTCGTATCCCTCGCATGCGCTGCCCATGCGGGGAAGGCTGGTACTGGAGGATTGAGGCAGCGTCACCACGCGGCAAAGGCCCAAAGGGCCTGCGCGTTCAATGCAGCAGCGTGGCCACCAGGGTCACCTCGGGCACGCCTGCCAGCGCCTTGGACAGCGGGCACTGGGACTTGGCCTCCTGGGCGATTTTCTGGAACTGCGCATCGTCGATGCCGGGCACCTTGGCCTGCAGCGTGAGCGCGATGCGGTCGATCTTGAAGCCCTCGCCATCCTTGGCAAGCCGGACCTTGGCCGTGGTGTCCAGCATCTCGGTGGCGATGCCCGCCTTCTCGCAGGCAAAGGCAAAGGCCATCGTGAAACACGCCGCATGCGCGGCGCCCACGATCTCCTCGGGATTCGTTCCCTTGCGGTCATCCCCGAAGCGGCTGCCGAACCCGTAGGGATGGTCCTTGAGCGCGCCGGTCTCCGTGCTGATGCGGCCCTGGCCGGTCTTGCCTGCACCTTCCCAATGGACGGAAGCGGTTTTCTCGGACATGTGTTTCTCCTGTGCGTTGGTTGGACAAGCCGCCATCACAGCACAGGCGCCACGGGGCAAGGCGTGGTCCCGGGGCGCGCCAGCCCCTGCGCACACGTCCTACAGCAAAAAAGACGGATACCGCAGCATTCAGCATATTCCGGCCCACATACCGGGGAGAGCGTGCGAGCCAATGCAACTGCCGCTGCAAAAAATGCCACTTGCCTGCTTCCTTTGCATGTTCAACAATGCAGCCTCAAATTGGGGGCGAGGAACTCAAAGAATGAAATATTCGTATATTGCGATATCTCTGTCTCTGCTTTATATCTATCTATTCAACCGACTGACATCCGTCCTTTCAGAAGAAGAAAAGAAAAAACTCCTGACCCAAGGGGTGAGCAAATACATCTTGATGGCTTGCGCCGCACCCATGTTAGCCATACCGTTTTTCAACGATCAGACTGTCAAATTCGCATTGCTTGCCTTTGTGCTGATCTCTTCAGCATTGCTTGAACCCATCAATCATAGAAAACTGCTGGCATCAGGACTGCCTGCAAGCTTCCTGAGAAAAAAGCGTCTCCTGGGGTTCATCGCCATGCCTGCCACCATCTTCTTTCTGCTGGAATATTGGCCTTGAAGATGCAGCTGCCCGGCAAGCAATCGGCCCCACCTGCCCCTATTGCCGGAACTCGCCCTTGGGCTTGACCATCTGCCGCAGATTCCTCAGTTTTCTGGGCGCACGCTCGGTCCACAGGATCTCCGCGCCGTCCGCCAGCTCCTCGTAGATAGGCAGCACCTCGGTGATGCCCAGCAGCTCCCACTGGACAGGCTCTCCATCCGGCCCACCCTTGTAGGGCACGGCATTCTCCAGGGCAAGCGCCATCCCTTTCTCATAGGCCTCGTCCAAGGTGCCGGCACGGACCAGCACCGTGTTCTCCCAAGACAGGAAGCGGGCCTGTTCGTCGTCCCTCTTCTCATCGTTCAGTTCCACGAAGCGAAGCAGGTAGGAAACCACGTACCAGCCTACCGGGGAAATATTCTTTTCGTGCTTCATGAGACATTTTCCCCATGGCTCGGCATCGGGAGCGCCGGCTCAGCGTCCGGATCTTGCCTGGACGCCGCGGCAGCGCGCAGGCCAATGCAATTGCCGTCCAGATCCTCCAACTCCGCCACAAACCCGAACGCGCCCACCGCCGTTTCCGGATAGCGAACTGCTCCCCCCGCTGCCACGGCCCTTCTCAACGTGTCCTGGATATCGGGCACATCGAAATAGACGCGGGCGCCCGACTTTCCCGGCACATAGCTGTCGCCTTGGGCCAGTGCGCCGCTGGAGCCGGGCGCGCCTTCCGCATACGGGAAAAAGGCCATCTCGTTGCCATCCACGCTGTCACGCTCCAGCGCATGCCCGAAGACGGCGCGGTAGAACGCCATGGCCTTTTCCAGCTCATGGACGGGAATTTCGAAGTAGGAGGAGATATTCATGCCGGCCATCATGCACGCGGCTAGCCGCAGGAAGAACGCCTTGCGGGCAGGCCTACTTCAAGGTCGCCAGTTGGGCGATTCTTTGCATGGCTTTGTGAATCTCGGGCGCGAGGTCCGAGATATCTTCACTGTCTGCACCAAGGACGATGGCGACGCACCCTTTCTCGGCGGACGCCATCCAATGCAGATAGAACAGACTTTCCTTCAGATCGGCAGAGTCCATCACATCAGACATCAACCCCTGGAAATCCAGGATGACCTGCATGCGGTCCTCCCCGTCCTTTGCCAGATTGCAAAGCTGCAGGAACCAGGGAGCCTCACGCAGTTGCTCGAAGAATGCGCGCACTTCCGGTTGGTATGCCCCCTGCTGTCCATTGACCAGAAGTTCTCGCCCTGGCGCAAACGTATCGCGGTAGCCAAGCAGCGTCTGCAGTTCATCGGCACGGATATCGAAATCCAGCGCGGCCAGCTTCTTGCGGGGTCCTTTCAGCCAGCGCAGCTTCGCCTCATGCGCATGGGTCGCAAGAATCTGCGGCAGCTTTGCCACCTCTCGCTCATACATCTGGATATCCTGGACCAGCAGATGGCGCTCACCCAGCATGGCAGTCCGTGCCTCTTCGCATGCCCGGATGATCCAGTAGGCCTGCTCCTTTTCCCTGGCATTGAAGCTCGTGGAACTCCCGGCAATGAACCAGAGCTTCTCCGCCATGCTCCGTGCCACCACGGCCCAATAGCGGTGATCGGTCAGTTTCTGCTGAGAAGGAGACTCGTCATGGATGTACTCATTCCATGGACCACTGGGCACAGCTCCGATGGCGGCGGCGACCGATGATTTTTCCCGGATGCCCAACCACCCGTAGCCGTGGGCCTTGCCGCCCTCGAAAACACAGAGCGCATAGTCCTTGCTGCTTTCTTCAGATTCAAAACGGACAAAGCTCCCATCGCGCACAAAAGGAGCCAGCGCCTCCAACTGTTGAGAGACCCGCTCGGTGATCTTGTCCACATCGATCTCGTCAATCACCAGCAGGGTCTTCTGGCTCTTGCCATACCAGCCGATCGCGGCCAACGCGGCATCCAACGGCATGTCTTCCGTGATCCAGCCTTTTTCCTGCAGAAGCGCGGTGAGTACCTTGCCGTGCTTCTTGGCGATCTTGATGTTGATTTCAGTCTGGCGAAAAGCGATGCCCATTCAACTGTTTCCTCTGGATATTTACGGTGGCCCTTGATACAGCCTCAGGCATGCACGACACGCTTGCCGGCGCATGCATTCAAGACAGGAATGCGGCTTGCCGCGCAGCGAATATAGCCGCCAGCGCTCCCGCGGAACTGGACGCTTTGTCCAGTCACCGATGGGTGGGTGCATCGTCACCTGTCCCGCTTCTACGTCAATCCAGCGATCACTGCCATATCAGTGGGACGTATTCATCACCCCACAAACACCTGCCGCGTATCCGTTCGCCCCACGATCACCGCCGCCAACACCGCCGCCCCGGCCGCAACCCCAAAATTCGCCAGATAGGCCGCCTGGGCCGAAGTCTCCAGCAAGGCCGCGAACAGCGATCCGCCAATGGCCAGGGTGGCCGCCACGGCAATGGCCTCGCACAGCTGCAGGGCCGAGCTGTTGGCGCCCTGCTCGCCAGGCGCGGACATGGATAGCGTGAGCACCGACAGGCTTGCCGAGAGCAGGCCCATGCCCAGCCCCGACACGATCCAGCCCACCACCGCCACCCACACGGGCACGGCCGGCCAGGCCACCGATGCCGTCAGCAGCACGCCCGCCAGCACCGCGCTGGTGCCCACGCGCAGGAAGCGGTGACGGCTCCAGCCGTTGCGGCTGTGTCCCTGGTACCAGGAGGCGGAACACCAACCCAGCGCACCCGCGCTCAGCACCAGCCCCGCCATGGGCGCTGACAGCCCGTGCTCCCGCGCCAGCACCAGCGGCAGAAACGCCTCGGCCCCGAAGAACGCTGCAAACACCAGCCCGCGCAAGGCGATCACGCTGGGCAGCCCGCGCCCGGCGCGCAGCGTGCCGGCCGGCAAGAGCTTCCAGGTGCAGACCAGCGACAAGGCCGCGGCCACCGCCACCGCCCCCAAGGCGGCCGCCGATTGCCTCTGCCCGCCCACATACAGAAGGCAGATGCCCGTGGCCGCGCCCAGGGCCCACAGCCCGCGCCGCACACCGCCCTGCATGCCCTGGCCATGGCCGCCCAGGCCTTGGAGCGCCGGGCGCAGCATCGCCCCGGCCGGCAAGGCCAGCAGGGGCACGCCCAGGAACACCCAGCGCCAGCCCAGGTGCTCCACCACCAGGCCGCTCAACGCCGGCCCCACCAGCGCGGGCACCACCCAGGCCGTGGCAAACGCCGCAAAAATGCGCCGCCGCAGTGCCTCGGGATACCGCCGGCCCACCAGCACGTACAGCGCCACCGACATGCCACCGGCCCCCAGCCCCTGAACCAGCCGCCCCGCCAGAAACACCGGCATGGAAGGCGCAAAGCCCGCCAGCAGCAGCCCCGCCACAAAACACGCCATGCCAGACCACAGCGGCGCCGCCGGCCCGCGCGCGTCGCACCAGCCGCCGGCCACCGTCATGCCCACCACGCTGGTGGCCAGGGTCACGCCAAAGGCAACCGCATACAGCGGCACCCCATCGAGCGCGCGGGCCACCGCTGGCATGGCGGTGGCCACGGCCAGGGCCTCAAAGGCAATCAAGGTCACCAGCGAGACGATGCCGATCGTCGTCAGGCGGTAGGGGGAGGACAGGATGGACCAGCTCTCGGTGGTCGTCGGCCGGACCTGATCGTCCAGCGTGAGGGAATCTTGATGGGGCATGGATGCTTCTTGGTTGCAGGGGTCTGCGCCGGCCATGGCGCAGTGCCATGGCGACGAGAAGCCTGGAGCATGCAACCTCAAGTGCGGTTGAGATCAAGGGGGTCCTGCCCCCAAGTACCTCTTACCGCTCGATCACACGCCAATACTGGCCAGAGGAGCGGCTGGTGGCCGGCAGCATGACGGCAATCCCATTGTCATTGGCCGTGTCCAGCACGACGGCATCCGACAGGAAGCGGTTGTAGAGATGGAACTGGCCCGGCAGGTCACTGGGGGCACAGCGCCATTGCTGGCCGCTGAAGCGTGGGGAGTCTCCCGCTGACGCCGTCATCTTCAGTTCAAGATGCGATTTCCCGGCCACACTGGTGACATCGAGCGCCATGGTGCCCGGTCCGAACGCCGCATTCTGGACAAGCCAGTAGCCCTTGCCGGTGCGCATGAACCTCCATCTGTCGGCGCCCACAATCATGGCCGGGACGGAGATCTGAAATGGCGCGACGTTGAACAGCCCCGGAGGCGACACAAGCCCCGTGCCCTGCAGCAGCGCTACCGCATTGCGCCTTTCGCTCCAATACAGGTTTTGCAGCCCGACCCATTGGCGGTCCTTGAGCATGGGGCATTGGTCGTACAGGTAGTCGCCCGTCTCGTAGCGCCGAAAATCCGCATCGCTGAGCCGCTGGGCCGAGAGTGCATGCGCCTCGGCGGAGATCCGCGCCAGTTCCCGCATGGCGGCCGTCATGGCGATCAAGGGCGCGGATGAACCACGCACCGGCCTCACCGGCAAGATGCGGCGAGCATTTGCAAGGTCGGAGGCCACGGCCCGCCAGCGCAATGCCAGGGTGCTGTATTCCGTTGCCATCGCCTGCGGCGCGGGCCCAAGGCGGACCACCGCGTTTGCCGGTGGCGGCTGCCTGGCATGGTGCGCGGCGGCCACGCGAAGCAGCGAGGCATGACTTTCCAGCTGCGCCACGACGGGTGCAGCCGCCGCAATGGCCGCATCCATCTCCGTCTCGACGGCTGCGACACCCGCATTCCACCGGGCCTCATCCAGCGGCGCGTCGGGGGCCAGCGAAACGGCATCCAGCTGGTCGCACAGCTGCTGCAAACGCCCCACGGCCTGCCCCAGCTTTTGCACCGTGTCGGCCAGCCCGTCGATACGGGCACGCAGCGTGCCCCAAGCGGCCGATGCCGCCTTCAGCGAAGGGAACGACTGCATGTTCTCCAGGCTCCTTACCAGCGTCATGCGGCCGCTGGCATCGTCCAGATCAAGCCCGGTCAGGAACGAGAACTCGGCGATATCGGTCCATACCTGCCTTGCGACTGGCTCACGCGCGGGCTCGGCTTCGACGCGGCAGCTTGATGCCAGGGCGCCACCGCAGCACAGCGCCGTGGCAGCGGCGGGCAGCCACAGAAGCCGGGTCATTTGGCTGCAGTGCCGGCCATCAACAGGCGCAGGGCCCGAGGCGCTGCCGGCATCTGTCGGGGCTCCAGCACTTCGATCAGCCACGTCGTGAACGGCGTCGGGCAGACGTCTCCCAGATGCTGCGAGAACTCGATCTGGTCGCCGGCGTACGTGAAGTTGATCTTCAGGGGCGAGCAGAAAAGCCTCTCGTCCCCGTTGCCCGTGCTGTCGTGAAAGTCGCTGCCGGTCACCATGTCGATATTGATGCGCTGGGCCGAGGCATCGGCAAACTCCAGCCAGGCCTGCACCGACGAAAGGCGGATGCGGCGGTAGCTGGCCAGTGCCGGATGGCTGGTGGCAATGGACAGGCTGATGGGCTGCCCATGCGCCAGCTGCTGCAGCAGCGCGGCGTCACTGACCCGCAATTCCCGCCGCAGATCCCCTTGGGTCCTCGCATTGGCCGCCTGCGCGCTGGCGTGGTCTGCCAGCAGGGTGGCGTGTGCATCTGCCATGGCGGCGGCCGTGCCCGGCATCGACAGACGGTGGCCGGGCTGCTTGCCTGTCTCGTAGGCCTGTGCGGCGCGGACCCCGAAGCAGTCCACGAAGAAGCCGCGGCGCGCACTTTCTGCCCTGAGGGTGATTTCGCCCTGCAACCGCGCGCTGCGCTCCAGCTCTGTCAGCGCCTGCTGCTCCAGCGCCTGCAGGCGCTTGCGCTTGCCGATCACCGCAACGTACTCCAGCTTGAGCGTGGCAAGCTCACGGGCAATGGCATTCTTGGATGCGCTTTGCTCTGCCAGCAGGCGGCCATAGACGGCCACTTTCTGCACCTGTGTCTTGAGGGTGTTGGCGGCGTTGCGCACGGCCGCCTCGGTGCCTTCCGTGGCAAGCACCAGATCCAGCCGGTTGACTGCATCGTTCTCCAGCACCGTCCAGGCGGCCTTGGCTTCATTGGCATCCGGCATGAGCGCAAGTGCACGCATGGTGTCGCCCAGTTCCCGGGAAATCCCCTCGACATCCAGCCCGCCCAGCGGCCCACGGATCACCGGCAGCACCGCATTCAATGCGCCCTTGGCGGGATCCACCAGATTCTTGAGCGTGCTGGAGTTGTGCCTGGCCCATTGCAGCGGAATGGCAAACGACTGGCCCAGGGCCTTCAGCGCCTTGAGCGGGCCGTCTATGCTGCCGCCAAGCGTCTTGGCCTGCCCGTACAAATCCTTCAGGCCGAGCACGCCTTTCTGACCGGTCTCGGTCAACGCCTTCGGGTCGGGCGGCACGCCCACGCACAGGGCGGCCACACTACCCGCGACCGCAATGACGCCAAAGGCGATTTCCAGGCTCATCTTCACGGTGCGCACGATCTGGGCAACGTCGCTCGCCAGCTTCAGCCGCATGGCGGCAAGTTCCGCTTCAAGCTCCTCCTGGCGTACCGTGCGTGCGGCGCGGTCAAGGGCTTCGATCTGCTGAATCAACCGCTGCTCCAGCTCGGTGCAACGTGCCTCCAGCGTCTTGAGGTCCAAGGTATCCCGGTCGGCAAACGCCTGCGCAACGCTGCCCACGGCACCTGCCAGCTCGCCGCTGGCGCGCAGGCTGCGCAGGTGGGCCTCCATGGCCGCCATCACCTCCTGCCGGGCCTTGGCCAGCGACAGGTAGCTGCCGGCGCTCAGATCAGGAATCGGCCTGGCCAGCCCGTCAACGTCCATGACCGGCAGCAGACGCTGCAGCGAACCCGCCGCCTGGATCAACTCGCCAAACCCGGACTCGACCCCTGACCAGCGCGTGATCCAGGCCAGCGCCTCATGGCACAACGCCAGCTCGGCCGCGCTGTGGCCAGGCCTGCCCGCCATGCCGGCGCTCAGGGCAAACAGCGCGGCCAGCACCCTGTGCATCGGCTCGCCATGCTCCAGCAGGCCGGGCGGCACGGGGGTGTGCTTCACCACAGCCCGGTTGTCCTGCCACAGGAAATTGCTGAACCGCGGCCGCGCCACCATGTCCCAGGCCTCCTCCAGCGCATAAGGGGTGTCGCGCGTGGGGCCGCCGTACAGCGTGAACCGACCCTCCACGGCTTCCACGAAAATGCGCACCCTGCTGAGCTCGTTGTCCGCGTCATGCAGCATGCGCAGAACCGTCGTGCCTTCGGAAACAATGCGGCGGGCAACCACCGTCAGCCGCCGCACCGAACCGTCAAGCCGCCTGTCGAACCCCTCGGGCACCACCACGGTATCGGCATGGATGTCCAGCGCCTGCAGGCCAGCCGCGTCGGCCTCGTCCAGCAACACCTTCAGGTCCACCACCAGATCGGCCACGATGCCGAAGGGATTGAAACTGCCGTCCGGCGCCCGGCCACCGCTGCAGACCAGCGGCCCTGGCGGCACCAGGCCCTCGGCTCTGTAGCGATCGATCAGGGTTCGCAATTCAATGGGAGTCATCGCGGCAGTGAGCGCGGGAGTCATTGCTGAAGTCATGGCGGGTGGTTCCAGGTAAGGCACTGCACCTGTGCAGCGATTGGACAAAGGCCGGAGCAGACCGCTCAGGCTGCCTTCTTGCTGGCAAGTTCCACCAGTTGATCCACGCTCTGCGCCTTCTTCGGCGTGCCGCCAAAACGGCGGAAATGGTCTGCCTGTCCGGCGACACGCGCCCAGCCCATCTTGGCCGTGCCCAGCACCACCGTCAGGCTGAACCAGTTTTCCCCTTGCAGGGACTTGCGGCCGGTGGTGCTCAAGACCTTGTGTATGTTGCCCAGATCGGCAGAAATCGCGCGCCATGCCTCGCCCAGCGTCTTGAGCTTGGGACCCAGGTCTTCAATGCTCTTGCTGATGCTGTCAAAGCGATCATTGCTTCGGTTGTAGTAGCCGATGAATCGCTCGTTCGTAGCCATCGTGGCCTGGATGGTTCTCACCTCATCCACCTTCTCGGCAATCTTCCTTCGCGTGACCGCAAGGTCCGCACCCACGCCGATATCCACCCCCGCCAGAATCAGCGGCCCGAAAAGCGGAATCGCCAGATAGGCCGGAGACGTGGACAGCACGATGACTTCATCCTTTTCCTTGCGGCGCAGGGCCTTCAAGTCGTTCTCCAGCTTCTCCACGGCGGCCTTCAGCTTCTGGTTGGCAGCACCCTCGGCGCCCAGAGTGGTCGTGAACTTCTGCTTTTGTCCATTGAATGCGGTCTTGCAGGCATTCAGGCGCATCAGTATTCCGTTGCTGTTGTCAAGAATGGAGTTCTGCAGCGCGAAGGCACGCACCGAACGCGCATTGGCGTCTTCAATCAACTGCTCCAGCGCGCTGCTGAAATTGCGCTTGATCTGCTCCGAACGCCCGCTGGGCGTATCGCTTTCCCAAACCTTGACCAGTGCCTTCCATTTCGCTTCCACCACCGGCTCCGCCGATGGGGTGGGCGCCCCCTCCAGATCGAAACGGTCCACCAGCTCGATCAGCCGTTCATAGGTGGTTGCCGCCACATCGTTGTACTGAACGATATCGTCGGCAAGGGTCAGCATCTTGTCCTGCACATCGGCCTTGAACTTCTGGCCGACACCCTTGAGCGTGACGAACAGCTCCACCGCTTCGGAAAACTCCGGCCTGAAATCATCCTGCTTCTGCATGCCCAGCATGGCGCGCATCAGCTCCGTGGTGGTCGGGTTGTCGGTGACTGCAGACTCAAAGAACGTCGTCAGCCCGATCCAGTCCTCTGAACTGAGAACGGAGATTCCCTTGTAGATATCGGCAGACGGGGTAAAGGCATTCGTTGAATTTGCAGAGTCGGACATGGCGAAGGCTCCTGATGGTGAAAGGCCGGATTCGGCCTCGAATCGGTGTGCAAACAAGCGGCGGCGTTGAAGAAATGACCGCACCGCAGTCGTCGCCCGCCCTCCTTTTGCGCTCCAGTCGACCGGATGCTAGGTAGCCACCATGGCCCTGTATGTCCCCCAAACAAGTGACACAAATTCATACAGCACTGGGAATAAGGACAGCGCCGGATTGCCATCTCACACCCCCGAGGAGCCTGTCCCCTGCGCGACTCACGGCAATGAGCACGGTCACGCCATTGCCTCAAACGGCAAACCTCCGCAATTGCATAGGCCAGGCTTGCATTGCCCGCTACTCAATCAATAGCAAATAGCAAGAATTGACTGACATTTCATAAAAAATCGCCATTGTCAATTTCTATGTATTTCACCGCACCCATTGACTCAGGAATGCATTCAGCCCTCAAATATCGCAAAATGTTTTGCAATTTGAAGCAATGGAGGGGCAGGAGTGGCAAGAAAAAGCAAGTCCAGCACGGCGGAAGACCATGGATCTGATCGCCATGCTCCCCTGGTGGGCCGGCATTGCATTGGCAATTGCCTGCTACATGGTGTTGCACTCCATTGCCATCCGCCCCCTGCCTGCAGCACAAAGCCCGCAGCAAATCGGCCAATTGGCCACCACGACCATATGGCAGGGCCTTGCTACCGGTGGTCAGTACATCCTGCCCATTATCGGCCTGGCAGGCGCGGCCATTTCCGCCGTGCGCAAGCGCCGCCGCAGCCAGTTGTTCGAAACCACTTCGGCCAGCTCCAGCGCGGATGCGCTGCAGAACATGTCATGGCGGGAATTCGAAACACTGATGTGTGAGGGATTTCGGCGGCGCGGCTACAGCGTCAAGGAAACCGGTGGCGGCGGGCCCGATGGTGGCGTGGACCTGGTCCTCTCGAAGGATGGCGAAAAGACACTGGTGCAATGCAAGCAGTGGAAGGCCTTCAAGGTGGGCGTTTCCACAGTGCGCGAGCTTTATGGCGTCATGGCGGCCGATGGTGCCGCTGCGGGCTTTGTGGTGACTTCTGGCCTGGTCACTCAGGAAGCTGTGGCGTTTGCTGCAGGGAGGAATATCCACCTCATGTACGGCGCCGCGCTCATGAAATTGCTCAAGGAGGCAAAGGCCCAGACAGGAGCGGCTTCAACCATCAAGGCCCGGACTTCTGCCCCTTTGGCGAGCTCCGTGCATGTATCCGGGCCCATCAAGACGGAACCCGCTTTTGACACAGTGCGACCGGCCGCTTCCCCAATACCCGGCTGTCCTCAATGCGGGAAAGCAATGGTTCAGCGGGTTGCCAAGCGAGGGCCTGCGGCTGGGAAGGCGTTTTGGGGGTGTTCGGCGTTTGGTGCGGGGTGTCGGGGGACTCGGGAGATGGTTGGGAATGGAGTTTATTTTGGAGATGGCCTGCTTTCGACCCTGAGCTGCCGTCCAGCTAGAAGCTCCAAAGGCGTCATTCAGCCATGATGGCCAGAAAATCTCCAATTTCCATCTGCCCCATGTCGCGTGGATGCCGCAAACCGTGCCATTTCACGAACATGCGCACCCATTGCATATAGGCCTGCTCGGTGAGCAGGCCATACTGTTTGTAACGAATTTGCTCACGGACCTGGTCTCAGCAACCGTGTTGCGCGCAATACAGGAGAGGAGGCTTGTCTCATGGTTGAATTTAGTACTGTGCTTCCATACATAATGTGCACCGTCAAGCTAGGCTATAAGCCCATTCCCGCGTTTTTTCGTGCCAATTTAGACCGCAAACGCCAGAGATGGCCGGCGGCTTGGTGCGGTCTAGATTACGTTAGCGCCTTACCACACAAAGGAGGAACACAATGCGCACACTGACCGGGTTCTTGTTCTTTATCGCGGCAATTTCTATGCAGACAGGTTGTAGTACCTTTACTCCACCTGCCCAGATGGAGCAGATCAAAGAAAATGGTACGTACTGGCTCAATTACAGTTCAGACAGACGAGGAGCCATAGTACGAACAGCGAATGAGGCTACAGATTCTGGCTCAATCAAGGTATGTGCGGAGCCAGCGCCCGATACAAGCAACAACTTTGAGCTTCAGGGTACTTTGAAAAAGGATGCCGTTGGTGAAGCATCAGCACAGGCAGGACAAAGCGTCATTATTCTCCCAGGGCGCAGTTCCAACGTCCTTAGCCTCCGGGAATCTCTCTATCGCTTGTGCGAATTATCCATCAATCGACCTGACATCCCTGCATCAGATTTAATGACCGCTTTCAACAAAGTTATTATTGCAATAACTCAATATGCGGAAGCGGATGCAGCGAAATCAGCCGCAACTACGGAAGCTGTCATCAAGTCAATAACGTCGCATTCTCCCAACAGTAATGCATTTGTGACTGCAAAAGACACAGAGCGTAGTGGATTCGAGAACATCGCAAATGGAAATTTCTCGGCCGCATTGACTGATTTTTCAAACGTAGAAGACCTGTACCCAGGCTACCACAATGCCTTTGAGATTCGAAATGCTCTGAAAGCTGCTCTTGCCGACGGCAAGGTCGATGAGACGGAAAAGCAGGCTCTCTTGCGCAACATTGTTAGCAAGTGGTCTTGGGGAGCTCCAAGCGATTTGCTTATCAAAATCAAGTCGCAGATCAAGTGACCACCGGCTCTAACATGGCGCTCAAGCCGATCATCCTTCGGCGGTCGGCTTAGCTTTTTCGTTAGGCCTAATTACTATGACACTTGAAGAATTTAAAGCCACAAAATGACAGATCCTGCATTCTCTTCGCCGGTTTCAAGCCATTTTTGTTTCTAGCGCTTTACCAGCAAGCACCACCAACTATCGTTGTGGTAGCACTGGTTTGCTTCCGGCCTTCGGGTATAATTCAGCAGTCAAGCGGACTTGCCTAAAGCAAGCCGCTTACTTTGGCCGTTGAACCTCACAGAAGCCGATGGACGCGCTGGTGTCGTTACTAATTCCAGCGGACAGCCTTCGGCTGCCGCTGAATTCAAACGTTGAGCGTCTGTTTTCATCTGGGGCCATTGGCCGCTCCTGGCCGAGAGCAGTCCTCAATAGCCCAGCTCTCCACATGCTCCCAACCCTGCTAGCAACCGCAAAAGCACCCAGAAAGGCCACGCATTACATGCGTGGCCGTCCAGGGCAGCACCCAGTCAATCCAGCACCCGCACCACCCCGCGCTCCCTCACTCCCCCCATCACCCCCTCAAGCGCCTCCTCCTGCGCCTGAATAAACGCAAGCAATTGCCCAGGAGTCACCGGCTCCAAAGCATGCCCCGGATAAGAACCAATAATCAAACTGGAAATCAGCCCCAACTGATCCTGCACGCGCCGCAGGCTGTTGTACTCGGGCTCGGAAAGTTGAAAGTACAGCATGGCAACTCCTCAATGAGCGCACTTGGCAGCTGAAACAAAGGAATGCCCATGCGCTAGAAGCACGGGGCCATGCAAAGGACTGGGAGAGGGTTCGGGCATTGATACGCCCGCAAGGAAAGCAGCCATGAGGCCTCCTGTGAGTACGTCCAACTGCTTTCGGGAGTGTGGCGGGACCGCCTGTGAAGGTGTGTTCAGCACCTGGGCGAGATGATACAGCGCCCTGGCGCAGCGCCCGCATCCTGACTGTTGACCGCCCGCCGCCGCTCAGCCCGGCAAGGCGCCGCGCTCAAAGACCCCAGCGCCCTCGGAACACAAGGAAGGCCCCCGCGCAAACGCATAGCCAGACGCCCACCACCAGGGCGACTCCGGCACGGCTTCAGGGTTTGCGGCCCTGGGCCTGCATCCAGGCCTCGGCCTGCTGGCGGCTGTCGGCCAGCACGGCAGGGGGAAGCAGCCGCACGGTGAGCCAGATCAGCGCGGGCAGCAGCAGCACGTCATCCACATAGCCCAGCACGGGGATGAAGTCGGGGATCAGGTCGATGGGGCTCAGGGCGTAGGCGACCACGAAGGCGCCCAGGGTCTTAGGGCCTGTTCACACTAATCTGGGGATCGCGTTGCCCGGCTGCGGGGTCGTATGCAAGGCGCACGTGCGCAGCAAGGCCCGTGCCTTGCAAGCGCGTGCAACGCCGCAGACGGCCCCGCAGCCGGGCAACCCGAAGGGAAGCTGCCTGCCAGCCCGCCACTCGGCGTTGCGCTCCTTGTGCGTGTGGGCACACGCACGGCGTCGCGCGCCTTGATTGGCGGGCTGGCAGGCAGCTTCGCGACCCCACATTAGTGTGAGCAGGCCCTACCGTACCAGGGCGTCTGGGGGCTCTTGCAGGCAAACCACAGGGTGACGCCATCGCGCTTGATGCGTCGTGCCCAGGCCTTCAATTTTTCACCGGCTGTCATGGATGTACGAGGTTGTGAACGGGCTGGATGATGGCGGCCGGCTGTTGCCCTTGGGGCTGCGCCGCCAGGCCCGCGCAGCACTCGATGATATGAAACGCCAGCCCGCTGCGCGCGGTGTCCTTGTACCGGGTCTTCATGACCGCATCACCACGGTGCCGTGCCTGTGGCCGCAAAGGCCCCCAGCACGGCGGTGTCGGATGGCCTGCGTCCACTGGGGCAAATGGCTGTATTGACTGGCAAAGCCTTGTCACCGCCCTGTTCCTCATTCCAAGTTCATATCGACTGCACTCAAGGCGTGCATCTCATATATGCATCTAGGAATAATCTGAAAATAATCAGCCACAAGCCTTTCTGCTTGACTTCCAGATACCCAAGAAATCAAATAGCCGGACTCCCACAACGGAATTCCCAGGCCATTGATTGACATCGGCCTTGGGAATGATTGCGAACGCGCAATTCCCACTCCCATACCTTGATCGGACCTGATTTCTCACAGGACCGAGGGTAGGCCTGCGTTTGTGATTTTTCTGGCATTTGGCAAACCACCATTTCCTTATTAATTCCATTAACCATTCGCTTGCAGGCCATGGCAACATCCACCGATATCACCCGTCCGTATATCAGCTATGAAAAGGCCTTCAACAGGCAGATCACCCGCGCCATGGACAGCCAGCAGGTGGACGTGGTGGTACTCACGCCGCAAGAGTTCGTAGGCGTCCTGCAAGACAGATCGCGCAATGACCCGCGCCTGGCAGCCAGCCTGCGCGCCATCCTGTCCCAAAGCGCCCTGGGCCGGTATTGGACGCAGACGGCCAGCCCCAATGCCGGCAAACCCTGGACCATCCCCGCCTCCATGTTGGCCAATGACGCGTACCTGTTCACCAGAACGCTGATTGCATTGCGCCTTGCCGGTGCGCGCACCTATGTCAAGGCGACGCCCAAAGGCACCTATATCATCATCACGGGCCGAGCCGGGTTTCGCGGCAATCTGCTGCAGGGCACGCGCTTTCTCACCACCAATCCCCGCATGGTCCAGATGGGTCTGGGCATGCGCGGCCTTCAAGGCGTGGCCAGAGGGGGCTTCATCTTGAGTTTGGTCGTGGGCATCGGCGTGGAGACATTGGACTTCATCTTCAACGACGAGAAGACCATGCATGACCTGGTGGGTGGTATTGGAGTGGAGGCGGTCAAGGCAGGGTTAGCGACGATGGTGGGCCTTGGAGCAGGATTAGTGGTGGGCGTAGGTGCAGCAACTCTTGCCATCTTGCCGTTAGTCACAATGGCTGTCGCAGTGTTCTTGTCTGGGATAGCTTTGAATAAAATTGACGAGATTTGGGATATAAAGAAGAATGTGATTTTCGCATTAAAAATGCAAACAGACAGTACTCCCCATGGAATATATCGCATCAATCCCAATGCTGTGACTGAGAGAAAATTAAATAGTCAAAGTGAAAGAATAAAATACAATTATGCATCATCGGAACCAAATAATATCTTGCTACTTCCTATCAACAGGAAAAATTGACGGATATCAAAATGAAAACAAACAACTTAACCGAGATTAGAAAATCATTAATATATGGAATTCCATCAATTCTATTTGTTTTATTTTTCTCAATTTGGAATACAGAAAATTCATTTCTAAAAACAATCGCCGATCTAAAAAATTCAGCCCCCTCGGTAAGAATCACACCTGGTGATTTGGTCGGGGTATATTTCCCGATAATGGGATTTACGATAATTGTATCAGTGATACAAAAAGCAATACCCTGCAAAGCAAGCACTCAAATAATCTCAGAGCGCATTCTTGCGATCTCTGTAATCACAGGCGGAGGAATTATGCTCTTCTGCCTTCTTGTTGTTACACCTTTTCAGTATTACGCCATGCCAAGATTAGGATATACACGCTGCAATATATTAGAAGGCCATCCAAATATTTATTTTTCAGACTGGGTGAAAAACCCTGACTGGTGCGTACGCGGCAAAAGCAGGGAGTGGGTTAATGAGCAAGCCCGTCTAGGCGGTAGCCCCGAGCTAAATCCATAAAAAAAGTGCAGATCACAAGGCCTACATCTTTCTGACCTATCCGCGTAGTGTGGTTGCATGTGTGTCAGAACAACTCCTCGCTGGCTCCCCAGAAATCACTAGGCTTCCGCGCAAACACTAGGCCCAGTCTTTAGCAGCGGTGGCGGCAGCGAATAACGGTCGCATGAAGCAGGTACTGGACCCGAAACGCCCAGCCATGGCCTTAATGGCACCCTATACCGGGATAGATTTAAATAGAATCGATAAACACCGGAAATAAAAACATTATTTCCTAATAACCGACCATGCCTGATCAGTCGCAAAATTTATGAGTCTTTAAATGGACAAAAGAAATTTAACCGAAATCAGAAAATCACCAATATGGAGTATTCCACTTTTTCTTCTGCTTCTAGCAATGTCAATTTGGAGTATTTTCTATTCTCTATATGAAACCGTAGATGATTTAAATAAACTCGCCCCATCTGTAAGAATCACACCATTTGATCCAATTGCGTTGTGTGTGCCAATAATTTCAATCACAGGAATTATCATTGCAATACAAAAATCAGTCCCCTGTACAGAAGACGCTATAAAAATCCCAACGCGTATTTTTTTATCCGCCATAGCCGTTGGAGTTTTTATTATGTTTTTCTGTATTTTTGCAATTACGCCTTTGCAATACTATGCCATGCCAAAATTAGGCTATACACGCTGCAATATTCTGGAAGACCACCCCACCATTTATTTCACAGACTGGGTAAAGAATCCCGCCTGGTGCGTGCGTGGCAAAAGCCGGGAATGGGTCAAAGAGCAAGCCCATCTTGCCCAATGACCCGATGATTTTTTCCGGGTAGGTAAAGAGGGGGCGAATGGCCTACCGGCCCAGGAACAGGCGGGTGGCGCGCAGGCCCAGGGGCGTCCAGTGCAGGCCCGGTGACATGGCCTGTACCAGCAACTCATGCTGGGCCGCTGGATCTAGCGTGGGGTAGCGCTGCTCGAAGAGCATCAGGTCGGTGTCCAGTTCCTGCGCGCTGCGGCCCGGGTCCGGTCGCGCGCCACGGGATGTGCGCAGGCGCTCGGCCACGCGAAAGCTCATGCGCCGCGCCGGTTTGCCGGGCTCGGCCACGGATTCGAAGGAGGCGCCATCCGCACTGGCCGGCCCACGCAGCCAGTCATGAATGACTTGCAGCTCATAGGGAGAGAAAACACCAAACATCTCTGCCCGCTCGCCCTGCAGCAGCTGCCAGAAGCGGCTTTCCTCCGCAGGCCGGTTGCGTTGTATCCAGCGTGCCTGCTCCAGCGCGGCCAGGAAGGCAGGCATGTCCTGCGGACGGGACAGCCAGTCATTGACGCTGCGGCCGGCCACCTTGCAGAAGTCCGAGTGCGCGCCATGCCCGGAAGGCGATTTGCGCGCCAGGATGCGCACCACCTCAGCTTCGATGTCGAACGACCGGATCACGTCCAGCGTGCTGGTGCCCGTGTCTGCCAGCCGGGCGCCCGCGCGTACGCGGCGCCAGTATTCGCCGCCATCGTCAATGCGCGGCGCGTTCTCCCAGGCGGCAATGCAGGCGCGCCGGGCATGGCCCGTGTCGGCGTTGTCCACGGTGACATGCAGCGTGAAGTAGTAGGGATCTATCCCCAGTTCATTGAGTTCGTAGGCGGTGATGAGCAGGTGCAGCGGCAATTGCTCATAGCCCAGGTTGAATCCCACGATCTCGGGCAGGAACTGCTGCGCATTCCAGCCCAACGCCAGCTGTACCAGTCCCTGCCGGTACAGGTCGTCGGGCAGGTCCTCCACGGGATCAAGGCCATACCTGGCCAGCAGCTCCCGGTAGAGCTTGACGTGGTTCTTGTCGGCCATGCCGTCGCCCAGTTCTTCCACATAGGTGGTGACCAGGTCCGACATGCGTGAGTTGCCCGCGTGCGCGCACAGGCCGTAGAGCCAGGAACCGTCCACCAGCTTGGTAGGGGCCACATTGCGCAGGAAGTACAGGGCATGTGCGCGGTTGCCGAAGTAGCGGCGTGCCGCACCCGCCTTGCGCTCTGCCAAGTAGGCCTGGTACTGGGCGTGCACTTTTTCGACATTGGCACGCATCCAGTCGGTCAGGTGCTCCGGGTTGTCCGGCAGGCCATCGGCATCGGCAGAGGTCTCGGCGATCACGCCGTGCAGGAAGTCCGCAGCAGCCTGGCGCTCCTGTTCGGTGGGCAGATGGTTGGCCAGGCGCTCGTAGAGCGGCACATGCAGGAAAGAAGGCTCAAGCGTGCCTGCGCCAGCGGCCAGTTCGGTACGTGGGGGGTCCAGCAGTTCTGTGTTCATGGTGGGGCTTTGGTCCGTAACGCCTTCAGGATGCGGTGTGGCCCTCGGTACAGCCATCGGGCCAACGCCTTCCTGTGCGTCGTAATACGCCTACCCTTGGCGCAGGCGCCCGGGCCAGCCCGCCGTCGCCCTGGCGCCCGCGCTCATGGCAGGGGAACAGGATCCGGCCCGGCCTTGCCGGCGAGCATTGGCTGGTACTGGGCGCCGGCCTGCTGGCCCTGCTTCGTGCTCTTGGCCAATCCCTCGGATGTCTCCACAAGGTTGCGAAGGTAGGAGCCTGCCTGCTCAACCGACCAGTGCCTGAGCGTGTAGAGCCAGATTTCCTCCAGATCGGCTTCGGCCAGCGGCGACAGTCGGTAGGGCTTATCCATGCTTTGCGTGCATGCGGCTCAAAAACGCTTCGCTGTCAAACGGGCGCGGCTCGCCGGACTGACGGCCAGCGTTCAGAGCCTCTTGCAATGCCTTCACCCTGATTTCGTGCTCTTCCAGCAGCCGCAACCCGGTTCTGACCACATCACTGGCGGAGCCATAGCGCCCGCCTTGGACTTGGGCATCAATGAATTCCGTGAAGTGCGGCCCCAGGGCCACGGATGTGTTTCGGCTCATGGCGTTCTCCAGATGACGTACCGATATATCCAAATATTGGTACATCGTCACTGCAACAGTCGTTCAGCGCGCATCTTGGTGCCCACGTGTACTCCCCCTCCCCACCACCTCAAACCCCATATCCTGCGCTGCCGCCGCCACGCCACCGGCCATGCGCGCAATCAGTGCCTCTGCGCCCAGGCGGCCGATGGCGGCGCCGTCCACGCGCACGGTGGACAGGGCGGGCCAGGCGTCCAGCGCCAGGGCCTGGTCGCCAAAGCCCAGCACGCCGAATTCCTCTGGCATGCGCAGGCCCAGCGCGTGGGCGTGGGAGAGCACGCCTTGCGCCAGCGCATCGGAGCTGCAGAAGACGGCATCGGCCTCCGGTACCTGGGAGCGCAGGGCGTTCAAGGCATCACGGCCACGGCCGGATTGGGGGATGGCTTCCGAGAAGACGATTTGCGCAGGAACCGGGGCACCGGCTTCCGCGGCGGCGCGGGTGAAGCCCAGGGCACGGCGGGCGGCGCGGCTGTCGTCGGCGCGCAGGATGGCCGGGCGCCGGTAGCCGCAGGCGGCGAGGTGACGGAAGGCTGCGCGGCCCGCGTCTTCCTGAGAGAAGCCGACCACCATGTCCAGCGGATGGGGCTGGTAGTCCCAGAGTTCGACCACGGGCACGTCGGCATTGACCAGCAGGCGCCGCGTGCGAGCCGTGTGCTCGGTGCCGGTGAGCACGATGCCGTCCGGGCGGCGGCTGAGCATGGCGGCCAGCCAGGTTTCCTCATGCTCCGGGTCATAGCTGGAGATGCCCAGCGTGGTTTCATAGCGCTGCGCGGCCAGGGTGTGGATGAGCGCATCGAGCATGTCGGAAAACAGCGAGTGCCCCACCGAGGGCACGATGGCCGCCACCAGCCGCGTCTGGCGCGAGGTCAGCCCGCCCGCCAGGGAGTTGGGCACGTAGCCCGATTGCTCCACGGCCTGCGCCACGCGCAGCCGCGTGGCCTCGGCCACCAGTTCAGGCCGGTGCAGCGCGCGCGAGGCGGTGATGGGCGACACGCCGGCAATGCGGGCCAGGTCCTTGAGCGTGGGCGCATTGGCGTTGCGCAGGGTGCGGAGGGTCATGCGAGGCCTTTGCCTGGAATGGCGATGGAGATGCGGCTTGAGGATGATTGCGTGGTCATGTTAACGATGATGTCCATCAGCACGGTCTGATTGTTTCCCCTCGTACGTCCGAATGGAGAGCGCTGCCTTTGCTTGAAATGATTGCGCAATCATTCAAGAGGAGACCACCATGCGCCCTTCGCTCTCCAACCGCCGCAGCGCCATGGCGCGCCTGCTGGCTGCGGCCCTGGCTCCGGCCTCGATGCTGCCCCCGGCACACGCCCAGGCCCAGGCCGCCTGGCCGGTCAGGCCGATCACGCTGGTGATTCCCTTCCCTCCCGGTGGCCAGACCGATGTGGTGGGCCGGCTGGTGGGAGAGCGCCTGTCGCAGCGCCTGGGCCAGCCCGTGGTGGTGGAGAACCGGCCCGGCGTGAATGGCTCGCTGGCCTCCGAGGCCGTAGCGCGGGCGCGGGCCGATGGCTACACGCTGGTGATTGGCGGGCCGGGCACGCATGCCATCAACCAGCTGGTCAATCCCAACGTGAGGTACGACGCGCGGCGGGATTTCACGCACATTGCCATGCTGGGGCGCGTGCCCATGCTGCTGCTGGCCTCGCCCAGGCTGAAGGTCGCTTCGGTGGCCGATGTGGTGGCCCTGGCCCAGGCCAGCCCCGGCACGGTGAATGTGGCGCTGACGGGCATTGGCTCGTCCAGCCATGTGACGACGGAGCTGCTGCGCCAGGCGGCCGGCGTGAGCTTCAACAACGTTCCCTACAAGGGCGATGTGCCCGCCATGACCGATGTGATGGGCGGCCAGGCAGACCTGCTGTTCGTGCCCGCCACCTCGGCCGTGGGCTTTGCGCAGGCGGGCAAGCTGCGTGCGCTGGCCGTGGCAGGCGAGCGGCGCCTGGCGGCCCTGCCCGATGTGCCCACCATGGCCGAGGCCGGCCAGCCGCAGGTCGTCAACTATTCATGGACCAGCCTGGCGGGCCCGCCGGGCATGCCGGCCGATGTGGTGGAGCGGCTCAACCAGGCCTGCCAGTCCCTCCTGGCCGAGCCCGAGGTGGTGGCCCGCCTGACCGCCATGAGCAACGAGCCCACGCCGGGCACGCCCGCCCAGGCCGCCAGCTTCATCGCCGCCGAGGTGGCGCGCTGGAGCGAGGTGGTGCGCAAGGGAAACATCCAGGTCCAATGAACAGCTTCAGGAAAGCCCCCATGAGCATGCTGCCCGCCAATACGTTCAAGCGCGCGCTGCGCGAAGGCCGCCCGCAGATCGGCCTGTGGTCCACCATTCCCTCCCCCTTTGTCTGCGAGATGATCGGCGGCGCGGGCTACGACTGGGTGCTGCTCGATACCGAGCACACGCCCACCGACGTGCCGCTGATGCTGGGCCAGCTGCAGGCCGTGGCCGCCGCCCTGCCCGCACCGGGCGCCCTGCCCGTGCATGCCGTGGTGCGGCCCGCCTGCAACGACGCGGTGCTGATCAAGCGCTACCTGGACCTGGGCGCCCAGTCCCTGCTGCTGCCCTTTGTGCAGAACGCGCAGCAAGCGCGGGATGCCATGCGCTATGCCCCCCAGGGCATGCGCGGCATGGGCGGTTCCACTCGCGCGGCCAACTTCGGGCGCACGGCCGACTATGTGGCACGTGCGGCCGACGAGCTGTGCCTGCTGGTGCAGGTGGAGACGGCCGAGGCGCTGGAGCAGATAGAGGCGATTGCGGCCGTCGATGGCGTGGACGGCATCTTCATCGGCCCCGCCGACCTGTCGGCCAGCCTGGGCTATCCGGGCCAGGCGCGCCACCCTGTGGTGAACCGGGCCATCGACCAGGCCATCGCCCGCATCCGCGCCTGCGGCAAGGCGCCGGGGATCCTGATGGTGGACGAGGCACGGGCGCGCGAATGCCTGGAGCTGGGCGCGCAGTTCGTGGCCGTGGCGCTGGACACGCTCTTGCTGCGCGACGGGCTGGATGCGGCGGCGGCGCGATTCAGAAAAAGGCCGCTGGCCGCGAACCCGCCAGGGCCCGCAACCACTGCCGGCAGCTACTGAGGAGCCCCACAACCATGACACGTTCCCCCGAATCCCTGCGCAGCGCACGCTGGTTTGCTCCCGATGATTTCCGCTCCTTCGGCCACCGCTCGCGCGTGCTGCAGATGGGCTATGGCTACGAGGACTGGATGGGCAAGCCCGTGATCGCCATCGTCAACACCTGGAGCGATGCCAACCAGTGCCATGCCCACTTCAGGCAGCGCGTGAAAGACGTCAAGCGCGGCGTGCTGCAGGCGGGCGGCTTTCCGCTGGAGCTGCCGGCCATCTCGCTGTCGGAAAGCATGGTCAAGCCCACGACCATGGTCTATCGCAACTTCCTGGCCATGGAGACGGAGGAGCTGCTGCGCAGCCACCCGGTGGACGGCGCCGTGCTCATGGGCGGCTGCGACAAGACCACGCCGGGGCTGACCATGGGGGCGATCTCCATGGGCCTTCCCTTCATCTACCTGCCGGCCGGCCCCATGCTGCGCGGCAACTGGAAGGGGCAGGTACTGGGCTCGGGCTCGGACGCCTTCAAGTTCTGGGACGAACGCCGCGCCGGCCGCCTGGATGAGCAGGCCTGGCGCGAGATGGAAGCCGGCATTGCCCGCAGCCACGGCACCTGCATGACCATGGGCACGGCGGCCACCATGATGGGCATTGCCGAGGCCGTGGGCCTGGCGCTGCCGGGCGCTTCGTCCATTCCGGCCGCCGACGCCAACCACATCCGCATGAGCGCCGAGTGCGGCCGCCGCATCGTGCAGATGGTGTGGGAAGACCTCACGCCCGCCCGCATGCTCACGCGTGCGCATTTCGAGAACGGCATTGCCTGCGCCATGGCCATGGGCTGCTCCACCAACGCCATCATTCACCTGATCGGCATGTCGCGGCGCGCGGGCCATCCGGTCAGCCTCGATGACTTCGACGCCTTCAGCCGCCGCGTGCCCGTGATCGCCAACATCCGGCCCAGCGGCGACCGCTATCTGATGGAGGACTTCTTCTATGCAGGCGGCCTGCGCGCCCTGCTGGAACGCATCCGCCCGCATCTGGACACCGGGGCCATGACGGTCAATGGCAAGACCCTGGGCGAGAACATTGCGGGCAGCCAGGTCCACCAGGACGACGTGATCCGCCCCCTGTCCAGCCCCATCTACGCAGAAGGGGCGCTGGCCGTGCTGCGCGGCAACCTGGCGCCGGACGGCGTGGTCATCAAGCCCAGCGCCTGCGCCCCGCACCTGCTGCGCCACACGGGCCGCGCGCTGGTATTCGACGACTACCCCAGCCTCAAGCAGGCCGTGGACGACCCCCATCTCGATGTGAACGGCGAAGACATCCTGGTGCTGCGCAACGCCGGCCCCAAGGGCGCGGGCATGCCCGAATGGGGCATGCTGCCCATTCCCACCAGGCTACTCAAGCAAGGCGTGAAAGACATGCTGCGCCTGTCCGACGCCCGCATGAGCGGCACCAGCTACGGCGGCTGCCTGCTGCACTGCTCGCCCGAATCCGCCGTGGGCGGGCCGCTGGCCCTGGTGCGCACGGGCGACCGCATCACGGTGGACGTGCCCGCCCGCCGCATCCACCTGGAAGTCAGCGACTCAGAACTCGCCACCCGCCGCGCCGCATGGACGCCCCCGCCCGCGCGCTATGAGCGCGGCTACGGCTGGCTGTTCGGCCGCCATATCCTGCAGGCCAATGAGGGATGCGATTTTGATTTTCTGGAGACGGGCTTTGGGAGGGCTGTGCCGGAGCCGGATATTTTTTGAGAGCGTGAATGGCACAGGGTCTTCCCAGGCGCAGGGCGGCCCGTGCAGCCCTGCCTGTCCAGGTTCTACGACATCAGCCGCCTCCAGGCTGACGGCCAAGTCCTACATCGCCACTCCTTTTTGTCATGAATAGTGGCTCTGTTTTCGACAAGATACTGATTCAAGCAAGCCAATGGAAACGCCATATCCAATTGAATATTGATGAATACGAAAACCGCCGCATTCATCAGATATCGATAGGCATTTTCTAATAGCGACACACCGTTTCCCCCAGGTCCACGCGCACGCAAGCCCCCTGCCCTTCGCGGGCAGCCGTTCCCGTTTCCCCGCTGCCTTGCACCGCCGTGGACCTCAACCCAGAAGCAGAGGTGGCTGTGGACTTTCTCAGAAGCATCTTTCATCAGGCTCCGGAAATCGCGCTGTTCGCGGCCTTGGCGCTCGGTTACTGGGTGGGCAAGTTCAGGTTCGGGTCGTTCCAGCTGGGGGGCGTGGCGGGGTCGCTGCTGGCGGCGGTGCTGATCAGCCAGGTGGGGGTGACCATCGATTCGGGCATCAAGGCGGTGCTGTTCGCGCTGTTCATCTATGCCGTGGGTTTCGAGAGCGGGCCGCAGTTTTTCCGCTCGCTGGGGCGGCAGTCGGTCAAGGAGATCCTGATGGCCCTGGTGGTGGCCGTGTCGGGGCTGGTCACGGTGGTGGTGATCGCCCGGGTGTTCCATCTGGACAAGGGGCTGGCGGCGGGGCTGGCAGCGGGCGGGCTGACGCAGTCGGCCATCATCGGCACGGCGGGATCGGCCATTGAAAAGCTGGGCCTGGCGCCCGACGAGGTGCAGCGCATGCAGGCCAATGTGGCCATCGGCTATGCGGTGACCTATATCTTCGGCTCCTTCGGCGCCATCATCATGTGCGTGAACGTGCTGCAGTGGCTGACGGGCCGCAAGATCCGCGAGGACGCGATCCAGGCCGAGCAGGAGCTGCTCAAGGGCGTGCGCGTGTACGGAACCGGCGAGTCACCGGCCGTGCCGGATCTGGTGGGGCGCATTTTCCGCGTGGGCCAGGCGGGCCGCACCGTGGCGGAGCTGGAGGCCAGCGCCACCGCCAACGGCGGCACGGTGACGGTGGAGCGCATACAGCGCAGGAACGCGATGGTGGGCGTGGACGGCAGCTTGGCGCTGGAGGCCGGCGACATCATCTTGCTGGTGGGCCGGCGCGCGGCCGTGGTGGCGCTGGGCGCCTCGGTGGGCGAGGAGCTGCAGGGCGCCGAGGGCATGGACGTGGTGATGGTGCGGCGCGACGTGGCCATCTCCAACAACCAGTACCTGAACCGCAGCGTGAAGGACATCCTGGACAGCCTGTCGCAGGAGTTCAAGCACGGTGTGTACGCAGTGGCGCTGATGCGCGCGGGCACGCCGGTGCCGATTGCGCCGAACACCATGGTCATGCCGGGCGATGTGGTGACGCTGTTCGGCACGCCGCAGGATGTGCAGAAGGCTGCGCAGTCGGTGGGCCCCATCATCGTGCCCAGCGACAAGACGGACTTTGTCTTCCACGGCCTGGGCATCACGGTAGGCCTGCTGATCGGGCTGCTGGTGCTGCGCCTGGGCTCCATTCCCATCACGCTGGGCAGCGGCGGCGGCGCCCTGCTGGCGGGCCTGCTGTTCGGCTGGTGGCGCAGCCGCAAGCACACCTTCGGCAACATGCCCACGGCCGCTTCCACGCTGCTGCGCGACCTGGGCCTGGCCGGCTTCGTGGCCATGGTGGGCCTGCAGTCGGGCCAGCAGGCCGTGACCACGGTGATGCAGCAGGGCCTGACGCTGTTCCTGCTGGGCGTGGTGGTGACCATCGTGCCGCTGCTGATCGCCATGCTGTTCGGCAAGTACGTGCTGCGCTATGACAACGTGGCCGTGTTCGCGGGCTCGCTGTCGGGGGCGCGCAGCGCCAACCCGGCGTTTGGCGAGATTCTGGACAAGGCCGGCAACTCGATTCCCACGGCACCGTTTGCGATCACCTATGCGCTGGCCAATGTGTTCCTCACATTGCTGGGGCCGCTGGTCATCGCCTTTGCCTGAACACCCCTGATCTATTCCCAAGGACCACCAAGGACCATCACAAGGAGCTGCGCAATGAGCAAGGATTATCGGAGTCTGGCGAATTTGAGCCCGTTCGAACTCAAGGACGAACTGATCAAGGTGGCCTCGGGCAAGGCCAACCGCCTCATGCTCAATGCGGGGCGCGGCAATCCCAACTTCCTGGCGACCACGCCGCGCCGGGCGTTCTTCCGGCTGGGGCTGTTCGCGGCGGCGGAGTCGGAGCTGTCGTACTCCTACATGACGGTGGGCGTGGGCGGGCTGGCCAAGCTCGACGGCATCGAGGGGCGCTTCGAGCGCTTCATCGCCGAGCACCGCGACCAGGAGGGCGTGAAGTTCCTGGGCAAGTCGCTGAGCTATGTGCGCGACCAGCTGGGGCTGGACCCCGCCGCCTTCCTGCATGAGATGGTGGACGGCATCCTGGGCTGCAACTACCCCGTGCCGCCGCGCATGCTCACCGTGAGCGAGCAGGTCGTGCGCCAGTACATCGTCCGCGAAATGGCGGGCGGCGCCGTGCCGCCCGAGTCGGTGGACCTGTTCGCGGTCGAGGGCGGCACGGCAGCCATGGCCTATATCTTCGAGAGCCTGCGCATCAGCGGCCTGCTCAAGGCCGGCGACAAGGTGGCCATCGGCATGCCGGTGTTCACGCCGTATATCGAGATTCCCGAACTGGCCCAGTACGACCTCAAGGAAGTGCCCATACACGCGGACCCCGACAACGGCTGGCAGTACTCCGACGCCGAGCTGGACAAGCTCAAGGACCCGGACGTCAAGATCTTCTTCTGCGTGAACCCCAGCAACCCGCCGTCCGTGAAGATGGACCAGCGCAGCCTGGACCGCGTGCGCGCCATCGTGGCCGAGCAGCGGCCCGACCTGCTGATCCTCACCGACGATGTCTACGGCACCTTTGCCGATGAATTCCAGTCCCTTTTCTCGGTCTGCCCCCAGAACACGCTGCTGGTGTATTCGTTCTCCAAGTATTTCGGGGCCACGGGCTGGCGCCTGGGCGTGATCGCGGCGCACAAGGACAACGTGTTCGACCATGCGCTGGCGCAGTTGCCCGAGTCCGCCAAGAAGGCGCTGGACCACCGCTACCGCTCGCTGCTGCCCGATGTGCGCTCGCTCAAGTTCATCGACCGCCTGGTGGCCGACAGCCGCGTGGTGGCGCTGAACCACACGGCCGGCCTGTCCACGCCGCAGCAGGTGCAGATGGTGCTGTTCTCGCTGTTTGCGCTCATGGATGAAGCGGACGCCTACAAGCAGGCGCTCAAGCAGCTGATCCGCCGCCGCGAGGCCACGCTGTACCGCGAGCTGGGCATGCCCCCGCTGGAAAATCCCAACTCGGTCAACTACTACACGCTGATCGACCTGCAGAACGTGACCTGCCGGCTCTATGGCGAGGCCTTCTCGCAATGGGCCGTGCAGCAGTCGTCCACGGGCGACATGCTGTTCCGCGTGGCCGATGAGACCGGCATCGTGCTGCTGCCGGGCCGTGGCTTCGGGTCCGACCGCCCCTCGGGCCGCGCCTCGCTGGCCAACCTCAACGAGTACGAGTACGCAGCCATAGGCCGCGCCCTGCGCCGGCTGGCCGACGAGCTGTACGAGCAGTACAAGGCGCTGGGCAAGGAGTAGGCCCTGCGCCAAGGCCTGCACGGCTCATCGCAGCTGTCGGGCCTTGACCACCAGCAGCGCCCCGGCCATCAGGCCCACACCGGCCAGTTGCACGGCGTCCAGCACACGCCCGTAGACCACCCAGTCCAGCACGATGGCCGTCAACGGATAGACGTACTGCAGCACGGCGATGCGGCCCAGCGTGAGGCGCGCCATGCCCGCAAAAAGAATGGCATAGGCCAAGCCGGTGTGCAGCACGCCCAGCCCTGCCAGCCAGGCCCAGGACGACGGCGCCTGCGGCCAGCCATGAACCAGCGGCACCCACAGCAGCAGCACGGTGCCGACCGCGCATTGCCACCAGGCCAGCGCAAACGGCGTGACCACTTTCTCGGTCTTGGCCAGGATGGTCACGGCCGCATAGCACAGCGAGCCGGCCAGGCACATGAGCAGCCCGGACACATGGTCCGGTCCCCAGGCCGTCGCATCGCCACCCAGCAGCCCCGTGGTCAACACCAGTCCCAGCAACGCCGCCAGCACGGCCGCCACCTGCCGTGGCGCCATGGCCTCGCGCAGCACCAGGGTGCCGAACAGCATGATCCACACCGGCTGGATGTGGAACACGATGGTGGCCACGCCAATGGAGGTCAGCGGTATGGCGGCAAAGAACAGCGCCCAGTTCAGCACCATGAGGACGCCGGTGGCCAACACCACCGGCCAACTCCTGCCGCGCACGCGCAACTCCCGCACGCGGCCCGTGGCCAGGCCCCAGGCCAGCAGCGCCAGCGCGCCGAAGGCGCAGCGAAACAGCACGGTGACCAACGGGTGCTGGCGGGCTTCTTCCACAAATACGCCCACGGTGCCCAGCAGCACGCCGCCCGCGATCATCAGCCACTGGCCGCGTGTCTCCTGCGCTGTGGAAGCGGCTTGTGCGGGCACGGCGGGGGCTACGGATGCGGCCTGTAAGAAATGGGTTCTGTCTTGCATGGCCGCGATCGTCTCGTGGCAGCAAATTCTCGTAAAGCAAATAGTTTGCAGGTTTAGTATTCGATATTCGAATCCATGGAGCGTGCCGTGAACCACCCCGACCTGCAGATCGACTGGCTGCGTGCCCTGGTGGCCGTGGTGGATGCGGGCTCGCTCTCGGCTGCCGCGCCGCTGCTGCACCGATCACAGGCCGCCGTGAGCATGCAGATCAAGAAGCTGGAGACAGCGTTGGGCCAGCCCGTGCTGCTGCGCGGCCCGCGCCATTTGCAGCTCACGCCCGAAGGCGCGGAGCTGCTGGGCTATGCGCGGCGCATGCTGGAGCTGCAAGCCCAGGCGCAGGCGGCCCTGTTCGGCCCCGACCTGTCCGGGCGCGTGCGGCTGGGCGTGCCGGACGACTACGCATCCACCTATCTGACGCCCGTGCTGCGCAGCTTTGCAGGCCGCTACCAGGGCGTGGAGATCGAACTGACCTGCGAGCAGTCCACCGCGCTGATCCCGCAGGTGGTGCGCGGCACGCTGGACCTGGCCCTGGTCTCGCGCGACAGGCCGCAGCGCGGGCGCCTGCTGTTCCACGAGCCTCTGGTCTGGGTGGGCGCGCCGCAGCACGAGGTGTGGAGGAAGAATCCCCTGCCGATTGCCGTCTACGAGGCCGCCAGCCTGGCGCGCACGGCGGCGCTGTCCAGCCTGGCGGCCCAGCGGCGCGCGCACCGCGTGGTCTATCACAGCTCCAGCCTTGCCGGCCAGCTGGCCGCCGTGGAAAGCGGCCTGGCCGTGGCCGTATTCACGCGCTGCAGCGTGCCGCCGCACCTGCAGGTGCTGCAGAACCTGCCGGCCGGCTTCGAGCTGCCGCCGCTGGTGTCCATGGAAGTTTCGGCCCTGCGCAGCAAGGCCTCGCAGGGCTCGGCGGCCGTGGATGCCATGTATGGGCAGTTGATTGCGACGCTGGGCCAGGCACCTCAGGAACTGACCAAGGCCTGACGCCTGGCGAGGTTCGGCAAGCATTCTGCGCACGCATTTCGCTGTATTCTTGAAAACATAATGAAATCATCCACCGGCCATTTACCGCAACCTGATTGGGCGCACCTGCAGGCCCGCGCTGGAGAACCGACTTGACGCAAAAATACATCCCCCATCTGCTGGCCCTGGACCGCGAGCGTGACTGGGCGCGCGCAGCGCAGGCCTGCGGCATCTCCGACAACGCGCTGGCCCAGGCCATACGCTCGGCCGAGGCGGAGTTCGGCCACGCGCTGGTGCGTGCGGGCCGGCCTTTCCAGGGGTTCACGCCGGAGGGCGAACAGGTGCTGGCCTGGGCCCGGCAGTTCGCCCAGGCGGTGAATGCACTCAAGCACTGCTTTGCCGACACGCGCAAGCGGGCGGGCCTGGCGCCCCTGCTGGCGCGGCGCTCCGTCTCGCCCAGGCGGCTGGCCATGCCGGGCCCGGACAGCGGCGACATGGACCTGATGATCGAGGCGGCGCTATGTTCACCAGACCATGGTGCATTGCATCCCTGGCGCATTCTGGAGTTTCCAGTCCATCAACGTGCAGCATTGGCTGCTCTGTTCGAACAGGAAAAACTGCGCCGCGACCCGCTGGCCCCGGCCGATGACATCCGCCGCGCCCGCGAGCACGCCACGCGTGCACCGGCACTGCTGGCCTTCATCATCTCTCCCAAGCTGCGCTCGCGCGTTCCCGTGCGCGAGCAATGGCTGGCCGCAGGGGCTGCGCTGGGCAACTTCCTCAATGCTGCGCACCAGTTGGGCTTTGGCGCCATCATGCTCAGCGGCGAGCGCTGCTTTGATCCAGCCATCCACACCGCACTGGGCCTGGAGGACGGCGAGCACCTGGCCGGCTTCATCAGCCTGGGCACCATCACCAGCCAGCCATCCCCGCGCGCAACGGTGGCGCCCTCTTCCATGCGCACGGCATGGCAGGCGGAGCAGGCAGCAGCGGTCACGGCACAGGCCCTTCTCCAGCCAGACGGCAACCACCACAGCCACGGCAGCGATCTTTGAAGCCGCAGCCAGCGCGTGCAGGGTGGCGCGCAGGTGGCGCACTGACTGCGCGGGGCGGTTAGAGTTGCGGGGCTGCTGCGCCCTCTTGCATCCTCTTGCGCCCTCTTTTCCATCACGGAACAAGCTTTCATGATCATCCGGCCCCGCCCCCACTGGCTGCGCATGCTCTTCGTGCTGCGCGGCTCGGTGCTGCCCGACATCCTGCCCCAGCTGATGGCCGCCACCCTGTTCGCCGTGCTGGTCACGGCCCTGCACGGCCAGCTGTTCGCGTGGAAGGTGCCGCTGAACTTCGTGCCGTTTTCGCTGATCGGGC
Organism: Delftia sp. NA_296.1; assembly: GCF_052692095.1. Classification (NCBI taxonomy): domain Bacteria; kingdom Pseudomonadati; phylum Pseudomonadota; class Betaproteobacteria; order Burkholderiales; family Comamonadaceae; genus Delftia; species Delftia sp. NA_296.1. Next base: position 263,595 of record NZ_JBQZGF010000001.1, on the reverse strand, counting down.
TGACGCTGGCCATCTTCCTGGGCTTTCGCAACAGCACCAGCTATGCGCGCTATTGGGAGGCGCGCACGCTGTGGGGCACCCTGCTCAACGAGACACGCTCCCTGGTGCGCCAGGCCCGGACCTTGACGGACGCGCCGCAGCACGCCCCGGCCCTGGCCATGGTGCTGGCGGCCTTCGTGCACGCGCTGCGCCACCAGTTGCGCGGCACCGATGCCGCGGCCGACATGCGTCGCCTGCTGCCTGCCGCCGACTGCGAACGCCTGGCCACGGCGCGCTTCAAGCCTGCCGTGCTGCTGCTCATGGCCGGCGAATGGCTGCAGGCGCGCCGCCAAGACGGCAGCCTGCAGCCCGTGCTGGTGCCCGCCATGGAGGCGCCCCTGTGCAAGCTGGGCGAGGCGCTGGGCGGCTGCGAACGCATTGCGGGCACGCCGATTCCCTTCACCTACGCAGTGATCATCCACCGCACCATCTACCTGTACTGCCTGCTGCTGCCCTTCGGCCTGGTGGATTCCATCGGCTTCATGACGCCGGTGATCGTGGCCTTCATCGCCTACACCTTCTTCGCGCTGGAGGCGCTGGGCGCCGAGCTGGAGGAGCCCTTCGGCACGGCGCCCAACGACCTGGCGCTGGACGCCATGTCGCAGATGATCGAGGCCACGCTGCGCGAGCTGACCGGCGAGGTGCTGCCGCCTGCGCCGCAGCACAAGGATGTGCTGTTCCTGACCTGACCCTGCCTGCCGGCCCGGACAGCGCCAGCGGCACAATCTGCCACCCGCATCACAGAAAAAGGACAAGCGCCATGACGGAGACAAGCAAGGTCAAGGGACCGGCCTCGTATTTCCCTTCCATCGAGAAGACCTACGGCCAGCCGATTGCGCACTGGATGGACCTGCTGCAACAGCAGGACACCCGCAAGCACATGGAACTGGTGGGCTGGCTCAAGGCCCAGCACCAGATGGGGCACGGCCATGCGAATGCGCTGGTGGCCGTGTTCCTGGCACAGGCCTGACCTGCAGCCAGCAACCCTCAGCCGATGGCCGTGCCGAAAGCCTGGCGCACGGCGGCACCCGCCTCGTCAAACAGGCGGCGTGATGCCGGCGCCAGCCCCAGCATGTGCATGCAGGCGTGCACCATGCCGGGCAGGCGCACTAACTTCACCGCAACACCTGCCTGGGCCAGCCGCTGCGCATAGGCTTCGGCCTCGTCGCGCAGCGGGTCGTATTCGCAGCTGATCACCGTGGCTTGGGGCAGGCCTGCCAGGTGTTCCGCGCGCAGCGGAGAGACGAGTTCGTGCCGCCCCGGAGCCGCATCGCCCAGATACGCGCCATAGCAGTACTCCATGGCCGCACGCGTGAGGTAGTGGCCCTCGCCGAACTGCTGGAACGACGGCGAGTCCATGGCCGCGTCCAGCGCCGGGTACAGCAGCAGTTGGTGGGCGATGGCCGGTGCGCCCGCCGCTCCCCAGCCTTCTTGCTGCCGTGCCAGCAGGCAGGCGGCGGCCGCGAGGTTGCCGCCCGCGCTGTCTCCGGCCACGCCGATGCGCCTGCGGTCCAAGCCCAGCGCATCGGCCTGTTCAAAGGTCCAGGCAATGGCATCGCAGAAGTCATGCAGCGGCACGGGAAAGCGGTGCTCGGGCGCCAGCCGGTAGTCCACCGAGACCACGACGGCGCCCGTTGCCGCGGCCAATGCGCGGCAGGGGTTGTCGTAGACCTCCAGCGAACCGAGGCACCAGCCGCCGCCGTGGGCGAAGACCAGGGCGGGCTGGGGCGTGGGTGTGTCCGAGGCCAGCGGCCGGTAGATGCGCACGCGCAGCGGCGCACCGTCGCGCGCGGGCAGCGTGAAGTCTTCGGTGCGGGCCACGGCCTCGGCCGGGCCGTGCAGGGCGCGCAGCCCGGCGTCGGTGGCCTCGCGCAGCGCCGCCAGCGTGGGCTGCGTGGGCGGGGCCACGGCCTGGGTTGCCTGCGCCAGCTCGGCGAGATAGCGCGCAATGTCAGCGTCCAGGCCCATGGTCACAGCGTCCTTTGCAGGAAGGGCAGCAGTTCGGCGATGAAGGGCTCGGCAGCCTCCTCCATGATGAAGTGGCCGCAGCCCGGCACGATCACGCCCGACAGGTCATCGGCATGGCCGCGCAGCGTGGCCAGCGGCGCATCGGCCGTGGCGTGCTCGGCGCCAATGGCCAGCACGGGCATGGCCAGCGGGCGCAGCGCACGCTCGCGGTTCTGGCGGATGGTTTCGGGAATGGCGCGGTAGTAGGCAAAGCCGCCGCGCAGGCCACCGGGCGCCGCATAGGCATCGACATAGACGTCGACGGCCACGCGGTCGCGCCGCAGCGACCAGCGGTTGAACATGAATTCCAGGTAGGCACGCTCGCGCCCCGCGATCAGGGTCTCGGGCAGGTCGGCCAGCTGGTTGAACATGAAGTGCCACAGGAAGATGTTCTGTTCTGGCGGCGCAAAGATACTGGGCTCGGGCGCCAGGCCGGGGATCACGGCCTCGGTCAGCGCCAGGGACTGCACGGCCTGCGGCTGGTCGCTGGCCAGTGCATAGGCCACCCACATGCCCACGTCGTGGCCGGCGACCTGGTAACGCTCATGGCCCAGCGCCAGCATGGTGCGGTGCAGGGTCAGCGCAATGGAGCCCGTGTCGTAGCCGGTGTCGGGCCGGTCCGAAAAGCCCGTGCCCGGCGGATCGACGGCAATGGCCTGGAAGCCCTGCGCCGCCAGTGCCTGCATGACGTGGCGCCAGGCATACCAGGTCTGGGGCCAGCCCGGGATCAGCAGCACGGGCGCGCCCTGCCCGGCCGTGATGCAGTGGATGCGGCGGCCGTCGATGCGCACGTAGTCGTGCGAGAACTCGCAGGCTTGGTCTTCCTGCTTGCGCAGGGCGTTCGATGTGAAAGCGTTCATTGTTGGATTCTTTTTGAGGTTCTTTGGCTGCGGGCGAGCTCAGGCGATGCCGAGCATGGCGTTGATCTGGCGCTGGTCCACGGGGGCGCCGGCGAAGTCGTCAAAGATCTTGTCGGTGACGCGGATGATGTGGCGGTTGATGAAGTCCACGCCCTCGCGCGCACCGTCTTCCTGGTCCTTGAGGCAGCACTCCCATTCCAGCGAGGCCCAGCCCTGGTAGTCGTACTGGGCGAACTTGGAGAAGATGGCCTTGAAGTCCACCTGCCCGTCACCCAGCGAACGGAAGCGCCCTGCCCGCTCCAGCCACGAGGAATAGCCGCCGTAGATGCCCTGGCGCCCGCTGGGCAGGAACTCCGCATCCTTCACATGGAACATGCGGATGTGCTCGCGGTAGATGTCGATGTAGTCGAGGTAGTTGAGCTGCTGCAGCACGAAATGGCTGGGATCGAACAGGATCTTGCAGCGCGCGTGCTGGCCCACCAGCTCATGGAAGCGCTCGAAGCTGGTGCCGTCGTGCAGGTCTTCGCTGGGGTGGATTTCGTAGCACAGGTTCACGCCTTGCTCGTCGCACGCGTCGAGGATGGGGCGCCAGCGGCGCGCCAGCTCCTCGAAGGCGGTTTCGATCAGGCCGGCCGGGCGCTGCGGAAACGGGAACAGATAGGGCCAGGCGAACGAGCCCGAGAACGTGCCCATGTCGCTCAGCCCCATGCGGCGCGATGCACTGGCCGACAGCTTGAGCTGCTCCAGCGCCCAGGCCGTGCGTGCGGCCGGATTGCCGCGCAGCGCCTCGGGCGCAAAGCTGTCGCACATGGCGTCGTAGGCCGGGTGCACGGCCACGAGCTGGCCAAAGATGTGCGTGGTCAGCTCGCTGGCCACCAGGCCGTGCGAGGCCAGCATGCCGCTGACATCGTCGCAATAGGTCTGGCTGCTGGCGGCCGTGGCCACGTCGAACAGGCGCTGGTCCCAGGCGGGAATCTGCAGGCCCTTGAAGCCCACGCCGGCTGCCCAGCGTGCGATGTCTTCCAGGGAATTGAACGGTGCCTTGTTGTCGGCGAACTGCGCCAGATGAAGGCTTGGGCCCTTGATGGTCTGCATGTGGTTTCCTTGCGTTGAGCTATTGTTTGTTGATCGACAAATAATAGTATCACGCCAATGCGGCTGCTTTTGCGAAGCCGATGCAAGACAGCATCACGGCGCCGCTAAGATGCCGCCCTGACTGTTGAGAAGGATGAGGAAGATGGCCGGAAGACCCAGGGAATTTGACCGAGACCAGGCGCTGGAGCGCGCCATGCTGGCGTTCTGGCGGCGAGGCTACGAGGGCACGTCCATGGCCGACCTGGTGCAGGCGCTGGGCATTGCGTCAGCGCGCATCTATGCGGCCTTCGGCAGCAAGCAGGACCTGTTCCGCGAGGCCGTGCAGCGCTACGAGGCCGGTGATGGCGGCTTTGCCGACCGCGCCATGGCCCAGGAGCCGCGTGTGCGCGACGCCCTGGCCCGCGTGCTGCGCGATGCCGTGGCCACCTATACGGACGATGCCCATCCGCTGGGCTGCATGGTGGTCACCGCCGCCACCAATTGCGCCGAGGAAAACGAGGCAGTCGCCGCCTGGCTGGCCGAACACCGCCGCCAGCGCACGCAGTCCCTGATCGACCGCCTTCAACGGGCGCTGGATGAAGGCGAGCTGCGCGCAGGCACCGATGTGCAGGCGCTGGGCGATTTCTATGCCACGCAACTGCATGGCATCTCCGTGCAGGCCCGCGATGGCGTGCCGCGCCAGCGGCTGCTGGCTGCAGTGCAAACCGCCTTGCTGCTGCTGGACACGGCGCTGGAGCCGGCGCTGACGCCCGCAGCCAAGGCGGGCTGAGCCGTCAGGCGCCGAGCTTTTGCAGTTTTTGCAGCTCGGCGCGCAACTGGATCACGCTGGGCGTGACGATGGGGATGAAGGCCGACTCACGCCAGCGGCGGGCAAAGCCATCGTCCGCATCCAGGCTGTAGGCGCGGCCGCCGGCCGTCTGCAGCTCCAGCTGCATGGCCTGCTGCACGCAGTCGTGCAGGGCCAGGCGCAGCGCGAAAAGCCGCTCGGGCGCCTCCACGAAATCGCCGGCCTCTACCCCGGCCTTGAGTGCCGCCACCGCCTGCTCCAGATGGCTGCGGGTATCGTCCAGCGGCTGCTGCAGCACATGCCCGCCCTGCCCCATGCGCGAGGCGGCCTGCGCACACGCCGCGCGCGCCAGGCCGATGGACAGGCCGCATTGCATGCCCAGGAAGGCCGGGCGCACACGCGGCAGGAATCCGCCGGCGCGCTCGGCCAGCAGATCGTCTTCGGTGATGGCCACGTCCTTGAGTTGCAAGGCAGCGGTGTTGGTGCCGCGCAGGGCAATCAGCTCCAGATCCGGTGAGCGCTCCAGCCCGGGGCGATCGGACGGCAGGGCCACGATCATGGGCGGCGCGCCGTCGTCACGCGCCACGGCAATGGCGGCCAGAAAGCGCGGCCCGCGCAGGTTGGTGCACCAGGGCACGCTGCCGTTGAGCAGCCAGCCGCCGCCTTCCCGGGCCGTGGCGCGGATGTTGAGTGCCTCCAGCCCGCTGAGGAATTTCATGATGTTGGACAGCCCCGAGGCACCGGCCGCCTCGCCCGCCAGCAGCGCAGGCAGCCAGCGCTCGCACAGGGCTGCATTGCCGGTGTTCGCCAGCATCTCGATCAGCACGCGCTGGCCCCAGAAGGCAAAGGCGGCGGACATGGAGTGCGTGGCCACCTGGGCAATCGCCTCGATGGCATCGCCGGCGCTTCCGCCCTGCCCGCCCAAGGCATCAGCCAAGCCGTGGCCCAGCAGCCCGGCTTCGGCCAGATAGGGCACGACGGCGGCCGTGGCCTCGCCGTTGCCGGCATCCAGCGCCTGGGCACGTGCATCCAGCCATTGGCGGTTGGCGCCGGTCAGCAGGGGGAAATCGGGTATGTGGCTTGTCATCTTGCGGGTCACCATAAAAAAAGGGACCGCTGTGGGCACAGCGGTCCCTTGCCATCCTAGCGCAGCGCACAGGCTGCGCAGATGACGCAGCGCAGGCTCAGTGCGCCGCCACCTTGCCGGGGCGTGTTTCCTCGCGCAGGGCCTTGACCTTGTCGCTCAGGCCGGCCCAGGGCTGCAGGCCGTACTGGCTGCGCATGGTGTTGAGCAGCGTGGCGATCTGATCGTCGCTGAGGTTGTGGCGGAAGGCGGGCATGGTGCCCAGCTGCGGGCGCGCCGGTTGCGTGATGCCGTTGAGCACCACATGGATGGCGTTGGTCGGCGAGTCGCTATACAGATTGGTGTTCAGCGACAGCTGGGGACGCACGCCGAAGCTGCTGCCGGCCAGCACGCCGCTGGGGTCGGCGCGGTGGCAGGCCATGCAGGCGCCCTGGTACAGGCGATAGCCCTGGGCGTCGACCGGCAGCTTGGCAACCTCGGTCTTTTCCTTCACCAGGGCCTGGGCGTCCCCTGCGCCAGCGGCGTCTGCCACGGGCTTGCGGTACGACATCAGGTAGGTGGCCATGGCGTTGATGTCCTCGGCCGACTGGTGGGACAGGCCTTCGATCACGGGCGCCATGGGGCCAGCGGCCACGCCGTGGCGCTCCGAGAAACCGGTCTGCATGTAGCGGACCAGGTCTTCTCGCGTCCAGGGCAGCGGAGCCACGGCCTTGTCGTTGAGCGCGGGCGCATCCCAGCCGTCGATGAAGGCGCCGGCCAGGTGGTCGGCACCCTTTTTCTCGGCGCCGAACTGGTTGCGCGGCGAGTGGCAGGCCGCGCAGTGGCCCAGGCCTTCGACCAGGTAGGCGCCGCGAATCCACTCGCCCGACTGGTTGGCGGGCGCGGGCTGCTCGCCCGGCTCCAGGTACAGCGCATTCCACAGGGCCAGCCCTCGGCGCACGTTGAACGGGAAGTTCAGCGCGGTCTTGGGTGCCTCGTTGGAGACAGCCGGCTCGGTCATCAGGAAGGCGTACAGCGCCTTCATGTCCTCATCGGTCACGCGGGTGAACGCCGTGTACGGGAAGGCGGGGTACAGGTAGTTGCCCTCGCGGTCCACGCCATGGCGCATGGCGCGCTCGAAGGCCTCATACGACCAGCGGCCGATGCCGGTTTCGGCATCGGGCGTGATGTTGGTCGAGTAGATGGTGCCGAAGGGGCTGGGCATGGCCAGGCCGCCTGCGTTGCGCTGGCCGCCCGGGGCCGTGTGGCAGACCGCGCAGTCGCCCATGTGCGCCAGGCGGCGCCCCTGGTCGATCTGCTGCTGGCTGAATTCCTGCACCGGGATCTGCTGCAGGGGCGCGATTTCGCTGCGGCCCGTGGCCAGCCAGAAGGCGGCGCCGGCCACGGCGGCCAGGCCGACCACGCCGAGGGTGATTTTCTTGAGTGTGTGCATGTTCCGGTCCTCCGCTCTCAGTTCTGTGCCTTGTCGGCCGGGGCTGCATCGGCAGCCTGTGCCTTGAGTGCGGCCAGCACGCGTGCCGGGGTGAACGGCACTTCGCGCAGGCGCACGCCGGTGGCGTCGAACACGGCGTTGGAGACAGCGGCGGCGCTGGGCACGGAGGCAGATTCGCCCGCGCCCATGGGGTCTTCGCCAGGGCGCTCGACCAGTTGCACGTCGATCTCGGGCAGCTCGTCAAAGCGCAGGATGGGGTAGCCACCCCAGTCCAGCGAGGTCACGCCCTTGCTGTCGAAGGTCACGTACTCCTTGAGCACGCGGCTGGTGGACTGGATGATGTTGCCGTGCACCTGGTGGCGCACGCCGGCAGGGTTGACCATCTCGCCGCAGTCATGGGCGACAAAGACCTTGTCCACCTTGATCACGCCGGTCTCGCGGTCCACGGTCACGTCGCAGATCCAGGTGGCCCAGGCCGCGCCGTAGCCAGGGAACTTGCTGTGGTAGTAGCGGGCATAGGCAAAGCCGCGGCCCTTGACCAGACGCTGGTCGGCCGGCGCGGGGTTGCGGTGGGCCGGGCCATCCTGCCAGCCGGCCTGCTTGTGCGCAGCGTGCGTCAGCGCCACGGCGCGCGGGTCCTTCAGGTAGCGCAGGCGGTAGGCCAGCGGGTCTTCACCGGCCAGGTAGGCGCATTCGTCGATCCAGCATTCATGGGCAAAGACGTTGGGCAGGGCCGAGACGCCGCGCATCCACGACGCGCGCACGATGGGCGCCGCATCCTGCGAGACCACGCGCATCCTGGGGTACTCGTACTGCGGGATGGCCGTACGGTCGCCCATCTGCAGCACCTTGGGCTTGTTGGGCACCTTGCCCGTCAGGATCAGGGCCAGGGCCGCCGCATCGTTGGACGGGTAGCAGGTCTTGAGCTCGTAGCCCAGCACGGCATGGTTCTCGTCCAGGCCGCCGCGCACGCGGATCAATTGGCCCGTACCCTTGGGCTCCCAGGCGGCTTCCTGCTCGCGCATCAGCTGCACGCGCACCGGGCGGCCCACGGCCTGCGACAGCAGCACGGCGTCGGATGCCACGTCGTCCGCGCAATTGCGGCCATAGCAGCCTGAGGCTTCCAGGCGCGTCACATTGATCTGGTCGGCCGCCATGCCGGTCAGCGTGGCGATGTCCTTGCGCACGTCGTGCGGGTTCTGCGATCCGGTCCAGACCTGGATCTGGCTGGCGGACACCTCGGCCACGGCGCAGGACGGGCCGATGGAGGCATGCAGGTGGTAGGGCCAGACGTAGTCGGCCTCGATCACCTTCTTGGCGCCCGAGAAGGCCTCGTCAATGCCCGCGTCCTCGCGCAGCATGCGGTCGGTCTTCTCGTGCTTGACCAGGGTGTCGTGCATGGCGTTCAGCGACAGGTCGGGCACGCCGGCCCAGTCCTTCCACTTCACCTCCAGCTGGCGCATGGCGGCAATGGCCTGCTCTTCGCGCTCGGCCACGATGCCCACGAAATCGCCCTGCACCACCACCTTGACGATGCCCGGCAGATGAGCGACCGACTGCTCGTTCACAGAGATCAGGCTGCTGCCCAGCGGAGCCGACGCATCGGCACCGCCATAGGGCGGGCGCACCACGCGGCCGTGCAGCATGCCGGGCACGCGCACATCGTGCACATAGGCCAGCGCGCCCAGCACCTTGGCCGGAATGTCCACGCGCTGCACGGACTTGCCGATGTAGTTGAAACCGCCGGTGCGCAGCGGCACTTCCTTGTCCAGCGCAATGTTCAGGTCCTGGCCCTGGGCCAGTTCGCCGTAGCCGATGCGTCGCCCGCCCTTGGCCACCACCGCGCCCTTGGACGTGGTCAGTGCGGACACGGGCTGCTGCAGCTTCTCGGCAGCCAGACCCAGCAGCAGCTGGCGCACCTGCGCGGCGGCCTTGCGCATGGGAATGGCATCCACCTGGATGGTGTTGCTGGCAATGGTCGGGCCCTGGTTGGGCGTGCGGCCCGTGTGGCCCAGCACCATGGTGATGCGTTCGAACTCCACATCGAGTTCGTCGGCCACCAGCTGCGCCAGCGAGGTACGGATGCCCGTGCCCAGGTCCACGTGGCCGTGGTAGGCCGTGACGCTGCCGTCCGCGCCAATGGCGATGAAGCTGCTCACCCGGTCAATGGGGGGAATGGGGAAGGCGCCGGCCACGGCGGGCGCCGTACCCGTGCTTTCAGCCACCAGGCCAGCGGCCGCCACCGAGCTGACCATGACCATGCCGCCCAGCTTGAGCAGGTTGCGGCGCGTCAGTTGAAGGGGGTTGGATGCACTCATGCTGCACCTCCCTGGGCGATCAGCACGCGGGCGCGAGCAGCCGCACGCATGATTTCCACATGCGTGCCGCAGCGGCACAGGTGGCCGGACAGGGCCTGGGTGACTTCCTCGTCGGTGGCCGTGGGCTTGTGGTCGAACAAGGCCACCAGGGCCATGACCATGCCGTTGGTGCAGTAGCCGCACTGGGCGGCCTGCTCGTCAATGAAAGCCTGCTGCACAGGATGCAGTCGGTAGACAGCCTTGCCCTGTGCATCGGCTGCGGGCTTGCCGGCAGGCATGCCCGGCACGGCGGCCGGACGGGCTGCTTCCCAGTCACGCGCCACGCGGGCGTGCTCGGCCTGGGTCGCGTCCTGGGACAGGCCTTCCAGCGTCGTGACCTTCATGCCCTGGACCACGCTCACGGGAACGGAGCAGGAGCGGGCCACCTTGCCGTCGATCAGCACGGCGCATGCGCCGCATTCGCCCAGGCCGCAGCCGAACTTGGGACCGTTGAGCTGCATGTCGTTGCGCAGCACATAAAGCAGCGGCGTCTCAGGGCTCACGCCCTGGATCTCGACCTCTTGTTGGTTGAGAGTGAATTTCATCGTGTGCAAACCTTGTGGTTGACAACAGGTGCAAACCATAGGTGCGCACTGAAAAATCAGGCGACGGGCTCGCCGCGGCCAAGCCCGAAAAAGAAAGCCCACCGCCAACGGGGTGGGCTGTTTTCACGTGGTTTTTAGAGGCAACTCTGATAGATGACTGCCTGTTGTATGCAAACGATTCTATGCCTCGGACTTGCCCATCACTGCCAGCTGGCGTCCATCCAAGGACCTGCACAGACCCGCAAACTCCGTGGCTTTTTGCTCACATAACTCACCATACAGATCGGAAATATCCACAAAAACACAGCGCTACCAGCCGATCCGGAAACCTGCACCAAGCCCCGAAAGATGTGCACCACCACAGTGCACAAAGGGCAGAAATCCTTGCATCACAGCCCCGGGCCAGTCTTGCAGCCATGCACGGCTGGGCATAAAGACAGCAGGCCACCCTGGCAGCCGGCGCATCGGCACGGCCATCACACCAACCAAGCAAAACACTCGGCTTTTATCTGCATCAAATTCCAGTGAGAACGCTTGAAATTCCCAAGCACGCCATGCACAGCACCCGTAAAACACGCGCCCGCCTGCAGCATCGATGAACACAAGGCGCGGACCAGCGGCCCAGCCGTCAACGGGTGCCCGGCGTGATCTGGATGGTGCCCAGGCCCGAGCCCACGGCCTCACGCCGACGAGGTGCCAGCCAGTGCACCCAAAGCCCCTTGAGCCAGCCCAGCGCAAAGGCGCCTGCCAAGGCCAACATGCCCCATTGCCCGGCCAACAGGGCCACATATATCCAGTAAGGCATGCATCCCAGGCCGAGAAGGCAGGCCCACCGCCGCAGGGCAACGGAACGGGACTGCGACAGCCAGACGGCAAGGACTGCGGGGAGTGCGAAGGCGATCTGATCGATGCTCATGGCCGCATCATACTGTATGAATAAACAGTTTTGTAGGCAAGAACGCGTGTCTTTTGCGAAGGATGTCACGGGAACACCAACACCCTCATCTTTCGCTTGCAGTCCGCTCGCCATCCTCCCCCAAACCCCACGCAAAAAGCCGCTGGCAAGCAGCGTACAGACTGGACTTCAAGAATTTCCAATGTGCGGTGCAGTTTGATCACGGCATCGCCTTTCACATCCCCTTCAATAAGCCCAAACTCCTTCGCAGCCGGTCACTCACTCCTGTGAACCACCGCGCTTCAAACCTGAAAGCGAGGGCATACAGGATTTTGAAGGGCTCCGGAACATACAGCGCCCCATAACTGCCAGCTCTTTACATGGCCTTTACCTGGCGTTGACCGGTCATTTTGAACACGGTCAGGACGGCCAATGGCAGTCATAGGAGAAAATGATCGAAAGCATGCAAACTTGTTCTTAAAAAACCGTTAATATTCGCGCTTCAATCCATGAAAGGCAAACTACCGTGAACACCACATACAAAGAACTTCTGGCACAGCGCGAGGCACTCGAGGCCCAGATCCAGACAGCACGCAAGCAAGAAGTCAGTGATGTGATCGCCAAGATTCGCGGTCTGGTTCAGGATTACGGCCTGACTGCCGACGACATCTTCACGGCACGCCGCGCCCCCTCCACCGTGGCCCCCAAGTTCCGCAATCCCGAAACCGGTGACACCTGGACCGGCCGTGGCAAGCCCCCTGCCTGGATCAAGGACAAGGATCGCGCCCAGTTCGCCATCTGAAGCCTGGATAAACGCCTCCATGAAAACAGCCTGCAGTTCTCTGCAGGCTTTTTTCATTCTGGCGGCACTTGCTGCCACACCTGAATTCCCGGGCTTGGGCTTCCAAGGCCAGGTGCCGCGCAGGTGAAACAAGAATGCTCTATGGACATGTCCTTAAACGTGCACCATGGACGGATGCCGTGGTCCAATCTTCCAGCCGGATCTGAAGCCTCCAGCGAGTGACTGGCTGCAGATGCCGGCGCCAGATGCTCGGCCACCCATGAAAAAACAGACATCCACCTTGGACAGTTCACCCACACCATACCGTTCTGAAAAGTTCTCGACTGCCGCCGAATCGATAACCACCACAGAAGAGCCCCCCTCCTCCGCTTTGTCATTTTCAGGCGAGCAGGTTTTGTTCATCTCGTCATCCGATGAACTGCACGCCCATCTGCTCCCGCACCTCAAAAGTTGGGGCCTGGCGACCACCGCCTGCCACCATCCCACGGCCATTCGCCAGGATCGCCTCCAGAAGTTCCAGGTTGTTGTGCTTTGCGGATCGAAAACGTCCTGGAATCCCAAGGATGAAAACCGCCTGGTGGCAGGAGCTGCAAGCATCATCGAATGCGAGGCTGATCACCCCCTGCAACCCAAGGTGATCAACGCCCGCATCATCGAAGTCTCCTGGCGTTCGCTGCAGGGCCTCTTTGATGCACTGCAACTGGCCGTTCAGCCCCGGCCTGCCAACAGCGGCCGCATTTCGTCGACCGATGACGTCGCCCATTTTCAACAGATCCCGGCCCCCATCAGAACGGCCTTTCTGGAGTCTGCACGTTCGTCGCTGGCGATCATCAAATCCAGCAAGAATCGCAAGGATGTGCAAAGAGAGCTGCACAATCTTTCCGGTTCACTGCGATTTTTTGACCTGACTGAGCTGTCAATACACTGCGCCGGCCTGGAAAATGGCATCAACCATGATGGGCTGATGCACCATGCGCATTCGCTGCTGGCGCTGGAACTGCAGCTTGACCAGCTCCTGGAAGAAATACGGACCTTGAACGGCAGATAAAGAACCGGTCATCATTGAGATCTCGATGAGGTCACCCATCCGCACTCAAGGGCATACTTCATCAGATCAATGTCCCGTTCAATTCCAAGCTTGTGCATGGCCTTGACTTTCTGGGTACTGATGGTTTTCTTGCTTCTGTTCAGCTTGGCCGCGATCTCGTCGATACGCAAACCGGCCGCATAAAGCCTTACCACCTCCGATTCCTTGGGACTGAGCACCCCCGGTGATTTTCCTTCGCCTCCCATGACACCCGCATTCATTTTTTCCAGTCGCTCGGAAATGGCCGGAGAGAAGTATGTCCCTCCTGTATAGGCGGCATGAATGGCTGGAACCAGATGCAGCACCGGGTCCGCCTTGCTCACGATGCTGATGTTCGACACCTTGCCCAGCGCCTGGAGAATGGCCGAATTGTCCAGCATGGTCAGAACCACCAAACCCAGGTTAGGAAATCTTCTGGATATATAGCCAAACAGATTCAAGCCATCTCCGTATTGACCCGTGGGCATGGAGTAATCCGACACAAGCACGTCAAAGCCACCCTCATCCAACTTTTTCACCAGATCGGTTGAATTTGAAACACTGGCTTTCAACAGGATTTCCAGCTCGGAAGACAGCTCATGCCGAATGCCTGAGATGATTCCAGGATGATCATCGGCCAGCAGTACGGATATATTCAAATCTTTTCTATGATTCATATTGGAAAACATGATTTGGCGCCATCAACGGAATAAACACAATCGTTCAGTGCAGCATCATTGCACCACGGCTCATCAGATATCTCTCAGGTTCTCCAGCAGGTCAGTCAGGGCATCATCCACTGCACGGAGGCGCCGCATATTGACAAGAGATGATAATCGGTCCATATCTTCCACTCTATCCTTCAGCCCAGCCACCGCAAATGATCCTTTCATGGCATGAATTTCACGATGCACAGCCATCAGATCCCCTTGCAGCAAATGCTTTTTCAACGCAGCCAATGAGCTTTCGGTTGCTGAAATCAATACATCACGATAGGGCAATCTGCTGCCCGGAACTTCCGCAGCTTCAGCGACACCCTTGCCAGACTTTCCTATATTTTTCCCAATGAATTCCTTGAGGTTTTTCAAGGAGGCCGGCTTGACAAGAATATCTGCGATGCCAAATTTTGCACATTTGAATTTTTCCTGCTTGCCTGCATGTGCCGTTATTGCTCCCACAGGAATTCCCGGATAATTCTGCTTGATGCGCTGAGCAAGTACATAACCGCTCATTCCAGGCATTTGCAGGTCCGTAAGGACCAGGTCATAGATATTCTGCGACATCATTCGCAATGCGGATTCCCCGCCTTCTGCAGATTCCGCCTCGAAGCCGAGGATTTTCAGCTGATCCAGAAGCAGCAGCCTATTGACCGGGTGATCATCGACGATGAGAATCCTTGCGCCATAACCTGCGCTTTCATCGTTTGCAAGCATGACATCGCCATGGTCCCAACCCAAGCAAGCAGGAACAGGCTGGGCGTGGCATGCGGGCAAGGTCAATTCGAAAATGCTGCCCTTTCCCGGCACGCTGAAGAACCGGATTTCCCCGCCCATGAGATGTGCCATACGCTGACACAGCGTCAGGCCCAGCCCCGTACCACCAAATTCCGCCGCTATATCCGAGCCTGCCTGCTTGAATGCGTCAAAGATGAAGGGGTGCTGCGAGGGATGAATGCCTATCCCGGTATCTGACACTTTGATCTTGAGCTCACCGGCCCTGTCTGATGCAAATACGTCAATCTTGCCAGCCTTGGTGAATTTCAAGGAGTTGCTGAGAAGATTGTTGAGGATTTGCTTTATTCTCTCGCCATCTACTATATATCCCTCCCTCAGCGAATGGTCAATGATCAAGGAAAATCCTATACCTAATTCCGCAGCCAGCGGTTTGTAAATGGCAGCCACCTGCCGAATCACAGACTTGAGATCAAAGCTGGCAAATTCCACACTCATCTGACCAGACTCGATCTTCGAGAAGTCGAGAACATCATTCAGCAGCGTCAAAAGAGAATGGGATGAAGATGATATGGTGGTGAGCCTGGTTTGCTGCTCTTCTGACATGGAGCTTCTTCCCAGTATTTCCAGATTGCCCAATATTGCATTCAGTGGCGTGCGTATCTCGTGGCTCATGGCAGCAAGAAAAGAAGATTTTTCCTGGTTTGCCTCTTCTGCCGCCTTTTTGGCATCTTCCAGATTTCTTTGCACCTGCTTGTGTGCAGTGATATCGGCAAATCCACACAGCAGAACATGCCTCCCCTGATATTTTGCCTTCACCATGATCACTGAAAGCTCTGCAACTGTTCCGTTGTAAGAGACCACGACTTCGCTGACTACCGGCAAATATTCAGTCTTTTTTCCACTCAGATATTTCTCACCGTAGAATCTGAGAAAATATTCAATCAACCGCTCACCAGCAGACTTATCATCCAACACCATGCTTTCTTTGTACTTGTACATCATGCTGTTTTCCAACAGCATCTTCTTTTCCTTGAAATCAAGAAGACCAAGTCCATAAGGCGCCATGGCAATGATGGTGCGGCTTAGATGTTCCGTGTCAAAAACATTTTTGGCTTTCCCATATATTGGAATAAAAACCCTATCATAAAAATATATCAAAAAACACCAGAAAAAAATGATGAATATCAATGAAAATAGCAAATATACAAGGGACTTCCCATTTAAATACACGGCATCTTTCCAGGAAAAAACCTGGAGAAGTATCATGTTCGTATTTGATATTCTCGAATAGTAATAAAAATATCCATTTTTATAGACGGCACCATACTTGCTCAAAATATATCTACTTATCAGTCCTCCGTGAAATTTCGACGCCTCGATATCAAAAAAATCCCCTATTGCATCGCCGATCCCCTCCCCACCCAACGCAACGTTGCCTTGAGAATCAATAATAAATAAGGAGTTCCTGCCTTCACCTTGCTGCATAAGGCTCTCAATATATTGAGTCGGCATGTCGCTCACCACCGTGAGAAATGGCTTTCCATCTTGGAAAGCCGAGACAACAATCTGAAATGACATCTCTCCAGTCAGAATGCTTTTACTCGGAGGCAGCCATATGGGATGACGCAGCTGGACGGACGGAGTGATGGTGCCGCTATCCTCAGGCAAAGTCGAAATCTGTTCCCTGAGTTTCAAGAGCATGTCTTTTCGCTCATGCTCGTTTGGCACCTGCGGCACAAGGACGCCTATGAACGATCTGTCCGGACTGAAGACATAGGCAGATATTGCTCTTCCATTTTGAAGAAAGCTGGAATTTGCCAAATATGCCAGCTCTCCCAACATATCTCTGTAGTGCTTGTGTACATTCTTGTTGATCTTATTCTCAAGCAATACCACAGGACTCACCCCTGCCATCACAGCATCTGCCCCGGCAAAGACACCGGGATGAGATGTGTGCGTCTGTCCCCAAAGCAACTCTGATGCAATGATTCCTCGCATCATAATGACTTGCTTTGTTTCTATTTCCACCAGAACCCGGGTTCTCTTGCTCTGGAATACGGCTCTTCTTTCCTCCATGAAGTCATTGAGCTCGAACAAAGCCGCAAGCATTGCCAAAACAATGATAAGAAGAGAGAAAACCAGGCCACCGCCAAAAAGCAGTGTCTTGTTGTATTTGGTCAGAAGGTGGAGCTCTTCCTTTTCTCCAGCCTCTTTTTTGTATATTTCCATCTGGGCATCAAGATACAACCATCGATCAGGCTGTGGATCTCCTCATGTAATAAAAGAAATCTCTGCAAGCTGCGGATGGCATGGAGCTTGGTCGGATCGTCTGCGGCAATGACGATGCATTTCTGCATCTATTTTCTTACGTCAATCCAGCCCATCTCAATTCCATAGCGAATGAGATCAATGTCCTTGCGTATACCCAGCTTGTTCATGACAGCCACCTTGTGCGTGCTGACCGTCTTGATACTGCGATAGAGCTTTTTGGCTATCTCGGACACCGTCATGCCAGAGATGAAAAGAAGCAGAACCTCTTCTTCCCGTTTTGAGAGTTCTATCGATGTCCGCACCGCACCCAGCCATTCTCCTCCCAGCAGCTTGCTTGCACTGGGAGATATGAATTGACCATCCGTGTATGCAGCGTAGATGGCGGGCAGCAGACTTCCCAAAGAATCCGTTTTATGGACAATTCTGTAGATTCCTTGGTTGGTAAGAGATTTGATGATTCCAATATTCTCGATCATTGTCAGCATGACGATCTTGACACTTGGAAATCTTTTCCGAATGACATTCAGCATCACCAGACCATCACCGTAGGTTCCACCGGGCATGGAGTAATCAGTTACCAGAACATCACATTCGTTTTTCTTCAGAAAGCTTATGATTTCCGTGGAGTTTTTCGCTCGACCTACAATCTCTATTTCATGCTTATCCTCCAAAACACTTTCTATGCCTGCCAGAACTGCCGGATGGTCATCGGCAATTAATATCCGCAAGACGAAATTTTTCATGACTCAAAAAATTAAAATAATTCGCACGAAGAACATTCCTATTCTAGGCAGCCGGCTACTAGGATTTAATTGGATTTGTCTGATTTTTCAATCCAAAAATCTAAGATTTGTCTGATTTGCAAGATTTATTGCCGAAAAATCGGGTACCAGTCCTAGGGCACACTCCTAGAATTCAACAGACAGTTGAATCAATGGTTGAATGGATTCGGGCCAGATGCCGTCAGGACCTGAAGTGCCCGATCTGCGGGAAGGCGCCAGACTTGTGCGCGATGAGATCACTGCGGCGCTTGGCGGGCGGCTGAAGAGATGGCGGAATCCCGGCACAATCGAGGGATGCGAATCCTCCACACCATGCTGCGCGTTGGCAACTTCCAGCGCTCCATCGATTTCTACACACAGGTTCTTGGCATGCAGCTGCTGCGGACCTCCGAGAACCCGGAGTACAAATACTCCCTGGCCTTCCTGGGCTTCGAGGGCGGCAACCCGGCCCAAGCCGAGATCGAGCTGACCTACAACTGGGGCACCGAGTCCTATGACATGGGCTCCGCCTACGGCCATATCGCCATTGGCGTGCCGGACGCGTATGCCGCCTGCGAGAAGATCAAGGCGTCCGGCGGCAACGTGACGCGCGAGGCAGGCCCCGTCAAGGGCGGCACCACGGTGATTGCCTTTGTGACGGATCCGGACGGCTACAAGATCGAACTCATACAAGAGAATTCGCGAGCCCACGCCGGGACCCAGCCTGACGGTGACGCGAAGTTCGACCCGCTGCGCAATTCCTGATCGACGCAGCCATCAAAAGAAAAGGCCCGGAGCGTCAATCGCTCCGGGCCTTTTCTTTTTGGCCGTTTACAGCGGCAAGGCTGAGGCTCAGTCCACCAGGATCACTTCCACGCGGCGGGCTTCGGCGTTGCTGCCGTCAGCCTGCAGCTGCTCGGGCTTCTTGAGTTCGACCTTTTCCTCAGCCACGCCCAGCGCGGACAGGGCTGCCTGGACTGCCAGGGCGCGCTTCTTGGCCAGTTCGGCGTTGAGTTCGGCGCTGCCCGTGGCGTCGTGGTAGCCCGAGATCACGGCGCGCTTGCCGCCCTTTACACCGGCGACCACGTCGGCCAGCGCTTCATTGGCGCCCGCGGCCAGCTCGGCCTTGGCCGATGCGAAGTAGAACTTGACCACGCCGTTTTCGACAACGACGCGGGCCACATCTTCCTCCAAGACCACGGGCACCATTGCTGCCACAGGGGAAGCGCCGCCTGCCATCTTCGCCGGGCCATGCGCAATGCCGCGCTGGTAGACGACGACGCCAACGACCGTGGAGACGACGAGCGCAATCAGCGCGAACAGGAAACCCAGGGCAAAACGTTGTTGGCTGTCGTCGTCGGAATGACTGAAGGACATGAAGCACTCTCCGTGAATGAGCTGTTGGATGAAAACCAGAAAGACTGCGAAAAACCGGTGGATTGTAGAGGGCCACCGTCGAGGGCCCCGCGCCACGCCCAAACCCCGCACTGACGGCCGGCAAAAACTGTGGTGCGGCGGAGACAGAAGACCAGCCCTGCAAGGGCAAAGCACGCGCTTGTGCACCGTTTGGACGTCCAGGCGTTAAAACGTCATTGTTCTTTCATGCTGCCGCGCCCATGTCCGCCCTGCCAGAATTTTCATTCGCCCGCCGAGAGTCACAGCCCATGCTGGACGAGGCGCTGCACCGATGGGGCGGGAGCGATGACCTCTGGATCTTTGGCTACGGCTCGCTGATCTGGCGGCCGGATTTCGATTTCTGCGAACGCCGCACGGCGCGTGTCTTTGGCTGGCACCGGGCGCTGAAGATGTGGAGCACCATCAACCGCGGCACGCCCCAGAACCCTGGCTTGGTCTTTGGCATGCTGTCCGGTGGCAGCTGCCAGGGCATGGTGTTCCGCATTCCCCGGCACCACGGCCATGACGTCATGAGAAAGCTGTGGCAGCGCGAGATGGCCAATGCCGTCTATGACCCCCGCTGGCTGCCCTGCCGCACCGGCCAGGGCACGGTGCAGGCGCTGGCGTTCACGCTGTCCCGGCAAAGCCCCAATCACACGGGCGAACTGGCGCCCGAGGACTATCGCCGCATTTTCAGCGAGGCCAAGGGCATCTACGGCAGCACGCATGACTATGCGCGCGCAACCTTCGATGAGCTCAAGCGCCTGGGCATCCGTGACCGCGCGCTCCAGCGCCTGCTCAGCTACGCGGGCCAGCCCGACGCAGGCGCGCGGCAAGGCTCCGTTTGACGCCATCGCCGCGCACGGCCACAGAACGCTGTGCTCTCCGACATGGCCGCCGTATCGCACGCTGCATGATGGCGGCTGCGCGCCGTGCGCCCCCGTGACTTTTTCAGTTCCCATTCCAACCAGGAGATTGCCGCCATGCCTTTGAACGCTTCCCAATCCAGCCACGCCGCCACTTCGCAGCCCTCCACCCCGTCCACCGCCGTGAAGCTGTTGATGGCTGCGGGCATGGTGCTGGCCCTGGGCGCCTGTGGCAGCCAGGCCAAGCCTCCTGCCGCAGCCTCCGCATCGACCCCGGCAGCCGTCACGACAGCGCCCGCCTCCCGCAATGTGGCCATGGCCCAGTTGCAGCCCACGCAAGGCAGCAAGGTCAGCGGCAGCCTGCAGTTCACGGCACAGGCCGATGGCAGCGTGCGCGTGCAAGGCTCCGTCCAGGGGTTGGCGCCGAACAGCGAGCACGGCTTTCACGTCCATGAAAAAGGCGATTGCTCCAGCCCTGACGGCCTGAGCGCGGGCGGCCACTTCAACCCGACCGGCCAGGCCCATGGCCGCTTCGATTCTTCGACCCATCACACGGGTGACCTGCCCAGCCTGCGATCCGATGCGCAAGGCATGGCAAGCATCGACTTCGTGTCGCGCGGCCTGGCATTGGACCAGGGCCCCAACAGCGTGGTGGGTCGTGGCCTGATCGTGCACAAGGACCCGGACGACTACACCACGCAACCCACCGGCAACTCGGGCGCGCGCCTGGCCTGTGCGGTGATCACGCGCGGATGATGTGCTCGGCCGGGTCTGCGTTCAGCGCAGGCAGTCGCGCAGCCACGCCGCGCACTGCTCGGCGCGCGCGCCCGGCCATTGGACGCTGACCGTGGTATCGCCACGGCGCAGCTCGACATGAATGGTGTCGGCAGCGCCCGCGCTGCCCTCACCGCTCAAGCTGCCGATTAGCCGCCCCCACCAGCCACGGCCCCGCAGGTCTTGGGCCGTGGAGCAGAGCTCCGAAGCTGGCGCTGGTGCTGGCGAATTCCGGGCTTGCACCACCGTTTCCCTGGCTGGCTCGGAGGCCGGCGCGGGCACGACAGGTGCAGGCGCCTGCATGGTCGCCTCGCCCGCAGCGGGCTCCCCTCCCCCGCCTTCGAGCCGCGCGGCCAGATTGTTACCGAACTCCTCCCATATTCGGTCGGCCTTGGTCTTCATCACGCTCAGGCCGAAGGCGCCCAGACGGCCCAGCAGGTCCACGTCGATCTTGATGCGCAGTTCGGTGCCTCCATCCGGCGTGGCGCTCAGGAAGATTTCACTGCGCTGCTTGAGCGAGCTGGCCACCGAGGTGTCTTCTCCCGTTCCTTCCACGCGCAGATACTCGGGAGCGCGTTGCTCGACGATGCGTGTGCGCAGCTTGAATCTGGCGCTGATGAAGGAGATCTTCTGGTGCATCACCGCCACGTATTCGGTGGGGCTGACCACTTCGATGGACTGCATGCCCGGCACGGCACCTCCCATGACCTGGGGATCGAGCAACAAGGCCCATACCCGCTCTCGCGAGGCCGAAACAGTCAGGGTTTTCTCAATTTCCATGCATTTTCTCCGCGGCCACAAGGACCGATTCCACGATCTGGGTGTAGCCCGTGCAACGGCACAGGTTGCCGTTGAGGCCATGGCGAACTTCGTCCGCGCCGGGAAGGGGGTTACGCCCCAGCAGATCGCAGGCGGCCATGATGAAGCCCGGTGTGCAGTAGCCGCACTGCAGGCCGCCGCATTGCATGAAGCTTTGCTGCAGCGGGTGCAGCCGTTGTGACGGGTCTGCGCCCGCACCCCCAGCAATACGGTCGGCCAGGCCTTCGATGGTGGTGAGCGCGCGGCCCTGGACCTGCACGGCCAGCAGCAGGCAGGACTTCACCACTTCGCCATCCAGCATCACCGAGCAGGCGCCGCACACGCCCGTCTCGCAGCCGCGCTTGGTGCCCGTCAGGTGCAGGTCATCACGCAGAAAATCCGACAGCAGCCGGCGCGCAGGCACGTCCACGCTGCAGGGCTCGCCGTTGACGGTGCATTCGATGCGATGTCGGCTCATGCCAGCTCTCCTTGTTCCAGTGCCAGGTCCAGTCCAAACAGTTCGGCCACGGTGCGCCGCACGTTGACGCGCACCATTTCTCGGCGGAAATCCGCCGAGCCGCGCAGGTCCGAAACCGGTGTGATGTCGGCCGCGACGATGTCACCCGCCTCGGCCGCCAAGGCCCAGGTGAGGGCACGGCCTTCAAGAAAGCCCTCGGCGCGCCGCTGGCGCACGGGTATGGGCGTAGAGGCGCCCACGACGAGACGCGCGTCGCGGCAGATGCCCCCGGCGGTGTGCGCCACCAGGGCCACGCTGGCCAGCGGCCGGTGTTCGGCCGCTGTGCGCAGAAAGCGCGTGTACACACCGCTGCGCCGGTCGTCTCCTTGCCCCATGGGCGGCACGCGGATCTCGCTGACGATCTCGTCGCCTTCCAGCGCCGTGGCGTAGTAGTCGACCAGGAAGTCCTCGATGTCCAACAGGCGCTCGCCTCTTGCGCTGGCCAGCACGATCTGGGCGCCCAATGCCATCAGGCAGCCGGGCGGGTCGGTGGAGGGGTCGGCATAGCAGAGATTGCCGCCCACCGTGCCCTGATTGCGCACCTGCGGGTTGGCCATGCGCTGCGCCATGCCGGCCAGGACAGGATAGTGATGCGACACCAGCGGCGAGGCCGCCAGTTCGGCATGGCGCACCATGGCGCCGATACGCAGGCCACGCACCGGGTCGAAGTCCAGGCCGCGCAACGCATCGATGCCAGCCAGCGAGACCAGGTGCGTGGGCGCGAGCATGCGCTGGCGCATGCCCAGCATCAAGGCCGTGCCGCCGGCGATCACGCGGCAGTCCTCGCCCAGTTCGGCCAGCAACCGGCTGGCCTCCGCCACCGAGGTGGGCTCCAGGAAGTCGAAGTCATGCATGACGGCCCTCCTCGGCGCGTGCGCGCAGCGCCGCCAGGATTTTTTCGGGCGTGATCGGCAGATCGCATATGCGCACGCCGATGGCGTCGTACACGGCGTTGGCGATGGCAGGCGCTCCCGGCAGGATGGCGGCTTCGCTGGCCCCTTTGGCGCCATAGGGGCCGTTGGGGTCGTTGGACTCGACAAAGCCGCCGCGCAGCAAGGGCACGGCGTCGGCCGTTGGCATGGTGTAGTCGGCGAAGTTGCCGTTGGCCAGGCGCCCGCCTTCCAGGTGCAGTTGCTCGTAAAGGGCCCAGCCCATGGCCTGGACGGTGGCCCCGTTGGTCTGCCCATGGATGGCGACGGGGTTCAGCGCCTTGCCGCAGTCGTCGGCCACATAGCTGTCAAGCACCCGGACCTGGCCGGTTTCCGTATCGACCTCGACCTCCACTGCCTGGGCCGCGAAGGAATAGGCCGGCGCGATGTTGCCGTGCAGCTGGGCGTCGTGCATCTGCGTCTGGGCATCCCAGGTGTGGCTGACCTGTATGCCCTCGCCGCCATGGCGCCAGATGTGCTGGCGTGCGAGCTCGGCCATGCCTGCCGCACGGTCGGTGCCGCGCACGCGCACCTGACCATCGGCCAGCTCCAGGTCGTCGACCTGCGCCTCCAGCACGACGGCGGCCAGGGCCAGCAGCTTGCTGCGGGCCGCCTGCGCGGCACCTATGGCGGCATTGCCTGCAGCCATGGTCACGCGCGAGGCCAGCGAGCCTATGGCGAAGGGCGTGCTGTCCGTGTCGGGTGCGGCCACGCGGACCTGCGACAACGGCAGCGTGAGTTCATGGGCGACGATCTGGCTGAGCATGGTGGCCGCGCCCTGGCCCATGTCGCACTCGCCACTGAGCACAAGCACCTGGCCATCCTCATGGATGCGCACCACCACGGTGGAGCCGTCCCAGTTGCCCATGGTGCGGTTGCCGCTGACATGCATGGCCGCGGCCATGCCCACACCCCTGCGGCGGGCGCCAAGGGCCTGGCGGGGGCGGGCGCGCTTGCCGCGCCAGTCGATGGCATCGGTGGCCTGGTCTATGCACTCCTTGAGGCCGGCGCTGCCGATCTTCCAGCCATGCACTGTCACGTCGCCGACTTCCACTGCATTGAGCTTGTGGACTTCGGCCGGATCCAGCCCCAGCTGTTCGGCCATGATGTGGATGTGGCTGTTGAGCGCGAACAGCATCTGCGTACCGCCAAAGCCGCGGAACGCGCCGTGCGGCGGGTTGTTGGTATAGACCAGGGTGGCGTGCGATCGGACGTTGCCCTGCCTGTGCATGTTGTCGCTGCGCATGGCACTGACGTGCATGACCTCGGCCGACAGACCCGCATAGGCACCGCACTCGGCAACGATGTGCACCTGCTTGGCGAGGATGCGGCCATCACGCGCCATGCCCAGCTTGAGCGTGATGCGCTCGGGGACGCTGGAGCAGCAGGCCAGGAAGTCCTCCAGCCGGTTGTTGACCAGGCGCACGGGCCGCCCGGTGCGCAGGGCCAGCAGACCCGCCACGAGCTGGTTGTCGTCCTCGACGATCTTGCCGCCAAAGCCGCCGCCCGTGGTGGCCTGCACCACGCGAATGGCGGACACCGGCAGCTCCAGCGCCGCCGCCAGCCGGGCACGCGCCAGGAAAACCGACTGCGTGGAGGTCTGTACCAACAGGCGGCCATCGGCGTCGATGGAGGCCAGGGTTGCCATGGGTTCCAGGTAGCCCGGGTACTGCGCATGCGTGGTGTACGTGGCTTCGTGAACCAGATCAGCTGCGGCGAATCCGGCATCGGCATCGCCGCGCTCGAAGCGGATCTCGTGGGCGATGTTGCCCCGGCCCGGATGAACGCCGGGCGCTTCTTCATCCAGGGCTTCCTCGGGCGACAGGATGGCGGGCAGTTCTTCGTACTCGACCTCGATCAGGTCCAGCGCATCGCGGGCGATCTCTTCTGTGGCGGCAGCCACGGCTGCCACCTCTTCCCCCGCAAAGCGCACCAGGCCGTCGGCCAGGATGCGCCGCTCCTTGTGGCTCACGCCCCAGGGCGTGCGCGGTGCATCTGCCCCGGTCAGCACGGCTTTCACACCGGGCAGCGCACGCGCTGCAGCAATGTCGATGCGCACGATGCGCGCATGCGGATAGGGGCTGCGCAACAGCTTGGCATGCAGCATGCCCGGCAGCTTGAGGTCGCCCGCGTACTGGGCACGACCTAGTACCTTGGACAGCGCCGTGACCTGCGCCGTCTCGCGGCCCAGCGTGGAATTCGAGGTATTCATGTCATTCAGCGGTGATGCCGAGTTCGCGGATCACCTTGCCCAGGCGCTCGTAGTCGGCAGCGTTGACATCGGCCAGCACCTGCGGCGACCCGCCCACGGGCACGGCACCGAAGGTGGCCATCTTTGCCGCCACCTCCGGCATCCTGAGGATCTCGTTGAGATGGGTGTTCAAGGTCTGCACCACGGCGGCCGGCGTGCCCTTGGGCGCGAAGAAGCCATTCCAGGCACCCGCGGCGATGTCCCTGTAGCCCAGTTCCGCCAGCGAAGACACATCGGGCAGCAGGGGCGAACGCTTCGGGTCGGTCACGGCCAGCGCGCGCAGCTTGCCCGCCTGGATGTACTGGGCCACCGGCCCCAGCGTGACGTAGGCCAGTCCTACATGGCCCGCTGCCACATCGTTGACGGCCGGTGCCACGCCGCGATAGGGCACATGCTGAATGCTCACTCCGGCAGCGCGGTTCAGCCACTCGGCACCTATGTGCATGGGCGAGCCTGCGCCGGGACTGGCGTAGCTGAGCGTCTTGCCGGCCTTGGCCGCAGCCACCATGTCGGCCACGCTTTTGAATCCCGTGGAGGGATGGGCCACGAGCAGCACGGCCTGGCTGGCGGTCTGCACCACGGGGGTGAAACCTTTCAAGGGGTCATAGGTCGCGGCAGGAGGGAGCCTCATCACCATGGGGGCGATGGTGAAGGGGTTGGGCGTGAACAGCAGCGTGTAGCCATCGGGCACGGCCCGCGCAACCAGGTTGTTGCCCACGGTGCCGCCCGCCCCGGGCCGGTTGTCCACCACCACGGGCTGGCGCAGACGCAACGTGAGCTTTTCGGCGAACAGGCGCGCCATGGCGTCCGTGTCACCACCTGCGGGATAGGCGACCACCACGGTGATCGGCCTGGCGGGGTAGTCCTGTGCAAATGCCGGACCACAGACAGCGGTGGCAAAAGCCAATGCTGCAATGGTCAGGCCTTGCCGACGATGGGGTGTCATCACTGGCTCCTTTGAAAGCGCGGACATGCATCGGTCAGATACGGGCATGGCAGCTGGGGCTGGCTATGGGATGAATTTATACGATTCACTTATGAAACATTGATCCTCAAAAGAATCAATGACGATTTTCTCCAGTAAGTTGATGAATCAACTTACCGAAAACACCGATTGACCTCTATTGATTTCTCCAAAGAAATTCCACAAGACAAACGTCAGGCAGCCTGTGAAACAATGGATGGGAACATGTCCATCCCACCTTCTCCTCTCCCTGTGCCCAGCACGCCCGCAGGCAATCCCTGGACCCACCTTGACGAGGCAGGCAGCAGCCTGACCGTCGATGCCTTTCTGACCACGCTGATGAGCCAGGTGGGCAATGCGCTGCGGCGCACCATCACCGTGCCCTATGCCGATACGGCGGGCTTGACGGTTTCGGAGTGGCGGCTGTTGGCCCTTGTCGCGCATGCAGGCGAGTTGCCGTTCAGCGCGCTGGTGGTGCAATCCACTTCGGACAAGGCCCTGGTGAGCCGGGCGCTGCGGCTGCTCGAGGAACGCGGCCTGGTGGCCCTGCTGGCGCAAGGCTCCACTCCACGCAAGAAGATCCTGTGCTCCATCACGCCTGCGGGCCGGCAGTTGCATGACGAGGTGATGCCCGTGGCCCGGCAACACCAGGCCGCTGCTCTGCTGGCGCTGACGCAGGAGGAACGGGAGGTGATGTATCGGGCCTTGCTCAAACTGCGCGGTTATTGCCAAGGCAGCCAAGCCGACCCAGCGACCGAAGGCGGCCCCGCTACGGCAGACGGCGAAGCCTGAATTCAGCCCACTTCAGGCCGGTTCTGCAGCAACACCTCAGCGCGCGCCAGATCGTCCAGCGTATCGATGTCGATGAGCACACCAGCATCGTCCACATCGACCTGAACCACATGTCCGGCTTCGCGCAGCGCCTTCAGCACAGGCGCCCCGCCCTTCTCTCCGCTCAACGCCATGAGCGCCGCGCCGCATGCGGCGCAGAAACCCACGGGATGTCCACGCTCGCCTTGATGGACAGGCTGGGCGGCTCGGGCCCCCGCATGCAATGCATCGGCCACTTTCAGCAAGGTCTGTGGACTCACCAGCGGCAGGTCGGCCGGCAAGACCAGCCAGCCTGGCGCATCGGCTGTGGCACGCACGGCCGCTGACAGCGAATCGCCCATTCCGGGGTGGCCCGCATCTTCCAGATGCCAGGGCAGGCCGCTGGCGCGGACGGCGGCCAGTGTGTGTTCCAGCACGGTGCTGCCGCCCAGCGGCGCGGCGAGCTTGTGCATGGTGCCGCCCGACGCGCGGAAACGCTCGCCACGGCCCGAGGCGAGGATGATCACGCAGGGGCGGCCTTTGAAGTCTCTGAGCATGCGCAACTCTAGCGCAGCAAATGGCAGGTCGGGCGCAGGCACAATGCAGGCCATGAGCAGCATTTCCACCTCGATCGCCGATCTGCGCAAAAGCTACGAGCGCGCGGAACTGAGCGAATCGGCCTCCCTGGCCGATCCGCTGCAGCAGTTTGACCAATGGCTGCAGGAAGCCCTGAGTGCCCAGGTGCCCGAGCCCAATGCCATGACGCTGGCGACCGTGGGCGGCGACCTGCGGCCCAGCACGCGCATCGTGCTCATCAAGGGCTATGACGAGCGCGGCCTGGTCTGGTACACGAACTACGACAGCCGCAAGGGCCAGCAACTGGCGGGCAATCCGTTTGCAGCGCTGCAGTTCCACTGGGTGGAGCTTGAGCGCGTGGTGCGCATCGAGGGCCGCGTGGAAAAGGTCAGCGATGCCGAAAGCGATGCCTACTTCAACAGCCGCCCGCTGGACTCGCGCATCGGTGCCTGGGCCAGTCCGCAAAGCCAGGTCATCAGCGGCCGCAGCGTGCTGGTGGCCAATGCGGCCAAGTACGGCGCGCAATTCCTGCTGAACCCGCCGCGCCCGCCGCACTGGGGCGGATTCAGGCTGGTGCCCGAGCGCTGGGAATTCTGGCAAGGCCGCAAGAGCCGGCTGCACGACCGCCTGTGCTACCAGCTGGAAGCTGGAACCTGGCTGCGCCAGCGCCTGGCGCCCTGATCCCCCGGATTGCCGGCGCTGCTCCTGCTGAAAACCGTCAGCCCAGCAGACGCTGGGCCAGCCACAGCATCAGCGGCACGGTAAGCAAGGCCAGCGCCGTGGACACCGCAATGCTGGCGGATACTTCCTCCTGCATCACGCCATAGCGCTGCGTGAACAGGAACACGTTAGCCCCCACGGGCAGTGCAGCCGCCGTGAACATCACGGCCACCGGCAGGCCGCCCAGACCGAAGGCCCAGGCCAGCGCAAGCAGCAGCAGCGGATGCACCAGGTTCTTGACCAGCGCGATGCCCACGGCCTCGCGCAGGTTCTGCCCCACCTTGGTATAGGCCAGGGTCACCCCCACCAGCAGCAGCGCCATGGGTCCCAGTGCCTGGCCCAAGACCTGCAGGGAGCGATCCACCACGCCAGGAAGAGCCAGACCGGTCTGTGCGAACAGCAGGCCGGCGAGTATGGGCAGCGGCACAGGATGAACGATGCCGTTGCGCACCGCCTGCAGCACCGTGCGCCACATGGGGCGCGGGGCGCTCTGGCCCGACCGCTGGTGCTCGCGGGCCTCGGCCAGCTCGAACACGATGGTGGCCGCCGTGAGCAGAATCAGCGCGTGCAGCGAAACGAGGGTGAACAGCGTCACCAATCCGTCCTCCCCGTAGACCAGCCCCACCAGCGGCACGCCGATCATGACGGTGTTGCTGAACATATTGGCCAGCCCCCGCGCGGCCGAACGCGTGGAAAAACCGCCCAGGACCATGGACACCCCGAAGATCAGCGCAGTCGCCAGGAAATACAGCGCCACGGGCTGAAAGTCCAGCTCCTGTACCCGCACCGCGCCCATGGTGCGGAACAGCAGCGCCGGCGTGAGCACCAGGAAAACGAGGTTGGACAAATCCTTGATGGCGGCGGCCCGCACCCAGCCCAGGCGGGCGGCGAGAAAGCCTGCGCCAATGCAAAGAATGACGGGGATGAGGGAGGCAAAGACGGGAGAGTTCACTGAAGCGGGATCGGGAAGCTGCGCCTGCGCAGGTTGGCGGCGCGCGCAGATTATGCGCCGCAGGCCAGGCCCTGCCTCATTCAGGCTTCTTCCAGGGCCTCGAAGGCCTGGGCCAGATGGTCGATGAGCAGCCGCACGGCGGGCAATTGCCCGCGCCGGGATGCGTACGCGCGGGTGATGGCGGATCTCGGCAAGGGCACCGTCCGGGCCGTTGAGCACCCATCGGTGCTCATTCTGCGGCTGCCCCAGGTCTATGCTGGGCAGGCGCTCCAGGTCGGCGGGACCCGTGGGACGGCCATGTGCCTGCAGCAACGCGGGGCTGGCAACCAGGCACTGCGCCCTTTCGGCCAGCACGCGCAGCATGGTCATTGTTCTTTATTCAGAACGATGAAGGCAAATTTTGCTATCTACCGCATTCATCGTTCAAATCCTAAGATTCTCCCATGTGCAAAAAGTGGCTGGCGCTAACGCTGCGGCAGCCACGATTCCCAAGGAGAAGCAAA
The DNA here is from genome assembly GCF_052692095.1 of Delftia sp. NA_296.1. Taxonomy (NCBI): domain Bacteria; kingdom Pseudomonadati; phylum Pseudomonadota; class Betaproteobacteria; order Burkholderiales; family Comamonadaceae; genus Delftia; species Delftia sp. NA_296.1. The sequence goes on along the minus strand of NZ_JBQZGF010000001.1, from coordinate 234,085 downwards.
TGCTCAAGAAGATGCTCGGCGTCTACAGCGCTCCCCGTGCCCATTGGGTGGGCGACGGCTTTCCCGTGCGCTCGCTGTTCAGCTATGGCAACCATGGTGCGGCTCTGAGCCCCTTTCTGCTGCTGGACCACGCAGGCCCCGCCAGCTTCGAGCCGGCTGCCCAGCCTCGCGGCGTGGGCGTGCATCCGCACCGCGGCTTCGAGACCGTGACCATCGTCTATGAGGGCGAAGTCGAGCATCGGGACTCGACCGGTGCTGGCGGCCTGATCGGCCCTGGCGACGTGCAGTGGATGACGGCCGGCTCGGGCATCCTGCATGAGGAATTCCATTCCCATGCGTTCACCGAACGCGGCGGGCGGCTGGAGATGGTGCAGCTGTGGGTGAACCTGCCCGCCAGGGACAAGTCGGTTGCGCCTGGCTACCAGACCCTGGTGGATGGACAGATCCCGTCCGTGGAACTGCCAGGCGGCTCAGGCCGGGTGCGGGTGATTGCCGGAGCCTTTGGCAACAGCCAGGGGCCGGCGCGCACCTTCACGCCCATCAATGTCTGGGACCTGCGCCTGAAAGCCGGCAGCACCACCGAACTGCGCGCCAAGCCCGGACATACGCTGGCCCTGGTCGTGCTGCATGGCACGGTGCTGGTCAACGACGACGAGGTTGTTCGCGAAGGCCAGTTGGTGCACTTCGATCGCGAGGCTGATCTGGTGCGCCTGGAGGCCAACAACGACGCCACCGTGCTGTGGCTGGAGGGCGAGCCCATCGAGGAGCCCGTGGTGGGCCACGGCCCGTTCGTGATGAACAGCGAGGCCGAGATCCGCGAGGCCATTGCCGACTTCAACGCTGGCCGATTCGGGCGCATGGCGGCTTGACCGCTGCGGCCCCTGTCCTGAGGACAGGGGCCGCCTTCTGCCCTCCCCTTGCTTCCCCTGGACCAGCGCTTGCGATCACCAGCGCGCAGAGCCGGCGCGGATGCTTGAAAGTGCACAACACACTCTAGAGACGTGCCAAGGACTCGAATCCAAGCCGAACGGCTCTTTTTCTGGCGACTTGTCGCCACTGGTGTCCATCAGTCGATAACAAGGTTGCCGCTTGACTTCATGTAAGTTACATTGAACAGCTCCATTGGTTGACTCGTTTTGTTCTCAACGCCCATGACTTCATCACCATCTCAGGCACCCGCTGCCGGCAAGCCGCCGTCCACTGTCCCCGACGGACTGGCCCTGTTCCGGCATTGGCTGGAAACCGAGGGCGCCAAGGGCTGGGATGCCCTGGACACGGCACCCGACAGCGGCTACGAAAAGGTATGGCGTGCCTGGCTGCGCAGCCTGGGCGATGCCGGCATGTCAGCCAAAGAAGGTCCCCCCTCCCCTGCCACGCCGAAAGGGAAAGTCAAGGCGAAGGCCCGCGCATGGCAACAAGCCACCGCTGTTGATGTCCAGAATTTCCTGCGCCCGCGCGAAGGCCAGTTGTCGGGCCACCAGCCCGGCCGCCGCATCAGCGAGGTCACGCGCAGGCGCTACTGGCGATTGCTGGAGCGCATTTACGACCATGCGCTGGACCACGGCTGGGTCAGCGCCAATCCCGCCGCAGGGCTGGCGCCGCAGGAACGCCCACCTGCCGAAGACGGCCAGGGCCATTGCCTTCCCGCACCGCTGTGGAATGCCCTGCCCCGCCACATACCGATGGCCGACGGCTTTCAGTCGGCGCGCGACCGCGCCATCTTGCTGCTGCTGTACGAACTGGCGCTGGCGCCCGAGGAGGTGCGCGGCCTGTGCTGGCGCGATGTGCAATGCGCCGGACCAGGCGATGGCCTCCCCTGTCAATTGCATATCGATGGCGCACGCGCCGCGCAGCAGCGCACGCTGGATCTGTCGGAAACGGTGGTGAAAGCGCTGCAGGACTGGAAAGGCTTCAGCGCCGGCCAGCGCGGGCCGGAGGCCGTTCAACCCGATGCCACGGTCTTTTATTCGCGTGAGGGGCAGCCGCTGTCAGTGCGCGTGCTGTTCCATGTGGCATCGCAACTGATACAGCGCGCCCATGCCGCGCAGCCTGCCTCGGCGCAGCAGGCGCCGCTGCACCGCGTCGGCCCGCAGGTGCTGCGCAACACGGCCATCGTGCAGTGGCTGCGCGCGGGCCGTGCCGAGACCGAAGTCGTGCAGTGGATAGGCGTTGACAGCGCGCGCGCCCTGCGCCATCTGCAGCATTACCTGTAGCAGACGGCGCGGGGAGCGCAGCGGGCAACACGCCTTAGAACGACACCTTGACGCCCACGGTGATATTGCGCCCCATCAGCGGCGCAGCGTTCTTGATGAACGAGGTGTGGGCGAAGGCCAGGCGGTTGGTCAGGTTGTTGCCCTTGATGAAGAACTGCCAGGGCATGCCACCCGAGGTGCGCAGTGTGTAGCTGGCAGAGACGTTGAGCATGCCGTAGCCGTCCGTCTCGGTCTCATAGGCGGTGACGCGGTTCTGGCGCAGCACCTGCACCCATTCGGCCTGGGCATCCCAGCCCTTGTAGAAGGTGTCCACGCGCAGGCCCACGCGCGCCGCGGGGATGCGCGGCAAGGCGGAGCCGTCTTCCAGCCGCGCACGCACGGCATCACCGAACAGGGTCACGCCCCACTGGCGCGACAGCTTCTGGCGCACCTGGCCCTCCACGCCGGTGAAGCGTGCATCGGCCTGGGTGTACTGCAGCAGTTGCAGGCCATCGTGTTCATCCAGCGTGGCGCCGTAGATATAGCCCTTAACGCGATGGTGGAAGGCATTGACGCTGAACGTGGTGTCGCCTGCCGTCTTGCGCAGGCCGATGTCCAGCGCCTGCGAGCGTTCGCGCTTGAGGTCGGCATTGCCGCGCTCATAGGTGGAAGTCGCCATGTGCAGGCCGTTGGCGTACAGCTCCTCGGCCGTGGGCAGGCGGTTGCCCTGCGTCAGCGAAGCCGAGAGGCTGTAGCCCGGGGTGAACTTCCACACCGAGCCCAGCGAGAACGATGTGCCGCTGTGGCTGCGCGAGATGCCGCTTTGCTGGGCGTCCACGGTCTGGCGCTCGTGGCGCAGCGCAGCCTGCCAGCGCCAGTCCTGCCAGCGGTATTCCTCCAGCAGGTAGATGCTGTTGCGGCGGGTTTCGGTGGGCTGCACATAGGCCTCCTCACCCTCGGCGCTGAACTTGCGCTGCACGGTCTGCAGGCCGATGACGCCGCGCCAGCCGGCGATGGGCTCCAGCTCTGCCTCCACGCGCAGGTCATGGGCGCGGTTCTTGAACGTGGTCGAGACCTGGCCGCCTTCGATCTCGTCATGGCGATAGTCGGTCCAGCCACCGCGCACGCGCAGCGCCGCGATGCCAGCCGTCGGATTGCGCCATTCGCCGCGCAGATCCCAGCGCTCGCTGTTGAGATCGACCACCGGCACGCTGCCATGGTCGTGATCGTGTTCGTCGCCGCCATGGTCATGTCCGTCCTCGTCGCCGTGGTCATGGCCGCCGCAGTGCAGATGGTCGCCATGGGTGTGGCAGCCCTCGAAGCTGTGGTTGTGGCCTGGCAGGCCATAGCGCGCGGTCTGGCGCGTGTAGGCCAGGCCCAGGTAGCCTTGCGTGCCGATCCAGGACAGGCCCAGGCTGCCCGTGTCCGTGCGGTTGAAGCTGCCGCCCACGCGCCCCTGGGACTGGCCGTTGGGCGCCCAGCCGCTGCCCACGCGGTAGTCGCCGGCATCGCGCGCCATGCCCTCGGCGTGGATGGCCAGCTGGCCGGCGCCGCCCGTCAGCGAGAAAGCGCCCGCCGTCTCGCCCGCGCCGGTGCTGCCGCGCAGCTGGGCCGAGCCCGTGATGCCGTTCTTGGGAATGGACGTGGGAATCTTGTCGTCCAGGATGTTGACCACGCCGCCCATGGCTCCACCGCCGCCGTAGATCAGCGCCGAGGGGCCGCGCAGCACCTCGATCTGCGTGGCCAGCATGGGCTCGCTGGCCACGGCATGGTCAGGGCTGATGGTGGAGGCATCGTGCAGCTCGGAGCCATCGCTGAGGATTTGCACGCGCGGGCCGTCCATGCCGCGGATGATGGGCCGGCTTGCGCCTGCGCCGAAATGGCTGGCGTGGATGCCGGGCTCGCCGTCCAGCGTCTCGCCCAACGTGGCGGCCTGGCGCAGCGTGAGCACGTCGCCTTCCAGCACCGTGGCCGGCGTGGACATGTCGGCCGAGGTCAGGCCCAGGCCGCTGGCCTTGACCGTCACCTCATTGAGCACGGGGGCATCACTGCGCGGCGCGCCCGCCTCGGCAGCAGCTGCGGCTGCGGGCCCTGCTGCGGGTACGGGGTCGGCAGGCTCTGCCGCCATGGCCAGGCCGCCCGTCGCCGGGCCCAGCACGCCTGCCAGCAGCAGTTGCTGCAGCAGCGGGCGCAGTTTCGTCCTCTCCCCCTGCGCCTTGGCGTCCTGGTGGTATTGCTTTGTTGTCACTCTCATCACTGGTCTTCCCGGCAGCGGCCGGCCACGGCCCTGCGGGGCGTGGAAATCCGGGCGCTGCAAAAAATGGCGTCGGAAGCGGACGGCCACGGCGCGCCCTGCAGGCGCATGCGGCCATCCGATCGGATATGCATTCAAGGAACTGCCGGACCTGGGCGCGGCGCCTTGTTGCGATCAATGCAGCAAGGCGCGGCCAAACGGCTGTGCAGGACAGGCGCATGCAGCGCCAGTCCCGGAGATTCAAGCCGCCAGGTAGACAGTGATGGGATGCGGGGGACCCCGCGCATCGAAAAAGGCCGCCAGCATGCGGCCATCGCGCACGACGACCGGCTGGACGGGTTCGGCCTGCTCGCCCCAGAAAGGCGGCAGCACCACGGCGGATGGCGGCCCCGCCATGCCTTCGTGCAACTGGTCCAGCAGTTGGCAATCCGCCGGGCCGTGGCCCGAGAACAGCGCATGGACCCAATCGACAGGTGCATTGCAGGAAGTGGCAACCACCTCCACCGGGCCATGGAGCGTGGCTGCGGCCAGGCCGCCCGCGTGTACCACGCGGTGCATCTGGCCCAGCAACGGCGCCAGGGCAATGGACCAGACCAGCAGCCAGGCCACCAGCCAGGCCCGACCCGGCACGGCGCCGCGCAACGCAAGCCTTGAGGCCTGCGCTGGCAAGTGACGTTCCGGGGGTTGCAAGGACATGGAGGGATCAGGGGCTGGATGGGCAGCGCAGAGTGTATGCGCCAATTTGCGGGGCAGGTTTCACCATCCCGTCACAAAGACTGGCGATTGCTCACGGCGCCACACGGCGGGCAGGACCGCACTCAATGCGCATGACGCATGCCGCAGAACTTGCCCAGCGCCAGGCCCTTGCAATCGGCCTGCAGTTGCTTTTGGCATTGTTCGTGGTCACGGCCGGCTGCCAGGCACTGCGCGGCGGCTTCGTGGGCCTTGGCCATGGCGCGATGGCGTTCCATGTCGGCCCGGGCATGGGCATCGAGCGGCGCCGAGGCGCCCTGTGCCTTGGCGTCCGGCTGGGCTTTCGCGTGGTCGTGGTCATGTGCCTGGGCTGCTGTGGCCAGGAAGACAGCGGCCAGGATCAAGGAAACGGAGCGCAATGGTGCAAGGGTCATGCGAAATCCTGAAGAGCTATGCAAGAGAAGAAAGGGGCTAGGGCGATCGCCTCAGGCGGACGGGGCATTTCGGGATGGCCCTGCACTGCTGCAGTCCTGGCACAGCCCTGTCACCGCCACATCGATGGCCCGGCCCTGCAGGCCGCTGGCGGCCAGCGCCTGGCGCAGTTGCAGCAAAGCGGCCTGCAGCGGCTCGCCGCCCCCACCGCCCTCGCCGCCCAGCCGAAAAGCGCTGTGGCAATCCGCGCATTCGAAATGCGCAGCGGCATCGGCCTGCCTGGCCGCGCCCGGCACGGACCGGCCGTAGCGGGCCACGCGGGCAGCATCCACGCTGCGGCGCAACACACCGGCTGCCGCCAGGCGGTCCAGCAGCCGGTAGACGGTGACGCGGTTGACCTGCACGCCCTGGGCGTGCAGGGCCGCTTCCACATCGGCTTCGCTCAGGAGTGCGTCGGCCCGCGACTCCCACATCGCCAGCACGGCCCGCGTGGCACGCGTCGAACGCATGCCGGCAGGTATGGGCAGGGAAGTGGGGATCGGCAAGGACATGGGTGATCAAAGGTCAGGCCACTGAACACAGCAGGGGCAGCCAGGCGGCATTATCGCAACCGGGTTGCATTATGCCTGCAAATCACAACCGCTTACATCACGCGCCGCCACCCACTCACGGCTTGACCCAGCGCGCAAAGGCGCCCCGGAACTTCTGCACCTTGGGCCCCACGACAAAGGCGCAGTAGCCCTGGTTGGGATGGTTGAGGAAGTAGTCCTGGTGATAGTCCTCTGCCGGCCAGTAGCTGGCCAGGGGCTGCACCTCGGTGACGATGGGCGCGTCGTAGGCACCGGCATGGGTGAGTTCGGAGATCAGCGTGCGCGCCACTTCGGCCTGTTGCTCATTCGTGGTGTAGATGCCGCTGCGGTACTGCGTGCCCACGTCGTTGCCCTGGCGGTTGAGCGTGGTCGGGTCGTGCGTGCCGAAGAACACGGTGAGCAGGTCGCGCAGCGGGATCACGGCAGGATCGAACTGCACGCGGATGACCTCGGAATGTCCGGTCTCGCCGGTGCAGATGTCTTCGTAGCTGGGATCGTCCAGATCGCCATTGGCGTAGCCGCTTTGCACGTCGCTCACGCCGCGCACGCGGTCGAAAACGGCTTCGGTGCACCAGAAACAGCCGCCGCCCAGATAAATGGTTTCAATCGCCATATGCGCCTTTTCTGTGAAGAAATCGAAAAAATGACCACACGCAATGCATGCGGGCCGTCGCTCCTACAGGTTAGCCCATGCACAAGCCAGGTGACGACGAACGGTTCTGCGGTTACGATAACTAACCCATCAGTCATTAATTTTCCGTGACCGACTCCCCCGCCTCTTCACCCGCACCCGCCGAGCCTTCCGGAAAGCGCAGCCGCCGCAAGCAGGAGCGTCCCGGCGAGTTGCTGGAAGCGGCACTCGACCTCTTCGTGGAAAAGGGCTACGCCGCCACCCGCGTCGAAGAAGTCGCCGCTCGCGCCGGGGTCTCCAAGGGCACGCTGTTCCTCTATTTCGCGAGCAAGCAGGAGCTTTTCAAGGCCGTGGTGCGCCACAGCATCGCGGGCCGCTTCGGCGAGTGGAGCGAAGAGCTCGACAACTACTGCGCACCTTCAACCGATCTGCTGCGCTACTGCTTCAAGTCCTGGTGGGAACGCATCGGCAGCACCAAGGCGTCGGGCATCACCAAGCTCATGCTCAGCGAGGCGGGCAATTTTCCCGAGCTGTCTCAGTTCTACCACCAGGAAGTGGTTCTTCCAGGCCATGAGCTGATCCGGCGCATCCTGCAGCGCGGCGTCGAGCGCGGCGAGTTCCGGCCCATGGATCTGGACCTGTCCGTGCACTGCGTGGTCGCCCCGATGATGTTTCTGATGATCTGGAAGCATTCGCTGGGCGGCTGCCTGCCCCATGGTGACTTCGATCCCGAGCAGTTTCTGGAATCCCAGATCGACTACCTGCTGCATGGCATGTGCCAGCCCCTTGCAGCCACCACACCACCCTCCTCCCCGCCCACACCATGAAGCGTCGCACCGGCTGGCTGATCGGCCTGGCCTTATTGATCGCCATCGGCGCCAGCGTATGGCGCGCCGCATCCACCCGGCACAGCAAGCAAAGCGCCATCGCCGCAGCCACCCAGCCGCGCGAGATGCCGGTGCGCGTGGGTCCGCAGGAAGTGGTGCAGCTGCAGCCGCGCCAGCTGCAATTGACCGTGCCCGTCAGCGGCGTGGTGCAGGCCGTGCGCAGCGCCGTGGTCAAGGCCTATGTGGCCGGCGAGCTGCGCGGCCTGCAGGTGCGCGAGGGTGACAGCGTGCGCAAGGGCCAGGAACTGGCCCGCGTGGACGCCACCGAGGTCGAGGCCCGCTGGCGCCAGGCCCGCCAGCAGGCCGACGCGGCCCAGGCGCAGCTGCAGCTATCCCAGCGCCAGCACGACAACAACCAGGCCCTGGTCACGCAAGGCTTCATTTCGACCACGGCGCTGGCCACCTCCCAATCCAACCTCGACGCCGCACGCGCCAACCTGGCCGCCGCCCAGGCCGCCGCCGATGTGGCCCGCAAGAGCGTGACCGACAGCGTGCTGCGCAGTCCCATGGACGGGCAGGTCGCGCAGCGCCTGGTGCAGGACGGCGAGCGCGTGGGCGTGGAAACGCGGGTGCTGGAGATCGTCGATCCGTCCGACCTCGAAGTCGTGGCCCAGCTGGCGCCCGCCGATTCGGTGCGCGTGCAGGTCGGCCAGCAGGCCCAGTTGCAGGTCCAGGGCGCGGGCGACGATGTGGCCGCCGTGCCCGCGCGCGTGGTGCGCATCAACCCCAGCGCCCAGGCAGGTTCGCGCAGCGTGGCCGTCTATCTGCGTGTGCAGGCTGCACCGGTCAACGCAGGCGCCGCCGGCAGATCCATCCCCATCGTGCGCCCGGGCCTGTACCTGCAGGGCAGCATCGTCACGGGGCAGACCGAACAGCTGGCCGTGCCCCTGACCGCCGTGCGCACCGACCAGCCCCAGCCCTATGTGCAGTTGCTGCAGCCTGCGGGCGAGTCCGAAGCGGACAAGGCGCTGCTGCGAGTGCAGCACCGCCCGGTCACGCTGGGCAGCCAGAGCGCGCAGGATGGCGCCACCTGGATTGCCGTGTCCAGCGGCCTGCAGGCCGGTGACAGGGTGCTGGCCGGCAGCGTGGGCGGCCTGCGCGCGGGCACGGCCGTGCAGTTGCAACCGTTGCAACAGGTGCAGCAACCCCAGGCTGCGCCAGCCCCCGGAGCCCGCTGACCATGTGGTTCACGCGCGTCAGCCTGGCCAACCCTGTGTTCGCCACCATGCTCATGCTGGCCCTCATGGTGCTGGGTGTGTTTTCCTACCAGCGCCTCAAAGTGGACCAGTTCCCGAATGTGGACTTCCCCGTGGTCGTGGTCACGGTGGACTATCCGGGCGCCTCGCCCGAGATCGTGGAGTCCGAGGTCACCAAGAAGATCGAGGAAGGCGTCAACTCCATTGCCGGCATCAACGCGCTGACCTCGCGCAGCTATGAAAGCACCAGCGTCGTCATCATCGAATTCCAATTGCATGTCGATGGCCGCCGCGCTGCCGAGGACGTGCGCGAGAAGGTGGCCTCGGTGCGCCCCACCCTGCGCGACGAGGTCAAGGAGCCGCGCGTGCTGCGCTTCGATCCGGCCAGCTCGCCCATCTGGTCCGTGGCCGTGCTGCCCCAGGCCGATGCCGGCGCCAAGGCGCCCGATGCCGTCGCGCTGACCAGCTGGGCCGACCAGGTCCTCAAGAAACGGCTGGAGAACGTGCGCGGCGTGGGCGCCGTCAACCTGGTGGGCGCCACCCCGCGCGAAATCAACATCTACCTGCAGCCCGAGGCGCTGGAAGCCTATGCCATCACGCCCGACCAGATCGTGAACGCCGTGCGCAGCGAGAACCAGGACCTGCCGCTGGGCGCCATCCGCTCGCGCGAGCAGGAGCGCGTGGTGCAGATCGACGCACGCATGAAGCGCCCGCAGGACTTCGAGCGCATCATCGTCGCCCAGCGCGGCGGCGCTCCCGTGCGGCTGGGCCAACTGGCGCGCGTGCAGGACGGCGCGGGCGAACTGGAAACCGTGGCCCTGTACAACAGCAGCCGCACCCTGCTGCTGTCCGTGCAAAAGGCCCAGGACGAGAACACCATCGAAGTCGTGGACGGCCTGAACGCCACGCTGCGCGAGATCGCCGCCGAAGTGCCGGCCGGCGTGCGGCTGGAGCCGATTGCCGACAGCGCCCGCCCCATCCGCGTGGCCGTCAACAACGTGCGCCAGACGCTGATCGAGGGCGCGGCACTGACGGTGCTCATCGTCTTCCTGTTCCTGAACTCCTGGCGCTCCACGGTGATCACGGGGCTGACGCTGCCCATTGCGCTGATCGGCACCTTTTTGTTCATGTACTGGTTCGGCTTCTCGATCAACATGATCACGCTGATGGCGCTGTCGCTGTGCGTGGGCCTGCTGATCGACGACGCCATCGTGGTGCGCGAGAACATCGTGCGCCACGTGCAGATGGGCAAGGACGCGCATGCGGCCGCGCTGGACGGCACGCAGGAGATCGGCCTGGCCGTGCTGGCCACCACGCTGTCCATCGTGGCGGTGTTCCTGCCCATCGGCTTCATGGGCGGCATCATCGGCAAGTTCTTCCACGAATTCGGCATCACCATCGTGGCAGCCGTGATGATCTCCATGTTCGTGAGCTTCACGCTGGACCCCATGCTCTCCAGCGTCTGGCATGACCCGACCATCCACGCCCATGGCGACAAGCGCGGCAACAGCCTCTACGACCGCACGCTGGGTCGGGTCACGGCCTGGTTCGAGCGCGCTACCGACTCGCTGTCCCACTTCTACCAGGACGTGCTGGGCTGGGCGCTGCGCCACAAGATCACCACGCTGGCGGCGGCGCTGGCCATCTTCGTGGCCAGCATCTTCCTGGTGCCGCTGCTGGGCACGGAATTCGTGCCCAAGGCCGATTTCTCGGAAACCACGGTGAGCTTCAACACGCCCGTGGGCTCGTCCATCGAGGCCACGGAGGCCAAGGCCCGCCAGGTCGATGCCATCATCCGCGCCCTGCCCGAGGTCCGCTACACGCTGGCCACCATCAACACCGGCACGGCCCAGGGCAAGATATACGCCAGCATCTACATCCGCTTGCTGGACCGCCACCTGCGCCAGCGCAGCGGCGATGAACTCTCGGGCGTGCTGCGCGAGCAGCTGCAAAGCGTGCCCGGCATCACCGTCACCCATGTGGGCCAGCGCGAGCCCGTGGGCGGGCAAAAACAGGTCGAATTCTCGCTGCAGGGCCCGGACCTGGGCGAGCTGGAGCGCCTGAACCGCGTGGTGATGGAACGCCTGCGCGGCATTCCCGGACTGGTGGACCTGGACAGCAGCCTCAAGCCCGACAAGCCCGTGATCGACATTACCGTGCGGCGCGATGCGGCCGCCGACCTGGGCCTGTCGGTAGGCTCCATGGCAACCGCTCTGCGCACCTGGGTGGCGGGCCAGACCGTGGGCAACTGGCGCGCCAGCGATGACCAGACCTATGACGTCAAGGTGCGCCTGGCGCCCGAGTCGCGCAGCACGCCCCAGGACCTGGAGCGCCTGCCCTTCGCCCTGCCCTCCACCTCGGGCGACGGCGGCATGCGCATCGTGCGGCTGAACCAGGTGGCCACCGTCACGCCCGCCACCGGCCCCAGCCAGATCAACCGCCGCGACATGACGCGCGAGGTCGCCTTCAGCGGCAACGTCTACCTGCGCTCCAGCGGCGAGGTCTCGGCCGACATCCGCAATGCCCTGGCCGACATCGCCCTGCCGCCCGGCTACCGCACGCAGTTCAGCGGCGCCACCAAGAGCATGAACGAATCGTTCGGCTATGCGGTGTCTGCCCTGGCGCTGGCCATCATCTTCATCTACATGATCCTGGCCAGCCAGTTCAAGAGCTTCCTGCAGCCGCTGGCGTTGATGACTTCGCTGCCGCTGACGCTGATCGGCGTGGTGCTGGCGCTGATGATGTTCGGCTCCGCCCTGTCCATGTTCTCCATCATCGGCGTGGTCATGCTCATGGGACTGGTCACCAAGAACGCCATCTTGCTGGTGGACTTCGCCATCCGCGCGCGCGGGCCGCACAGCGACCCGGACACCGGCCAGATCCGCGACGGCCTGCCGCGCGAGCAGGCCCTGCTGCTGGCGGCGCGCGTGCGGCTGCGCCCCATTCTGATGACCACGCTGGCCATGATCTTCGGCATGGTGCCGCTGGCCTTCGCACTCAGCGAAGGCTCCGAGCAGCGCGCGCCCATGGGCCAGTCGGTGATCGGCGGCGTGGTCACCTCGTCGCTGCTGACCCTGGTGGTCGTGCCCGTGGTCTATTGCTACCTTGACGACTTCTCCCAGTGGCTGCGGCGCCTGTGGAACGGCAACCGGCACGACGCGGCACCCGGCCAAGGCGCCGCCAGCGCCCCCACCCCGCCGCGAGACTCGTAGAATCAAAGGTTTGTCCTGACAAGTCTTTCTCCGGAGATACCCCATGAGCCTGCCCCTGAACAGCCTGCCCGAACACCACAGCGCCCAAGCGCACGCGCGCTACAACATGATCGAGCAACAGATCCGCCCCTGGAACGTGCTTGATGAAGAAGTGCTGGCGCTGCTGGGCAAGGTGCACCGCGAGAATTTCGTGCCGCCCGAGCATGCCGGCCTGGCCTTCATGGACCTGGAAATCCCCCTGGTCGCCCCGGCCGAGGAAGCCGCCGCCAAGGGCTGGTGCATGCTGGCCCCGCGCATCGAGTCCCGCATGCTGCAGGACCTGAAGATCAAGCCCACCGACCGCGTGCTGGAAATCGGCGCCGGCTCGGGCTACATGGCCGCCCTGCTGGCCGCCCAGGCCAAGGAAGTCGTGACACTGGAGATCGTGCCCGAGCTGGCCGAGATGGCCCGCGAGAACCTGCTGGGCGCCGGCATCACCAATGCCGAGGTCAAGCTGGCCGATGGCGCCACGGCAGCGGCCGCTCTGGGCCAGTTCGACGCCATCGTGCTCAGCGGCTCGGTCGCCCAGGTGCCGCAGGCCCTGCTGGCCCAGCTCAACGACGGCGGCCGCCTGGCAGCCATCGTCGGCCAACTGCCCATGATGCGTTTCACGCTGGTGCAAAAGAACGGCCACCAGTTCGAAACCAGCCAGCCCTGGGACGTGGTGACCGCACGCCTGGCCAACTTCGAAGAGCCTTCGCGCTTCACGTTCTGAAATCCGCCACGGCGGCCCGGGTCCAGAGGATTTCGGCCGCTGCGGCAACTCCACTTCATTCCGCAAGGATCTTTCCGATGCTTCCCCAAGTGCCTCCCGCGCAACTCAACGATTGGCTGAACCAGCACTCCAGCGGCTCCGATGCCCTGCCCCTGGTGCTGGACGTGCGCGAGCCCTGGGAAGTGGCCCAGGCCAGCGTACGCCCCGAGGGCTTCGAGCTGCGCTGCATCCCCATGGGCGAGATTCCCTCGCGCCTGCAGGAACTCGATCCGGATCACCCCACAGCCTGCCTGTGCCATCACGGCGCACGCAGCATGCATGTCGCTGCCTTCCTGATGAACAACGGCTTCGAGACCGTGGCCAATATCAGCGGAGGCATCGATGCCTGGTCGCGCGAGCGCGACCCAGGCGTGCCGCGCTACTGAGCGGCAACACGCAAAAGAAACCCGGGACACGGCGGCACACCCGCCGTCCCCGGTGCTTCGTGACGACTGTGTTTTGATTCGAGGACCTCTATGCCCCTGCTTCGGCCCCTTGCCCCTGTCGCTTCCGCCCTGACCCGCCCATACGCCTGGCCCCTGCGCCACATGGCCTTGCTGCTGTGCGCGGCGGGCATGGGCTCGGCCCTGGCACAGGCTCCTGCCCCAGCCGTCCTTGCGCCCGCCCCTGCGGCCCCGCAGTCTGCCCTGCCCTCTCTGACAGCCTCTGCGGCCACGGGCCAGAACCTGTCCGAACTGGTGGCCAAGGCCCGCGGCTACGACGCCCAGTGGCAGGCCCAGCAGGCCGACGCCCAGGCGGCCGCCAGCCGCGCCGAGCAGGCACGCTCGGGCCTGTTGCCCAGCGTGGGTCTGCAGGCCGGTGCCAACACCTCGCATGTGGAAGTCAGCGTGCTGCCGGGGAGCTTTCGCTCGCCCCAGCAGAACCTGCAGCTCAGCGCCCAGCAGCCGCTGTACCGTCCGGCCAACAAGATCGCCTACGACCAGGGCCAGCGCGGCGTGGACGTGGCGCGCGCCCAGTTGGACAGCGGCGAGCAGAACCTGCTGGTTCGCGTGGCCCAGGCCTACTTCGATGTCCTCGGCGCCCAGGACAGCCTGGCCGTGGTCAAGGCACAGAAGGCGGCCATTGCACAGCAGCTGGAATTTGCCAAGCGCAACTTCGAGGTCGGCACGGCCACCATCACCGATTCGCGCGAAGCCCAGGCCCGGTTCGATCTGGCCGGCGCGCAGGAAATCGCCGCCGAGAACGATCTGCGCGTCAAGCGCCTGGTGCTGGACCAGATCGTTGGCGCCGTGGGCACCGTGCCCCGCCCGCTGGCCCAGCCGCTGCAACTGCCGGCCCTGATGCCCTCCGACGCCCAGTCCTGGGTGGACACCGCCCTGCAAGGCCAGCCCCAGCTGCGCCAGGCCCGCCTGGCGCTGGACATCGCCCAGCTGGAAACGAAGAAAGCCGAGGCCGGCCACAAGCCCACCGTGGACCTGCAGGCCGGCTACGTGGTCAACCGCTATCCCAATGGCTCGGTCACGCCGCAGATCGGCACCAGCTACCGCACCAATGCCGCCAGCGTGGGCGTGGTCATGAACCTGCCGCTTTTTGCCGGCTTTGCCGTGCAAAACCGCATCAAGGAGACCCTGGCGCTGGAAGACAAGGCGCGCGCACAGCTGGACGACGCCCAGCGTAACGTGGAGCAGAGCACGCGCACGGCCTTCTTCGGCGTGCAGTCGGGCCAGGCCCAGGTCAAGGCGCTGGAGGCCGCGCTGGCGTCCAGCCAAAGCGCGCTGGACGCCAACAAGCTCGGCTACGAGGTCGGCGTGCGCATCAACATCGACGTGCTCAACGCGCAAAGCCAGCTCTACCAGACCCAGCGCGACCTGGCCCTGGCGCGCTACCAGGTGCTGCTGGGCCAGCTCAAGCTGCGCCAGGCGGCCGGCACGCTCAGCGACGACGACCTGCGCGCCATCGATGCGCTGTCGCTCCGCGCGCCAGCCCCTTGAATCCCTGAAGTGCCCGCACGGCCGGCAGTGCCCCGGGCTGATGCCCGGCCGCCGTGGGCCGCGCGCCTGGCGCCGCAGCCCTGTGCTCTGGGAAAGCCGAGGCACGCAAACCCGCCACGACCAGCATCCAGGCAGCCAGCGCGCACAGCACCGCCAGACGGCTCAGCAAGGAACAGCGGGAGAGTCTTGGCATGCGCGCCTTGCCTTCGTGGGAGTTGTCGAGCGGGCCACTGTGGCAAACCAGCCTGAAGACCTGCCCCGGCTTTCCTGAAGGGATGCTGAAGCGCCTGAGCCCCGCCTTGACCGATACTCGCGGCAGCCCTCCCGCAGGCGCCGGTCCGCGGCATGGGAGCGGCACAGGAAACACACGATGAGACTGCTGTTGGTGGAGGACGATCTGGATCTGGGCAATGGCGTGCGCATCGCATTGGGCGATCACGCCATGGACGTGGTCTGGGTGCGCCGCCTGTCCGATGCGCTGCGCACGCTGGAGCAGCAAAGCTTCGAGATGGTGTTGCTGGACCTGGGCCTGCCCGATGGCGACGGCATCAGCCTGCTCACGCGCCTGCGCCGCGAATGGCGCCGCCTGCCCGTGCTGATCCTGAGCGCACGCGACAGCCTGCATGACCGGCTGCACGGCCTGGACAGCGGCGCCGATGACTATCTGGTCAAGCCCTTTGCCCTGGCCGAATTGGTGTCACGCGTGCGCGCCCTGGCACGCCGCAGCTATGGGCAGGGCGACGGAACGCTGCATCTGCGCGGCCTGTCGCTGCACGAGCCCACGCGCCGTGTCAGCGTTGCAGGCCAGAACGTCGAGCTGTCCCGCTGCGAATTCGACCTGCTGGCCCTGCTGCTGCGGCGCATGGACCGCGTGGTCACACGCAGCGGCATCGAGGAGGAAGTCATCCCGGGCGGCAGCGCCAACGGCAGCAATGCGCTGGAGGTCCATGTCTCCAACCTGCGCCGCAAGATCGGGCCGGGCTTCATACGCACGGTGCGCGGCATTGGCTATGTCATCGACTCGCAGCCGATGGCACCCCTGTCCTGACCATGACATCGCATACCCTGCAGGGGCAACAGGCCAGCCCGAGATGGCGCCGCTGGCTGCGGCCCACACTGGGCCGGCGGATGCTGCTGGCCCAGATGGGCGTGCTCACCGCGATCTGGACCGCGTTGCTGGTGGCAGCCATCTACATGGCCCACTTCCACAATGAATTGCTGGTCAGCAAGCCTGTCTACGAACTTGTCATGGCTGTGGCCGAGGACCTGGCCGACCTTCCGGACCGCCAGCAGCACAGCCTGGCCGCGCTGGACACGGCCCTGCGCCATGAGTACGGCGACGGAGACGACGACATCCGCTTCACGCCCACGCTGCTGGTCTGGCAGCGCGGCCAGCTCCTGTACCGCTCGCCCACGCCGGCACCCACCCTGCGCAACCGCGTGCTGGACACGGTCGAGGACATAGATTTCGAAGGGCAGACCTGGCGCATGAGCACGCTGCGCTCGGCCTCGGGCCAGACCGAAGTCACGCTGATGCTGCCGTCCTTCAAGGAACTGCTGATCACCCTCAACACCCGCAGCTACTACCTGCTGCCGCTGCTGATCAGCCTGCCCTTCCTGGCCTTTCCTGCCTGGTGGTCGGTACGCGCGGCGCTGCGCCCGCTGCGCCGCGTGGGCGACGAGCTGGCCACACGCGGCCCCGACGACCTCAGCGCGCTCACCTATGCGCCGCCACACGCCGAGCTGCGGCCGCTGGTGCAGGACATCAACGCCCTGCTGGCCCGCGTGCGCTCCAGCAGCGAGCGCGAGCGCAACCTCATCGCCGATGCAGCCCACGAACTGCGCACGCCGCTGGCAGCCATGCACGTCAACGTCGAGGCCCTGCTGCGCCTTGGCAGCGAACCGCGCCAGCAGGAACTCATGGACAGCCTGCTGCGCAGCAACCAGCGCGCCAGCCGCATGGTGGCCCAGCTGCTGCAACTCATGCGCAGCGAGACCGAAGCGCCCGGCATGGCCATGCAGCCGCTGCGCCTGGACCTGCTGCTGGAGGACCGGCTCGCCGCACTCGACGCCCTGGCCTGCCGCCGCCCGGTGGAACTGGCCCTGGAAGCCAGCGAGCCACTGAGCGTGATGGGCGAACGCGAAGGCCTGGTCTCGCTGATCGACAACCTCGTGGACAACGCCGTCAAATACAGCCCCGCGCACGCCACCATCAGCGTGCGCCTGCAGCGCCAGGGCGACCAGGCCGTGCTCCAGGTGCGCGACCGTGGCCCGGGCATCGCCGAGGCCTGGCGCCAGCGCGTCTTCGACCGCTTCTTCCGCGTACCCGACCAAAGCCAGAGCGGCAGCGGCCTGGGCCTGGCCATCGCCAGGACCGTGACCGAGCGGCACGGCGGCAGCATCGAGCTGCTCAGTGCGGAGGATGGAGGGCTGCTGGCGAGCGTGAGCCTGCCGGTGCTGCAGGAGGCCGGCTGATTCGGCCTGCGGATACCGCCGGCCTAAAACTTAGTGCTCAGTGCAACGGTTGGGACTGCAACAGCCCGGCCACTGCCTGCGCCGTGGCCTGTGCGGCCCCGCGGTGCTGGTCCAGGAAGCCGCGCGCCTGGGCCACGGCATGGGCGTGGGACTGGCGGTCCCCGGCCAGGTCCACGGCCAGGCGCAGCCCGTGCTCCAGGTCGGGCGCCCGCAGCGCGGCGCCGGCTTCGCAGGCCAGGTCCGAGGCTTCGCTGAAGTTGAAGGTATGCGGCCCCAGCACCACGGGGCAGTCGCAGGCCAGGGCCTCGATGAGGTTCTGGCCGCCCAGCGGCGCAAAGCTGCCGCCCATGAGCGTGGCGTCGGCCAGGCCGTAGTACAGGGCCATCTCGCCCAGCGAATCACCCAGCCAGATGTCGATGTCATCCGCCGCAGCCCCGCAGGGCGGGCCACCCACCCACTGGCTGCGGCGCGAGACATGCAGGCCGCCGCCAGCCAGCAGCGTCGCCACTTCGTCAAAGCGCTGCGGATGGCGCGGCACGACCAGCCATTGCACGGCCCGGCCTGCCGGCCCCAGCGTGCGCAGGGCGGACAGCAGCATGGCCTCCTCGCCCTCGCGGCTGCTGGCCAGCAGCACCACAGGGCGGGACAGGCCGGACTTCCATTGCCGGGCGCGCTCCAGCAGCGCAGCGTCCGGACGCGCATCGAATTTCAGGTTGCCGAGCACGCCGCGCACGGGCGCACCCAGCAGGCGCAGGCGCCGGGCATCGTCCTCAGTCTGCGCCCAGGCGGCGGCCAGGGCGGCATAGGTGGGCCGCGCCAGCGGCGCCACGCGCAGCGCCTGGCCCAGTGATTTGTCGCTGAGCCGTGCGTTGGCCAACGCCAGCGGCACGCCTTCTTCGCGGCAGATGGCGACCAGGTTGGGCCAGACCTCCGTTTCCATGAGCACGCCGACCGCTGGCCTGAATTGCTGCACGAAGCGGCGCACGGCCGCTGGCGTATCCCAGGGCTGCCAGACCTGCAGGTCGCCGGGCTGCAGCAGCCGGCGGCCTTCGGTGCGGCCTGTGGCCGTGCCATGGGTCAGCAGCAGGCGCATGCCGGGCAGGCGCTCGCGCAGCGCGGTCAGCAAGATGGCGGCAGCGCGCGTCTCACCCAGCGATACGGCATGAATCCAGATCCACCGGCCATGTCCGTCCTGCCCCAGCGTGGCCGGCTGGTAGCGCCCAAAGCGTTCGGGAATGTGCTCGGCATAGACGGGCTCGGCCTCGGCGCGGCGCAGCAGCTTGCGGCGCAGCAGCGGCTGCGCCGCCCAGGTCACGGCGCTGTACAGCGCGCGCGCCCAGGACGTGGGAGAGCGTGAAGTCATCGCCTTGCGCGCAAATCAGTGCGCGGCGCCGCCAACCTGCGCGCCGGGCTTGACGCGCTCCAGCAGCGCCAGCATCTGCGCCTCGATGCGCGACAGCGCCTCCTGGGTCTGGCCCTCGAAGCGCAGCACCAGCACGGGCGTGGTGTTGCTGGCGCGGATCAGGCCGAAGCCGTCGGCCCAGTCCACGCGCAGGCCGTCAATGGTGCTGACCTGGGCCGGTGCGGCAAAGGTCTCGGCGGCCAGGGCCTGCAGTTCGGCGGCCAGGCGATGGGGCTCGCCCTCGGCGCAGGCCACATTCAGTTCAGGGGTGGAAAAGCTGGTGGGCAACGCGTTGAGCAAGGCGCTGGGGTCGGCCTCGCGGCTGACGATCTCCAGCAGACGGCAGCCCGCGTAGGTGCCGTCATCGAAGCCATACCAGCGCTCCTTGAAGAAGATGTGGCCGCTCATCTCGCCGCCCAGCGGCGCGTCCAGTTCCTTCATGCGGGCCTTGACCAGGGAGTGCCCGGTCTTGAACATCACGGGCTCGCCCCCGGCCTCGCGGATGGCGGGCGCCAGGCGCTGCGTGCATTTCACGTCATAGACGATGCTGCCGCCCGGCACGCGCGAGAGCACGTCCTTGGCAAACAGCATCATCTGGCGGTCGGGGAAGATGTTCTGGCCGTCCTTGGTGACGATGCCCAGGCGGTCGCCGTCGCCGTCGAAGGCCAGGCCCAGCTCGGCATCCGTGGTACGCAGCGCCTCGATCACGTCACGCAGGTTCTCGGGCTTGCTGGGGTCGGGATGGTGGTTGGGGAATTCACCGTCCACTTCGGAGAACAGCTCAATCACCTCGCAGCCCAGGGCGCGGAAGATGCCGGGCGCCGAGGCACCGGCCACGCCGTTGCCGCAGTCCACCACGATCTTGATGGGGCGCGCCAGCTTCACATCACCCACGATGCGCGCCTGGTAGTCGGCCTTCACATCGGCGCGGCGCACGCTGCCGGTGCCCGTGATCGTCCAGTCGTCGCTCTCGACACGGCGGCGCAGCGCCTGGATTTCCTCGCCGTAGATGGCGCGGCCGGCCAGCACCATCTTGAAGCCGTTGTAGTCCTTGGGGTTGTGGCTGCCCGTGACCTGGATGCCCGAGCGCGCCAGTGTGCTGGCCGCGTAGTACAGCATGGGCGTGGTGGCCAGGCCGATGTCGATCACCTCGATGCCGACCTCGGTCAGGCCGGCGATTAGCGCCGCGGACAGCGAGGGTCCCGACAGGCGGCCATCGCGTCCCACGGCCACCACGGTCTCGCCGGCCGCCAGGGCCGCCATGCCGAAGGCGCGGCCCACGCCAAGTGCGACCTCCTCGTTGAGCGTGGACGGCACGATGCCGCGGATGTCATAGGCTTTGAAGATGGAAGATGCGACCTGCACGTCGAAAACGCTTTCTCGTCGGTTGAAAACAGGGCGCCGCAGCCTGGAACCTGGCCCGGCTGCGGCCCAAGCCGCAATTGTAGGCGCGCCAGGCTTGTAGGCGCGGCAGGCAGGGGCGCCGGCGCACATCACCCCGGCTGAAAGCGGTTGCGGCGCGCGCCCTGCCTCACAGCTGCTGCTGCACCTGGGCCAGCGCAGCCGGATCTTCCATGGTGCTGAGGTCGCCCGGGTTGCGCCCCTCGGCCACGGCCTGCATGGCGCGGCGCAGCAGCTTGCCGCTGCGCGTCTTGGGCAGCGCACTGACGAAGACCACGCGCGAGGGCCGGGCCACGGCGCCCAGGCGTGCATCGACCAGCTTCATCACATCGGCCTGCAGCGCCGCGCGCTCGGCGTCGCCCTCCAGCGCCGTCCGGGGCACGGCAAAGGCCAGCGCCACCTGGCCCTTGAGCGTATCGGCCACGCCGACCACGGCGACTTCGGCCACCTGGGGGTGGGCGGAGATGCATTCCTCGATCTCGCGCGTGCCCAGGCGGTGGCCGGCCACGTTGATCACGTCGTCCGTGCGGCCCAGGATGAAGAAGTAGCCGTCCTCGTCGCGAATGCCCCAGTCGAAGGTGCTGTAGACCATGCGGCCAGGAATGCTCTTCCAGTAAGTGTTGACGAAGCGTTGGTCGTCTCGCCAGACGGTCTGCATGCAGCCCGGCGGCAGCGGTCCCTCGATGGCCAGCACGCCCTTTTGCCCGGCGCCGAGCAGTTCCTCGCCCGTGGCCTCGTCGATCAGTTTCACGTCATAGCCATAGACGGCCTTGCCGGGACTGCCGAAGCGCGTGGTCTGCTGCTCCACGCCGTTGCACAGCGTGAGGATGGGCCAGCCGGTCTCGGTCTGCCAGTAGTTGTCGATGATGGGCTTGCCCAGGGCCTGGCTGATCCACTGCGCCGTGGGCTCGTCCAGCGGCTCGCCGGCCAGCCACAGCGCCTTGAGGCTGGAGATATCGTGGCGGTGCAGGTACTCGGCATCGTGCTTCTTGAGCACGCGTATGGCCGTGGGCGCCGAGAACATGTGGGTGACCCGGTACTTCTCCACGATGCTCCACCAGATGCCCGCGTCGGGGCGTATGGGCAGGCCCTCGTAGAGCACGGTGGCCATGCCTGCGATCAGCGGCGCATAGATGATGTAGCTGTGGCCCACGACCCAGCCGATGTCGCTGGTGCAGAAAAAAGTCTGCCCTGCCTCGGCCCCGAAGATCAGCGGCATGCTGGCGGCCAGCGCCACCGTGTAGCCGCCCGTATCGCGCTGCACGCCCTTGGGGCGCCCCGTGGTGCCGCTGGTGTAGAGCGTGTAGCTGGGGTCGGTGGATTCCACCCAGGTGCAGGCGACCTGGGCGTCGGCGTGCAGCGCACGCAGGCTGGCCCAGTCGTGGTCACGCCCGGCGCGCATGGGCGCAGGCGCCAGGCCCCGGTCCACGATGAGCACGGCCGCTGGCTTGTGGCTGGCCTGTTGCAGGGCCTCGTCCAGCAAGGGCTTGTAGGCCACGACGCGCCCGCCGCGCGAGCCCGCGTCGGCACTGATGATGACCTTGGGCTCGGCATCGTCGATGCGCGAGGCCAGCGCCGCCGACGCAAAGCCGCCGAACACCACCGAATGGATGGCACCCAGCCGCGCGCAGGCCAGCATGGCAAAGGCCGCCTCGGCAATCATGGGCATGTAGATCTGAACGCGGTCGCCCTTTTGCACACCCAGCGACTGCAGCACGGCGGCCATGCGCTGCACCTCGGCATGCAGTTCGCGGTAGGTGTAGACCTTTTCCGTGCCGGTCTCGGTGGAGATGGCGATCAGCGCGTTCTGGTCGGCGCGCTCGGCCAGGTGCCGGTCCACGGCGTTGTGGCAGAGATTGGTCTGCCCCCCGACAAACCACCGTGCAAACGGCGGATTGTCGTAGTCGCAGATGCGCCGGGGCGGCACATGCCAGTCGATGCGGCGGGCCTGCTCGGCCCAGAAGGCATCGCGCTCCTCGATGGAGCGGCGGTGGAAATCGTCGAAACGCGGGGCCATTGTCTGTCTCCTGTCGTTGTCATGGATTGGCGGCTTCTGAATTCATAATTATTCATAATGCGCTTGCCCAAAGCTGACAACTCCGCGCTGCGCGGGCAGACAGGCCCCCTTCAAACTCAGAAGCTGTAGCGCAGGCCGACCGAGATCTCGCTGGAGCTCAGCTTGGCGCGCATCTGCTCATCCTGCAGGCCACGGACATTGGTGAAGTTGTTGGCGCCACTGTGGGTCTTGCCCATGCCCACATAGCGGTAGCCCAGATCGATGCTGACCTTTTGAATCGGCGAGTAGCTGACGCCAAAGCCCAGCGCATAGGCCAGATTGTTCTGGGAATCGCTGAAGTACTGGCGATTCGGATTGCCTTGCCAGCCGCTGGACTGCAGGTGGGCCAGGCCCAGGCCCGCCGTGCCGTACACGGAGAACTGCGCGTTCAGGGGGAAATCCTTGTACGCATTGATCATCAGGCGCTGAGAACGGATGCTGTGGTGATTGAAGCTCGAGGGAAAGCGCGTGGAGCCGCTGGTGAATTCGTTGCTCCTGGGCAGGGTGTACTCAGCTTCCAGACGCCAGTCCGACGGGAGCTGATAACCCAGGGCCAGAGAGCCGCCTGTGGCGCGGCGGCTGTCGTCACCAGGCACGAACTGCCCCAGGCCGGGGCGGGCGCTGGAGTCCATGTCGTGGGCCTTGTAGTTGGCGGAGTTGATGCGGACGGCGCCATAGAAATGGTCGGCAGCCAAAGCGCTGCCCGAGGCGGTCAGGATCAGGGCGGTGAAGGTCAGAACGTGCTTCATACAGTCTCTCTTGGGGGAATGCCGCCACTGTAGAAAAACGCCCTGCCCGCGCCTATTCGGCCGGCTACGCACGCAGCTCCGTAGAACTACGCGGTGCAGCGGCAGCCCGCCTCCCGAGAATAGACAGGCCACCATGAAAAAAGGCGCTCCAAAGAGCGCCCCAAGACGGCGGAACCAGGAATCCGGGCCTTACTTGACCAGAGCGAGCAGCTCCTTGAAGGCCGGATGCTCGCAGCTGCGCAGCCATTCGAAGGCCACCATCTCCGTGGTCACCAGCTCGGCACCCGCGCCGGCCAGGCGGTCGAAGGCGGCATCGCGGTTGCGCTCGGTGCGCGAGCTGCAGGCGTCGGTGACGACCCAGACATCGAACTCATCTTCCAGCAGTTCCAGCGCCGTCTGCAGCAGGCAGACATGGGCTTCACAGCCGGCAATCACCACCATGCTGCGCTCGGGCGCCTGCTGCTGGGGCTTTTGCAGGTGCTTGGGCAGGCTGCGTGCATTGCCGCCCTGGGGCCGTGCAGGAGGACGCAGCCACTCGCCCAGGCCCTCGGCCACGGCGCTGAAATGCATCTTGGACAGGGTCCGGTCGCACAGCGCGCGCAGTTCGGCGTCGTTGGCGCCCAGGCGCGAGGGGTTCTGCTCGGTACCGAAGACCGGCACGTCCACCAGCTGCGCCAGGCGCGCCAGCTTCACGGCATTGGCCAGAACTGCCGGTCCCTCGAAGATGGCCGGCATCAGGCGCTCCTGGTAATCGACGAGTACGAGCTGGGAGTCGGTGGCTTCAAGCAGCATGGCGGATCTTTCTTGGGAATATGGGGCGGCGCGGGCCGCCCTTCTTATAGAGGACAAAAGGGAAAGCTTTCCATTGTCGCAGCTTGCGTGCGCTCCCTGCCGCGCAGCCCGGATTCCTGAGGTAACTCAAAAACCCAGGCTTTCGGGGGTCTTATCGAATTTGTCCTACGTTTTTGCGTGGTAATCTCGCGCCCCATGTCCCGATGGCTTATTGCACTCCTGTTTGTCAGCGTCACGGCACACGCGGCTCCGCCCGAAATGCGTGACGACGATATGAACCAGCTGCTGGTCAACCGCAGCCTCATCTCGCAGCTGCGCGAAGCCCGCCACCACATGGCGGAACGCACTTCCGACTTCGTCAAGGAAGCACGACAAAGCGTCGCCGAAAAGACTTCCGATCTGGTCGTGACCGCCATGGGCTTCATCGGCGTTCCCTACCGCCGCGGCGGCAACAGTGCCGAGACCGGCTTCGACTGCAGCGGTTTCGTCCGCGCCATCTACTCCGAAACCCTGGGCAAGGTCCTGCCGCGCCGCGCTGACCAGCAGGCACAGGCCACGGAGAAAATCGACAAGAACGAACTCAAGCCCGGTGATCTGGTGTTCTTCAACACCATGCGCCGCACCTTCAGCCATGTCGGCATCTATGTCGGCGACGGCAACTTCATCCATGCACCGCGTACCGGTGCGCAGGTTCGCGTGGAAAGCATGCAAAGCGCGTACTGGGCCCGCCGCTTCGATGGTGCCCGCCGCGTGCAGGACGCCGACGGCCTGGGCCTTGACGCCAGCAAGGCCGCTCTGGCCCTGCAGATGCAGGCAAGCCAGCTGCAGTGATCGCAGCGTCTTTTGCGCCAATCCACAAACGCCTGCACATGCAGGCGTTTTTGTTTTTCAGGGCCCTGCTCTGGCTTCGTCCCAGGTTGAGATGCTGTCCGACAGGGCCACCCGGTGCCGGGCCCTAGAGTCGCGGCATGGAAGCTTCAGTTCGGAGAAAAGCATGATGTCCTTGATTGGTACCCTCATCGTTGGCCTGGTCGTTGGCTTGCTGGCGCGGGCACTCAAACCCGGCGATGACAGCCTTGGCTGGATCATGACCATCCTGCTCGGCGTGGCAGGATCGTTTCTTGCCAGCTACGTTGGTGTCGCGATGGGTTGGTACGAGGCCGGGCAACCCGCCGGCTGGATCGCCTCCATCGTGGGCGCCATCGTCATCCTCTTCATCTACAGCCTGGTTCGCAGCAAGAGCGCACGCTGACCCCCCTGCGCGCCAGCCGCATCCACCGGCTGGCGCATTTTCTTGATCGACATCTGCCCCGTCTTCACTGGCACGCATGATCTTTCGCACATCGGACAAAACCCCTCCCCCTCCACCACCGCGCCACGATGTGGCGCAAGCGGCCGAAAGCGCGCGCAAGTTGCTGCACCGGCGTGCGCTGGTCGGCGCAGCAGCCAGCAGCCTGCCCATTCCGGGCCTGGACTGGCTGGTGGATGCGGCACTGCTGGCGCGGCTGCTGCCGCGCATCAACCGCGAATTCGGCCTCACACCCGAACAGTTGGACAAGCTGGAACCCGGCAAGCGCGAGCAGGTGCAAAAGGCCGTGGCCATGGTGGGCTCGGTGCTGATCGGCAAGCTGATCACGCGCGACATGGTGGTGCGCCTGGCGCGCGCGGCCGGCATGCGCATGACGGCCACGCAGGCCGCCAAGTACGTGCCGCTGGCAGGCCAAGCTGCAGCGGCAGCGCTGGGCTATGCCACGCTGCGCTATCTGGGCGAGCGCCATATCCAGGACTGTATTCGTGTGGTCGAGCATGCAGAACTCGACATTCCCTCACGGCTGGATCGCACGGCGCGCAAGGTCGAGCAGACAGGTCAGCAATTGGAAAAGGCCGACAAGGCTAACAAGGCCGACAGGACCGACAAGGACGGGCGCGAGGCCGAGCCCGCCCCCGAGCCTTCCGGCAAGCGCCCGCGCTTCTGGCGCCAGCCCGATCGCGGCCCCTGGGGCCGCTCCCAGTAGACGGCTATCAGCCCAGGTCCGACGCCTGGTGGCGCTCGGGCACCTGGGTGGCTTCATCTCCCCAGGTACGGTTCACGCGGCGGCCGCGCAGCACGGCCGGCCTTTGGGCAATCTCCCTGGCCCAGCGCATGACATGCGTGTATTCATGGGCTGACAGGAACTCGGCCGCGCCATACACCTCGTTGAGCACCAGGGCCCCATACCAGGGCCAGATGGCGATATCGGCAATGCTGTAGTTCGCCCCTGCAATGAACGGGTGCAGGGCCAGCTGGCGATCGAGCACATCGAGCTGGCGCTTGGTCTCCATGGTGAAGCGGTTGATGGGGTACTCGAACTTCTCGGGCGCATAGGCATAGAAATGCCCGAAACCGCCGCCAAGGTAAGGTGCCGACCCCATCTGCCAGAACAGCCAGTTCAGCGTCTCGGTGCGCGCAGCGGGCTCGGCAGGCAGCAGCGCACCAAACTTCTCGGCCAGGTACAGCAGGATGGAGCCTGACTCGAACACGCGCACCGGCGGCTCGACGCTGCGGTCCACCAGCGCCGGGATCTTGGAATTGGGATTGACCTCGACAAAGCCGCTGGAGAACTGGTCGCCTTCGCCGATGCGGATCAGCCACGCGTCGTACTCCGCGCCGGCATGGCCAAGCGCCAGCAGCTCCTCCAGCATGATGGTGACCTTCACGCCGTTGGGCGTGGCCAGCGAATACAGCTGCAGCGGCTGCTGCCCCACCGGCAATGCCTTGTCATGGGTGGGACCGGCGACCGGGCGGTTGATGTTGGCAAAGGTGCCGCCTGAAGGCGCTGGCTGCCATACGGCGGGCGGGACATAGGTGGAGCTGTCGGTCATGCAGGGTTCCTGTGGTTCGCGGGCTGGGGAGAGGTGCCCGGCTGAAGGCGATTGTCCCGTCACCGGCGCGCTCTTGCCGGCGTGCGCGGAACGCCGCCACGGCGCCCGGGGATTTGCCACAATCGCGGCATGACTGCCGCCCCCACCTCCGCCCGCCAGTTCTGGCTCATGAAGAACGAGCCAGACGAATTCTCCATAGACCACGCGCTGGCCGCACCGCAGGCCACCATCGCCTGGGACGGTGTGCGCAACTACCAGGCGCGCAACTTCATGCGCGATGCCATGCAGGTGGACGATGGGGTGCTGTATTGGCACTCCAGTTGCGCCGAGCCCGGCATCTACGGCATCGCCCGCATTGCAGGCAACCTGCGCGTCGATGCCTCGCAGTTCGACCCGCGCAGTCCCTACTACGACCCCAAGTCCTCGCCCGACAAGCCACGCTGGCTCACGCTGGACGTGCAGGCGCTGCGCAAGACACGCACGCTGCAGATCGCCGAGCTGCGCGAGCATCCCGAGCTCGCCGGCATGCGTGTACTGCAAAAGGGCAACCGCCTGTCGATCACGCCGGTCACGCCCGATGAATGGGCCTTCATCGAAGGCCTGCTCCAGCCCGCCTGAGCTGCCGACCCGCCCGCTGCGGGCTGCTTTCTTACAAGCAAGAAGCTTCTCTCCTGCACGCCGGACCTGCACCGGCCGCTATGCTTTTGGGCATTTGCGAACCTGGATTTCGCATGCTGGAGGGAGAATCTTCGTGCGTTGGCGAAAAGCAAAAGCAAAAACACCCCCTGGAACACCCAAGAGCGGCATGGCCGCTGCGCCCGGCCGCCTGCGGCTGGCGCTTCGCGACGCCATCGCCGCCTCCCTGGGTGCGATGCTGGCCTGGGAGCTGTCCCACTACCTGCTCGGCCACCCCAAACCCGTCTTTGCCGCCGTCACCGCCCTGGTCTGCCTGGCGCCCGGCCTGCCCAGCCATCTCAAGCAGACCTGGGGCCTGGTGCTGGGCTGCGCCATCGGCATCATCGTCGGCGAACTGGCTTGGCTGCTGCCCGACACCATTCCGCTGCTGCGGCTGAGTCTGGCCTCGCTGGTCGCCCTGTCTCTGGCCGCCATGCTCGGACAGCCGCCGGTCGTCCCGATACAGGCGGGCGTCTCCGTCGTGCTGGTGCTGAGCATGGGGCCGAGCGCCGCGGGCGAGACGCGGCTGGTTGACGTACTGGTGGGCGCCGGTGTCGGCCTGATGTTCAGTCAGGTGATCTTCACGGCCAATCCGCTGCGCGCCGTGTCGCGCTCGGCAAGCGCCTTGCTGGGCCAGCTGGCCGAGGGGCTGGAAGCCACCCTGCGTGCCACCGCCACCCACGACACGCCCGATGCCACCGTCGCGCTGGGCCAGCTCACACGCAGCAGCGATGCGCTGAGCGCACTGCGCGCAGCCATGGTGGAGGCGCAAAGCGCCAGCCGCTGGTCCCTGCGCGGCCGCCTGGGTGGCGCGGGGCTGCAGACCATCACCGGGCGCTATGACCGCCACGCCGTGCGCCTGTATGCCAGCGCGCTGCTGCTGGGCGAAAGCCTGGTGCGCGGCATGTCGCATGACAGTGGCCTCATGCCGCGCGCCATCGTCCTGCACTGTGAATGGCTGGTCGATGCCTGCCGCCAGCTGTCCGCCAACGGCAACGTGGTGGCCCTGCAGCCCGATGACGCCCTGGCCGAACTGGCCGCCTCCGCTCCCCAGGCACCCGCCCAGCCGGTGCCCCAGGCCTGGCTGCCCGCGCTGGACCATGCGCAGCAGATGGAAGAGGCCCTGAAGGCGTTGATAGGCTCGCGCGACGCGTGATCAGACTGCAGCGCGCCCACGCGGCGCTGCACCCGCACCACTGATGCGCCCGATCGCGCCGGCCAGCCACCAGCCGATGGCGCACATGGCCGCCGTCACCACCCAGGTCCACTGCCATCCGCCCGCCTGCACGGCCACGGCCGCCACCAGAGGCGGGCCTGCAAACTGCCCCACGCTGGACCATTGCTGCATGAAACCCACCGTGGTCGATACTGTGGACTCATCGGGGGCCAGCCGCACCGCCATGGAAAACAGCGTGCCCGGGATCAGCCCGCCCGCCGCCGAAAACAACACCACCGCCACAAAGCGCAGCCACAACGGCGCCAGCGGTTGCCCCTGCCATTGCAGATAGGCCAGCAGCGCACACGCCGCCATGCAGCCAAACCCCAGGCGCAAGGCGCGCGTGGCGCTCCAGCCGCCTTGGAGCAGACGGCCCGAGGCCACATTGCCCACCATGTTGGCCAGCGCCACCACGGCCGTCAGCGTGCCCGACAATGCGGAGCCCAGGCCAGCCTCGGCATAGACCGTGGGGAGAAAGCCGATGACGGCCATCCACTGCCCTGAATACACGGCAAAGGCCACAGCCACGCACCAGGGTCCGGGGCTGCGCAGGGTCAACGCCAGGCGCGGACGCCAGCCACTGCCCGCCACCGACGCGCCAAGGGGCACCGGCCTGTCTGCCGGCACGCCACACCAGACGGCGACCCATGCGAGTGCCGAAATCAGCCCCAACAGCAACCACCATGCGGGCCAGGATGCCCAGGCCATCACCCACGGCCCCAGCAGCAAGCCGATGGCACTGCCCAGCGGCATATAGGTGCCCCACCAGCCCATGCGCGCGCTCAGATCGCTTGGCGCCACGCAGCGCCGGATCAGACCCGGCCCCGGCATGGCCACCAGCAAAAAGCCCAGCCCCTCCACGGCACGCAAGGCCAGCAGCGCTGCAAACCCCGTAGCGGTGGCGCCCAGAGCGCTGGCACCCGCCATCAGCAGCAGGCCTGCCAGCATGCTGCGCCGCAGCCCCCAGCGGTCTGCACCCAGACCCACCACCAGGCCCAGCACCATGCCGGCCACCTGCACGGTGGAAAGCAGAAAGCCGGCCTGCAGCAGGGACAGGCCCAATTGCTGCTGCAGCACCGGCACAGCCGGCGGCAGCTTGCCTACATGCAGAGCCGCGCTGACGCCGGCCGCCACGACGATCCATGAGGGATGCACCCCCTGCTTCGTTGTTTTCACTGGATGCTGTCTCCCGGGGGCGCATGCCATGCGCCCTGTAGCTGATGTGTGAAGTATCGAAAGCATAGGCCAAGCGGCGCCTGCAAACAGCACTCTTCTTACCCGCCGCCCCGTCTGTATGGAGGCACACTGAAAGCCTGGATCAACTCCCGAGGCCTTGCGCATGCGCTCATCACTAGATTTCAGCTCCTGGTCTTCGCTGCTGTCCACGGTGTTGGGCCTGCTGCTGGTCACCTGCCTGATGATGGGCATTCGCCTGCTGTTCATGCAGACCGTGCAAAAGCGGCGCGAGCGTGAAAACCGCCAGATCAATGAACGCCTGAAGTCGCTTATCGCCGCCTACAAGACGCTGGGCGGCTCCTTCACGGGCACGCTGCATGTGAATCCCCTGCACCTGCGCGATCTGCGCAGGCCCGCCGCCGACGATGCCGATGCACCACCGGCTTTTGGCAGCGAGCGCCAACGGCGCATTCGCGATGCGGTCGAAGCCGCGCTGTCCGATGTCATCTTGCTCGGGACGCAAGACCAGGTGCGCATGGCCGCCCAGGCGGCCCAGGACATGGTGGCAGGCCAGCCTGTCGAGACTGCGGCACTCGTCACTTCGCTGCGCGCCTTCATCCGCGAAGCGCTGGATCTGGAGCCGATCCCCGACAGCCTGCGCGTTCCCAACCAGGGCCCCACGCGTCCGGGCGGCACGGCGGGCGGGGCGCGCAAAGGTGGCGCGGAATCCGGCGCTTCAAGCAAGGGCGGTGGTGGCGGTGGTGGCGGCGGTGCCGGCGCAGGAATGGGCGCCGCAGGCATGGGCGGCCTGGGCATGGGAGCAGGCCTTGGCGCCGGCGTTCACCATGGAGACGATGGCACGCCCCCACCATGAACACCTGCCGTGCCGGGTCGAACCGCAAACCACTGGGACGCCGGCCCGCTTGCCGGGCGAACCTGACACTCGCCAGAAACAGCCAAGCCTGCGAGGTACCAGATGGCACCCCGCAGGCCTTGCATGCCGGGCAGCAGCCGCCTGCCTGCCCGTCCTCCCCCACCAATTCCTGTCAGACCATCACCACATCACAGCCGCAGCTTGGCCGTTGCCAGCAGCAAACCGAACCCCACCAACATGCCGCCAAAGGCCCTGTCTATCCAATGCCGCACGGCCAGCAACCGTGCACGCACCCGCTGGGCGGAAAAGCACAGCGCCACGATGCAGAACCACGCCACATGGGCCAGCGAGATGAATCCGCCATATGCCAGCTGCGTGGCCAGCGGCGTGTCCTGTCCCACGATCTGCAGGAACAGGCTGACCACGAACACCGTGGTCTTGGGATTGAGCGCATTCGTCAGAAAGCCCGTGCGCAGTGCCGCCATGTCGGAGAGCGCGGCCACGGGCTGGTTGGGCAAATCGCCCTCCGGGCGGCTGCGCAGCATGGTCACACCCAGATAGATCAGATAGGCTGCACCCAGCAGCTTGACCACGTCGAACAACCAGGTGGACTGCTGCATGAGCAGTCCGACCCCGAGCAAGGTATAGCCGACATGGACCAGCACCCCCAGGCCAATGCCCAGCGCCGTGAGCAGGCCCGCGCGGCGCGAGCGCAGCAGGCTGTTGCGTGTGACCATGGCGAAATCCGCCCCTGGGCTGATGACGGCCAGCAAGGTAATGGTGACTACAGCTATCCATTCGGTCATCGGTTATCCATTCGATTCAATGCAACGCGCCGGATAGTATTGGCCTTCCATGAAAATACATAACGATGTTTTCTGACACAGTTGGTGAACTCAATTCACATACCCCAAGCAAGCGGCTGCCGTCGCTGCAGGCCTTGCGCTGTTTCGAAGCGGCCGCCCGGCGGGAGAACTTCAGCAAGGCGGCAGAAGAGTTGCACCTGACCCATGGCGCCATCAGCCGGGCCGTGCGCTTGCTGGAGGACGATCTGGGCGTGACCCTGTTTGACCGCCGCAGCCGCCGCGTCTTCCTGACCGAGGCAGGCCGCCACCTGGCCCAGGCCGTGCACGAAGGCCTGGAGCGCATGCGCCAGGCCACGCAGGAGTTGCGCTCGCGCGCGCAGCAGGCGCGCCGCTGGGTGCTGTCCTGCGAGCCCACCTTGCTCATGCGCTGGCTGATCCCGCGCTGGCCCCAGTTCCAGGAACAGCACCCCGAGTTGCAGCTGCACCTGATGGCGGGCGGCGGGCCTTTCTCTTTCGCGGACGGCATCGATCTGGCCATACGGCGCGATGACTTCTCTCCGCCAGCGGGCTGTCATGCCGAGACCCTGTTTGCCGAGCGCATAGGCCCGGTCTGCCGGCCCGAGCGGCTGGCGCAGTGGTGCACGCGCTCCGACGAGGGGCATGCCACCGGGCTGCGCCCGGAGGCACCCTTGCTGCAAAGCCGCACCCGCCCCGGGGCCTGGTCCACCTGGGCAGAGCACAGCGGCCAGCCGCCGCCGTCGGGATCCCAGCTGCAGTTCGACCATTTCTATTTCAGCCTGCAGGCCGCCGTGGCAGGCATGGGACTGGCCATCGGACCCTGGCAACTGGTGCGCGACGACGTCGCCAACGGCGTGCTGGCAGCGCCCATGGGCTTTGTCGAGGACGGTTCGCGCTACTGCCTGCTGTCCCCCGCTCCGCCCACGCCAGATGGCGTGCACGACCAATTGCTGCAGTGGCTGCGCGCCCAGGCCTGAACAGCTCTGTCCCCTTTGCCGTGCCTGTGTCTGGGCCGGTGTCTGGGCTGATGCCTGTGTCCTTGTCTGCATCTTTCAAAGCAGAAAGGCAGCCGAAGCTGCCTTTCTGTTCTTGCCTGGCCTGAACGCCAGGCCTTGCGCTTACTTGCGCTGCGGCGGCAGGTCCGTGCAGGAGCCGTGTGCCACCTCGGCCGCCATGCCCAGGCTTTCGCCCAGCGTGGGGTGGGGGTGGATGGTCTTGCCGATGTCCACGGCGTCGGCACCCATTTCGATGGCCAGCGCAATCTCGCCGATCATGTCGCCCGCATGCGTGCCGACGATGCCGCCACCCAGGATGCGGCCATGGCCGTGCGCCTCGGGGCTGTCATCGAACAGCAGCTTGGTGACGCCTTCGTCGCGGCCATTGGCAATGGCGCGGCCCGAAGCCGTCCAGGGGAACACACCCTTCTTGACCTTGATGCCCTGGGCCTTGGCCTGGTCCTCGGTCAGACCCACCCACGCCACTTCCGGGTCGGTGTAGGCCACGCTGGGGATCACGCGGGCGTTGAAGGCGCTGGCAGCCAGCTCCTTGTTGCCCTGCAGTTCACCGGCGATGACTTCGGCGGCCACATGGGCCTCGTGCACGGCCTTGTGCGCCAGCATGGGCTGGCCCACCACGTCGCCAATGGCGAAGATGTGGGGCACATTGGTGCGCATCTGGATATCGACTTCGATGAAGCCGCGGTCCGTGACGGCCACGCCGGCCTTCTCGGCAGCGATCTTCTTGCCGTTGGGCGTGCGGCCCACGGCCTGCAGCACCAGGTCGTAGACCTGGGGCTCGGGCACGGTGATGCCGTCCTTGGCAGGCGCAAAGCTGACCTTGATGCCTTCGGGCGTGGCTTCGGCACCCACGGTCTTGGTGTTGACCATGATGTTGTCGAAGCGCGGCGCGTTCATCTTCTGCCAGACCTTGACCAGGTCACGGTCGGCGCCCTGCATGAGGCCGTCCATCATCTCCACCACGTCCAGGCGTGCGCCCAGCGTGGAGTAGACGGTGCCCATTTCCAGGCCGATGATGCCGCCGCCCAGGATCAGCATGCGCTTGGGCACGCTGGCCAGGTCCAGCGCACCGGTGGAGTCCACCACGCGCGGGTCCTTGGGCATGAAGGGCAGATGCACGGCCTGGCTGCCGGCGGCAATGATGGCGCGCTTGAACTGCACGATCTTCTTGCTGCCGGTCTTTTCCTGGCCGTCGCCCGTGGTCTCTTCCACCTCAAGGTGGTTGGCACCGACGAAGTTGCCGTAGCCGCGCACCACGGTGACCTTGCGCATCTTGGCCATCTGGCCCAGGCCGCCGGTCAGCTTGCCGATGACCTTGTCCTTGTGTCCGCGCAGCTGGTCGATGTTGACCTCGGGCGCGCCGAACTTGACGCCGGCCACCTCCAGGTGCTTGACCTCGTCCACCACGGCGGCCACGTGCAGCAGCGCCTTGGACGGGATGCAGCCCACGTTCAGGCAGACGCCGCCCAGGCTCTTGTAGCGCTCGACGATGACCACATTCAGGCCCAGATCGGCCGCACGGAAGGCTGCCGAGTAGCCGCCAGGACCGCCGCCGAGCACGACCACGTCGCAGTCGTAATCGGCCGCGCCACCGGCGTAGCTGGCTGCGGTCGGAGCGGGAGCCGATGCTGCGGGCGCTGCAGCGGCAGGCGCTGGAGCCGCCGCTGCAGGGGCCGATGCTGCCGCCTGGGGTGCGGCGGCCGCCTCGCCAGCGGCCTCCAGCGTCAGGATCAGGCCGCCTTCGGCGATCTTGTCGCCGATCTTGACCTTGAGTTCCTTGACCACGCCGGCATGGCTGGAGGGGATCTCCATGGAGGCCTTGTCGGACTCCACGGTGATCAGGGACTGGTCCTTGGCGACGGTGTCACCGGGCTGGACCAGCAGTTCGATCACGCCCACTTCGGCGAAGTCGCCGATGTCGGGCACCTTGATGTCGATGATTGCCATGTGTCGGGCCTCCGTTTACAGCAGGATGCGGCGGTAGTCCGCCAGCACTTGGCCCAGGAAAGCATTGAAGCGCGCGGCCGAGGCACCGTCGATGACACGGTGGTCATAGGACAGCGACAGCGGCAGCGTCAGGCGCGGCACGAATTGCTTGCCATCCCACACCGGCTTCATCTGGCCCTTGGACAGGCCGAGGATGGCCACTTCAGGGGCGTTGATGATGGGGGTGAAGTTCGTGCCACCGATGCCGCCCAGCGACGAGATCGAGAAGCAGCCACCCTGCATGTCGGCAGCGCCCAGCTTGCCGTCGCGGGCCTTCTTGGCCAGCTCGCCCATTTCCTGGCTGATCTGCAGGATGCCCTTCTTGTCGGCATCGCGCAGCACGGGGACCACCAGGCCGTTGGGCGTGTCGGCCGCAAAGCCGACGTGGAAGTACTGCTTGTAGACCAGGGTGTCGCCGTCCAGCGAGGCATTGAACTCGGGGAACTTCTTGAGGGCCGCGACCACCGCCTTGATCACGAAGGCCAGCATGGTCACCTTGACGCCGCTCTTCTCGTTCTCCTTGTTGGTGGAGACACGGAAGGCTTCCAGGTCGGTGATGTCGGCCTCGTCATTGTTGGTGACGTGCGGGATCATGACCCAGTTGCGCGACAGGTTGGCGCCGCTGATCTTCTTGATGCGCGACAGGTCCTTGCGCTCGACCGGGCCGAACTTGGCGAAGTCCACCTTGGGCCAGGGCAGCAGGTCCAGACCTGCGCCGCCGCCGGAGCCACCCTTGGGAGCGGTCGCGGCCTGGGCCTTGGTCTGCACGGCACCCGCCATGACGGACTTGGTGAAAGCCTGGATGTCGTCGGCCGTGATGCGGCCCTTGTTGCCCGAGCCCTTGACCTCGTCCAGCGGCACACCCAGCTCGCGGGCGAACTTGCGTACCGAGGGCGATGCGTGGGGCAGCTTGCCCGTGGGCGCCACGGTCGGGTTGTGCGCAGGCGCAGCGGCGGGAGCCGATGCTGCAGCGGCAGCCACCGGAGCTGCAGCGGCCGGGGCAGCAGTTGCCGGTGCAGGGGCTGCAGCAGCAGGTGCCGGGGCCGCAGCCTGGGCTGCAGGCGCGGCAGCGCCCTGCACGCTCATCTGGCCGACCACGTCGCCCACGTTGACCGTGTCACCGATCTTGAGCGTCAGCGCCGTGATGGTGCCGGCCGCTGGCGACGGGATTTCCATCGAGGCCTTGTCGGATTCGACGGTGAACAGCGATTGCTCGGCCGTCACGCTGTCACCAACCTTGACCAGCATCTCGATCACGGCCACGTCCTTGAAGTCGCCAATGTCGGGAATCTTGATGTCGATCTGCGTGGCGGCGCCCGAGGCCGCAGGCGCGGCAGCGGGAGCAGCGGCCGGTGCAGGTGCAGCCACCGGGGCCGGGGCTGCAGCGGCGGGGGCCGGTGCGGCGGCTGCAGGTGCCGGGGCAGCGGCTTCCGCCGACTCGACCACGGCAATGATGCTGCCCTGCTTGACCTTGTCGCCCATGTTGACGCGCAGCTCCTTGAGCACGCCAGCGTGGCTGGAGGGGATCTCCATGGAGGCCTTGTCGGACTCCACGGTGATCAGCGATTGCTCGGCCTTGATCTGATCGCCGGCCTTGACCAGCACTTCGATCACAGCAACTTCGTCGAAATCACCGATATCGGGGACTTGAATTTCTACCAATGCCATATGTGTCTCCCGTTCTTACTCAAGCGTGCAGCGGGTTGATCTTGTCGGCCTTGATGCCGTACTTGGCGATCGCTTCGGCCACGGTGGTGGCGTTGATCTTGCCTTCTTCGGCCAGCGCGCGCAGTGCGGCAACCACGATGTAGTGGCGATCCACTTCGAAGTGCTCGCGCAGCTTGCGGCGGAAGTCCGAACGACCGAAGCCGTCGGTGCCCAGCACCTTGTAGGTGCGGCCCTTGGGCATGTAGGGGCGGATCTGCTCGGCGTAGGCCTTCATGTAGTCGGTGGATGCGATCACCGGGCCATTGTGCGACTGCAGCTGCTGCGTGACGAAGGGCACCTTCTGGGTGTCCAGCGGATGCAGCAGGTTCCAGCGGTCGGCCTCCTGGCCGTCGCGTGTGAGCTCGTTGAAGCTCGGGCAGCTCCACACGTCGGCGGCAATGCCCCAGTCGGCCAGCAGCAGTTCCTGGGCGAAGAAGGATTCGCGCAGGATGGTGCCCGAACCCAGCAGTTGCACGCGCAGGCCGCTTTCCGGCACCTTCTGGCCGGGCTTGCACAGGTACATGCCCTTGATGATCTGCTGCTCGGTGCCGGGCGTGAGGCCGGGCATGGCGTAGTTCTCGTTGAGCAGCGTGATGTAGTAGAAGACGTTTTCCTGGTTCTGCACCATGCGGCGCAGGCCGTCCTGCATGATCACGGCGACTTCGTGGGCGAAGGTCGGGTCGTAGCTCACGCAGTTGGGAATGGTGTTGGCCAGGATGTGGCTGTGGCCGTCTTCGTGCTGCAGGCCTTCGCCGTTCAGCGTGGTGCGGCCCGAAGTGCCGCCCAGCAGGAAGCCGCGCGCCTGCATGTCGCCGGCCGCCCAGGCCAGGTCACCGATGCGCTGGAAGCCGAACATCGAGTAGTACACGTAGAACGGGATCATGATCCGGTTGCTCGTGCTGTAGCTCGTGGCTGCCGCGATCCAGCTGCTCATGCCGCCGGCTTCGTTGATGCCTTCCTGCAGGATCTGGCCGGCCTTGTCCTCGCGGTAGTACATCACCTGGTCCTTGTCGACCGGGGTGTACTGCTGTCCAGCGGGGTTGTAGATGCCGATCTGGCGGAACAGGCCTTCCATGCCGAAGGTACGGGCCTCGTCCACCAGGATGGGCACGACGCGCGGACCGATTTCCTTGTCGCGCAGCAGCTGCGTGAGGAAGCGCACATAGGCCTGGGTGGTCGAGATCTCACGGCCTTCGGGCGTGGCTTCAAGAATGGCCTTGAAGGTATCCAGCGCAGGCGCCGTGAATTGCTCGCTGGCCTTCACGCGGCGGTGCGGCAGGTAGCCGCCCAGGGCCTTGCGGCGCTCGTGCAGGTAGCGCATTTCCGGGGTGTCGTCGGCCGGCTTGTAGAAAGGCAGGTCGGCGATCTGGCTGTCGGGAATGGGAATGTTGAAACGGTCGCGGAAGGCCTTGATGTCCTCGTCGCCCAGCTTCTTGGTCTGGTGAACGGTGTTCTTGCCTTCACCGATCTTGCCCATGCCGAAGCCCTTGACGGTCTTGACCAGCAGCACGGTGGGCTGGCCCTTGTGCGAATTGGCGGCGTGGAAGGCCGCATAGACCTTCTGCGAATCGTGGCCGCCGCGGCGCAGGTTCCAGATCTCGTCGTCGCTCATGTGCTCGACCATCTTCAGCGCGCGCGGATCGCGGCCGAAGAAGTTCTTGCGCACGTAGGCGCCGTCATTGGCCTTGAACGACTGGTAGTCGCCGTCGTTGCACTCGGCCATGATCTTCTTGAGCACGCCGTCCTTGTCCTTGGCCAGCAGCTCGTCCCAGCCCTTGCCCCACAGCAGCTTGATGACGTTCCAGCCGGAGCCGCGGAACTCGCCTTCGAGTTCCTGGATGATCTTGCCGTTGCCGCGCACCGGGCCGTCCAGGCGCTGCAGGTTGCAGTTGATCACGAAGATCAGGTTGTCCAGCTTTTCGCGGGCGGCCAGCGAGATCGCGCCCAGCGACTCGACCTCGTCCATTTCGCCGTCGCCGCAGAACACCCAGACCTTGCGGCTTTCGGTGTCGGCGATGCCACGGGCATGCAGGTACTTGAGGAAGCGTGCCTGGTAGATGGCCATCAGCGGGCCCAGGCCCATGGACACCGTGGGGAACTGCCAGAACTCGGGCATCAGCTTGGGGTGCGGGTAGCTGGACAGGCCCTTGCCGTCCACTTCCTGGCGGAAGTTCAGCAGCTGCTCTTCGGAGATGCGGCCTTCCAGGTAGGCGCGGGCATAGATGCCGGGCGAGACGTGGCCCTGGATGTACAGGCAGTCGCCTCCGTGGTTCTCGTTTTCGGCGTGCCAGAAATGGTTGAAGCCGGCCGCGAACATGTTGGCCAGCGAAGCGAAGGAGCCGATGTGGCCGCCCAGGTCACCGCCTTCGGGCGGGTGCAGGCGGTTGGCCTTGACCACCATGGCCATGGCGTTCCAGCGCATGTAGGCGCGCAGACGGCCTTCGATTTCCAGGTTGCCGGGACAGCGGGCTTCCTGCGAGGTCTCGATGGTGTTCACATAGCCGGTGTTGGCCGAGAAAGGCATGTCCACGCTGTTCTGGCGTGCGTGTTCGAGCAGGTCCTCGATCAGCTTGTGCGCGTATTCGGCGCCTTCACGGTCGATGACGGCCGACAGGGCGTCCATCCATTCGCGCGATTCTTGTTGGTCCAGGCCGGCGGGAACGCCTGCATTGCCTTGCGGGTCAGTCTGAGCTGTCATGGGAATGTCTCCTTGCAGAAGGTAGCGTCTTGGGGTCGAACCAGTGAGCGGCGCAGCGCGCCAACGCAGGCGGGTAGTTCACCACGCCTTGCGCGGCACAGACCCTGTCTGGCGAACTTGAAAATACCGATTCACTGCCTCAATGCTCGGCGAGTGTCGCATACTTTTTTCGAATTTCAAATGGTGCTTTTTGATTTCATAATTTGAAATTATGCTGCAAACGCACATACAGTGAAGACCCCAAAGAACGTCGCCCAAGCGCCTCCGTGGCGACTCCAATACTCCTTAAAAACAGTCAGACTCTCCCCTACACTGGGCGCATGCAATCCTCCCCTTCCGAGCACGGCACGCACAGCCCTGCCCCCATGGCAGGCGTGGCCGCGCCAGTGCGCTGGTGGCGCAGCTGGTGGCGCAGTCTTTCTCCCACGCGCCAGGACCGCTTCGCGGCGCTCGCCCCCCTCGCGGCCGTACTGATGTTCATGGCGGCCATCGTGGCCTCCTTCTGGTACCTGCGCATGGAGGAGATCGACCGCGAGAAGGAAGCGCTGCATCGCGACGTGGAATATGCCCAGCAACGCGTGCGCCTGCGCCTGCTGGAGCGCCAGGAGCAACTGATGCGCATGGCGCGCGACATCGGCAACCACGACCTGGGCGAGTCCGACTTCGCCAGCCGCGCCGAAGCACTCATCAGCCAGTACCCGGAACTGCAGTCCATCACCTGGATCGATGCACAGCGGCGCATCCTGGCCAGCCAGTCCGCCCCCACCGTCAGCAGCGAGCAGCTGCGCATCCCGCGTGAAGTGCTGCGCGCCGGAGACGCGCTGGAGGCCTACCAGCTCGCGCGCGAGATGCAGCAACCCATCTACGTGCAGGGACTGGCCCACAAGGGGGAAGCCGCGCCGCTGCTGCAACTGCATGTGCCGCTGGCACAGGACGGCCGCTACATCGGCGAGCTGCTGGGCGAGTACTCCATCGACAGCCTGCTGCGCTATGGAACGCCCACCGAAATCATGGCCCGCTACGCCATGACCATGCTCGACAGCCGGGGCCAGGTGCTGGCAGGCACGCCGCTGACACCGCGCAAGCAGACCGCCACCGAACTGCTGCGCTGGCGCACCGTTGCCAACGAGGACGAGGCCCCCGTCGCTCCCGTCGGCAACAGTCTGGTGCTGCGTGCCCAGGCCTATCGCACCTCGCTGGGCGTGGTCGGCAGCGGCCTGTTCTGGCTGGTGGGCACGCTCAGTGCGATGACGGCATGGCTGCTGCTGGCCACCTGGCGCCACACGCGCCGCCGCCAGCGCGCCCAGGAGGCCCTGGTGGCAGAGACCAACTTCCGCCGCGCCATGGAAAACTCCGTGCTCACCGGCATGCGCGCGCTGGACCTGCAAGGCCGCATCACCTATGTGAATGCCGCCTTCTGCCAGATGACGGGCTGGAGCGAATCAGAGCTGGTCGGCCAGATGCCGCCCTACTCCTACTGGCCCGACAACGACTACGACAACCTGCACTCCAAGCTGCGCGAAGAGCTTTCGGGCAAGACCATCGTCGGGGGCTTTCAGGTGCGCGTGCAGCGCAAGAACGGCACGCAGTTCGATGCGCGCCTGTATGTCTCGCCGCTGATCGACGCCCACGGCCAGCACACGGGCTGGATGTCGTCCATGACCGACATCACCGAGCCCAACCGCATCCGCGAGCAACTGTCGGCCTCCTATGAGCGCTTCACCATCGTGCTGGAGGCGCTGGACGCCTCTGTGTCCGTCGCCCCGCTGGGCAGCGCCGAGCTGCTGTTCGCCAACAAGCTGTACCGGCAATGGTTCGGCTCACAGACCGATGGCCACCTGCAGCTCGTCGCCCAGGCCGGCGTGCTGCCCGTGCGCTCGCAGCCGCAAGGCATGGACGACGAGGACGGCCTCATGGGCCTGCCCACCGACTCGCTGACCAGCGCACGCAGCGAAAACGCCGAGATCTACCTGCCCGAACTGGGCAAGTGGCTGGAAGTGCGATCGCGCTACCTGAGCTGGGTGGACGGCCGCCTGGCCCAGATGGTGATCGCCACCGACATCACGCCGCGCCGCCTGGCCGAGGAGCAGGCCGATCGCCAGGCCGAGCACGCCCAGTCCGTCAGCCGCCTGATCACCATGGGCGAGATGGCCTCCAGCGTCGCCCATGAGCTCAACCAGCCGCTGACCGCCATCAGCAACTACTGCAGCGGCATGCTCACCCGGCTTGAAAAGGGCACGCTGACCGAAGAGCAGATGAAGTTCGCGCTGGAGAAAACCGCCCACCAGGCGCAGCGCGCAGGACAGATCATTTTGCGCATACGCTCCTTCGTCAAGCGCAGCGAGCCCAACCGCACACTGGCCCAGGTCACCGACATGGTCAGCGAGGCCGTGGAGCTGGCCGGGATCGAGCTGCGCCGCCGCAATGTGCAGCTGACCTACCACGTGGCCGAGCGCATGCCGGCCATCATGGCCGACACCATCCTCATCGAGCAGGTGCTGGTCAACCTCATGAAGAACGGCGCCGAATCCATCGAGCAATCGGGCCGCCCCAGCCACCAGCGCAATGTGGAGCTGCGCGTGGTACCGCGCACCATCGAGGACCAGCGCGTCATCGAATTCAACGTGCAGGACACCGGCAAGGGCCTGCCGCCGGAGGTGCTGGAACGCCTCTTCGAGGCCTTCTTCACCACCAAGAGCGAAGGCATGGGCATGGGGCTGAATCTGTGCCGCAGCATTGTCGAGTCCCACCAGGGCCGGATGCGTGCCGAGAACCTCTACAATGGTTCCGAGGTTGTCGGCTGCCGGTTTTCATTCTGGCTGCCGCTGGCCCCGCCGGGCGACGCGACAACGCCGGCAGCGACCATTGAACCCACAACAAGGACGATTGCATGAGCTTGATCCCGAAAAAAGGCACTGTGTACGTAGTTGATGACGACGAAGCGGTTCGTGATTCGTTGCAATGGTTGTTGGAGGGCAAGGACTATCGTGTGCGCTGCTTCGACTCGGCCGAGACCTTCCTCTCGCGCTACGACCCACGCGAGATCGCCTGCCTCATCGTCGACATCCGCATGGGCGGCATGACGGGCCTGGAACTGCAGGACCGCCTGATCGAACGCAAGTCCCCCCTTCCCATCGTCTTCATCACCGGCCACGGCGACGTGCCCATGGCGGTGAACACCATGAAGAAGGGCGCACTGGACTTCATCCAGAAGCCGTTCAACGAAGAGGAACTGCTGAACCTGGTCGAGCGCATGCTGGACCATGCCCGCGAAGCCTTTGCCGGCCACCAGCAGGCCGCCAGCCGCGACGCGCTGCTGGCCAAGCTGACCAGCCGTGAAGCCCAGGTGCTGGAGCGCATCGTCGCCGGCCGGCTGAACAAGCAGATCGCCGACGATCTTGGCATCAGCATCAAGACGGTGGAGGCGCACCGCGCCAACATCATGGAAAAGCTCAACGCCAACACCGTGGCCGATCTGCTCAAGATCGCCCTGGGCCAGGGCCAGACCGCTGCAGCGGCCAAGGCAGCCGTCGCCGGATAAGCCAAGACACCACCGCTTTTTTTCAAAGAGCTGCTAGCGCTTGATCAACAAGCCCTAGCAGCATTTTTATTGGTATTCACTGCAATGACAGCCCAACTTATCGACGGCAACGCCCTCTCCCGCCAACTGCGTGCCGAAGTCGCCCAGCGCGCCACCGTCCTGAAGGCCCGCGGCACCACGCCCGGCCTGGCCGTGGTCCTGGTCGGCGACAACCCTGCCTCCCAGGTCTATGTGCGCAACAAGGTCAAGGCCTGCGAGGACGCGGGCTTTCATTCGGTGCTGGAGAAGTACGATGCCTCGATGACCGAGGCCGAACTGCTGGCCCGCGTCGAGGCGCTGAACAACGACCCCAGCATCCACGGCATCCTGGTCCAGCTGCCGCTGCCCGCACACATCGACGACCACAAGGTCATCGAGACCATCTCGCCGCTCAAGGACGTGGATGGCTTTCACGTGGCCAGTGCAGGCGCGCTGATGGTGGGCGAGGTCGGCTTCAAGGCCTGCACCCCCTACGGCTGCATGAAGATGCTCGAATCCATCGGCATGAAGGACCTGCGCGGCAAGCACGCCGTGGTCATCGGCCGCTCCAA
Source organism: Delftia sp. NA_296.1 (assembly GCF_052692095.1). Taxonomy (NCBI): domain Bacteria; kingdom Pseudomonadati; phylum Pseudomonadota; class Betaproteobacteria; order Burkholderiales; family Comamonadaceae; genus Delftia; species Delftia sp. NA_296.1. The sequence goes on along the minus strand of NZ_JBQZGF010000001.1, from coordinate 191,213 downwards.
CATCGTCGGCAAGCCCATGGCCATGATGCTGCTGGCCGCCAATGCCACCGTCACCATCTGCCACAGCGGCACGGCCGATCTCGCCGCCATGACGCGCCAGGCCGACATCGTGGTCGCCGCCGTGGGCAAGCGCAATGTGCTGACGGCTGACATGTGCAAGCCTGGCGCCGTGGTCATCGACGTGGGCATGAATCGCAACGACGAAGGCAAGCTCTGCGGCGACGTGGACTTTGACGGCGTCAAGGAAGTGGCAGGCTTCATCACGCCCGTACCCGGCGGTGTCGGCCCCATGACGATTACCATGCTGCTGGTCAACACCATGGAGGCGGCCGAGCGCGCCGCCGGCTGACCAGGAGCTGACAAGCATCGGGCGGCTCCCTGGAGAGCCGCTTGATTTCAATGCACCCGACGGCATCTGACACGCATGAGCAATCCCCTCCTCGAATCCTCCGACCTGCCCCTGTTTGATCGCATACGCCCTGCCGATGTCGGCCCGGCCATCGATATCCTGCTGACCGGGGCCGCAGAGGCCCTGGAGACCGTCACGGCACCCGACTTTCCGGCGCGCTGGGATTCGATCTCGGCCGTGCTCGATGTCGCCACCGAGAAGCTGGGAACGGCCTGGGGCGCCGTCAGCCACCTCAACAGCGTGGCCGATACACCCGAGCTGCGCGCCGCCTACAACGAGTCCCTGCCCAAGGTCACCGAATTCTGGACGCGCCTGGGTGCAGACGAGCGCCTGTATGCCAAGTACAAGGCCATTGACCCCGCCACGCTCAATGTCGAGCAGCGTGCGGCCTGGGACCATGCCATGCGCAACTTCGTGCTCTCCGGCGCAGAGCTGCGGGGCGAGGAAAAGCTGCGCTTTGCCAAGATCCAGGAACGCTCGGCCGAACTGACGCAGAAGTTCAGCGAGAACGCGCTCGACGCCACCGATGCATTCGCCTACTACGCCACGGCCGAAGAGCTTGACGGCGTGCCGCAGGATGTGCGCCAGGCAGCCCGCTCCGCCGCCGAGGCCGAAGGCAAGCAAGGCTTCAAGCTCACGCTGAAGATGCCCTGCTATCTGCCCGTGATGCAGTTCGCGGCCAGCAGTGCGCTGCGCGAGAAGCTCTACCGCGCCTATGTGACACGCGCCTCCGACCAGGCCGAGGGCGATGCCATCCGCTTCGACAACACGGCCAACATCTCGGAGATCCTGGCCCTGCGCAAGGAAGAGGCGCAGTTGCTGGGTTACCGCAATTTCGGCGAGATTTCGCTGGTTCCCAAGATGGCGCATTCGCCACAGCAGGTGATCGACTTTCTGCGCGATCTCGCGCACCGGGCCCGCCCCTATGCCGAGAAGGATGTCGCCGACCTGCGCGCCTTCGCACGCGATGAACTGGGCCTGGCCGATCCCCAGCCCTGGGACTGGGCCTATGTCTCCGAAAAGCTCAAGGAGGCGCGCTATGCCTTCAGCGAGCAGGAGGTCAAGCAGTACTTCCCTGCGCCCAAGGTGCTGGCCGGCCTGTTCAAGATCGTCGAGACGCTGTTCGACGTGGCCATCCGCCGCGACGCGGCGCCAGTCTGGAATCCCGCCGTCGAGTTCTACCGCATCGAGCGCAGCACGCCGCAAGGCCCCGAGCTGGTCGGCCAGTTCTACCTGGACCAGCCGGCGCGATCGGGCAAGCGTGGCGGCGCCTGGATGGACGATGTTCGTACCCGCTGGCTGCGCCCTGACAACCACAGGCTGCAGACGCCGGTCGCTCACCTGGTCTGCAACTTTGCCACCGGCGTCGATGGAAAGCCGGCCCTGCTCACGCACGATGACGTTATCACGCTGTTCCATGAAACCGGCCACGGCCTGCACCACATGCTGACCCAGGTCAACGAGCGCGACGTCTCGGGCATCGCGGGCGTGGAATGGGATGCCGTGGAGCTGCCAAGCCAGTTCATGGAGAACTTCTGCTGGGAATGGGAAGTGCTCAAGCACATGACCGCCCATGTGGACAGCGGCGAGCCGCTGCCGCGCGCCCTGTACGACAAGATGATCGCGGCCAAGAACTTCCAGTCGGGCATGCAGACGCTGCGCCAGATCGAGTTCTCGCTGTTCGACATGCTGCTGCATACCGAGCACGATCCGAAGGCGGACATCATGCCGCTGCTGGCCCGCGTGCGCGCCGAGGTGGCCGTGCTGCCGTCGACCCCTTACAGCCGCTCGGCCCACACCTTCAGCCACATCTTTGCAGGCGGCTATGCAGCCGGCTACTACAGCTACAAGTGGGCTGAAGTCCTCTCGGCAGATGCCTATGCGGCCTTCGAGGAAACCATGCTGGCCGATGGAACCCCCAACCCCGAGACAGGCCGCCGCTACCGTGAGGCGATTCTGGAGGCCGGAGGGGCACGCCCGGCCATGGAGTCGTTCAAGGCCTTCCGTGGCCGCGAACCCCAGCTGGATGCGCTGTTGCGCCACCAGGGCATGGCCCAGGCCTGAGAGCCCGGTCCCAGGTCTGCAGCGCCCCGACGGGGCGCTCTTTCCTGGCCCGGCCACCCCATCGGATGCGCGCAGCCACATCCTGTGGCTCCAGAACATGGCCCAGGATGAATGGCACGCTATGCTTGCAGGCACTCCTGTGCGGGCATCCATCCGACGAGCGGTGGCCCCCCGGCACGAAACCCTTCTTCCGAAACCGAGATCGTCCATGCAGTCTTCTCCCAGCCTTGGCCGCGGCGCCCTGCGCCACCTGATGCCATGCCTCGCCCTCGCCTGCCTTGCCGCCGCACTGCCGGCCGGTGCGCAGCAGGTGTACCGCATCGTCGGCCCCGATGGAAAAGTCACTTTCTCGGACCGCCCGGCCCAAAGCGCCCAACAGCAGGCAGCGCCTGCCGCCCCTGCCGCCCCGTCAGTCGCGGGCACCGCTGACAGCAATGCCAACCTGCCCTATGCGCTGCGCCAGATCGCCGGCCGCTTTCCGGTGACGCTGTACACCTCGTCCGACTGCGCGCCCTGCGACAGCGCGCGCCAGTTGCTCCAATCCAGAGGCATTCCCTATGCTGAACGCCTGGTGCAGACCGAGGCGGACGCCTCTGCCCTGCAAAAGCTCAGCGGCCAGAACAGCCTGCCGTTTGCCACCGTTGGCAAGCAGTTCCTGAGCGGCTTCTCGTCCAGCGAATGGACCCAATACCTGGATGCCGCAGGCTATCCTGCGACCTCGCAACTGCCGGCCCAGTACAAGCGGCCATCGGCACAGCCATTGACCACGCCTACGCCCTCTGCATCGGCGGCAGCATCGGCACCCGCAGCAGCACCCGCCGCTGCCGAGGACCCGGGCAGCCGGCGCACCCCCATGCCCGCCCCAACGCCTGGTGCACGCACCAACGACAACCCCGCAGGCCTGAGCTTCTAGGCAAGCGCCTGCCGCAATCAGGAGCCCGACAGTGGATTCCATGCTGTCCGATGTAGTCTGGACCATGGCAAGGCTTGCCACGCTTGTCGGCCTGCCCGCGCTCATCGCGTGGACCCTGGTTGCAAGGCCTTCATGGCGCGAGCCTTTCAGGCTGGCCAGCCTGGCGCTGGTGCCTTGCCTGATCACGCTGTGGTTCATGCATGACGGAGGCCTGGGCAATGGCCTCAACCGCCTGGCCTACTACATGACGACGGCTGGCTTCTTTGCCATCTACGCCGGGCTGGCGGCCATCACCTGGCTCATTCAGCACATCAAAAAACAGCGCGCGCAAGCCTCGTTGCGCGCGCTGTGCCTGGGTGCATTGGCCCTGCTCGCGTGGATCACAGGCGCCGTGGCGTTCGAGAGCCTCGGCTAGCCGAGGCCGGAGGGCCTTCGCTCAATAGTTGAGCGTCTGCACGCCCTCGGGCGTGCCCAGCAGGCAGACCGATGCCTTCTGGTGCGCAAACACTCCCACGGTCACCACGCCGGGCCATTGGTTGACGTCGGACTCGAAGGCCAGCGGCTCGGCAATCTTCAGGCCGCGCACATCAAGAATGTGCTGGCCGTTGTCCGTCACCAGGGGCGCGCCGTCCTTCATGCGGATCTCGGCGCGACCACCCATGGCCTTGAAGCGGTTCGCAATCTGGGCAGCCGCCATGGGAATCACCTCCACAGGCAGCGGAAAGTCTCCAAGTACCTCGACGCGCTTGGAGGCATCGGCAATGCAGACAAAGCGCTCGGCCAGCGCAGCGACGATCTTCTCGCGCGTCAGCGCGGCGCCGCCGCCCTTGACCATGTAGCCGCGGCCGTCGATCTCGTCAGCGCCGTCGATGTAGACCGACAGGCTGGCGACTTCGTTGGCATCCAGCACCTTGATGCCCAGCGCCTTCAGGCGCTCGGTGCTGGCCACGGAACTGGACACGGCGCCCGGGATCTGGTCCTTGATGGTGGCCAGTGCATCGATGAACTTGTTGACCGTGGAGCCGGTGCCAACGCCGACGATTTCGCCGGGCACCACATAGGCCAGAGCGGCTTGCCCGACCAGGGCTTTGAGTTCATCTTGGGAAAAAGAGGCAGCAGATGTCGTCATGAGGGAAAATCCAGGTAATCCTTTGATTATCCCCATGTCTCTGATCCCCTACGCCCTGACCCGTCCCTTTCTCTTCGGCATGGACCCCGAATCCGCCCACGATCTCACGATGAACCTGATGGCAAAGGGGCAGAACACGCTCCTGCAGCAGGCATGGGCACAGCCCATGGTGAGTGACCCTGTCGAGCTTGCCGGCCTCAAGTTCCCCAACCGCGTGGGCATGGCAGCGGGTCTGGACAAGAATGCACGTTGCATCGACGCGCTGGCCGCCATGGGCTTCGGCTTCGTCGAGGTGGGCACCGTGACGCCCCGCCCGCAACCGGGCAACCCCAAGCCGCGCATGTTCCGCATTCCCGAACGCAATGCGCTGATCAACCGCCTGGGCTTCAACAACGAAGGCCTGGATGCCTTCCTGAGCAACGTCAAGCGCTCGCAGGCCCGCGCCCAGGGCAAACCCATGCTGCTGGGGCTGAACATCGGCAAGAACGCGACCACTCCCATCGAAGATGCCACCAGCGACTATCTCAAGGCGCTGGACGGCGTGTACCCGCATGCCGACTACGTGACGGTGAACATCAGCTCGCCCAACACCAAGAACCTGCGCGCCCTGCAAAGCGACGAAGCGCTGGACGCCCTGCTGGGTGCGATTGCCGAGCGCCGTGAGCAGTTGGCCACGCAGCATGGCAAGCGGGTGCCGGTGTTCGTGAAGATTGCACCCGACCTGGATGAAGAGCAGGTCGGCGTCATCGCCGCCACGCTGCAGCGCCATGGCATGGATGGTGTGATCGCCACCAACACCACGATCAGCCGGGAAGCCGTCAAGGGCCTGCCCCACGCGCAGGAAACGGGCGGCCTGTCCGGTGCGCCGGTGCTGGAGGCCAGCAACCAGGTCATCCGCCAGCTGCGCTCCGCCCTGGGCAGCCGCTACCCCATCATCGGCGTGGGCGGCATTCTCAGCGGCGAAGATGCCGTCAGCAAAATCCGCGCAGGTGCCGACGTGGTCCAGATCTACAGCGGCCTGATCTACCGAGGCCCTGCCCTGGTGCCCGAGACCGCTCGCGCCATAGCCCAACTGCGTTGAGGCCCGTGCCAGACAGGTGGCTGCCTGGCCGTTCCGAGTCAAGGCAGCTGAGTCAAGACACCACACAGCCAGTGCTGGCGCACTGAACGCAGAACGCGAAAACGCCCGGCATGCCGGGCGTTTTCTTTGGGAGAGAAGCAGGCTTCTCGGCCCTCAACCCCTGCGCTGCTGCCAGCGCAGGATCAGGGGCATGACGGTGGTGCCGAATCGCAGCAGCTTGCGCGGGCCCACCATCAGTGCGGCACCGGCCGCCACGGCCACGGCCACAGGATGCAGGCGCGCAAAGGTGATGGCACGCTCCACCAGCGGTGCATCGGGCTGCACATGGGTGGCAGAGCGGCTCAATGCCCGGGCCTGGGCCACGGCCGCAGAGCGCGCCTTGAGGCGCTCGCGCTGCTGGGCAATGCGTTGCATCACCTGCTGCTGCTCAACGGTGGATGTGAACCAGAGCTCCGCATTGAGCCCCGTGGGCGCGGGAGGCGTGACAGCGTTGCGGGACGGGGAAGCGTTGGAAGCATCGACCATGGCTACAGCCTCTTCTTCAGCGCCTGCCAGTCCTGGCTCAGCTCGTTGCGGGTAAGGATGAAGGGGCGGGCCAGGCGGCGCACGGCAGCAAGCAATTGCCACAGGGCAATGGCCCAGACCGCCAGCCAGCCACCGCCCACCAGCCAGCCCACCAGCACGCGGTGCTCGGTGTCCCAGAACTGCACGAGCAAGGCCACCGACAGCGTGAGCATGACCACGACGCTGAGTCCAGCAAGCGCAATCAGCAGCACGACCACCGTCTGCATGCTGCGCTTGTGCTCGGCCCATTCAAGCCGCGCGAGGTCCGTGCGGTCTTCTGCGGCAATGGCCAGCTCGATCACGGAAGCGCGCCAGCGCGCCACCCAGGCATCCAAACCCAGAAGGGAAATCCAATTCACAGGCATCCTTTTCTGGTCAGGCATGCCGCTGATCAGCGACGACCCAGCAGGAAGCCCAGCAAGGCGCCCATGGCAAGGGCAGCGCCTGCGACGCGCCACGGCTCATCGTGGGCGTAGCGATCGGCAGCGTAGGCGGCATCCTTGGCCTGGCGGGCCGCTTCCTGCGCCGCACGCACTGCGGACTCACGCACATTGGACATGCCATCATCGATACGCTGGCGCAGCATATGGATTTCCGGCACGGCATCCAGCTCCTTGGCAGACAGCAGACCACGCAGGTCGCCGACCAGTTTTTCAAGATCGGCTTGTGCGGTGGAGACGGTGTCAGTGATCGATTTCGTCATGATGAGCCTTTCTATTGAGGTGAAAACAAATACAGCGGGGAGCAGGCAATCATGTCGCCCGATACCTGTCACGCAACATGGGCAAGGCCCTTGTTACATGCAAGCATCTTATCCAATTGTTCCGGGGCTTCCGGGAAGCGAGAGGGCCTGAGCCTTGTCAGACAAGGCCTGCCGTGGCCGTGTGTCGTGAACCGGCAGATCCTCAGGCCAGCAATTGCGCCACGTGCGCGCCAATGGCCAGGCAGCTGGTCAATCCCGGTGACTCGATGCCCAGCAGTTGCACCACGCCCGCAACGCCGTGGGTCTGAGGCCCCTGAATCACGAAGTCTGCGGCGGCCTCGCCGGGGCCGCTGATCTTGGGGCGGATGCCGGCGTAGCCGGGCACCAGCGCGCCATCGGCCAGACCCGGCCAATACCGGCGGATCTCCGCGTAGAAGGCGTCGGCGCGCACGGGGTCGACCTGCAGATCACCTGGGCTCTCGACCCACTGCACATCGGGGCCGAACTTGGCCTGGCCACCCATGTCCAGCGTGAGATGCACGCCCAGGCCCGCCGCCTCGGGCACGGGATAGATCAGGCGCGAGAACGGTGCCCGCCCGGACAGCGTGAAATAGTTGCCTTTGGCATAGAAGGCCTGCGGAACAAACTGCTGCGGAAACCCCTGCAAACGGGCCGCCAGCAATGGCGCATGAAGACCTGCCGCATTGACCAGGGTGCGCGCCGTCAGTTCCGTCCCATCGGCCGTGCGCAGCCACACGCCGCCTGGACGGATGGCTGCCTCCTGCACCTCGGCATGGCAGACCACCATGCCGCCTGCGTTTTCGAGATCGCCCTGCAGGGCCAGCATCAGTGCGTGGCTGTCGATGATGCCGGTGCTGGGGGAGTGCAGTGCCGCCGCACAGTGCAGCGCGGGCTCCATGGCACGTGCCTCGGCGCCTTCAAGCCAGCGCAGGTCGTGGACGCCATTGGCTTCGGCCTTGCGTGCAATGGCCTGGAGCTGGCCGCGCTGCGCCTCATCCGTTGCCACGATGAGCTTGCCGCAGCGCTGATGGGCAATGCCGCGTTCACCGCAGTAGGCGTAGAGACGCTGCCGGCCTTCGACGCACAAACGGGCTTTCAAGGAACCTTCGGGATAGTAGATGCCGGCGTGGATGACCTCGCTGTTGCGCGAGCTGGTGCCCGTGCCAATGGCTTCAGCCGCCTCCAGCACCATGACCTCCCTGCCCTGCAACGCCAGCGCCCTGGCCACCGCCAGCCCCACCACGCCCGCACCCACCACCACGCAATCGACCTGTTCGCTCATCTTGTCTGCCCTTTCGCCGTCCAGCAGCCGATTATCAGACGGCGTCAGACACGAATGCGCCACAGATCATCTGGACACATTGGAATTTCCAGGGCCTGAAAACCATGCACCGAGCGGAAATGAAAAAGCCCTCCTGAACAGATTTCAGGAGGGCTTGATTGGTGGGTGATACATGGATCGAACATGTGACCCCTGCCGTGTGAAGGCAGTGCTCTACCGCTGAGCTAATCACCCGCGAAGCTGGCTGCTAGGCCAACTTCTTTGGAAAAAATGGTGGGTGATACATGGATCGAACATGTGACCCCTGCCGTGTGAAGGCAGTGCTCTACCGCTGAGCTAATCACCCGCAAAGCTGGCTGCTAGGCCAACTTCTTTGGAAAAAACTGGTGGGTGATACATGGATCGAACATGTGACCCCTGCCGTGTGAAGGCAGTGCTCTACCGCTGAGCTAATCACCCGCGAAGCTGGCTGCTAGGCCAACCTCTTTGGAAAAAATGGTGGGTGATACATGGATCGAACATGTGACCCCTGCCGTGTGAAGGCAGTGCTCTACCGCTGAGCTAATCACCCATATGTCGTTACTGCGACAAGACTTAGATTATGTCATAACTTCTAGGACTGATTTTCGAAGCCGCGCCAAATTGTCTTGCCGCCGCTCGATTTGTCCATCTGCACCATCACATCCTCGTGTGCGGCCAGCTCCTGATCATTGGCGTGCACCACGCGCAGCTTGAAGCTGGCCAGATCCACCTGCGCCACGACCAGCCCACCCTCGGACTGGACAGGTTCTTCCGCCATCAACAGGGCCTCCTGGCCCCGCGTGAGGTTGATGTAGACATCGGCCAGCAGCTCCGCATCCAGCAAGGCGCCGTGCAGCGTGCGCCCGGAGTTGTCCACTTCCAGGCGATCGCACAGCGAATCGAGCGAGTTGCGCTTGCCAGGGAACATCTCCTTGGCCATGACCAGGGTGTCGATGACCCCGCTCACGCACTGGCGGATCGGCGGGCGGTTGGCGAGCTCCAGCTCCTTGTTCAGGAACCCCAGGTCAAAGGGCGCATTGTGGATGATGAGCTCGGCGCCCTGCAGGTACTCCCAGATCTCCTCGACCTTGTGCTCGAAGCGCGGCTTGTCCTTGAGGAATTCGGTGGTGATGCCGTGCACGCGCAGCGCGTCCGGATGGCTGTCGCGCCCCGCATTGAAATACAGATGCAGGTTGTTGCCGGTCAGCTTGCGATTGACCATCTCCACGCAGCCCAGCTCAATGAGCCGGTCGCCGTTGTCGGCTGACAGGCCAGTGGTTTCAGTGTCGAGAATGATTTGACGCGACATGCGCTGGCCCTCAGTGATTTTCCTTGGCGTGATTGAGCGAGTACTTGGGAATCTCGATGGTCACGTCCTCGCGTGCAAGGATGGCCTGGCAGGACAGGCGGGACTGCGGCTGCAGGCCCCAGGCGCGGTCCAGCAGGTCTTCTTCCTCTTCCTCGGCCTCGTTCAGCGAGTTGTAGCCCGCCTTGACCACCACATGGCAGGTGGTGCATGCGCAGCTCATGTCGCAGGCATGTTCGATCTTGATGTTGTTGTCCAGCAGGGCCTCGCAGATCGAGGTTCCGGCGGGCGCCTCGATTTCGGCACCCTGGGGACAGTATTCGGCGTGGGGAAGTATTTTGATAACGGGCATGACGGATCTGCTGTCGGATCAGAAATCAGGAAAGGGATTGCACGCTCTTGCCGGCCAGGGCCTGCTGGATGCTGCGGTTCATGCGCTCGGCGGCGAAGGACTCCGTGCCCTTGGCCAGCGCTTGTGTCGCGGCCTCGATGACGGCGGCATCCTCGGAGCCCACGCTGGCGCGCAGGGCGTCGATCAGCGCATCGATGGCTGCGCGTTGGTCCGCGGCGAGCACATCGCCATCGGCCTGCAGAGCGCTCTCGGTGGCCATCAGCATGCGATCGGCGTCGACACGCGCCTCCACCAGTGCGCGGGCCTGCATGTCTTGCTGGGCCGTGGCAAAGCCGTCCTGCAGCATGCGGGCAACCTCGTCGTCCGACAGGCCGTAAGAAGGCTTGACATGGATATGGGCCTCGACGCCGCTGGTCTGCTCCTTGGCGCCTACCGACAGCAGGCCGTCGGCATCCACGGTGAAGGTCACACGGATGCGGGCTGCGCCGGCCGCCATGGGCGGGATGCCGCGCAGCTCGAAACGCGCCAGGCTGCGGCAGTCCGCCACCAGGTCGCGCTCGCCCTGCACCACATGGACGGCCAGAGCCGTCTGACCATCCTTGTAGGTGGTGAAGTCCTGGGCACGGGCTGTGGGAATGGTCTCGTTGCGGCTGATGATTCGCTCGACAAGGCCGCCCATGGTCTCCACGCCCAGGGACAGAGGAATCACGTCGAGCAGCAGCATGTCGCCGCTGGAGCTGTTGCCAGCGAGCTGATTGGCCTGGATGGCGGCCCCCAGCGCGACGACTTCGTCGGGGTTGAGATTGATGAGAGGATCGCGGCCAAAGAACTCGGCCACGGCCTCGCGCACCTGGGGCATGCGGGTGGAACCGCCGACCAGCACCACGCCCTGCACTTCGTCGCGCGCCAGCCCTGCGTCCTTGAGCGCGCGGCGCACGGCCGCCAGGGAACGTGCCGTCAGATGGGCCGTGCTCGCATTGAAATCGCTGCGCTTTACATCGAAATGCACAGCACCGGTAGACAGCTCGGCCGTGAGCGTTGCGACCTGTGCCTCCGTCAATGCCTGCTTGCAAAGGCGTGCCGCCATGCGCCAACGGGCCTTGTCCTCGGCCGTCTGGGGAACCACGCCTGTCTGCTGGGCCACCCACTCGGCCAAAGCCGCATCGTAGTCGTCACCCCCCAGGGCCGAATCGCCGCCAGTGGAGACGACTTCGAACACACCCTGGGACAGACGCAGGATAGAAATGTCGAAGGTGCCGCCACCCAGGTCGTAGACGGCGTAGACGCCTTCGGAGCCGTTGTCCAGGCCGTAGGCAATGGCTGCAGCCGTGGGCTCGTTGATCAGGCGCAGCAGGTTGATGCCGGCGAGCTTTGCCGCATCCTTGGTGGCCTGGCGTTGTGCATCGTCAAAGTAGGCGGGCACGGTGATGACGGCGCCATGGATGTCGTCATTGAAGGTGTCTTCGGCACGGAAACGCAGCGTGGCCAGGATTTCGGCACTGACCTCCACGGCTGTCTTGGTGCCATCGACGGTCTCGATCCCGATCACGCCACGGCCGGCCTCCTGCTCCGCAAAGCGGTAAGGCAGCTTTTCCGGCGCATCGATGTCAGCCAGCGTGCGGCCCATGAAGCGCTTTGCCGAGGCAATGGTGTTGCCCGCATCGGTAGACAGTGCAGCCTGGGCGGCGTGGCCGATCTCGCGGCGGCCCTGGGGCAGATAGCGCACGACAGAAGGCAGCAGCACTCGGCCCTGGTCATCCGGCAGGCATTCGGCCACGCCATTGCGGACAGCGGCGACCAGCGAATGCGTGGTGCCCAGGTCGATGCCCACGGCAATGCGCCGCTGGTGGGGATCGGGGGACTGACCGGGTTCGGAAATCTGCAAAAGCGCCATGAAAATACTCGGGGAAATTGCAGGTCCGGGCCGGCCGGCCTGCCTTGTGAATGAGGGTCTCTCGTGGGAGGTGCGGATCGCGGGTTATTGTCCCAGTTGATCGCGGCGACGCTCTATGTCCTGCGCAAATCGCGCAACAAACATGAGGGCTCTGACCTGCTGCACAGCCGCCTGCGCATCGTGCAGCTCATCCAGCTGACGACCACATTCAGCCAGCATGTTCTTTCTCGCCTGCAGCACCTCGTCGTCCAGCGCATCCAGGGCGGCCTCGTCCTGCGCCTCTTCCAACGCCTCGCGCCACTCCATTTGCTGCATCAGAAAGGCAGTGGGCATGGACGTGTTGTCCTCGGCACGCACGGGTGCACCCTGCAATTCGCAGAGATACGCTGCGCGCCTGAGTGGTTCTTTCAACCGCTGGTAGGCCTCGTTGATGCGCACCGACCATTGCATGGCCACGCGCTGCGCGGCGGCTCCCTGCGAAGCAAAGCGGTCAGGGTGGGCCTCGCGCTGCAACTCCTTCCAGCGCGCGTCAATGGTGCTGCGCTCCTGCGCAAATTGGCGCGGCAGCGCAAACAGCTCGAAATCGTCCGATTGCAGGTTCATGTCGATAAAAAGCCGCCAGCACCGAAGCGAAGGCGGCCTCTTGAGGGAGTAGAAGAAATCAGGGTCTGCCGGTCATGCCGCCAGGCCACAAAGGCCCAGCCACCCGGCAGATGCCGGTCAGATGCGAAAGCTCTCGCCGCAACCGCAGCGATCACGCTCGTTGGGGTTGTGGAACTTGAAGCCTTCGTTCAAGCCCTCACGCACGAAATCCAACTCCGTGCCGTCGATATAGGCAAGGCTCTTGGGATCGACCAGCACCTTGATGCCGTGGTCCTCGAAGATCACGTCCTCGGGCAATTGCTCGTCCACATACTCCAGCTTGTAAGCCAGGCCAGAGCAGCCCGTGGTCTTGACCCCGAGGCGCACGCCGATGCCCTTGCCGCGTCGCGACAGGTAGCGGCTCACGTGGCGTGCCGCAGAATCGGTCAGCGAGATCGCCATATCAGGCGGCCACCACCGCAGTGCGCTTGGCACGGTAGTCATCGACTGCTGCCTTGATGGCGTCTTCGGCCAGGATAGAGCAGTGCACCTTGACGGGAGGCAGAGCCAGCTCTTCGGCGATCTGGCTGTTCTTCAGCGCAGCCGCCTCATCCAGCGTCTTGCCCTTGACCCACTCGGTCACCAGCGAAGACGAGGCAATCGCGGAACCGCAGCCATAGGTCTTGAAACGCGCATCCTCGATGACGCCGGTTTCGGGGTTGACCTTGATCTGCAGCTTCATCACGTCGCCGCAGGCAGGAGCGCCGACCATGCCGGTGCCCACCGATTCGTCGTTCTTGTCGAACGAGCCCACGTTGCGGGGATTTTCGTAGTGGTCTACCACTTTGTCGGAATAAGCCATGATGTCTACCTCTTCAATACTTGATTCGCGTGCCGGCCAATGCTCAGTGAGCCGCCCATTGGATGGTGCTGAGATCGATGCCGTCCTTGAACATCTCCCACAGCGGGCTGAGTTCGCGCAGCTTGACCACATTGGTGCGGATGGTGCTGATCGCGTAGTCGATTTCCTCTTCGGTCGTGAAGCGGCCGATCGTCATGCGCAGGCTGCTGTGCGCCAGTTCGTCGCTGCGGCCAAGTGCACGCAGCACATAGCTGGGCTCCAGGCTGGCCGACGTGCAGGCCGATCCCGAGGACACCGCCAGACCCTTGATGCCCATGATGAGCGACTCGCCTTCGACGAAGTTGAAGCTCATGTTCAGGTTCTGCGGCACACGGTGCTCCATGCTGCCGTTGATGAAGACCTGCTCAAGATCCTTCAAGCCGTTGAGCAGACGCTGCTGCAGCGCGTAGGCCTTGGCGTTGCTTTCAGCCATTTCTTCCTTGGCAATGCGGAAGGCCTCGCCCATGCCAACGATCTGGTGCGTGGGCAGCGTGCCCGAGCGCATGCCGCGCTCATGGCCACCACCGTGGATCTGCGCTTCCAGGCGCACACGTGGCTTGCGGCGCACATACAGGGCACCCACGCCCTTGGGGCCATAGGTCTTGTGCGCGGTCATGCTCATCAGGTCCACCGGCAGCTTGGACATGTCGATCTCCACGCGGCCCGTTGCCTGCGCGGCATCCACATGGAACAGGATGCCCTTCTCACGGCACAGCGCGCCGATGGTGGGAATGTCTTGGATGACGCCGATTTCGTTGTTCACGAAGAGCACGCTGACCAGAATGGTGTCGGGGCGCAGCGCGGCCTTGAATGCCTCGATGTCGAGCAGGCCATCAGGCTGCACGTCCATGTAGGTCACCTCAAAGCCCTGGCGCTCGAGTTCACGCATGGTGTCGAGCACGGCCTTGTGCTCGGTCTTGAGCGTGATCAGGTGCTTGCCCTTGCCCTGGTAGAAATGCGCCGCGCCCTTGATGGCCAGGTTGATGGACTCGGTGGCACCGCTGGTCCAGACAATCTCACGGGGATCCGCGCCGATCAGGTCTGCGACCTGGCCGCGGGCCTTCTCGATGGCCTCCTCGGCTTCCCAACCCCAGGCATGACTGCGCGATGCGGCGTTGCCAAAATGCTCACGCAGCCAAGGAATCATGGCGTCCACCACGCGAGGGTCCACGGGGGTGGTCGCGCCATAGTCGAGATAGATGGGGAAATGCGGGGTCATGTCCATGACTGGCTCTTATCAAGGTTCAGGCTGGCAAAAAACGGGAAGGCGATGAACTCCGGTGAATCCATCCAGGCGGACAACACCGCGCCACACAGCCATGCGCGGCGGTGCCCTGCCCTCAGGGTGTCAAAAGTCGATCAGGACTTGGCGAAGGCGTTGCCCAGCGCAAATACCGAGTTCGGGGCATTCACACGGATGGGCTTGACCACGGGAGCCGTGGAAATCGCGCGACGCACCACGGGCTTGTCCTCGATCTGGATGCCCTTGGCCAGTTGTTCGTCCACAAGCTTTTGCAGCGTCACGGAATCGAGGAACTCGACCATGCGCTGGTTCAGTGCGGCCCACAGCTCATGCGTCATGCAGCGGCCGGCTTCGCCCAGGCAATTTTCCTTGCCGCCACACTGGGTGGCGTCAATGGGTTCGTCCACGGAGACGATGATGTCGGCCACGGTGATGTCGCCAGCCTTGCGGGCGAGCGTGTAGCCGCCGCCGGGTCCACGGGTGGACTCGACGAGTTCATGGCGGCGCAGCTTGCCGAACAGCTGTTCCAGATACGACAGGGAAATCTGTTGCCGCTGGCTGATGGCTGCCAGCGTGACAGGGCCATTGTTCTGGCGCAGGGCCAGATCGATCATGGCAGTGACCGCAAAACGGCCTTTGGTGGTGAGACGCATTACGAGCTCCTTCAGTCAGGCTTGTACGTTACAGAAACACCCGCTCCAGCGATTTGACTGGAGTTGGGCACAGTCTCCGCCCTTACTCCGTCCTGTTCAAAAGGTTCAGAGCCCTTCTTTTCATCGAAGTTTTTGTTGTTGTTGAGTGTTGACCCTTAGTGTACCACATTCCCCATCAATTTTGTCGGGTAACAGGAGCTAACGGGCTTCAGACCAGGCGCCGCCTCAGGAAACCTGCACGGATGAGCCTCCGAACAGTTGCTCCTTGAGCAGCGCCAGCTGATCGCGCACCCGCGCAGCCTGTTCGAACTCCAGGCTGCGCGCATGTTCGAGCATCTGCTTCTCCAGACGCTTGATTTCCTTGGCCACATCTTTTTCGGACATGTCCTCGACACGCGCTCTTTCGAGCTGATTGGCCTGCAGGCGTTCCGCTTCCTTGCCACTTTTTTCGCTGTAGACACCATCAATCAGGTCTTTCACCCGCTTGACAATCTGCTTGGGTTCGATTCCGTTTTCCTCGTTGAAGCTTATTTGCTTGGCACGGCGGCGCTCGGTCTCGCCGATGGCCTTCTTCATGGACTCCGTGACACGGTCCGCATAGAGGATGGCCTTGCCATGCAGGTTGCGCGCGGCGCGGCCGATGGTCTGGATGAGACTGCGTTCGGCGCGAAGAAAGCCTTCCTTGTCGGCATCGAGGATGGCGACCAGCGAGACTTCGGGGATGTCCAGCCCCTCGCGCAGCAGGTTGATGCCCACGAGCACGTCAAAGACACCCAGGCGCAGGTCACGAATGATCTCCACACGCTCCACCGTTTCCACGTCGGAGTGCAGATAGCGCACCTTGACGCCGTTTTCACTCAGGTAGTCGGTGAGTTGCTCGGCCATGCGCTTGGTCAGCGTGGTGATGAGAACACGCTCCGTGCGTTCGACGCGCAGGCGGATTTCCTGCAGCACGTCGTCCACCTGATTGGTGGCCGGGCGTACTTCGATTTCAGGATCGATGAGGCCTGTGGGGCGAACGACCTGGTCCACGACCTGGCCCGAGTGGGTCTTCTCGTAGTCTGCCGGCGTGGCGGAGACAAAGATGACCTGGCGCATGCGCTGCTCGAATTCCTCGAATTTGAGCGGCCGGTTGTCCAGCGCCGAAGGCAACCGAAAGCCGTATTCCACCAGCGTGGTCTTGCGCGAGCGGTCGCCGCTGTACATGGCGTTGAGCTGGCCGATCATCTGGTGACTCTCGTCCAGGAACATGAGGGCGTCGCCGGGCAGGTAGTCGGTCAGGGTGCTGGGCGGCTCGCCGGGTGCGGCGCCTGAGAGGTGGCGGGTGTAGTTCTCGATGCCCTTGCAGTGGCCGACCTCGGTGAGCATCTCCAGATCGAAGCGTGTGCGCTGCTCCAGGCGCTGGGCCTCGACCAGCTTGCCGTCTCCCACCAGTTGCTTGAGCCGCTCGGCCAGCTCCAGCTTGATGGTTTCCACGGCGGCCAGCACCTTGTCGCGCGGCGTGACGTAGTGGCTGCTGGGGTAGACGGTGAAGCGCGGAATGCTCTGGCGCACGCGGCCCGTCAGCGGATCGAACAGCTGCAGGCTTTCAACCTCGTCGTCGAACAGTTCGATGCGAATGGCCAGCTCGGAATGCTCGGCGGGGAAGACGTCGATGGTGTCGCCGCGCACGCGGAACTTGCCCCGGCTGAAGTCCTGGTCGTTGCGCTGGTACTGCATGCGGATCAGTTGCGCGATGACGTCGCGCTGGTTGATGCGGTCGCCGGTGCGCAGCGTCATGATCATGCGGTGGTAGCTTTCAGGCTCGCCGATGCCGTAGATGGCCGAGACCGTGGCGACGATGACCACGTCGCGCCGCTCCATCAGGCTTTTGGTGCACGACAGCCGCATCTGCTCGATGTGCTCGTTGATGGCGCTGTCCTTTTCGATGAACAGGTCGCGCTGTGGCACATAGGCCTCGGGCTGGTAGTAGTCGTAATAGCTGACGAAGTATTCGACGGAGTTCTTGGGAAAGAACTCGCGGAATTCGCTGTACAGCTGCGCTGCCAGCGTCTTGTTGGGCGCAAAGACAATGGCCGGGCGGCCCAGGCGGGCAATCACGTTGGCCATGGTGAAGGTCTTGCCCGAGCCCGTCACACCCAGCAGGGTCTGGAAGGATTCGCCGTCCTGGATGCCTTCGACCAGCTTTTCAATGGCGGCGGGCTGATCGCCGGCCGGCGGATAGGGCTGGAACAGCTCGAAGGGGGAGTCCGCGAAATGCACGAACTGGCCGGAGGCCTCAGGTGCTGGAGAGGAATCAGAGACTTCGTGCATGACGTGGGTTCGCAAAAGTGAGTATCGGCCGGCGAGATCGCTAGAATTCATGGGTTAACCCGAAAGCCTACCGTAGCTTGGGGCTAGCCGCGTTTTTTCCACCTCCCAAGACATCCCAAGGACGCTTCATGTCTCTGTTTACCGCCGTCGAAATGGCCCCCCGCGACCCCATCCTGGGTCTGAACGAGCAGTTCGCTGCCGACACCAACCCCAGCAAGGTGAATCTGGGCGTGGGCGTGTACTTCGACGACAACGGCAAGTTGCCCCTGCTCGAATGCGTGCAGGCCGCCGAGAAGGCGATGATGGACAAGCCCACGGCCCGCGGCTACCTGCCCATCGACGGCATCGCTGCCTATGATGCCGCAGTCAAGGGCCTGGTGTTCGGCGCCGAGTCCGACGTCGTCAAGTCCGGCCGCGTGTCCACGGTGCAGGCCATCGGCGGCACCGGCGGCCTGAAGATCGGCGCCGACTTCCTCAAGAAGATCAGCCCCGCCGCCAAGGTGCTGATCTCCGACCCGAGCTGGGAAAACCACAAGGCCATCTTCACCAATGCAGGCTTCGAAGTGGGCACCTATGCCTACTACGACGCAGTCAACCGCAAGGTGAACTTCGAAGGCATGCTGGCCGACCTGAACGCGGCCGCCGCCGGCACCATCGTGGTGCTGCACGCCTGCTGCCACAACCCGACCGGCTATGACATCACGGCCGAGCAGTGGGACCAGGTGATCGCCGCCGTCAAGGCCAAGGGTCTGGTGGCCTTCCTCGACATGGCCTACCAGGGCTTTGGCCACGGCATTGCCGAAGACGGCGCCGTGATCGGCAAGTTCGTGGCCGCCGGCCTGAACATCTTCGTCTCGACCTCGTTCTCCAAGAGCTTCAGCCTGTACGGCGAGCGCGTGGGCGCGCTGTCGGTGGTGGCCAACGACAAGGAAGAAGCGGCCCGCGTGCTGAGCCAGCTCAAGATCGTCATCCGCACCAACTACTCCAACCCGCCCACCCATGGTGGCGCCGTGGTGGCCGCCGTGCTGAACAACCCCGAGCTGCGCGCGCTGTGGGAAAAGGAACTGGGCGAGATGCGCGTGCGCATCAAGGCCATGCGCCAGAAGCTGGTTGATGGCCTGAAGGCTGCCGGTGTCCAGCAGGACATGGGCTTCATCACCACCCAGATCGGCATGTTCAGCTACTCCGGCCTGAGCAAGGACCAGATGGTGCGCCTGCGCACCGAGTTCGGCGTCTACGGCACGGATACGGGCCGCATGTGCGTGGCTGCGCTCAACAGCAAGAACATCGACTACGTCTGCCAGTCGATCGCCAAGGTGGTCTGACCCCCACCCCGGCTGCCCGGCCGTGCGCCGGGTTTGCAGACATGCCGCCAACGGTGCATTGCCCTGGCGGCATTTTCTTTTTCCGGGCGGCTTTTGCATCCTCACCGTCCGGTATGCGCCAGGCCCTGGGAGGCATGGGTGCGATCATGCGTGCAGTTGAAACACCGAATGCACAACGAGACGCTCCATTCCCATGCCCGATCACGCGCCTGCTGAACCCATTGCGCTACACGCGCCCCTCTCCTCTTCCCCCACCAACGGGCTGCCGTTGTCGGGCGTGCGCATCCTGAGCCTGGCCCTGAATCTGCCCGGCCCCGCCGCCCTGATGCGCTGTGCCGCCATGGGCGCGCAGTGCAGCAAGCTGGAGCCTCCGTCTGTGCAGCCAGCTACGACCGGTGCGGCCGGTGCAGACCCGATGGCGCACTACAGCCCGCAAGCCTATGCCGACATGCACCAGGGCATTGCGGTCTGGCAGGCACAGCTCAAGAGCGAGGAAGGACAGGCGGCGCTTCACGATGCACTGGATGCGGCCGACATCCTGCTCACCTCGTTCCGCCCCGCCGCACTGGCCAAGCTGGGGCTGGACTGGGCGTCGCTGCAGCAGCGCCATCCGCAGCTGTCGCTGGTGCGCATCGTCGGCAGCGCGGGAGCCCTGGCTGATGTGCCGGGCCATGACCTGACCTACCAGGCCGAGGCGGGGCTGGTACAGGGCGGCGCCATGCCACCCAGCCTGTTTGCCGACATGGCCGGTGCGCTGATGGCCAGCGAAGCCGTGCTCAAGGCCTGGCTGCTGCGCCAGCGCAGCGGCCACGGCAGTCTCCAGGAAACAGGCCTGGCCCAGGCCGCGCAGTGGCTGGCTTTGCCCTGGCATTGGGGCCTGACCCGGCCCGATGGCGATGTGGGCGGCGCGCACGCAGGCTATCGCGTCTACGCCTGCGCCGATGGATCGGTGGCCGTGGCGGCCCTGGAGCCGCATTTCGCGGCCCGCCTGTGCGCCGTGGCGTCGGTGAATGGCGATGGCAGCATCGCCAGCATGCGCAGCCCCGCCATGCATGTAGCCCTGCAAGCCTTCCTGGCCCCCTTGTCCTGCGCCGAGCTGGCAGACCTGGCCGAGCAGCACGATCTGCCCCTGCACCCTCTTCCCGGCCCACCTCAGGCACGGCCTCGCTTGTAGGCGGACACCCAAAAGCACCACCTGCCCGCAACCTACAAGCCGCGCAGGTCATGGCTGGCCGCAGCATGCGGGCATGCTGCGGCCAATGACCCTCTTTACCGTAATAGCCCGCTCCTCTTAAATCGGAGTTGCGCATACAACCGGACAACCCGAACACATCTGGAAACACCCATAATCGGCTTATCTGGAGGCAGCCCCATGGTTCGAGAACATCCATCAACCGCCCGGATATCCGGGACGCGTCAGCCACCCAGCCATACGGCGCCAGTTCTGCAGCGCATTGGCGCCAGCGCCAGCGCCAGCGCCTGAGCCGCCCACACGGCCAACCCTCCCCTGCTCCGCCCATGCAAAGCCAGCCCCCAGCCCATGTGCCGGTACTGCAGCTGGTGCAGCGCATCTGGCCCCTGGTGCTGGTGGTCGTGGTGCTGGTGGTCATGGCCAGCGGCAGCCTCTACCTTGTGTCTGCGGTGCGCGCCTTCGTGGCCGGGGAAAGCCTGTGGTCCAAGGCACAGAAGGACGCCATCTACGCCCTGAGCCGCTATGTGGACAGCGGCTCGGCGCGCGACATGGCGCGCTTCGAGCAGGCCATGGCCATTCCCGCGGGCGACTGGCAGGCGCGCATGGCACTGGACGATGTGCCAGCCAGGGTCAAGGATGCGCGTGCCGGCATTCTTCTAGGAGGCAACCACCCTGACGATGCCGAGGCGCTGATCTGGCTCATGCAGACCTTCCGCCATGTCGAGCTTCTGGAAGAGCCTTATCGCTACTGGAAACAAGGCGATCAGTATCTGCAGCAGCTCGACAGGCTGGCCCAGGAGATAGAGCAGCGCCACGCCGTGGGCAGCGTCAGCGCCGAGGACGCCATCACCTGGAAGCGCGAGATCGAGCAGATCAACGCCGGCGTCACACCGGCCACCCAGCAGTTCAGCGCCTCGCTGGGCCGCAGTTCACGGCAGATGGTGATGTGGCTGCAGGGCATCCATCTGGTGCTGGGTGTGGCGCTGATCCTGGTGGCGCTCTGGCATACGCGGCGCATGCTGCAGCAGCGCCAGCAGGTGCAAAACGACCTGCTGACGGAAAAGGAAAGGGCCCAGACCACGCTGGCCTCGCTGGGCGACGCCGTGATCACCACGGACGCCCAGGGCGTGGTGGACTATGCCAACCCCGCCGCGCTGGGCCTGCTGGGCAGCAGCGAGCAGCAGATCAAGGGCCAGCACCTGGCCAAGGGCCTGCATTTCAACAGCATTGACGCCACCCAGACCGCGGAAAGCCTGCTGGCCCATTTGCTGTCAGGCCAGCAATTGCGCGAGGAGCACACGCGCTGGCTGCGGCGCCATGACCGCAGCATCGTGCCGGTCAAGCTCATGGGGTCGGCCATCAGCGGCGGTGGGGAGCGCCCGGCCGGTGCGGTGATCGTGCTCAGGGATGTCTCGCGCGAGCAGCAGTATCTGGACCAGCTGTCTTGGCATGCCAGCCACGACGGGCTGACCGGGCTGGAGAACCGCGTCGAGTTCGAGCGCCGGCTGCAGCGCCTGCTCAACCAGGGCCAGCACAGGCTGCGGCCCTCGGCCGTGCTGTACATGGACCTGGACCAGTTCAAGCTCATCAACGAGACCTGCGGCCACCCGGCGGGCGATGAGATGCTGTGCGAGGTCAGCCGCCTGCTGCTGCACAACCTGCGCGAGACCGACACCCTCGCGCGGCTGGGCGGAGATGAATTCGGCGTTCTTCTGGAGAACTGCCCGCCCGAGCCCGCCCTGCGCATTGCCGAGAAGCTGCGCCAGGCGACCGAGGCCCTGCACGTGCACTGGGGCAAGCAGGTGCTGCGCACGGGGCTGAGCATCGGCCTGGTGCACATCGGCGGCGAGGTCCAGTCGGCACAGGACCTGCTGCGCATGGCCGACATGGCCTGCTACCGCGCCAAGGAGCGCGGCCGCAACCGCATCTACGTCTACCGCAGCGACGATGGCGAGTACACCCGCCACGTCAGCGAGATGGAATGGGTGACACGCATACGCATGGCGCTGGAGCAGGAGCGCTTTTGCCTGTACGCCCAAAGCATTGCACCACTGCAGCCCGACGGCCAGCGGGGCCTGCATTTCGAGGTGCTGCTGCGGCTGCGCGACGAGCAGGGCCAGATCATCTCGCCGGCCACCTTCATTCCCGCGGCCGAGCGCTACGGCATCATGCCCACGGTGGACCGCTGGGTGATCGCCAGAACGCTGGCCACGCTGGCCCAGCATCCGGCCGCACTGCGCCACATCGACACCTGCGCCATCAACCTGTCAGGCCCCAGCCTGGATGACGACGGGCTGCTGGACTTCGTGCAGAAACAGCTGAGCACGCATGGCATTGCGCCGCAGCTGCTGTGCTTCGAGATCACGGAGACCAGCGCCATCGCCAGCCTGTCCAGTGCCACCAGGCTGATACAGGCCCTGCGCACCCTGGGCTGCCGCTTTGCGCTGGACGACTTTGGCGTGGGCATGTCCTCGCTGACCTATCTGAAGCAGCTGCCCGTGGACTATCTGAAGATCGACGGCGGCTTTGTGCGCGACATGCTCCAGGACCCCAGCAACCACGCCATGGTGGAGATGATCAACCGCATAGGCCACATCCTGGGCAAGCGCACCGTGGCCGAGTATGTGGAAACCCGCGAGATCGCCCAGGCCCTTCAGGCCGTGGGCGTGGACTATGCGCAGGGCTTTGCCCTGGCACGGCCCGTGCCGCTGGACACGCATTACTTTGAAAGCGGAGCCCAGGCCGCCCGCCGCGAATGGCAGGGCACGCTGGCGCCGGCCGCCAGCTAGAGGCAAAGGCGCGTCAGCGCGGCTTGCGACCGCCCGGCGCCGCCTTGCGGCCCGAACCGGCAGCGCCCGCAGAACGGGAAGGACCACCCACACCGGGGCGCGGCGGCAGGCCCGTGTGCTGGGTCAGCATGCGGCCAGGCTGGGGCTGGCTGGAACGGAAACGCACATCGCCCGCAGGCTCGCGCGACTCTGCCAGCACCTTGCCCGGCCCGGCATTCTTGCCGCCGGCCTTGTTGAGGGCGTAGGCCTTGCCTTGCTGGGATACCACGGCACGTGCGGCCACGCCCGTGCCCTGCGTGCTGTTCTTGCGGCGCGCGCTCTGGTAGCCGCCATCGACCAGGGGCTGGAAGGTGGGGATCAGGTGCTGCTTGCCGTTGCCGATGAGGTCGGCACGGCCCATGGCCTTCAAGGCCTCGCGCAGCAGCGGCCAGTTGTTCGGGTCGTGGTAGCGCAGAAACGCCTTGTGCAGGCGCCGGCGCTTTTCACCGCGCACGATGTCCACCGACTCCTCGTTCACGTCGCGCATCTGGCGGCGCACCTTGGTCAGCGTGTTGCGGCCCGAGTGGTACATGGCCGTGGCCGTGGCCATGGGGCTGGGATAGAAGGTCTGCACCTGGTCGGCGCGAAAGCCGTTCTTCTTCAGCCAGATGGCGAGGTTCATCATGTCCTCGTCGCTGGTGCCCGGGTGGGCCGCGATGAAGTACGGAATCAGGTACTGCTTCTTGCCCGCTTCCTCGCTGAACTGCTCGAACATCTGCTTGAAGCGGTCATAGCTGCCGATGCCGGGCTTCATCATCTTGGTCAGCGGCCCGGACTCGGTGTGCTCGGGCGCGATCTTCAGGTAGCCGCCCACATGGTGCTGCACCAGCTCCTTGACGTACTCGGGCGACTTCACGGCCAGGTCGTAGCGCAGGCCCGAGCCGATCAGGATCTTCTTGATGCCCGGCAGATTGCGCGCGCGGCGGTAGATCTTGACCAGCGGGGCGTGGTCGGTGTGCAGGTTCTGGCAGATGCCGGGAAACACGCAGCTGGGCTTGCGGCAGGCGGCCTCGATCTCGGGGCTCTTGCAGCCCAGGCGGTACATGTTGGCCGTGGGGCCGCCCAGGTCGGAGATGGTGCCGGTGAAGCCCTTGACCTTGTCGCGGATGTCCTCGACCTCCTGGATGATGGACTCCTCGGAACGGCTCTGGATGATGCGGCCCTCATGCTCGGTGATGGAGCAGAAGGTGCAGCCGCCGAAGCAGCCGCGCATGATGTTGACCGAGGTGCGGATCATCTCCCAGGCCGGGATCTTGGTCTCGCCCTCATGGCTGCCGCTGGCGTCGGCATAGCTGGGATGGGGGCTGCGTGCATAGTGCAGGCCGAAGACCCAGTCCATCTCGGCCGTGGTCAGCGGAATGGGGGGCGGGTTCAGCCACACATCGCGCGCGGTCACGCCCTCGCCGTGGGCCTGGACCAGGGCGCGGGCATTGCCGGGGTTGGTTTCCAGGTGCAGCACGCGGTTGGCGTGGGCGTAGAGGATGGGGTCGGCCTTGACCTGCTCGTAGCTGGGCAGGCGCAGCACGGTCTTGTCGCGCGGAGGCTGCTTGCCCTTGCCGCGCAGCGACGGGTTGGGCACGAACTGGATGGTCTGAACGGCGGCGACCGAGGCACCGTCCGGCTTCGCGGCGGCATCACCCTCTTCCTTGGAGCAGGTCTGGCCCTGGGCCTCGGCCTGCTCGCTGGTGGTCATGTAGGGGTTGATGTGGGGCTCGACCACGCCGGGCTCGTCCACCACGGACGAGTCCAGCTCGAACCAGCCCGCTTCCGACTCGCGGCGGAAGAAGGCCGTGCCGCGCACATCGGTAATGCTTTCCACGGGCTCGCGAGCGGCCAGGCGGTGGGCCACCTCGACCAGGGCGCGTTCGGCGTTGCCGTACAGCAGGATGTCGCACTTGCTGTCCACCACGATGGAGCGGCGCACCTTGTCGCTCCAATAGTCGTAGTGGGCGATGCGGCGCAGGCTGCCTTCGATGCCGCCGAGCACGATGGGCACGTCCTTGTATGCCTCACGGCACCGCTGGCTGTAGACAATGGCCGCGCGGTCGGGGCGCTTGCCGCCCACGTCGCCCGGCGTGTAGGCATCGTCGGAGCGGATCTTGCGATCGGCCGTGTAGCGGTTGATCATCGAATCCATGTTGCCCGCCGTCACGCCCCAGAACAGGTTGGGACGGCCCAGGGCCTTGAAGGCCTCGGCGCTCTGCCAGTCGGGCTGGGCGATGATGCCCACGCGAAAGCCCTGCGCCTCCAGCACCCGGCCGATCACCGACATGCCGAAGCTGGGGTGATCCACATAGGCATCGCCCGTCACCAGGATCACGTCGCAGCTGTCCCAGCCAAGCTGGTCCATCTCGGCCCGGCTCATCGGCAGGAACGGGGCCGTGCCGAAGCGCTTGGCCCAGTACGGTCGGTAGCTGGTCAGCGGCTTGGCAGCGCGATGGAAAAAGGAAACGTCAACGGGGGCGTTCATGATGGGCGGTTCGGCTTCTGGGAGCCTGTGCGGAAGGAACCGGCCAGTGTACGTTTCGGCACTCAACCCTGCTGGCTAAGGGTCTTGCTCCAGCCCCCTGATACGGCCTTCCTGCTGCTGCCAGCCCGACCTCTTCGCGGCCTCCTGCGCCAGATAGGCCTTGGGCGTGTGCCCGGACCAGCGGCGGAACGCCCGCGCAAATACCTTGGGAGAGTCGTAGCCCGCGTTCTCTGCGATGCGGGCCGATGACAGCCCGCCGGCCTCCATCTGCTGTGCGGCCAGCGCCATGCGGTGCGCCGTCAGGTAGCCGATGGGGGTGGCGCCCACCAGCTGCTTGAAACGCATGCTGAAGCGGGTGCGCGACATGCCGGCCTCGGCCGCCAGCGTCTCCACGCTCCAGCTGCGCTGCGGCTCCCGGTGCATGCAGACGATGGCGCGGGCAATGCAGGCATCGCCCAGGCCCCGCAGCCAGCCTTCACCCACGGCGGCCTCGCGCGCCAGGTGCTCGCGCAGGATGTTGACCAGCAAAAGCTCGCCCATGCGCGCGGCCGACAGGCGCCAGCCCGGGCGCCGCGCCAGCGTCTCCAGCGTGAGCGACTGCATGGTGGCGGCCAGGCAATCGGCCAGCGGCAGATCGCTTGCGCGGATATGGATCAGCGGCGGCAGGATGCGGAACACCGAATGCCGGCAATAGGCTGAAAACCACAGCAGGGCCGAAAACATGTCGGTCGCCTCGCCCCCGCCGCCATGGCTGAAGACCAGCGGATTCTCGTCCTGCGGGCCTTCGGCATGGCGGGAGATCAGCCGCGAGAACAGCTCGCAGGCCATGCCCAGGTCCGAGGCCACCACATGTGCCGCCCCCATGGGCAGCATGACCAGATCGCCCGGCTCGACCCGCAGCGGCTGCATGCCCTCCACCTGTATCCAGTAGGGCGCGCCGCGCGCCATGCGGATCATGGCGCCCGTGACGCCCGTGGACTTCAGGCTCCACGGCGCGGTCAGCGCAAAACGCGCCGTCACGGCGCGCTCTGACCGGCAAATATCGAGAACTTCGCTCAGCACATCCATGGGGTCGTGGCATCCTTGATTCCGGGCCGATGTTAGCCAGCGCCGGCCACGCAACCACCCGGCAGGGCTAGCTGTTTACCCTAGGCTGAAGATCCTGCTGCGCCGCCAGCACCAGCTCGGAGAACTGCTGGGCGCTGCCCAGCCGCTCGGCAGCCAGCAGTGCCAGCTTGACCAGAAACAGCTCGGACTGCTGCGGGCCTGCCGCGTCAATGGCCGTGGCCAGTTGGTCGTAGACGGCCTCCAGACCGGCGATATCCAGGGTGCCGGGCGATACAAGCGTGTCGGGCGATGTGTGTGCTTGGCTCATGCCTGGGCTCCTTGCGTGCAGGTGGCGTTGTCGAGTGCGGATTGCAGGCGCCGCGCATCCAGCGCCAGCCAGCGTGCGCAGACATGCTGGTCGGGCCGCAGCAGGTAGGCAGCGCCAGAAGGTGGATCGGCAGGCACGCCATGGCGTTCGCGGCAGCGGCCCTGACTATCGGAAAGGGTCAGGTCAGCGCCCTGAACTGGCTGCGGCTGCACCTGGCTGGAGATGGCCACGATGCGCAGGCCCACGCCGCGGCCGCGCACCACGCGGGCAACCTCGCTCAACGCGGGCGGCACGGCCGAGCCATCGGTGAAATACAGCAGGTCGAATCCGCCGCCCAGGTGGTCCAGCAGATAGTCGTCCGGCGCCAGGCACACGTTCTGCGGCGGCGCGCCATGGGCAGGACCGCCCTTGAACAAATGGTTGTCGTCGTCCCTGCTGTTGAGGGGCGAGCGGGCGTACTCATGGGGGCGAGATGTACGCCAGTGGTACAGCGGGCGCACGAAGGCCTGGGTGAGCGACAGCGACAGCACCGCATCGCGCAGCAGCCGGAAGCCGCGCGAAGGCGGCGCCATGAAGCGCGTGCTCTTGCCGGCCTCTTCGACAATCTCGCGCGCCGCGCCCACGCGCTCGCTGCTGTAGCTGTCCAGCAACCGGGCCGGCGCCACGCCGCGCGCCACCAGGGCCAGGCGCCAGGCCAGGGCCTGGGCGTCCTGGAAACCGGTGTTGGCGCCGCGCACCCCGAAGATGGGCAGCAGGTGGGCCGCATCGCCCGTGAAGACCACGCGGCCGTGCACGTAGTCCGGCAAGGTCAGCGCGCGTGCCGAGTAGACAGAGCTCCAGTCCATCTCCCAGGGCGTGCCGCCAAAGCCGATCATCTCCAGTTGCGCGTCGATGCGCGCCTTGAGCGATTCGGGCTGCAGTGCCTGCTGCGGATCTTCGCCTGCTGGCAACTGGTAGTCCACGCGCCAGATGCCGTGCGGCTCGCGGTGCATGAGGATGGTGTTGCCGGGATTCCACACCGGATCGAAGAAGGCCAGGCGCTCGGTGGGCAGCGGCAGGTCGATGCGGATGTCGGCAATCACGAAGCGGCCTTCGTATGACGCCCCTTCCATGACCAGGCCCATGGCCGTGCGTATGCCCGAGCGTGCGCCATCGGCTGCGACCAGCCAGTCGGCTTCCAGCGCATACGGCCCCTCGGGCGTGTCCACCTGCAGCCGCGCTTTTGCAGCGGCGCCTTCGCCAAACTGCTCCACCCGCTCCACGCGGTTGCCCCAACGCAACTCGATCAGCGGATGGGCCAGCACGGCATCGACCAGGTACTCCTCCAGGTACTGCTGCTGCAGGTTGATCATGGGGAAGAAGCGGTCGTCCTCGCTGTGCGGTGCTTCCATGCGAAACACGCGCTGGCCCCGGTAGAAGGAGTTGCCAAAGCGCCATGGCAGCCCGCTGTCGCTGACCCGCCCGGCCACGCCCACCTGCTGGAGGATCTCCATGGAGCGGCGCGTGAAGACGATGGCGCGGCTGCCTTCGGATACCTGCAGCTCGGACTCCAGCAGCACGCATCGCTGCCCGTGGCGCGCCAGCTCCAGTGCCGTGGTCAGGCCTACCGGCCCCGTTCCGACAATGACGACGGGGTGCCGCTGCACCCCCGGATGCTCCGATGGCAGCCAGGGCCGATGCACCTGATAGCGGTAGTAGATGGACTGCCTGGGCTGGGCATGGGGCTGGTGCATGGGGGTCTCCGTCGTGCGTCTTGTTCAGGGCGCAGTGTAGGCAGCACCGGCCATGGCGATGTCCCCAGATGGGGACAGACTGCGGCGCCCGCCTCCGGGGCTCAGGACAGCGCCTCGGGCGCCATCAACAAGGCAAACAGCTCACGCTGCCCCTGCACGCCCAGTTTGGCGCAGACCCGCTTGAGATAGGTTCGCGCGCTGGACACGGTGATGCCCAGGCGCTGCGCCAGCCGCTCGGCATCAAGCCCCTCGATCACGCAGCGCACCACGTCCAGATCGCGCTGCGTGAGATGGGCAAAGCGCCCGGCCAGGCGCGCCAGCACCAGCCCCGCCAGATCGTCCTGCAGCGCCTGGCCCGCATAGTGCAGGCGCATGGCCTGCATGACCAGGGGCGCAAAGGCTTCGATGCGTGCGATGGACTGCGCATCAAGGCAGCCGTGCTCCTCGCCCCGGTACAGGTTCACCGCCAGCCACCGTGCGCCAGGCTGCAGGGTCAGCAGCGAGAGCCGCTCCACCAGGCGCGGCAACCCATAGCAGACATGTCGGTACTCGGGATGGCTGACATCGCAGGGGCGCTGGCGGTGCAGCCAGACGCGCGCGGGAGCCTGGGGGTCGCGCTGCTGCCGCGCCAGTTCGGCCTGCATCACGCGCTGTGCGCCGTCGAGCGGATAGAAGCGCTCGCTGTAGTCCTGCGAAATCATGGGCAGCGCCCCCGTGCGTGCCCGGTCGCCAAAACCCACGATGCGCGGACGTGATCGGCCCTGGAACGAGAAGATGGTGCACTGCGCCAGCGGCACGTGCCGGCCCAGCAAATGCAGCAACTGCCCGGCCACCTCGTCGCTGCTGGCGCTGGAGCGGCCCACCTGCTCCAGCAGCGCCGTCACATCGCCCAGGGGCACGGGCAGGCTGGCGTCGCTGGCGGAGGCAGGCGCCAGCAGCCAATGGCTGCGGCCTGTGTCAGTGCTCATGGTTCCTGCAGGAATGCAAAAAGGCCGACGCTTCGCGCAGCCGGCCTGGGTGGGTACGTGGAAATTGGAAATGATAAATCCAGCGCAGCGAGGCAAGAGCCTGCTGCGCCTGGTTCGCGGTCTGTTCGCTTGAGGGTCACCGCCTGTCGGCGGGCCGCTGCACGGTCCAGCAGGACCTGACAGTACTGATGCCGCTGCAGGCCCTTGGCCAGGCGGCACCTGCCATCACCATTCGCCGACGTTGCGGATGCGCTGGTCCAGATCCAGAGGAATGCCGCCGCCGGCGGCTTCATGGTCCTGACCAGCCTGCTCCAGCGCCATAGGCGGGGGACTGAAATGATCGCGGCCAAAGGTGTGTTCGGTGAGAACGGGATCGCGGGAAGGTGGGGTGTTCATGGTTGCGCCTCCTTGACAGAAAGCTTACTGCGAATCTTTCACGATTTCTGTAGGACAAACCTGGATGCAACCCTCTGAAGCTGAAATGACACAAGGTACGCATGCTCACAAATGTGTAGCGCTTCGTAATAAAGGCGTAATGAATCCATGCGCCAAACACCGGACCAGGGACGATCGGGTAAGCTTGCCGCCCTCCATGCCACAGACACTCCGCGCGCCCGCGCACAGCGAACTCATCATCAAGAAAAGCCGCTTCATCGGTTGCGTGCAGCCCATGGCCGACCGCGCCAGCGCCCAGGCGGTGGTTGATGCGCTATGGCGCGAGCACCCCGGCGCCGCTCATGTCTGCTGGGCGCTGCTGGCAGGCGGCCAGTCGGCAGCCGTCGATGACGGCGAGCCCAGCGGCACGGCAGGCCGCCCCATGCTGGACGTGCTGCGCCACCAGGACCTGGAAGGCGTGCTGGCCACCGTGGTGCGCTACTTCGGCGGTGTCAAGCTGGGCGCAGGTGGCCTGGTGCGCGCCTACACCGATGCCGTGGCCCAGGCCCTGCTGACCGCCGAGAAAGTGACACTGCAGCGCATGCAATCGCTGCGCTGCGCCGTGCCCTATGCGCTGGAAGGCCTGGTGCGCCGCGAGATCGATGCAGCAGGCGCCGAGCTGCTCCAGGTCGAGCACGGCTCCCTGGTGCAGTTCGATCTGCGCCTGCCGCAGTCGCAGGCTGAAGGCTTTGTGAGCCGCCTCAACGAGAGCGGTCAAGGACGCGTGGGCTGGATGGAAGTCCACCACGGCGAGTGAAATGCGCCGGGCCGAACCCGTTCAACCGGCCACCAGAAACCGCTGCGCCAGCAGCACCCAATAGGCGGCGCCCACGGCGATGTTGTCGTCGTTGAAGTCATAGCCCGGGTTGTGCACCATGCAGGCGCCTTGCTCGCTTCCCTCGCCATTGCCAATCAGCAGATAGCTGCCTGGCACGCGCTGCAGCATGAAGGCAAAGTCTTCGCTGCCCGGCAAGGGCGGCGCCTGCAGCGTGACATGTTCCGGGCCCAGCAGCTCCAGCGCGATCTGGCGCGCGAAGTCCGTCTCTTTGGGCGTGTTGACCAGCACGGCATAGCCGGGTCGCCACTCGAGTTGGGCCTGCACGCCGAAACTCTCGGCCTGCGCACTCACCAGGTCGCGAATGCGCTGCTCCAGCAGCCTGCGCACATCGGCATCCAGCGCACGCACGCTCAACTCCAGCGCAGCGCTGTGGGCAATCACGTTGTTGGCCTTGCCTGCGTGGATGGCGCCCACGGTCACCACCGCCATCTGCAGCGGATCGATGTTGCGCGAGACGATGGTCTGCAAGGCCATGACGATGCTGGCGGCCGCCACGATGGGATCGGCCGTGCGGTGCGGCATGGCACCATGCCCTCCCACGCCGGTGAGAGTGAGCGTGGCGTAGTCGGAGGACGCCATGGCTGCGCCCTCGCGCAGCGCCAACCGCCCCTGGGGCATGCCCGGCATGTTGTGCATGGCAAAGATGGCGTCGCAGGGGTGGCGCTCGAACAGCCCGTCTTCCATCATGCGCAAGGCCCCGCCGCCGCCCTCCTCCGCAGGCTGAAAGATCAGCGTGAGCGTTCCGTCGAAGCCGCCGTGCTCGGCCAGATGCCGGGCCGCCGCCAGCAGCATGGCGGTATGGCCGTCATGGCCGCAGGCATGCATGACACCGGCATGCGTGCTGGCATGGGCGAATTCATTGGCCTCGGCGATGGGCAGCGCGTCCATGTCGGCGCGCAGGCCCAGGCGCCGGCTGCCGCTGCCGCGCACCAGCCGCCCCACCACGCCCGTGCCGCCCAGGCCGCGCTCCACCTCGTATCCCCATTGCTCCAGTTGCCGCGCGACCAGGGCGCTGGTGCGGTGCTCCTCGAAGCCGAGCTCGGGGTGCCTGTGGATGTCGCGGCGCACATCGACGAAGGCTGCGGCCGAGCCGCGCAAAGTGTCCAGAAGGGTGTTCATGTGCGGCATCTCACTGGGGTTGCAGGCGAATGGAGCGGGCAATGCTGCGATAGCGGGCGGTCTCGGCCTCATAGAACTGCGCGGCCTCAGCCAGCGACATGGGCGCCGCGGCCAGCTGCGTCTGCAGGGCCAGTTGCTCGCGCACGCCCGGGTCCTTGAGCATGGCGCCTATCGCCTGGTGCAGCCTTTGCACCACCTCCTGCGGCGTGTCCTTGCGCACCAGAAAGCTGGTCCAGGTCTTGTAGGCGAAGTTTTTCAGCTCCCGGCCCTCACGCACCGTGGGCACATTCTTGAGCAGTTCCGATCGCTGCTCCCCCAGCTGGCCCAGGATCTTGAGCCGGCCCTGCTCGGCCAGCGCGCCCATGGCTGCGCTGTAGACGAGCACAGCGAAATCGACTTGCCCGCTGCCGATGTCCTGCAGCAGCGGCGCGTTGCCCTTGTAGGGCGCATGCATGAGTTGTATGCCAGCGTCCTGCTGCACCTTCTCCAGAATCAGGTGGTAGAGCGAGCCAATCCCGACGCTGCCGTACGACAGCGGCCGGCTGGCGCTTTTGCGGGCCAGCGCGATCAGCTCATCCACATTGCCGGCCTCCAGGTCCTTGCGGGCGACAAACACCATCACAGCCTCGGCCACGGGATGGACCAGTCGGAAATCCTCTGCCTTGAGACGCACGGCCGCATTGGCCAGCGGCGACAGGATCACCTCGTTGGGCGAGCCCTGGAAGACGTAGTGGCCGTCGGGCGGCGCTACCAGCACCTTTTGCGCGGCCATGGCGCCGCTCACGCCGCCCAGGTTCTCCACGATGATCTGCTGGCCCAGTGCCTTGGACAGCGGCACGCTGAAGATGCGGGCAATGGCATCCGAAGGGCCGCCGGCCGGATAGGGAACCATCAGGCTTACGGGCCTGGAGGACGGGCTCTGCGCACAGGCCAGGCCCGCGCTCAGCAGCAGGCCGGCGCCCGTCAGCCAAACGCGCTGGAACAAAAATCTCATCATGTCTCCTTGGTGGATGGCTCCGGCTCGGTCGGCCGGATACGCGGCATCCTAGGAGCCGGGCCATCGAACGTCCAATGCATTGTTGGCTGCATTAGCATGAGTTTCATGCAGACTTCAGGGCGCGAAAAATCATGACGCTGGTGCAGCTCAGGCATCTCATATCGGTGGCGCAGACCGGCTCCTTCAGCCGCTCGGCCGAGGCCATGCATCTGACACAGCCGGCCCTCAGCCGCAGCGTGCGCGCGCTGGAGCAGGAGCTGGGCATACCCTTGTTCGACCGCATCGGCCGCCACAGCGAACTCACAGCCTTCGGCCGCGAAATGCTGGGACGGGCGCGCGCCCTGGTGGCCGAAGCCGACGCGCTGCGTGACAGGGGGCGCCAATTGCGCGAGGGTGCGGCCGGCACCGTGCGTGTGGGCCTGGGATCGGGCCCCGGCGCAATATTGATGACGCCGTTCCTGCGGCACATGACCGTGCACCATCCCGGCGTGCGAACCGAGGTGGCGCGCGGCAGCACCGATCTGCTGGTGCACTCGCTACGCGAGCGCCTGCTCGATGCCCTGGTCGTGGACCTGCGCGCGCTGCGGCCCGCACCCGACCTTGCGTTGGACGTCGTGCACGAAATGCGCGCCGCCTTCATGTGCCGCACCGACCATCCACTCGCCCGCCTGCAGCGGGATCTGCGCTTCGAGGATGTGCAGCGCTACCCCGTCGCCTCCACCCCGCTGAGCGACCAGGTGGCCTGGCTGCTGGTGGAAACCTATGGCGCCACGGCCCACCCGGCGCGGTTCGTCATACTGCAGTGCGAGGAACTGCCCAGCCTTGTGGACGTTGCGCGTAACAGCGACACCGTGCTGCTGGCCGTGCGCGCCGTCGCCCCGGACCTGGCCGAATTGCCCATGGACCCGCCCATGCGCAGCACCGCCCGCTTCGGGTTGGTCACGCTGCGTCAGCGCAGCGAGGCGCCGACGCTGGCAATCCTGCGAGGCCTGATGGGGAAGTTGATGGCCGACGATGCCCCTGCGCCGGAACGGGCGCCCAGCCATGGCGGAAGGCTGGGCCGAATAGCATTTCCAGACTGATTTGATGCTGATGATCACCCATCGAATACCCTCAATGCAAAATCGCAAGCCGGGACAACGAGTCACGTGAAATTAAATAGTTAGCACAGCCTGTTCTCAAGGTCCGATTAAGGAAATTTCCCAAAGGAATGCCTCAGGCAAAGAGCAACTGCCAGCCCATCAGTTGTCAATAGCAAAACAGTTTTACAAATATGATCTAAGACAGATTCAACTGAACCATCATCCGCATGCAGGCTGCTATTTTCCAAATTTATTAGACCATCTTCCGAAAAATAAATATTATTCGCATGCAGCGCGGAGGAGGACATTAAAACAATAAATACCGCCATAGTGGACAATGATTTTTCATATCGAACTCTCATTTCAACCCCTTTATCTCATCGTTTTCGAATTGATACTGACGAGCAGTAGTCCACAGATTCTGCACACAGCACGCGTTGTATGTGGACGCCCGGATGATGGCGCGAAAGCTTTCATCGCTCATTTCGCTGTGGCAAGCCACCATTGCGGTATCGCCTATATTCACCACAGGCGCATTCATACCGCAAACATGCTCATATCCCTTTCGCAATCATCTGAAGTGGCATTAGTATGGTTTCACCTATATTCGCAGTCATCATTTCCATCAATTTCGACGACTCGCTCGTTTGCGCCATCATCATCAGGGGCGGCATACTATATGAGCCGCCAAAAGCCTGTGCCGCATTGGATGAGGAAAAATTCTCGAATGAAATGCTGTTCGCTTGCACAGCAGGGACCCAGAGCCCGCACACAACGATTGCCAGTGTGGTTGCAAGTCTTGGATATCGCATCTTCATGGTATTTCCTTTATGCACGGTGTGAGATGAGGCTCCGCCTTCATGGCGTGCACAGGTTCTGCACGAAGGCATGCGACGCCAATTGCGCGACTTCGCTCCTTCCTGTCATGTAGCAGCCATCCTGGCTCAGTGCCGAGGCCGCACTGTTCTCGCCGCCTGCGAGGGTTCCCTGGTCCACGGTGCCGCCCGAGGGAGTCCAGGTGATGGCGTGCGAACTTCCGTCGGCCAGTTCGCTGTGGCCCGCCACCGTTCCGTTGTCACCGATATCCACCACACGTGCATTCATGCCGCCAGGCAGCGGAGGAATATCGCGGATGACACCGGTCTGGCTGTTCCAGTAATAGGGCATGCTGCGCCCGTCTGCCAACTGGTAGTGCCCAATCACCTCGCCGAGGATGTTGAGATCGACGCCGCTGTTTCGCGCGGGCGGGGACGATATGGACAGCACCTGCGGACTGGAGGACGAGTTGAGCCAGACGACGGTGCGTCCACCTTGGGCACCAAAATCGCAGTAGCCCATGATGCGGGTATTGACGACGGTCTTTGCGCGGCAGAAGACGGCATTGAGAGGCAGGTTCAGGGCCGTGGCCATATAGCCGCCCAGGACTGCGGCAGACCAATAGACTGGACGCGGATGCCCGCTGTTGTCGGGACAGTTGCCCACGATGCCCGGCATGTTGCCGCCCACCACGAAATTGTCCACATCGGACGGAATGCAGTTGGTGCTGTTCAGGCCAAGCAGGCCCGCCGGCAGCGCGCGTGCCGTGGTTTCATTGTTGCGCCACATGACAGGGCGGGCAGTGTTGCTGCCGCTCAGGCTGACGCCTGCCACATAGCCGCCCTGGTTGTACGCCGTGGGCATGCTGCGCACATCGAGCGTCAGCGGCTGCAGTGTCTGCACCGTGGCTGGCGTGGCCGCATTCCAGAACACGCCCACGGACACCGAATTGCCGTCCAGGCAGCTGCCCACTACCTGGCCGCTGTTGGTGATGGCCGCCGCGTTGCAGTTGCGCCCCGGCGACAGGCGCACAAGGTCTGCCGCACTGCCCGGCGCCAGCGACACGAAGCCTGCGGACGAGCCGTCACTCTCTGCACAGGCGCCCACGACATGGCCGCTGTTGTTGATGTCCAGGCCCACGCATTGCGGACCTGCCGACGTGCCCACGTCCTGCATGGGCAGGGCCTGCGCGGTCGGCAGTGCCAGCAACGCAAGGCACGCAACGGAAAAATTCAAATGCTTTGGCTGAAGGCGCATGAAGGGTTCTCCTGAAAAAGCAAAGAAGTCGTTCATGGAAATCGGGCGCCGAACAGGAAATCCGCATGGGGCTTGGCATATGCGCGCCGGTGCAGACGCTATTTCCGTGATCCGCCTCCCGGCCCCACGATAGACATCGCGGTATGGAGCCGTCCATTCGAGCAGCAATCAAAACAACAAAAACAATCAACAAAATCAAAAGCTTGCACAAGAGTCCCCCATCAATAATTGTCTCATCGGCATCCGGGATTCAGGCCATGCCACAGCGCAGCGCCATATGAATGGGAGCTTTCCATGGCAATCAAACACTGCCTGACGTCCGACAGCGCATGGCCGAATGGCGCAATTCGCCGCCGCTGGAGTCCCACAGAACTGCTTGCACTCGAACGCTGGGCCGGCGTCCTGCCCGTGCAGGTGATCTGCCGCCGGCTGAACCGCAGCGAGCGCTCCGTTCGCTGCCAGATGCACAGGCGCGGCCTGAGCACCCGGGTCCGCGAGGGCGTCGGGCTGCGGCAGGTCTGCGAGGACCTGCAGCTGTCCGCCCAGTCGGTGAAGGCCTTCATCCTCGATGGCCGCCTGCGCCTGCACAGCGCACAGGTGCACGGCGGGGTGATGGCGCAGCTTGATTGGTCCCTGCGCCGCTGGCTACAGACGGCACAAAGCCGCTTGTGCCGTGTCAGCCATTTGAGGGTTACCGAGACATCCCTCAGGCGCTTTGCGCGGGAAGCGGATGTCTGCGCATCAGGCAGCCGCACGGACGCGGCATGGCAACACTGGGCATCCGGCTAGCCCCTGCGCGGCACGGGCCGAGCCTGAATGTCCAGCAGCGGTTTCGGCCCTTCGCCTACGACTGCCGCGAGCGCCAGCATGCAGACTGGCACGCATGTCCCATGGCAGGCGAGGCAGTCATCTCGACCAACTGTCGGCACTTCCGTCAGCACTTCCGTCGGCACACCTTTCGGCACATCCACCGGCAGCGGAGCCCTCCACGGGACCTGGTGCCACAGTCAAAGGAATCAGACAGCATGAAAAACCCACCCACCACCGCCCTCGACGTGATCATCGTCGGTGCCGGCTCGGCCGGACTGTCGGCGCTGCGCGAGGTGCGCAAGCACACGGAGCATTTCGCCATCGTCAACGACGGGCCCTGGGGAACGACCTGTGCGCGGGTTGGATGTATGCCGTCCAAGTTGCTGATCGAGGCGGCCAACGCCTTCCATGCACGCCATCACTTCGATACCTTCGGCATACGCGGCGCGAGCGGGCTGCAGCTGGACCTGCCCGCCGTTTTGCGCCGCGTGCGCAAGCTGCGCGACGAGTTCGTGGCAAGCACGATCAAGGCCACGGAGGGCCTGGGCTGGCGGGCCATCGACGGGCGTGCCAGGCTGCTGGCAGCCAATCGGATCGAGGTCAACGGCAAGGTGCTGGCTGCGCGCAAGCTCATCCTCGCTCCGGGCTCCAGCCCCGTGGTGCCGGAGGAATGGAAGCGCTTTGGCAAGCGCATCCTGACCACGGACACCTTGTTCGAACGCAAGACGCTGGGCCCGCGCGTGGCCGTCGTCGGCCTGGGTCCGCTGGGCGTGGAGATTGCACAGGCGCTGGCACGGCTGGGACTGGAGGTCACCGCACTGGGACGCGGCCCGAAGCTTGCCGGCCTGTCCGACCCGAATATCACCGACGCATTGCGGCATCTGCTTGAGAAAGAGATGACGGTGATCACCGACCATGAAGTGCAGTTGAGCAAGGGCCCGGACAGCAGCATCGTCGTGCGTGCAGGCGACACCCGCATCGTCGTGGACCACGTGGTGGCCGCCATGGGCCGACGCCCGCAGCTCGAAGGCCTGGGCCTTGAGACACTGGGGCTTGAGCTGGACGAGCACGGGCAGCCGCCCGTGAGCCGGCAGACACTGCAAGTCGGCGAGC
The DNA here is from genome assembly GCF_052692095.1 of Delftia sp. NA_296.1. Lineage (NCBI taxonomy): Bacteria > Pseudomonadati > Pseudomonadota > Betaproteobacteria > Burkholderiales > Comamonadaceae > Delftia > Delftia sp. NA_296.1. The sequence goes on along the minus strand of NZ_JBQZGF010000001.1, from coordinate 153,424 downwards.
TGCCGCTGTTCCTCGCGGGCGATGCCAATGGCGACCGCCCCTTGTTGCATGAGGCCGTGGACGAAGGCCATATTGCCGGCACCAACGCCATGGCAGAGAACGTGGCCTGCTTCGAGCGGCGCACGCCGCTGTCCATTGTCTTCAGCTCGCCCCAGGCAGCCGTCGTGGGCCAGCCCATGAAGGCGCTGCTGGGCCAGGACTTCGTGGTGGGCCGCGTGGATTTCGCGCACCAGGGGCGTGCACGCGCTGCGCAGCGCAACGCGGGCCTGCTTCACGTCTATGCGGACCCGGCCAGCGGCCTGCTGCTGGGCGCGGAAATGTGCGCACCGGGTGGCGAGCATCTGGCCCATCTGCTGGCCCTGGCCGTGCAGCAGCAACTGACCGTGCACGAGTTGCTGCGTGCGCCCTTCTACCACCCCGTGCTTGAAGAGGGCCTGCGCACCGCCTTGCGCGACGCGGTACGCCAGTTGCGCGAGCCGCCGCCGTCCGATCTGGGCAACTGCGATTCTTTGCCCATGGACGATTGATCGCGCGCGGCCCAGGGCCGCACGCGGATCAAGCCTGGGGCGCGCTCTGCGGTGCGCTTCCTTCCGACAGCGTCCAGCCGCCATTGCCATCGACCGCCAGCGCGTGGGTATGGAAACCCGCCAGCGTGCTGCGGTGGCCCACGCTCACCAGCATGGTCGAGCGCATCTGCTCGCGCAGCAGGTTGTACAGCGCATGCTCCAGGCCCTCGTCCATGGCCGAGGTGGATTCATCGAGAAAGACGATGGCGGGCCGGTTGAACAGCACGCGGGCAAAGGCCAGGCGCTGCTGCTCGCCAATCGACAGGATGCGGGACCAATCCTGGTTGACATCCAGCTTGTCGGCCAGGTGGGCCAGGCTGACCTGGCGCAGCGCCTGCTGCAGCCGCTCGTCGTCCTGCGGCGATGCATCGGCGGGATAGGCAATGGCCGTGCGCAGGTCACCCAGGGGCAGATACGGACGCTGAGACAGGAACAGCGCCTGGTGGCCGCCCGGGCGGCCCACCGTGCCTTCGGCGTGCGGCCACAGGCCGGCAATGGACCGCAGCAAGGTGGTCTTGCCGCTGCCCGAAGGCCCCTTGATCAGCAACGCCTGGCCGGGAATGAGCTTCAGTTGCAGGCCGCTGAGCAGGTGGTGGCCATCAGGGCGGCTGACCTGCAGGTCCTCGATGTGCAGGGCGCCGGGTTGCTCTCTGTGGACGACCTGGGGCAGTTCGCGGGTCTGGGCATTGGCATCCAGAAAGCCGCACAGGCGGTCCAGCGCAGCGCGGTACTGGGCGAAGGTGTCGTAGGAGGTTCGGAAGAAGGACAGCGCATCCTGCACCTGCCCAAAGGCCTGCGAGGTCTGCATCACATCACCGAGCTTGATGGCACCGCTGAAAAAGCGCGGCGCCTGCAGCAGAAAGGGAAAGACCACGGCCACCTGGTTGACGGTGAGGTTGAAGCCGTCGAACTTCAGGCTGCGGTAGACCAGGGCCCAGACATTGGCGATCAATGCCGAGAAGCGCGTCAAAAGCGTGTTGCGCTCGATGGCCGCGCCCTGGTAGAAGGCGATGTTCTCCGCATATTCACGCACGCGCACCAGGGCGTAGCGGAAGTTGGCGGTCAGCCTCTCGTTCAGGAAGTTCAGCCGGATCAGCGGCTGGCCCAGGCGAAAGGCGATCAGCGTGGCGATGATCACGTAGACGTAGACCGCAAAGACCATGGCCCGCGGAACCTCCACGCCCGCCACAGCAATCGGGGCCGACAGCCCCCAGAGAATGCCCGTGAACGCCACCAGCGAGACCACGGCGCTGACGGCGCCCAGCGCCAGGGTCAGCGAGTTCGAGACAAAAGTGTTCACATCCAGTTCGATACGCTGGTCGGGGTTGTCCACCGGCTCGTCCAGAAAGTGGCTGCGATAGTAGGCATCGCCGCGCATCCAGTCGGTGGTCACGCGCTCGTTGAGCCAGACCCGCCAGCGGATGCGGAACGCCTGGTTCACGTAGTAGTTGAACAGCTCGCGCATCACATGGATGGTGGCCAGCACCGCGAAGATGCCCAGGAATCGCCAGAAGCCCTTCTGGTCCAGTTCCTGCAGCGCGCTGTAGAAGCCGTTGTACCAAAAGGAGAACAGCACGTTCATGCGCACCGAGACCAGGGCCAGCACCAGCAGCAGCATGAACACCAGCAGCGGCCACCAGCTGTTTCTGGGGTGCAGGAACGGGCCGGCCAGCTGCCAGAACTGCCGACCCCAGCGGGTGAATCGAACCAGCAGCAGCGCCACGGCCGCGAAAGCCACGACGGTGATCACTGAGGCCGCCGCCAGCCAGACCAGGCTTTCCTGCAGCGCCTTGCTCCAATCCATGTCCATGCCGGAGATCCTCGGGTTGTGTGGGTGGAGAGAATCTACTCCTGTTCAGGCAGGCCGGCGGGCAGGCCTGGGTGCATGCCGGCAGCAAGCCATCTGCGCTTGCAATGCCCCCATCGCCGTTGCCGATGGGGCCGCTGCCGACGAGGCCGCTGCGCAGGATTAATATTCCGTGCATGCCACCCCGAGGCAGGCACGGAGACAGGATCGGCCCGCACGGCTCCACCCCATGACAACAGCGATGCCGTCCCCGGGCCCTGCCCGGGCGGCCCAGATACAAGCCAGAACATGCCCGCATCGCCGCCCCAGGCTTCCCCGCCACACGACACCGCCGATGCGCCTGCCCAGCGCCCCGCCCCCGCCAACCTGCGCGACCTGTTCTGGTCCTTCACCTGGCTGGCCCTGCAGGGCTTTGGCGGCGTGCTGGCCGTGGTGCAGCGCGAGCTGGTCGAAAAAAAGCGCTGGCTGACCAACGACGAGTTCGTGGAGGACTGGGCCGTGGCCCAGATCATGCCCGGGCCCAATGTGGTCAACCTGTCCATCACCATTGGCGAGCGCTACTTCGGCTGGCGTGGCGCCGTGGTCGCCGTGTGCGGGATGCTGTGCTTTCCCATGCTGCTGGTGCTGACGCTGACCGTGATCTATTCGCAGCTGGCCGACCACCCCGCCATGGCCGGGGCGCTGCGCGGCATGGGCGCCGTCGCGGCCGGCCTGGTGGCGGGCATGGGGCTGAAGCTGACCAGCACGCTGAGCCGACACCCGCTGGGGCGCTGGTGCAGCGCGGCCCTGGCGCTGGCCTCGTTCATTGCCATGGCCGTGCTGCGCGTGCCGCTGGCCTGGGTGCTGCTGGTGGTCGGCGGTGCCGGCTGCGTGCTGACCTGGAGAAAGCTCGCCCCATGAACGCCGCCCAACAGATCGCCCTGAACCTGCAGCCCACCGACTGGCTGCAGTTGCTGCTGTATTTCCTGACGCTGTCGCTGATGGCCGTGGGCGGCGCCATTGCCACGGCGCCCGACATGCACCGCTTTCTGGTCGATGGCCACGGCTGGCTCAGCGAGGCGCAGTTCAGCAGCTCCATCGCCATCGCCCAGGCGGCGCCCGGGCCCAATGTGCTGTTCATCGCCCTGCTGGGCTGGAACCTGGGCCTGAACGCGGGCGGGGGCACCGGGCCGCTGGCATGGACCTTTGGTGCGCTGGGCGTGACCATCTGCATGGTCGGCATCCTGCTGCCAAGCTCCGTGCTGGCCTGGCAGGCCTCGCGCTGGGGCCAGCGCAACAAGAACCGGCGCGGCGTACGTGCCTTCAAGCAGGGCATGGGGCCGCTGGTCATCGGGCTGCTGCTGGCCACGGGCTGGCTGCTGGGCAGCGCCAGCGGCCGCCCGGCCCAGGACTGGCGCCTGTGGCTGCTGACCCTGGTCTGCGCCCTGCTGGTGTGGCGCACGCGCATCCACCTGCTGTGGCTGCTGGGCGCGGGCGCGCTGCTGGGTGCGCTGGGCTGGATCTGAGAGGTCCTGAGGACTACCCTGGTTTTTTCGTCAAAAGGAGCCGTACATGGCGCAAGCCCCTTCCCTTCGTTCCCTGGGCCGCAGCGGCCTGCAGGTCTCGCCGCTGTGCTTTGGCGGCAATGTCTTCGGCTGGACCGTGGACGAGGCCACGTCGTTCTCGCTGCTCGACGCCTGGCTGGATGCCGGCATGAACTTCATCGACACGGCCGACGTGTACTCGCGCTGGGCGCCGGGCCATGCGGGCGGCGAGTCGGAGACCGTGATCGGCAAATGGCTCAGGCGCAGCGGACGGCGCGCCGACATCGTGCTGGCCACCAAGGTCGGCAAGGACATGGGCGAGGGCCGGGTGGGCCTGCGCCCCGAGTACATCCGCCAGGCCGTGGATGCCTCGCTGCAGCGCCTGCAGACGGACTACATCGACCTGTACCAGTCGCATGACGACGACGCCAGCGTGCCGCTGGCCGATACCCTGGGCGCCTTTGCCGACCTGATTGCCGCAGGCAAGGTGCGGGCCATCGGCGCCTCCAACCACAGCGCACCGCGCCTGGCCGAGGCCCTGCGCACCAGCGCCGAGCTGGGCCTGCCGCGCTACGAGAGCCTGCAGCCGCTGTACAACCTGTACGACCGCGCCGTGCTGGAGCGCGATCTGGCGCCGCTGTGCGCGGCCGAGCAGGTGGGCATCATCAACTTCTATGCGCTGGCAGCAGGTTTTCTGACGGGCAAGTACCGCAGCAGCGAAGACGCAACCAAGAGTGCGCGCGGCGGCAAGACCGTGGCCACCTACCTGAACCCGCGCGGCCTGCGCATTGTGCACGCCCTGGACGCCGTGGCTGCGCGCCTGAACAGCCAGCCCGCGTGCGTGGCCCTGGCCTGGCAGATGCAGCGCCCGTTTGTGACCTCGCCCATCGCAAGCGCGACCTCGCTGGCCCAGTTGCAGCAACTGGTGCAGGCCACGCGCCTGCAGCTGTCGGCTCAGGACGTGGCCGAGCTCAACCAGGCCAGTCAGGAAGAAGGCGCAAGGGACTGACCTGCGCAGGCCAGGGCAGCCTGCCCGCCCTGGCCCGGGGCCTCTCAGCCCGCCAGCAGCGCGGGCAGGATCTGGGCCGATGGGCCGCGCAGGCACTGGTGCGCTGCGTCATCCAGCTCGGAAGGCGCCGGGTTGATGACGGCCACGTGCGCGCCTGCCCGGCGCGCGATTCGGGCCAGCCCCGCGGCCGGATACACGGCGCCCGAGGTGCCGACCACCAGCAGCACCTCGCAGCGCTGCACGGCAGCCTCGGCGGCCTGCCATACGCCCATGGGCAGGGACTCGCCGAACCAGACCACGCCCGGGCGCACCAGGTTGCCGCAAACAGGGCACTGCGGAGGCTCGCCAGGGTTCAGCCCGGCCAGGTCGCAGCAGGCGCGGGGCCGCTCGAGCCAGCGGTCGCGCATCAACTCGCCATGCAGGCACAGGACGTCGGGGCTGCCCGCGCGCTGGTGCAGGCCATCCACGTTCTGCGTGACCAGGGTCATGCGGCCCGGGTGCTGCAAGGCCCACTGCGCCAGCGCATGGTGGCCTGCATTGGGCTGCACTGCCGCCACGGCCTCGCGCCGGTGCGCATACCACTGCCACACGCGCTGCGGATGGGCGCGAAAGCCCGCCTCGCTGGCCATGTCCTGCGGGTTGAACTGCGCCCAATAGCTGTTCTTGTCATCGCGGAACGTGGGCACGCCGGACTCGGCACTGACGCCTGCGCCCGTGAGCACGGCGATGTGCGCTGCATGCGCGATGCGCTCGCGCAGCTCGTGCAGCTCACCCTGGCCGGGCAGTTCGGCGGCAGCCGCAGGCAGCGAAGTGGGGGAAGGTTCGTCGGGCATCGGAGGGCGAAGGAAAAAAAGCAGGCCATTGTGCGGCAGCGCCGCCCCAGGGCGCATCAAATGCCTTTTTCCACCATCTCCAGCAGGCGCAGCGCCAGCGCACGCCGCTGCTCGGATGTGGCACGGCGCAGCGGGCCGTCGATCACCAGCAAGGCCATGCCGTGCACGGCCGACCAGGCCAGGAACTCGGCCTGGGGACGGCGCTCGGGCGGCAGCACGCCGGCCTCGGCCATGCTGTCCAACGCGTAGCCCAGCAGCTCGAACGGGTTCAGGCCCATGGCCGCCGCACGCGTGGTGTCGGGCGGCAGGTCCACGTCGTACTCGATGGAGGCAAAGGCCGTGCGGAACCAGCCGGTCTCCGTCTGGGCAAAGCCCAGGTAGCCCCGGCCCACGGCAGCCAGCAAGGCGCGTGAGCGCTGCAGCGCATCGGGCAGGGCACGGGCCTGGACCATTTCGGCCTCGATGGCCGCGGCCAGTGCGCCCAGGGCCGCAGCGCGCACGGCGTCAAACAAGGCCTGGCGATTGGCAAAGTGGCGATAGGCGGCATTCGGCGCCACGCCCGCCCGCCGCGTGGCCTCGCGCAGCACGATGGCCTGGGGACCACCTTCACGCGCCAGTGCCAGGCCAGCCTCGACCAGGGCCTGGCGCAGGTCGCCATGGTGGTATGACTCACGCCTGACACGTCGCTGCGTCACTGTTTTGATTCCTTTTTTTTCTGCATGACCACGTCACACATAAGGGACGACAGCCCTGCCCCGCCGATTTACAGCTTGACACCGAAGCTGACAGCGCCTGATGTGGACAGCGTCCATTTTAGTCCCTAGCATATGTGAACGGCGTACACACGCCGGGCAGAAATCGATAAAAAGCCGGCATCGAACGGCAAAAACGGTTTTCACCGTCACCAAGGAGACAAGCATGGCTTTGCACACCGGCCGCATCCAGCCCTGCCTCTGGTTTGACAACCAGGGCGAGCAGGCGGCGCGCTTCTATACGGAAGTCTTTCCCGATTCCCGCATCACGGCCATTGCCCGCTATGGCGAGGCCGGCCACGACATCCACGGCAGGCCGGCGGGCAGCGTGATGACAGTGCAATTCGAGCTGGACGGCCAGCCCTTTCTGGCGCTCAACGGCGGCCCGATGTTCCGCTTCAACGAGGCCGTCTCGCTGATGGTCAGTTGCGATACGCAGGACGAGATAGACCACTACTGGGGCGCCCTGTCCGAGGGCGGCGACCCGGCGGCGCGTCAATGCGGCTGGCTCAAGGACCGCCATGGCCTGTCTTGGCAAATCGTCCCGGCCCAGATGGCGGGCTGGATGGGGGGCCCCGACATGGCCGCCGCCCAGCGCGTGATGCAGGCCCTGCTGGGCATGCAAAAGCTGGACATCGCCGCTCTTGAGCGCGCGCATGACGGCCGCTGAGGCCTCCGGCGCCCATCCTCCCACTCCTCTCCCCCTCCCCTCGCCACCATCCACTTCAGGAGCATTCCATGCAATTCATTCCCTATCTGAACTTCAACGGCAACTGCGCCGAGGCTTTTGCCTTCTACGCCAAGCTGTTCGGCGGCACCATCGTGCACCAGAGCACCTTTGGCGAGACACCGGGCATGGAGCAGATGCCCGATTCCGCCAAGGGGCTCATCATGCATGCCCACCTGCAGATCAAGGACCAGGCGCTGATGGCCTCGGACGCCACCGACAACTGCGGTGGCGGCGGCTACCAGCAGGCCCAGGGCATGTGGATCTCGATCGGCGTGGACGACGCCACCGAAGGCGGCCGCATCTTCAACGCGCTGGCCGAAGGCGGCAAGGTGACCATGCCCTTCCAGGCCACGTTCTGGTCACCGGGCTTTGGCATGGTGACGGACCGCTTCAACACACCCTGGATGGTCAACGTCAAGGGCGAGGCCTGAACAAGGCCGGCCGACACATTGCCTCTGTCACCCAAGAAGGAGTCTTCATGAACGCCAATCCCGTCGTCTGGTTCGAGATCCATGTGCAGGACATGGCGCGTGCGCGCCGGTTCTATGAAACCGTCTTCCAGGGCAAGCTGGAGCATCTTCCGGCGCCCGATGGCTCCGACAGCCAGGAGATGCTGTCCTTTCCGATGGACATGACAGGCCCCGGCGCGGGCGGAATGCTGGTGCGGATGGACGGCGCACCTTCCGGCGGCGGCGGCACCCTGGTCTATTTCGGCTGCGAGGACTGTGCCATCGAACAGGGCCGCGTCGAGGCCGCAGGCGGGCGCATCGAGCAGGCCAAATTCTCCATAGGCCCCCACGGGCACTGCGCCGTCGTGGTGGACACCGAGGGCAACCGAATCGGCCTGCATTCCATGCAATGAGGAGCGCCATGACAGCACAAGACATTCCCGAACACGCCAACGACCTGGTGCTCACGCGCCTGCTGGACATTTCCGCCGACAGGCTCTACCGCTGCTGGACCGAACCCGCGCTGATCCAGCAATGGTTTGCGCCCAGCCCCTGGAGCGTGTCCCGCGTGGACAACGATGTGCGGGCCGGCGGCCACAGCCTCATCGTCATGCGCAGCCCTGAAGGCCAGGAGATGCCCGGCAGCGGCGTCTACCTGGAAGTCATTCCCAACCGCCGCCTGGTCTTCACCGACGCATTCACCCAAGGCTGGGTGCCTGCCGACAAGCCCTTCATGACGGGCATCGTCAGCTTCGATCCCGAGGGCGCCCAGACCCGCTATACCGCCCGGGTGCGCCATTGGAATGCCGCCGACCGCGCCCAGCACGAGGCCATGGGTTTTCACACCGGCTGGGGCCAGTGCACTGACCAGCTGGCCGAGCTCGCAGCCCGGCTCTGACGCCGGTTTTCACCAGGAGAGCACCATGCACTACATCGACGGATTCGTACTGCCCGTTCCCCGGGCCAACCTGCAGGCCTACCGCGAGGTAGCGCAGGCCGCAGGCAAGGTATGGATGGAATATGGCGCGCTGCAGTACTGGGAATGCGCGGGCGACGACGTGCCCATGGGCAAGCTGACCTCGTTTCCCCAGGCCGTGCAGCTCAAGGAAGGCGAGATCGTGTTCTTCTCATGGATCATCTATGCGTCGCGCGCGGAGCGCGATCGCATCAATGCCGCCGTCATGAAGGACCCGCGCATTGCCTCCATGGACCCGGCAACCATGCCCTTCGACGCCAAGCGCATGTTCTGGGGTGGCTTCGAGAGCGTGGTGGAACTGGGCACGGGCGAAGGTGCAAGTGCGGGCGCCAGCGGCGCGCCGGCCTAGATCTGGTCAGCTGGGGCGGCAGACACGGCAGGCGTGGTGCCCTGACCGCGCTGGCGCAGCGCTTCGTACAGGCACACGCCGCTGGCCACGGACACGTTGAGGCTGGAGACGGCGCCCATCATGGGGATGCCGATCAGCTCGTCGCAGGTCTTGCGCGTGAGCTGGCGCATGCCGTCGCCTTCGGCGCCCAGCACCAGGGCCGTGGGGCCCGTGAGGTCCACCTCGTACAGGGTCTTGGGCGCATCATCGCTGGTGCCGATGATCCAGATGTCGCGCTCCTTGAGCTCATTGAGCGTGCGCGCCAGGTTGGTGACCATGAAATAGGGCACGGTCTCGGCCGCGCCGCTGGCCACCTTGGCCACGGTGGCGTTCACGCCCACCGCATGGTCCTTGGGCGCAATCACCGCATGGGCGCCGGCGCCATCGGCCACGCGCAGGCAGGCCCCCAGGTTGTGCGGATCGGTCACGCCGTCCAGCACCAGCAGCAGCGGCTTGCTAATGCCGTCTGCCTCCAGCTGCTCCAGCAATTCGTCCAGCGAATGCACCTGGGCCACCGCCTCCACGCGAGCGGCCACGCCCTGGTGGCCATGGCTGCCAGCCAGCTTGGCAAGGCGTTCGCCGTCGGCCTCGATCAGTCGGACGCCGGCCGACTTGGCGCGGTCGAGGAACTGGCGCATGCGCGCATCGCGGCGCGTGGCCTCGTAGTAGACCTCGATGATGGATTGGGGCGCGGTCTTCATGCGCACGCCGACGGCGTGGAAGCCGAAGAGAACTTTGGGGGACGACATGGGGCGCAATTATCCCGCCAATTGAGCGGTGCCCCGGGCCCCGTCTTGCGAAGCCCGTCTGCGCGCAACGGCTCCTGTGGTTTTTACGTAGCCGCTACACTGCGCGGCTTGGCCGCCTTCCAGCAGGCCTGCACATTGCGGCATGCACCGTAGCCACGGGCATGCCGCTTTGCATTTTTCCATCGCTTGAGTTTTTTCCTTTTCTTTGCCAACCATCATGCTCAAAGCCCTCTTCGCCCGGCTTGCCCGCACCAGCCTGGTCGGCCAGATCGCCATCAGCCTGGTCGCTGGCGGCCTGCTGGCCTGGCTCTGGCCCGAGGCCGCCCAGTCCGTGTCCCTGCTGGGCACGCTGTTCATCTCCGCCCTCAAGGCCGTGGCGCCCGTGCTGGTACTGCTGCTGGTGGTCTCGGCCACCAGCAACCACCGGCCTGGCCAGGCCACGCAGATCCGCCCCATCCTGTGGCTGTATGTGCTGGGCACCTTTGCGGCGGCCGTGGTCGCCGTGGCGGCCAGCATGGCCTTCCCTTCCACCATCCAGTTCAAGGATGCCGCCCCGGCCCAGGGCGCGCCCGGGCGCATTGGCGAAGTGCTGATGGCCCTGGTGCAAAGCGCCTTCGACAACCCCGTGCGTGCGCTGATGAATGCCAACTACATCGGCATCCTCGCCTGGGCACTGGCCATGGGCATGGCCCTGCGCCATGCCTCGGAGTCCACGCGCGCCGTGATGCAGGACCTGGGCCAGGCCATCACCCGCGTGATCCAGGGCGTGATCCGGCTGGCGCCGCTGGGCATCTTCGGCCTGGTGGCCGGCACCTTTGCACAGTCGGGCCTGGAAAAGCTACTGGACTACGCGCACCTGCTGGCCGTGCTGCTGGGCTGCATGCTCTTCGTGGCCCTGGTGGTCAATCCGTTCATCGTCTGGACGCAGACGCGCCGCAATCCCTACCCGCTGGTGCTGACCTGCCTGCGCGAGAGCGCGGTGACGGCCTTTTTCACGCGCAGCTCGGCCGCCAACATCCCGGTGAACCTGGCGCTGGCCAAGCGCCTGGGCCTGGATGAGGACACCTACAGCGTCTCCATCCCGCTGGGCGCGACCATCAACATGGCCGGCGCCGCCGTCACCATCAGCGTGCTCTCGCTGGCTGCGGCCCACACGCTGGGCATCGAGGTCGATCTGCTGACCGCCATCTTGCTGTGCGTGGTGTCCGCGGTCTGCGCCTGCGGCGCTTCGGGCGTGGCCGGCGGCTCGCTGCTGCTGATTCCGCTGGCCTGCAGCCTGTTCGGCATCTCCAACGATCTGGCCATGCAGGTGGTTGGCGTGGGCTTTGTGATCGGCGTGATCCAGGACTCGGCCGAAACCGCGCTGAACTCCTCGACCGACGTGATCTTCACGGCAGCTGCCTGCGAGGCAGCCGGGCGCCGTGAGGCCGTGGCGGCCTGAGCGCCACCCCTTGCTGGCGTCCGATCAGGCCGCCAGCGCCTGCCCCTCTTCGATGCTGGCAACGCGGCCGGCCTCGATGGTCACGCGGCGCTCGCAGCGCGCGGCGATGGCTCGGTCATGGGTGACCATGACCAGCGTCGTGCCGCGCTCGCGGTTGAGCGCGAACATCAGTTCCATGATGGTTTCGCCGGTCGCAAAGTCCAGGCTGCCCGTGGGCTCGTCGGCCAGCAGAACGGCGGGCTCGACCACGAAGGCGCGGGCCAGCGCCACGCGCTGCTGCTCGCCGCCCGACAGCAGCTTGGGATAGTGACCCAGGCGCTGGCCCAGGCCCACGCGCTCCAGCATCTCGGTGGCGCGGCGGCGGGCCTCGCGGCTGCCGGCCAGCTCCAGCGGCAGCATCACGTTCTCCAGCGCCGTCAGATTGCCCAGCAGCTGGAAGCTCTGGAAGACAAAGCCCAGCTTTTGCGCGCGCACGGCGGCGCGTGCATCCTCATCCAGCGCGAACATGTCCTGGCCCTGCAGCCGCACCGTGCCGCGCGTGGGCGTATCCAGGCCGGCAAGAATGGACAGCAGCGTGCTTTTGCCCGAGCCCGAGGCACCGACGATGGCCACGGTTTCCCTTGCAGCAAAACGCAGATCGATATCCCGCAGAATATCCAGTGTTCCGGTCGAATCGCTGACCGACTTGAAGACATGCTCGACTTCGATCAGGGGCTGGGCAGTGCTTTGTGACATGGAGGATGGGAAGACGATGCAAGACAAGCTGCGCGCAATGCGCCGACGCCGCCACTTTATATCGGCCGGCTTGGCCTTCGGCCTGCTGGGTACTTGGACGGCCACGTCCACATGGGCAGCCGAGACGGGCCCGCTGCTGGTGCTGGGCGACTCGCTGAGTGCCGAATACGGACTGGCCCGTGGCACGGGCTGGGTGGCACTGCTGCAAAAGCGCCTGCAGGAGAGTCCAAAGAATGTGCCGCTGGTCAACGCCAGCGTGAGTGGGGAGACAACCTCGGGCGGCCGCTCTCGCCTGCCTGCCTTGCTCAAGCAGCACAAGCCATCGGTGGTGGTGATCGAATTGGGTGGCAACGATGCGCTGCGGGGTCTGCCGCTGCAAAGCACGCAGGGCAATCTGGACGCCATGGTGCGCGCGGCCCGGGATGCCGGAGCCAAGGTGCTGCTGGTGGGCATGCAGGTGCCGCCCAACTATGGCAGCGGTTATACGCGCCAGTTCGAGCAGTTGTTTGCCAAGGTGGCGCAGGAGCAGAAGGTGCCGCTGGTGCCCTTCCTGCTGGCCGGCATCGGTGATGCGGCCGATTCGGCCCAGTGGTTCCAGGCCGACCGCATCCACCCCACGGCCAAGGCCCAGCCGCGCATGCTGGACAACGTCTGGCCCCAGCTCAGCAAGCTGCTGCCCTGAGCTCAGGGCAGGCAGGGTGTCAGCTGCCGCGGCCTTCCTCGCCGGGACGGGCTGCTGCAGGAGATGCCTGCGCATTACCTTCTGAGCCGCCGCCCTCATGGTCGTCGGGTCTTTTTTCGGCCTTGGCCTTCTCCTTCTCTAGCTTCTTCTGCTTCTTGGCCAGTTCGCGCTGGCGTTTTTCATAGGCGTAATTGGGTGTCGCCACAGGTGGACTCCTCTGTTGTTGCAAGCCCCACTGTAGCCGCAAGACGGGGCATGCCAGGAAAACCTCAGGATATGGTGGACGCAGGCACGGCGGAATCGCCCACGCTGCAACGGTATGCATGCCAACTGGCACAGCCCAGCAAAGGCCCCACCAGCAGCAGGCCCGCGCCATGCCACCACAGGGAAACCGCCACCAGTACGGTGATGATCGCGGCCCACTGCAGCATGACGGCCAGGTTCAGGCCGACCACGCGCATGCTGGTGATGCAGGCCGTGAGTGCATCGCTGCCCCGGTCCAGCATGGCCGGCAGCGCCACCACCATGCTGGCGAACACCAGGGCCGCGAAGGCGCCGCCGACCAGCAGGTAAATGGCCAGGAATTCCCAGTTCTCGGGCCGCGCCACGGCCTGCAGCATGCCGGCCGTGGTCGGCATGCCGGTATCGAAGAACACGGCAAAGACCACCATGGAGGCGCGCGCCCAGAGCATCTCCAGCACCAGCAGCACCATGACCAGCATGCCCATGCTGCCCATCTGCGTGTCCCAGCAGGTCAGCGAGCTGCTCAGTTGGGGCGGCAAGCCCCGCTCCAGCCTGCGGCTGGTGTCATACAGGCCCATGGCCAGGAAGGGGCCGATAAGCAGACAGCCGCTGGCCATGGCCATGCTGTATTCCGGGCTGGCGCGGAACACCCAGCCGATCAGCAGGGCCATGGCCCAGAAGCACAGGCCGTAGAACAGCGCCACGCCGGGCGCACGCCGCAGATCGCGCCAGCCCAGGGCCAGCCAGCGCCAGGGATCGGCCATGCGCAGCAGTTGCACCTGCAGCATGCCGGCCGGGTTGTCGGAAGCTTTCTCGGGAGCGGGGGATGCCTGCATACCTGGACCTCCTGGATCAGCGAGTCCAAAGTTATCGCAGCCATGGCACTGCTGCCATGGCGGAAACTACCGAGGCCCGCCCAGCCCCCCAGGTCCGTACCCGAGTCTGCACTCAGGCCTGAACCAGCTTGCCCGGCTGGCCGGGCAGCACCTTCCAGGCCGCATCGCGCACAGCCTGGTATTGGCGGCTGAACACGGTGTCCACGTAGATCCACTCGGCCTGGCAGGCCTGCGGCGTGGCCGTGACCATCATGTAGCCACGGCGCGAGGTATCGCAGTACTTGAGCGTGGAGATGAATTGCAGCAGCGCACCACGCAGCTGGGCCGGGTCCTGGCCCGACAGGTATTCCTCGAAACCCGGCGAGCTGACGGACGAGGTGGCGAACTCCACGCCCACGGCCTGCCCGCTGCGGTCACGCAGTTCGCTGGCCCAGGCATTGTGGGTGTCGCCCGCCAGCACGACCAGGTTCTTGCCCAGGCTGCGCGCCGTGGCCAGCACGGTCTCGCGTGCCACGGCATAGCCGTCCCAGGCATCGAGGTTGTAGGGAATGCTGGGCTGGGCCAGGATGGCCTTTTCCGCCGCCGTCAGGCTGGCCGGGTTCGCCTGCGCCTTGGCCAGCAGTGCCGCGTAGGCCGGCAGCGAGACACCGCTGCCGGGGCTGAGGATGTCCATCAGCAAGGGCGCCGGCAGCTCCATGCGCCCCATCAGGACCTGCTGGCCCAGCACCTGCCAGGTGGCCTGCGAGGCTGCCAGCTGCTGGCCCAGCCACTGGGTCTGGGTGGCGCCCATGAGCTGGCGCGCAGGATTGGCCATGTCGGAGGTGAAGCGTGCCGCGTCCAGGCCCTGGGCGGTGAAGTAGTCGGCGTAGTCCAGTTGTTTGTCGCGGCCGATGACGCGCGTGTCCAGCATGTGCAGCGCCAGCAGGTCGCCGAAGGCGAAGCTGCGGTAGATGATCTCGGGCTGCGCGTTGCGCGTGGGCATCCACTCGTGATAAGCCTTGAGCGCGGCCACCTTGCGCAGTTCGAAATCGCCCTCGGTGGCCGGCTGGTGGTTTTCGGCGCCGTGCATCCAGGTGTCGTTGGAGACTTCGTGGTCATCCCAGACGGCGATCATGGGCGCTGCCGCATGCAGGGCCTGCAGGTCAGCATCGCTCTTGTACTGGGCATGGCGCTGGCGGTAGTCGGCCAGGCTGACGATTTCGTTGGACGGCAGGCTCTGGCGCTGCATGGCTTCGGCCTTGCCATTGGCATAGCCTCCGCGTGCGTATTCATAGATGTAGTCGCCCAGGTGCACGGTGGCATCCAGGTCGCCCTGGCGCGCGGCATGCGCGTAGACATTGAAGTAGCCCGCCGGGTAGTTGGCGCAGGAGAACACGGCCAGCTTGACCTGCTGCACCGCGCCCACGGGCAGGGTGCGCGTACGGCCCGTGGCGCTGGTCATGCCCTGGCAGCGAAAGCGGTAGTGGTAGCGCGTGGCCGGCTTGAGGCCCGTGGCGTCGGCCTTGAAGGTGAAGTCCTGGGTGGCGCGCGCCATGGCCTTGCCCGACACCACGATGGTCTTGAAGTCGGCGTCCGAGGCCAGCTCCCACTCCACCTCGATATCGCTGGAATGGCCCTGGGGTGGCGTCACGCGGGTCCAGAGGATGACGCGGTCGCTCAACGGGTCGCCGCTGGCCACGCCGTGGCGGAACTCGACGGGAATGCGGCTGTCGCCATCCGACCCGCCGCAGCCGGCCAGTGGCAGCGCCAGGGCCGAGGCGCCCATGCCGCGCACGAAATGGCGGCGGCTGGCCACGAGGCTGGATTCGCGGGAGCCGGCTTTCGCCTGCTGCAGGATGTTGGTGATGCTCTCTTTGTGCTTCATGCTGGACCAGGGCCTAGAGGCCCCCGTGGGATGGTATGAAGCCAACGAGCATCGGTGCTGCCGGTGACAGGCGCATGTCACCGGCGCCTGGCGCTCAACTATGCGAACGCGGCGGCCAGGGCCTGCTCCAGGTCGGCACGCAGGTCCTGCACGGCCTCCAGGCCGATGGCAAAGCGCACCACGGTGCCGCTGCGCAGCTGGGGCGTGGGGCAGCTGCGCATGGACGGTAGCTCATAGGGCACGACCAGGCTGATGGGTCCGCCCCAGCTGTAGCCGATCTTGAACAGGCGCAGGCTGTCGCAGAAGCGGTCCACGGCCTGCTGGCCGTGGCGCGGGTCGATGACCACGCTGAACAGGCCGGCCGCCACGCCCTCGCCGCCGCCGGCGGCTCCGCACAGGGCCTTCCAGTTCTCGTGGCCCGGAGCGCCCTCGAGCGCGGGATGCAGCACCTGGACCACGGCCGGCTGCTGCTGCAGCCAGCGCGCCAGCTCGCGCGCGGCGCGGTCCTGGGCGTGGTAGCGCAGCGCAATGCTGGGCAGGGAGCGCAGCACGGCCTCGGTGTCGTTGCCGCCCACGCCCAGGCCCAGGCGCATATGGGCCAGCTTGATGCGCATGTGCAGCGCCTGGTCGCGCGTGATGATGCTGCCCATGAGCACGTCGCCACCGCCGCTGGGGTACTTGGTCAGCGCATGGACGGTGGCGTCCACGCCCAGGCTGTGCGAGCCGTCACCCAGCAGGTCGAAGGGATTGAAGGCCAGGCCCGCGCCCCAGGTGTTGTCCAGCACGGTGGTGATGCCGCGCGCGCGGCACAGGCGCACCATGGCGATGAGGTCAGGGAACTCCATGGTCACCGAGCCCGGCGCCTCCAGCCAGACCAAACGCGTCTTGGGCGTGATTTTGGCTTCGAGGTCGGCAACATCCATGGCGTCGTAGCACTGGTGGCGCACGCCGAAATGGGCCAGCTCGCCCTCGCTCAGGGTCTTGTTGGGACCGTAGGCGTTGTCGGGCAGCAGCATCTCGTCGCCGGTGCGCAGCAGGGCCAGGGAGGTGGTGGCGATGGCCGCCAGGCCGCTGGGCACCAGCAGGCATTGCAGGCCGCCTTCCAGCGCGCTCAGGCGCTCTTCCAGCAAGAACGTGGTGGGCGTGCCGTGCAGGCCGTAGGTGTAGCTGCTCTTGTCCAGCCACTGGCGGCGGCGCATGGCCGCCACGTTCTCGAAGATCACCGTCGAGGCCTTGTGCACCGGCGGCTGCGGCGCGACAAAGCCTTCGGGCGGTTGGTAGGGATGGTGGATGAGATGGGTGCTGATCTGCAGGTCGGGTGTGCTCATGCAGCGCATCTTATGCGCTGGGCCACGGCGTTCAGGCATAAAAAAACCAGGCGGACAAAGCGCCTGGTTTTCATTGGGAGAGCAAAGCCGGTGGCTGCGATCAGCTGGCCTTGATCTCCAGCATGTTGCTGACGTTGTTCACGCCCTTGACGGCCTTGGCAATGTCGCCGGCGCGCATCTTGAGCGCATCGCTGGGCACCGAGCCGGTCAGCGTGACGGCGCCGGCCTTGGTGTCCACGTCGATCTTGAGGGCGGAGATATCGGGTTCCTTGATCAGGTCGGCCTTGATCTGGGCGGTGATGCCTGCATCGTCGAGCGCGGCGCCTGCCTGGCTCATGGCGTTGGTGGTGGCCGTTTCGGCCTTCATCGCGCCTTCCTCGATCTTGGTGCCGGCGCTGCTCATGGCGTTGTCGATCTTCTGGCCTGCGCTTTGCGCGGCCTGCTGGGACTGCTGGACGGCGGAGTCGAGCTTCTGGCCGGCAGTGTCTTCGGTCTTGCCGCATGCGGCGAGGCCGAAGGCCAGGGCGGACACGGCGAGGATGTGGCAGCAGCGTTGGGTGATGAAAGTCATGCGGTTACTCCTTGAATAGTTGTGAGGCGGTCAACACAGGCCTCGACTTTATTTATGGCCCAAGGACAAACCCATACGACGCCGACGCAAGCGCCTGTAGGACAAGCCCGAACATCCCGGCACCATCCAGTTAGCATGACAATAGCGGCCATGCATTCCCTGGCGCGCTGGTTTCCCTTCCTGGCATGGCCCAAACCCTCGGCAGCCGTGCTGCGCGGGGAGTTCTGGGCAGGTCTCACCGTTGGTCTGATGCTTCTGCCCCAGGGCGTGGCCTATGCAGCGCTTGCCGGCATGCCGCTGATCACCGGCATTTACGCCTCCATCGTCCCTGCCCTGGTAGCCGTGATGTTCAGCGGCTCGCCGCGCCTGGGCGTGGGACCCACGGCCTTGAGTGCTCTGTTGATCGGCGCCTCCCTCACGGGCCTGGCCGAACCCGGCTCCGCGCACTGGGTGGCCCTGGCCGCCTGGATGGCGATTTTGTCGGGCCTGGTGCAGTGGTCGCTGGGCCTGATGCGCGCCGGCTGGCTGCTCAATCTGGTGACCTCGCCCGTGCTCACGGGTTTCACACAGGCCGCAGCGCTGCTGATCCTGGCCTCGCAGTTGCCCACCCTGCTGGGACTGCGTTCGACCTGGAGCGCGGTCTGGAACACGCCTTCGCTGCAGCTTTTCGACTGGCAGTCCATCCTCTACGGCATTGCCAGCATTGCGCTGCTGGTGCTGGCCAAGCGCTGGCGCGCGGCCTTTCCCTCCGCCATCTTCATCATTGCGCTGACCGGCGTGATCAGCTGGGCCACGGACTTTGCCGATGACGGTGGCGCCGTGGTCGGCCACCTGCCGGCAGGCCTGCCCAGCTTCCAGTTGCCGGGATTGCTGAGCTGGGACGAGTTCGGCGCCCTGGTGATGCCGGTGCTGGTGATCTCGCTGGTGAGCTTTCTGGAGACGGCCTCCAGCGCCCAGGTGGAGCACCAGCAGGCCGGCACGCGCTGGAACGAGAACCAGGACCTGGTCGCCCAGGGGCTGTCCAAGATCAGTGCGGGCCTGTTCGGCAGCTTTGCCACCAGCGCCTCGTTCTCGCGCTCGGCCGTGAATCTGCTGGCCGGCGCCAAGACGGGCTGGTCCAACGTGTTCTCCATCCTGCTGGTGGTCATCGTGGTGCTGTGGTTCATCCCGGCGCTGTACCACGTGCCCAAGGCGGCGCTGGCGGCCATCGTGATCACGGCCGTGGTCAACCTGGTCAAGCCGCGCGTGCTGCTGCAGCTGTTCAAGGTGTCTCGTGTGGAGGGCAGCATTGCGCTGGCCACGCTGCTGCTGACCATCGTCACGGCGCCGCGCATGTACTGGGGCGTGTTCGCGGGCATTGTGCTGAGCCTGGGCTACTTCCTCTACCAGCGCCTGCATCCGCGCATCATCGAGGTGGGCCAGCATCCCGACGGCAGCCTGCGCGACCGCAACCTCTGGCAACTGCCGCCGCTGGCGCCGGGCCTGCTGGCCCTGCGCATGGATGCCGAGCTGGACTTCGGCTCGGCCTCGGCCCTGGAGCGTCGTATCGGTGACGAATGGGCGCTGCGCCCGGAGACACACCATCTGTGCCTGCTGGCCCAGCCCATCAACCGCATCGACGTGACGGGCGTGGAGACCTTCGTGCGCCTGCAACTGCTGGCGGCCAAGCGCAGCGGCGTGCTGCATGTGGTGGGCCTGAAGCTGCCGGCCGAGCAGGTGCTGCTGCGGGCGGGCGCCCTGCACCGCGGACCACACCTGCGGCTGTACCGCACCGATGCGGAATTCCTCGCCTCCCTTGCCCTGCCGCCGTTCGTGCCTGCACCAGGATCAACATCTGTTACCACCGATGGTGCAAAAGTCGATGCCGGCGCGGCGACAATCGAGCCTACACACTGATACACTTCACTGGCTTTTCATTCAGCCCTCCGTGACTGCCCCCGCATCCCACCAATCCGTATACCTGCGCGACCTGCGCCTGGCCACAGCCCACGCGCTGGTTACCCACGCTGGTGGGGCGGTCCATCTGCCCACGGATTCGCCGACGCGATATCTGCAGGCGCTGATCGATGAACTGTGCTCGCTGTCGCTGCGCGACCCGCTCACGGGGCTGGCCAACCGCCGCCATTTCCGCACCATTGCCGAGCGCGAGATCGACCGCGTGGCGCGGTCTGGCGAAGCGGCCCTGATGCTGATGCTGGACATCGACCATTTCAAGCAGATCAACGACCAGCACGGCCATATCGTGGGCGACCGGGTTCTGCAGTCGGTGGCCCGTACCCTGACCAATTGCGTGCGCCCCATGGACACGCTGGCCCGCTACGGAGGAGAGGAATTCGCCATCGTGCTGCCCGCCTGCCCTGCGACCTTCGGTCTCTCCGTGGCCGAACGCATACGCAGCGCCATCGAGCGCATGCCGGTCGTCATCTCACCCACGCTGACACTGCAGATCACCATCAGCATCGGCGGCGCCTATGCGCTGCAGTGGATACGCAGCACCACAACCTTGTGGACCGAGCGTGCCGACAAACAGTTGTACCTGGCCAAATCCGCCGGCCGCAACCGCGTGCACATTGAAGAACAACCTGACAGTACGGTAAGCGCGGAGGAAAAAAGCCTGCTTTTCGGACCTTTGTATGCCCCGTCCCCGTTTGACAATGGGCTGAATCCAGATATTGCAACCGATGTGGACCCCGAAGATGGACTCCGCTGATAGCCAGGTGGTAAGCGACAACGCCATTCCCCACCCCTCCCTGCCCGCTGCCGTTCCGATGAGCGATGCCGTGCGCGCCAAGCCGCGCGGACACATCATCGCCGTGACCAGCGGCAAGGGCGGCGTGGGCAAGACCTTCGTTTCGGCCAATCTGGCCGCAGCGCTGACACGCCATGGCCTCAAGGTCCTGGTGCTTGACGCCGACCTGGGTCTGGCCAACCTGGATGTGGTGCTCAACCTCTACCCCAAGGTCACGCTGCACGATGTATTCACCGGCCGTTCCTCGCTGGAGGAAGCCATCCTGCCCGCGCCCGGCGGCTACTCGGTGCTGCTGGCCGGCTCCGGGATGATCGAGTACTCGAGGCTCACGCCCGAGATCCGCCAGCAGTTCACGCACACCATCGAGACACTGGCCCCGCGCTACGACATCGTGCTGCTGGACACCGGCGCAGGCATCTCGGACGTGGTGCTGTTCTCCGTGTCCATGGCCACCGAGGTGCTGGTCATCGCCACGCCCGAGCCCACCTCGCTGACCGATGCCTATGCGGCCATCAAGGTGCTGGCCATCCAGCAAAAACGCCAGCAGATCCGCCTGGCCATCAACCAGGCGGCACGCCCCGGAGATGGCCGCGCCATCACGGGCCAGCTGCAGCAGGTGCTCAACCGCTTTGTCAACACGGCCTCCGGCGAGCCATTGCGGCTCACGCACCTGGGCGATATTCCGTCCGACCCGGCCGTGCGCGAGGCAGTGATGCGCCGCCAGTTGCTGCTGCAGTCCATGCCCGGCGCACCGGCTTCGCTGGCAGTGGCCCAGCTGGCCAATAAAATCAAGGCCCTGCTGGTGTCGGGCGGCTGATCGGGCCGCCTCTCGCCGGCGCCCCGATCCAACCCGCGGCCTGTGCCGCACCCGCCTGCCTGCCCGTGTCCGACATCCTCAATATTTCCTGCTACAAGTTCACGCCGCTGCCCGATGCAGCGGCGCTGCGCGACACCCTGGCCGAACGCGCCCAGGCCCTGGCGCTCAAGGGCACCATCCTCCTGGCCGAGGAAGGCATCAACTTCTTCCTGGCCGGCCCCGCCCAGGCGGTGCACAGCTTCGTTGACCAGCTGCGCACCGATGAGCGCTTTGCCGACCTGGCCCCCAAGGAAAGCTGGTCCGACACCGTGCCGTTTCGCAAGATGCTGGTCAAGGTCAAGCGCGAGATCATTCGCATGGACCACCCTACCATCCGCCCGGCAGAGGGCCGCGCGCCATCGGTCAGCCCCGCCACGCTGCGCCGCTGGCTGGAACAGGGCCACGATGACGAGGGCCGCGAGGTGGTGACGCTGGACACGCGCAACGACTTCGAAGTCGATGCCGGCGCCTTCAAGGACACCATCGACTGGCGCATCACCAAGTTCACCGAGTTCCCGCCCGCGCTGCGCGCCCACAAGGCCGATCTGGCCGACAAGACCGTGGTCAGCTACTGCACGGGCGGCATACGCTGCGAGAAGGCCGCCATCCTGATGCGGGACGAGGGCCTGGAGCATGTCTACCAGCTGGAAGGCGGCATCCTCAAGTACTTCGAGGAAACCGACGGCGCCTTCTATGACGGCGGCTGCTTCGTCTTTGATGAGCGCCGGGCCGTGGACGCGGACCTGTCGGCCGCACCCCAGCTGGAGCATCCGCAGGCCCAGGAGACTCCGTCTCCATAGACCGGTCCCCCAGCCCTGACTTGAAGCCCCGGGGCATGCACGCCACGCTTGCGGCGTGCGACACCAATGCAGCTGCACCGACCGCCGCATCGGCCGCTGTTCAACCCAGGGCACGCACCGAGTTGCTGAGCGAGCGGGCGCAGGCCAGCAGCCCTGGGCCCAGGCGGGCTTGCGCTTCCTCCACCGTCCATCGGCTGGTCGGCGCGACGATGTGCACGGCAGCCACGGGGCGGCCATGGCTGCCGATGACGGGCGCGCCCAGCGTCATGTCGCCCAGAAAGAGTTCCTCCTGGTTGACGGCATAGCCGCGCCGACGCGCCTGGGCCAGTTCATCGAGGATGGCGGCCTCGTCCGTGATGGTGAAACGTGTGTGCGCGGTCCGCTCGCTCTGGCGCAGCAGGGCCAGGGCTTCTTCATCGGGCAGTGCGCTCAGCCAGGCTCGCCCCGAGGCAGTGCAGTACATGGGGATGCGACTGCCAATGGGCATGTGCACCGGCACAAACTGGGCGCTGATGAAGCGTGCCACGTAGACCATCTCCAGCCCGTCGGGCTCGGTCAGACAGGTGGTCTCGGTCGTGATCTTGGTCAGCTCCGAAAGATACGGATTGGCCAGGTCGATCACCGGGTTGGCCGCCAGGTAGTTGTAGCCCACGCGCATGACGCGCGGCGCGAGCTGGTAGCGCCGGGTTTGCGGATGCTTGCGGACATAGCCCAGTTGCTCCAGCGTGAACACCATGCGTTGCGCCGAGCTTTTGTTGATGCCCGCAGCGGCAGCCACATCGGCCAGCGTCATGCTCCGGTGCTGCGCGCTGAAGGCGCAGAGCACGGCCAGGCCCTTCTCCAGCGACTGGTTGAACAGTGGGTTGGTGTCGTCATCCATCGGTGACGAAGCGGTTTGAGGCGTTGCTTGCATGGCGGCAAGTATAGGCATTCACTTCCAAAAAATCGCATATCGATTTCTTTGAATTGCTTAGTGGTTTTCTCTTATTTTCTAAAGATTCATCCACATTGATCATTGGCGCGGTTCCGAGAATTCTCCACTGCAGGCGAGGGGCTGCCCCAAGGTGACCTGTCCCTGCTGTTTCCTTCCGTCGTTCACGCCAAGGAGTCAGGCAATGCCAGGTTTTGTCCACCGCGTCCTCCACCTCGCCCTGGGCATGTGTGCCGCCGGCGCCGTCGCGCTGGCTGCAGCGCAAGGCGGCAGCGCCCCGGCCAGCTACAACGTGGGCGCCACGCCCACCGGCATTCCGTTCACCTTTCTGGACGTCAAGAGCAACAGCATCCAGGGCATGATGGTCGACACCATGCAGGCCGTGGCCAAGGCGGGAGGCTTCCAGGCCCATGTGCAGCAGACCAGCTTTGCGGCGCTGATCCCCTCGCTCACATCCAGCAAGATCGACATCATCTCGGCCGCCATGCTCAAGACCGCTGCACGCCAGCAGGTGGTGGATTTCAGCGATGCGGTCTACTCCTACGGCGAGGGCCTGATCGTCAAGGCCGACGATGCCAAGGCCTATGTATCACTGGACGATCTCAAGGGCGAGGTCGTCGGTGCCCAGGTGGGCACGGTGTTCTACGACCTGCTGCAGAAAAAGGGCATCTTCAGGGAAGTGCGCAGCTACGACTCGGTAGCCGACATGACGCGCGATCTGGCGCTTGGCCGCATCAAGGCAGGGCTGGGTGACCAGCCCATCATTGCCTACCAGATACGCCAGCACAGCTTCCAGGGCGTGAAGCTGGCCGAAAGCTACAAGCCCTCCAATGTGGGGGATGTGTGCCTGGTGGTGCGCAAGGGAGACACCGAAACCCTGGCCCGCCTGAACAAGGCCATCGCCACCATCAAGGCAGACGGCACCCTGGCCCAGATCGTCAAGAAGTGGGGCATCTGAGGACATCGGACGCCCGCCGGGTCGCCTCGCGCCTCGCCTCCCCCCTTTGCCGCGCAATGCACGGCAATGACACCTTCGAGAAAAGTACGCCATGCAAGCATTTGTGCAGCACGCGCGAGAGTTCCTGCCCATCCTGCTGCAAGGAGCGGTGGTCACGGTGCAGGTCACCGCGCTGTCGTTCCTGTTGTCCAGCGCGATCGGACTGGTGCTGGCGCTGGGCAAGCTCTCACCCGTGCGCGCCGTCTCGTGGGCCGCATCGACCGTGGTCAATGTGATACGGGGCCTGCCCATCATCGTGCAGCTGTTCTACATCTACTTCGTGCTGCCCGAGGTCGGCATCCAGCTCACCGCCTTCCAGGCCGGGGTGATCGGCCTGGGCATTGCCTATTCGGCCTATCAGGCAGAGAACTTCCGCGCCGGCATCGAGGCGGTGGACCCAGGCCAGCGGGAAGCCGCATTGGCCATGGGCATGCGACCCGCCCTGCTCATGCGCCGCGTGGTGCTGCCGCAGGCATTCCGCATTGCGCTGCCGCCCTACGGCAACACCCTGGTGATGATGCTCAAGGACTCGTCCCTGGTCTCCACCATCACCGTGGCCGAGATGACGCGCCAGGGCCAGTTGATCGCAGCGTCCACCTTCCAGAACATGACGGTCTACACCCTGGTCGCCCTGCTCTACCTGGCCATGAGCCTGCCGCTGGTATGGGGGCTCAGGCGTCTGGAGAAGCGCTTTGGAGCGGGGAGGAAGTCGCCATGATCGAGATCGACCACCTGGAAAAGGCCTACGGCGAGCATCGCGTGCTGCGGGGCGTCAACCTGCGCGTGGCACGTGGAGAAGTGGTGTGCCTGATCGGCCCTTCGGGATCAGGCAAGTCCACTGTGCTGCGCTGCATCAACGGCCTGGAGTCGTACCAGGGCGGCGAGGTGCGCGCATTCGGGGAGTGCGTGGACACCTGCGCGCCCTCCATCCACGCGCTGCGCAGCCGCATGGGCATGGTGTTCCAGCGCTTCAACCTCTTCCCGCACCGCACCGTGGTGCAGAACGTGATGGAAGGCCCCATCCATGTGAAGGGCCAGGCTCCCGGCCAGGCCCATGCCGAGGCATTGGAGCTGCTGCGCAAGGTAGGCCTGGCAGACAAGGCACAGGCCTGGCCCGCACAGCTGTCGGGCGGACAGCAGCAGCGGGTGGCCATTGCCCGCGCCCTGGCCATGAAGCCCGAGGCCATGCTGTTCGACGAACCCACTTCGGCCCTGGACCCCGAACTGGTGGGCGACGTGCTGGGCGTGATGCGCCAGCTGGCCGAAGAAGGCATGACGATGATCGTGGTCACGCACGAGATGGCCTTTGCTCGCGAGGTGGCCGACCGCGTGTGCTTTCTGCATGGCGGCACCATCTTGGAGGAAGGCCCTTCGGCCCAGGTGCTGGGCGCACCGCGCCATGCACGCACGCAGGACTTCCTGCGGCGCGTGCTGCGCCAGCACTGTGCGCCATCAGAAGGTGCGGCATGACGATGTCAGCCACCGCCTCCATCGCATCGTCTTCGTCGGTACGCCCCGTGCTGTCGCACCCGTCAGCGCCATCGCTGTGGGCGGCCACTGCGCCCGCCGCACCGCCCACGCCACCGCTGGCGGCACCGCTGACCACCACCGACGTGCTGGTGATCGGCGCGGGATATACCGGCCTGTCGGCAGCACTGCATTTGGCCGAAAGTGGCGCCAGCGTGTGCGTGCTTGACGCCCATGCTCCCGGCTGGGGTGCGTCGGGCCGCAACGGCGGCCAGGTGAACCCCACCCTCAAGTACGACCCCGACGAACTGCAGCGCATCCACGGCGCCGCTCGTGGCGAGCGGCTGATCGACGCCGTCTCCCGCTCGGCCGACCTTGTGTACGGGTTGATCGAACGGCACGGCATCGACTGCGCGCCCGTGCGTGCCGGCTGGCTGCAGGTCGGATACACCCAGCAGGCGGTGGACGGCATGCACGCACGCGCCCGGCAGTGGGAACGGCGCGGCGTGCGCGTGGAACTGCTGGACCGCGCTGCCACGGCAGCACGCACAGGCACGCCCGCCTTTGCCGGCGGCTGGCTGGATGGACGCGCCGGCGCCATACAGCCCCTGGCCTACGTGCGCGGACTGGTGCGCGCCGCACAGGCCCTGGGCGTGCAGGTTCACAGCGAATCGCCCGTGCTGGCACTGGAGCGCCAGGGCACGGACCACTGGGTCGCCACCACGGCCCAGGGTCACCGCATACAGGCCAGGCAGGTGCTGCTGGGCACCAACGGCTATACCGATGGCCTGTGGCCTGGTCTGGCGCGCACGGTGCTGGCAGCCAACAGCTTCATCGTGGCCACGCAGCCCCTGGGCAAGGCGGGCGCGCACATCCTGCCCGGGGGCGAGACAGGCTCGACCTCGCAGCGCCTGCTGCTGTACTTTCGCAAGGACGCACAAGGCCGTCTGCTCATGGGCGGGCGCGGACATTTTGCGGACCCGCAGGGCGCAGGCGACTATGCCCATCTGGAACGCGCCGTGGCGCTGATGTTTCCCGGCCTGGGGCCCCTCCAATACGAGTACCGCTGGGCCGGGCGCATCGCCGTCACACGCGACTTCATGCCCCATCTGCACCAGCCTGCCCCCGGCATCACCATGGCCTTGGGCTACAACGGCCGCGGCATTGCCATGGCCACCCTGCTGGGGCGGGAGGCGGCAGCGCTGATGGCCGGCGGAAATGCGCTGGCCTGCTCTTTTCCGGTAACGCCGGTTCAGCCGATACCGCTGCATGGGTTGCAACGGTTGTACATAGCGGCGGGAGTGGCCTGGTACAGCCTGCTGGACCGGCTGGGGGCGTGAGGTTCAGTGGAGCCGGCCGATCAAGCCGCGCCGGCCTGGCGCATCAGCCGCAGCGCCTGCTGCGCCACGCGCTCGCCGAACACGCGCGCCGTCTCCAGGTCGCCCGGCAGCATCTCGGCGGCCGAGGCATCCGAGGCCGATTGCGCCATGGCGCCGCTGAAGGCGCCTATCCAGTTGAGGTCGTTGCGCTGCGCGGCGCGCGCGTTGGACGGCAGCATGCCGCTGCCCACCCACAGTCCGCCGTGCTGCATGGCCAGCTGGAACAGGTAGTCCAGCGTGGTCTGCTTGTTGCCGTTGACGCTGGCACTGTTGGTGAAGCCGGCGAACAGCTTGTCCTTCCAGGCCTGCACGAACCACGGCTTGGACGAGGCATCGGCAAAGCGCTTGAACTGCCAGCTGGGCCCGCCCATGTAGGTGGGCGAGCCGAAGATGATGGCATCTGCCGCCGCCAGCAGCTCCCAGCCACCCGCAGGCAGCTGGCCGTCGCTGTCGATCGACAGCATGCGCGCGCCTGCGCCGTCGGCCACGGCCTGGGCCATGCGCTGGGTGTGTCCGTAACCCGAGTGGTAGACCACCACGATATCTGCCATACAAGAAATCCAATCCTCGGACGCCC
This sequence comes from Delftia sp. NA_296.1, assembly GCF_052692095.1. Lineage (NCBI taxonomy): Bacteria > Pseudomonadati > Pseudomonadota > Betaproteobacteria > Burkholderiales > Comamonadaceae > Delftia > Delftia sp. NA_296.1. Next base: position 126,186 of record NZ_JBQZGF010000001.1, on the reverse strand, counting down.
TGCGCAGCCACAGGCCAGCCAGCGCCGCATTCATCAATCCATCCACGCCAAAGGGCCCCGCAGCGCTGCTGCGGGGCCCACTCAAGACAGTAGCCTAACAAAAATCAGGGCATGGCCAACGCTGCCCGACCCACTCAATGGCGGCGCGCATCCACGCTCCAGCCGCCGGCACCGTGGGCGGCAAAGCCCAGTAGGCCGCCAGTCACGGCGATGTTCTTCCAGAACAGCAGCTGCTGCATCATGGCCGCGTCGGCCGGCACGCTCCAGTAGGCGTGAAAGAAGAAGCTGGCCACCAGCGTGAAGAAGGCCAGCACCAGGGCCGCCCAGCGCGTGCACCAGCCCAGCAGCAAGGCCAGGCCGCCGACGATCTCCACCACCAGGGCAATGGCCACGCCGATCTGCGGCATGGGCATGCCTACCGATGCGGCATAGCCCACGGTCCCGGCGAAGCCTCCGATTTTCTGAAAGCCCGCAGGCACGAACATCAGCGCGATCAGGATGCGGCCGGCCAGCGCCAGCGGGTTGCTCAGACGGTTCAACATGATGGGTACTCCTCGTGAATCTTCAGAGCGTGCTGTGCACGCTCTCAGGCTTGCAGATCGAAGACCAGGACCTCGGACTGTTCCCCGTCGTGCAGGCGCAGTCGCGGTTCATTCTCCACAAGGGCCGCATCGCCCGTTGTCAGCCGTTGCCCATTGACGCTCAGCGCGCCGCGCACCAGGTGCACATAGGTCTTGCGGCCGGCGGGCAGCTCCAGCTCGGCCTGCTCATCGCCGTCGAACAGGCCTGCATAGAGGCGGGCATCGGCATGGACGGTGACCGAGCCCTCGGCGCCATCGGGCGAGGCCACCAGGCGCAGCCGGCCGCGCTTTTCATCGTCGGCAAAGGCTTTTTGCGCATAGCCGGGCGCAATGCCCGTTTCGCTGGGCAGCAGCCAGATCTGCAGGAAATGCGTGGTCTGGCCCGGCGCATGGTTGTGCTCGCTGTGGACCACGCCCGAGCCGGCGCTCATGCGCTGCACCTCGCCGGGCGAGATGGTCTGCTCATTGCCCATGCTGTCCTTGTGCGAGAGCCGGCCTTCGAGCACGTAGCTGATGATCTCCATGTCCTTGTGGCCATGGGAGCCGAAGCCCGTGCCCGGGGCGATGTGGTCTTCGTTGATCACGCGCAGGTTGCCAAAGCCCATGTGGCGCGGATCGTGGTAGCCCGCAAACGAGAAGCTGTGGTGCGAGCGCAGCCAGCCATGGTCGGCATGGCCGCGTTCCCGGGATTTGCGCAGGGCGATCATGTTTTTGTCCCTTTCCAACGTGTCAGATCTTCGAAACTCTTGCGTCGATGGCTCCACTGTAGAAGCGGCTGCCGCAGGCAAGGCGCAGCAGGATTGATGGCATCATTCAAAGCTTTTGAAGCCATAACGCCCCATGCCCAGCCCCCGCGACGTGCTCACCCCCGACAGCCTGGCCATGCTCCAGGCCATTGCCGAGGCCGGCAGCTTTGCCGCCGCTGCACGCCAGCTGGGCCTGGTGCCCAGTGCCCTGACCTACCGTGTGCGCCAGATCGAAGATGCGCTGGACGTGCTGCTGTTCGACCGCCGCTCGCGCCACGCCCAGCCCACCGAGGCCGGCCGGGAGCTGCTGCGCGAGGGGGTGCGCCTGCTGCATGAGATCGACACCGTGGCGCATCGCGTGCGCCGCGTGGCCACGGGCTGGGAGCCGCACCTGACCATCGTGGTCGATGGTGCCGTGGCGCGCACGCCGATGCTGGAGCTGGTCGAGGCCTTCTACGCCATGCAGCCACCCACGCGGCTGAAGCTGCGCGACGGCATCCTCACCGGCACGCTGGAGACGCTGACCTCGGGCCGGGCCGACCTGGCCATCGGGGTGGCGGTCAACTCCAGCAACGTGGCGGGCCTGCAGGCCTGCGAGCTGGGCGAGCTGGACTTCGTCTTTGCCGTGGCGCCCCACCATCCGCTGGCCACGGCGCCCGAGCCCATCACCGACGCCACCTTGCTGCAGCACCGCATCATCGCCGTGGCCGATTCAGGCCTGCGCGACAGCGCCAGCATGGGCCTGCTCAGCGGCCAGGACATCTTCACCGTGGACTCCATGCAGGCCAAGATCGAGGCCCAGGTGCGCGGCATAGGCTGCGGCTTCCTGCCCCATTTCATGGCCGATGTGTATGTGCAGGCCGGCCTGCTGGTGACGCGCCAGGTTGCCCGCCCCTCGCGCAATGTGCGCATGTACTACGCATGGTCCTGCCCGCCGCAGCAGGTCCCGCCGCGCGCGCTGCAGTGGTGGCTGCAGCAGTTGGAGAGCCCCGCCACACGCCGCGCTCTCATGGAAAATCATCACCGACATTGAGCTGGCGCACGCCGCCGGGCGGTCTTCGCGGGTGTAGAGTGGTTACAGGTCCCGGCCTGCCACGCCGCTGCGGTGGAGCAGGCCGGAAAGGACATGCTTCCCGGAATCTGCCACTGCCCGCAAAGGTCTGCTCCATGAACGCTTCCCGCGCTGCCTCCAAGTCCACGGTCAAGAAAAAGGCCACCAAGCCCCCCGAAGCCTCCAAGGCGCGCCCCAAGGCCGGCGCACGCCGCATTGCCGTGATTGGCGCCGGCATGGCGGGCCTGGCCTGCGCACGCACGCTGATGCAGGCCGGCCACGATGTCCATGTCTACGAGCGGCTGCCCCAGGTGGGCGGGCGCATGCGCTCTGTCAACGCCGCGCATGGCGCCTTCGACATCGGCGCGCAGTATTTCACCGTGCGCGACAAGCGCTTCGAGCTGGCCCTGCAGACCGTGCCCGGCCTGTGCCGCCCCTGGAGCGTGAGCACGCTGCGCGTGCTGGATGCGCAGGGCCGCCAGTCCAGCGCCGCCCCCGCACCCACCGAAGCCCATTGGGTGGCCACGCCCGACATGCAGGCCCTGCCGCTGGCCTGGGCCGCGCCGCTGTGGGATGCCGACCGCCTGCACCTGGGCCAGCGCGTGACCAAGCTCGAACGCCAGCCCGGATCGCACGGCTGGAGCCTGCATGTGGAGACGACCGAGCCGACCACGCAGATCCGCGCAGGCTTCGATGAAGTGATACTCGCCCTGCCCGCCCCACAGGCGCGCCAGCTGCTGCAGACCACGCCCCTGGCCCTGTCGCTGGTGCAGGGAATGGCGGCCGTGGAAATGGCGCCCTGCTGGGCGCTGACGCTGTCCTACCCCATGGCCACCGAGGCCGGCCTGTCCACCCTGGGGCCGCAGTGGAATGCAGCGCGCACCACGCATGAGCGCGCGGTCTGGGTGGCACGAGAATCCTCCAAGCCGGGCCGCTCCCAAAGCGAACGCTGGACCGTGCTGGCCAGCCCCCAATGGTCGCAGGAGCACCGCGCCGACGACGCCCCGCGCGTGCTGGCCAAGATGCAGAAGGCCTTTGGCGAGATCACGCGCATCCGCATCCCTCCCCGCCATGCCAGCGTCTACCTCTGGCCCCATGCGCAGACCCTGTCGCCGCTGGGCCGCAGCCATTTGCGCAACAAGGATGCGGGCCTGGGCCTGTGCGGCGACTGGTGCATTGGCCGCCGCGTGGAGGATGCCTTTGTCTCGGGACTGGAAATGGCCCTGGCGTTGGTTGCGGACTGAACCAGGCCACCAGGTCCTGGCAGGGGGCGGCGCAAGGCCTTAACATCCGGCCCCGATGATTCCCGCCGCCCCTGAATCCGCCGAGACCGGCTCCGCACCCGCCCCATCCCCGTATGTCGGCCGCTTTGCGCCCTCACCCACGGGCCTGCTGCATGCAGGCTCCCTGGTGGCGGCGCTGGCCAGCTGGCTGGATGCACGCGCCCATGGCGGCCGCTGGCTGGTGCGCATCGAGGACATAGACCCTCCGCGCTGCCAGCCCGGTGCCGACACCGCCATCCTGAACCAGCTTGCCACCTGCGGCCTGCTGCCGGATGAAGAGCCCGTCTGGCAGTCCGGCCGCCACACCTTCTACGAAAGCGCACTGGAGCGGCTCAAGGCCTGCGGCCTGGCCTATCCCTGCGGCTGCACGCGCAAGGACATCGAGGCAGCCTGGGAAAACCTGGGCTGGGCCCATGAGCGCCATGTGGAGCGGCCCTACCCCGGCACCTGCCGCGACGGCCTGCACGGCAAGAGCGCCCGGGCCTGGCGCTTTGCGCTGGACCGCTTCACCCGCCACGACCCCGTGCTGCACTGGCAGGACCGCCGCTTGGGCGCCCAGCAGCAGGATGTGATCCACGGCGTGGGCGACTTTGTCCTGCGCCGGGCCGACGGCCTGTGGGCCTACCAGTTGGCCGTGGTCGTCGATGACGGCCTGCAGGGCATCACCCATGTGGTGCGCGGCGCCGACCTCGCCGACAATACGCCCCGCCAGATACTGCTGCAGCGCGCCCTGGGCATAGATCACCCGCAGTATCTGCACACGCCGCTGGTGCTCATGCCCGACGGCGAAAAGCTTTCCAAGCAGCACGGTGCCCCCGCACTGGACCTGAGCGCCCCCGTGACCGCGCTGCGCACCGCAGCCGCCCACCTGGGACTGGCCCAGCCATCACCCCAGGCCGCATTGGGCGAAGCGCTGCAGTTCTGGGTCAGGGGCTGGCGCCATACATACAATTGAGCCCGTGAACCCAATTTCTTCCCCCCAAGCCGAGCAGTCCATGGACGGCGATACCCCGAACACCATGTCCGCTGCCCCCGGTGCGCCGCACGATTCCTCTTCGCCCTCCACACCTGCGGCCGCCCGTACCGGCCAGCCGCCCGAGGGCGTGGCCCATCCCAAGACCATCAAGAGCTATGTGCGCCGCGCCGGCCGCACCACGACAGGCCAGGCCAAGGCCTTCGAGGAGCTGGGTCCGCGCTTCGTGCTGAACTACCAGGCCGCGCCGCTGGATGCCTTGGCCACCTATGGCCGCCAGGCCCCCCTGATCCTGGAGATCGGCTTCGGCATGGGCGAGGCCACGGCGCACATCGCGCGCGTGCGCCCCGATGACAACTTCCTGTGCTGCGAGGTGCACGAGCCCGGCGTGGGCGCCCTGCTCAAGCGCATTGGCGAGCAGGACATCTCCAACATCCGCATCCTGCAGCACGACGCCGTCGAAGTCATCGACAACATGCTGCCCGAGGCCAGCCTGGACGGCATCCACATCTTCTTCCCCGATCCCTGGCACAAGAAAAAGCACAACAAGCGCCGACTGATCCAGGAGCCTCTGGTGGCCAAGCTGGCACGCCGGCTGCGTCCCGGTGGCTACATCCACTGCGCCACCGACTGGGAGCCCTATGCGGTGCAGATGCTGGAGGTGCTGGGCGCGGAACCCCTGCTGGCCAACACGGCCGAAGGCTATGCCGCCAAGCCCGACTACCGGCCGCTGACCAAGTTCGAGAACCGTGGCATCCGCCTGGGCCACGGTGTGTGGGATCTGGTGTTTGAGCGCCGCTGAGCCGGTCGCGCCCTCTTCCAATACAAGGCCTCGCATGCAGCCATTGCTACAGAATCTGGTCGAGATGACGGCCCACAGGGATCATCTGCGATTGGAAATCTCGGTGCTGTCCACCCTGTTCAAGCTCAATGGCGTGGTGCAGGTGCGGGCGCTGGAGCTGTTCGCCATGCCCGACGGCAGGCACTGCGTGCGTGCGCGCACCTGGAGCCAGGGCGATCAGGTCATGTCCACCGATGCCGAGGCCTTGTATGACCCGCAAAGCGTGGAGCTGGCCTCTATGCCCGCGCTGCAGCAGGCGCTGCAGCAGCGTGCCCTCATCGCCTCGGCCGTGCAGCCCGATGGCCAGCACGTGCTGTGGCTGCCGCTGTGGCGCCAGGAGACGGCCTACCACTGCCTGGAGATCACGCAGTCCACGGCCTTCTCGCCCAGCCGGCTGGATGTGATCCAGGGCATCTTCGGCGTCTATCACAACTACCAGAGCCTGCTGGACTACAGCGAACGCGATGCGCTGACCGGCCTGCTCAACCGCAAGACCTTCGACGAGCAGTTCCTGCGCCTGTCGCTGCAGGAGCCGCCGATGGCCATGCCGGGCGTGGCCACGGAAGACGTTCCCGGCCAGTGGCTGGCCGCCATCGACATCGACCATTTCAAGCGCATCAACGACCGCTTTGGCCACCTGTATGGCGACGAGGTGCTGATCCTGGTGGCCAACATCCTGCGCAGCTGCTTCGACGCCAAGGACCGTGTGTTCCGCTTCGGCGGCGAGGAATTCGTGGTGCTGCTGCGCTCGGTCAGCCTGGTCAATGCCCGCAAGGCGCTGGAGCGCCTGCGCCACGACGTGGAGAGCTACGAATTCCCCCAGGTCGGCCGCATCACCGTGAGCACGGGCTTTGCCGCCATGGGCACCGGCGCACCCGTGGAGGTGCTGGGCCATGCCGACCAGGCCCTCTACCACGCCAAGGAGCATGGCCGCAACCAGACCTGGTACTACGGTGATCTGATCACCCAGGGGCTGCTGGCACCCCAGGTGAACAGCAACGACATCGAACTGTTCTGAGCCGACCCTGGCGCCGTGCCGTTCAGGCGAGGCCGGCCACGCGCACGCAGTCGCGCCCGGCGTGCTTGGCCTCGTAGAGCATGGCATCGGCGCGCTGCAGCAGTTCCTGCGCGCTCTCGGCGCCCTGCAGTTGCGCCACGCCAAAGCTGGCCGTCGCCGCCAGCTCCAGGCCATGGACCTGTATGGGCGTGGAGCGTATGGCCTCGCGCAGCTGCCCGGCCAGCGCCCAGGCCTGGGCCGCAGCCACACCCGGCATCACGATCAGGAACTCCTCACCGCCATAGCGCGCCATCCATTGCGCCGAAGGCTCCCGCTCCAGTGCGTGCCGGCAACGCCGTGCCACCTCGCGCAGCACGGCATCGCCTGCGGCATGGCCGTGCCTGTCATTGACCTGCTTGAAGCGGTCCACGTCCACGAACATCACGCTCAGGGCCGCATCCAGGCGCTGGCCCTGGGCGACCTCGGAGGCCAGGCGCTCGTCCATGGCGCGGCGGTTGAGGCATCCGGTGAGCGCATCGGTCAGCGACATGCGCTTGACCTCTTCCACCAGCTCCTCCAGCTGGGCCGTGCGCTGGGCCACCAGCAGGTCCAGATGCTCGATGTGGCCGCGCAGGTCATGCTGCAACTGGCCAAAGCCCTGCACCACCATGTCGATCTCGTCGCGCTGCCCGCGGCGCGCCCGCTCCAGCACCAAGGGCCTCGACAACTCATTGGGCTTGAGGCTGGCCGCAAAGCCCGCAATCTGCTGCAGCGGCTGGCGCAGCTCCCTGCGCATCACCCAGGCCACCATCAGACAGACCAGGGCCGTGAACATCGCATAGCCCAGCAGCACGCGCAGCGTAGAGTCGCGCAGCACCTCCAGGTAGTGGCCCCGGTTCTCCCAGACCTGCAGTTCGCCCAGCGGCAGGCTGGACTGGCTGTGACGCGGTGCCGGAATGAGCATGGACACGGCAGGCGCGCGGCCATCCCTGGGCTCGCCCGCCTCGTACATCTCGCCCGTGGAGGTGACGCGCAGCTGCACATGGCCCACCAGGGGCAGCTTGCCCAGCCACTGCACCTGCTCGCGCACCAGGGCCGGCTCGATGTCCCACAGCGCGGCGGACAGCGAGATCATGCTGTTGGCCACCAGCGTCTCCATGGAGCGGCGAAACTCCTGCTGCCCCTTGCGGTACTCCCACCAGGCGTGGGCGCCGCCAAACACCAGCATGCAGGCCACGGCCAGCAGCATGATGCGCAGGATCAGCAGGGAGGCGATCGAACGGAAGCGGGGCATGGAAGGCGCTCAGCGCAGCAGGTGCTTGAGCTCGAATCCGTAGCGCCGCAGCCGGGGATTGAGGTGCTTGCTGTAGCTGCGAAAGTCCAGAGGGGCCAGCGGCGCACTGATCCTGTGCTCGTAGCGGTCGATCTGGGACTTGTCCAGCAGCGTGAACATGGGCCGCACCTGCTCCAGCCCTTCGGAGGCGAAATCGGCGCCGTGCGCATGGTCGTAGAGCATGACCAGGGCCCAGGCGCCGGTCAGGAAATGGCCGCCCGCCAGTGCCGACAGCTCGCCCGTGCGCAGCGCCGTCATGGCGGCAGCCGATGAATTGATGGCGCTGAAGAAGGCGTCACGCCCCGGCGAGCCGCCCCGCGCCCGCCAGGCCTGCATGGCGCCAAAGGCCATCTCGTCGTTGCCCGCCCAGACCAGGCGAACCTCGGGATAGCGCTGGAACAGCACGGCCGCCTGCTGCTCGGCGCGTTCGCGGCGCCATTCGCCAAAGACTTCCTGCTGCAGCACCACGTCGCTGGCCTCGGCCGCCGCGCGGCGCATGCCGGCATTGCGTTCCACCGAGGAGGGCGTGGAGCGGTCCCCGGCAATGGCCACCATGTGCAGCCGGCCATCGGCCGCACGCGCCTGGCCCGACGCCCGTGCAGCGGCGAACAGTGACTTGGCGGTCAGGTAGCCGGCCTCTTCGGCGCCCGGCTCCAGGCTGCCCAGCCAGTGGCGATAGCGCTCCCGCGCCACGCCTGTCTGGCCGCGCAATGTCTCGGGCACGCCGCTGAAGGCCATGAAGCTGTCGATGCCTGCGGCCTCCAGCGTGCGCAGGATTTCAGGCGCCACGCTGTAGTCGTTGGTAAACATCACGTAGCGGGGCCGCTGCGCCTTGGGCAAGGCGGCAATCTGGCGCGCAATCTCGATGGGGCGCAGGTGGTCGCGCTGGGCATAGCGGACCTGCAGCTGCATGCCCAGGCTGTTGGCCGCGTCCTGCATGGCCTCGCTGACCGTGGTCCAGTAGCGCTCGTCGGACCGGCCGGGGTTGATGAAGACCACGCTTTGCGCGGCGGCAGCGGCCGATTGCGCCAGCACGCCCATCACCCAGGCCATGTAGGTCATACGCAGCGCCCACGGCAAGACGCCCCGGTGGAGTCCACCGGGGCGTCCCGAAGAAGGGGCAGCAGGAATCATCTGCCGCGCAGCTGGGTCAGACGCGCTCTGCCACCCAGGCCTGCACACCGGCCAGCGCCGCGGGCAGGCCCGAAGCGTCCGTGCCGCCGGCCATGGCCATGTCGGGCTTGCCGCCGCCCTTGCCGCCGACCTGGCTGGCCACGAAGTTCACCAGATCGCCAGCCTTGATGCGCGAGGTCTCGGCCTTGGTCACGCCTGCGGCCAGTTGCACCTTGTCGCCATCGACGGCGGCCAGCACGATGGCTGCGGCGCCCAGCTTGTCCTTGAGCTTGTCCATGGTGTCGCGCAGGGTCTTGGCGTCGGCGCCTTCGAGCCTGGCGGCCAGCACCTTGATGCCCTTGACGTCCACGGCCTGGCCGGCCAGCTCGTCGCCCTGGCTGGAAGCGAGCTTGCCCTTGAGCGCAGCCACTTCCTTCTCCAGCGCGCGGATCTGCTCCAGCGCACCGCCGATGCGGGTGTTCAGCTCGGCCGTCGGCGCCTTCAGCGCGGCGGCGGCCTGGTCCACCGTGGATTCCAGCGATTGCAGGTAGGCCAGCGCGTTCTCGCCGGTCACCGCCTCGATGCGGCGCACGCCAGCGGCCACGCCGCCTTCGCCCACCACCTTGAACAGGCCGATGTCGCCCGTGCGCTGCACGTGGGTGCCGCCGCACAGCTCGCGGCTGCTGCCGATGTCCAGCACGCGCACGGAGTCGCCGTACTTCTCGCCGAACAGCATCATGGCGCCCGTGGCCTTGGCCGATTCGATGTCCATCACGCGCGCATCGGTGGGCGTGTTGGCCAGGATCTCGGCGTTCACGCGGCGTTCGATCTCGCGGATCTCTTCAGCGGTCACGGGCTGGTTATGGGCAAAGTCGAAGCGCGTGCGCTCGGCGTTGACCAGCGAGCCCTTTTGCTGCACGTGGTCGCCCAGCACTTCGCGCAGGGCCTTGTGCATGATGTGCGTGACCGAGTGGTTGCGCATGGTGGCCGCACGCAGCTGCGTGTCCACCTCGGCCTGCACGGCATCGCCCACCTTGAGGCTGCCGGACTCCAGCACGCCGTGGTGGCCGAACACATCGGCCTTGATCTTGAGCGTGTCCTCGACCGCGAAGCGTGCGCCCGCGGTGCTGATCACACCCTGGTCGCCCACCTGGCCGCCGGACTCGGCGTAGAAAGGCGTGGTGTCGAGCACGACCACGCCGCTCTGGCCGGCCTTCAGTTCCTGCACGGCGCTGCCTTCGGCATACAGCGCCACCACCTTGGCGGCCTCGGCCAGCTTCTGGTAGCCCGTGAAGGCATTGGCATCGCCCGTGTATTCCAGGGCGCGGTCCATCTTGAACTTGCCTGCTGCGCGGGCCTTGTTCTTCTGCTCTTCCATGGCGGTCTGGAAGCCCGCCTCGTCCACGCCCACGCCGCGCTCACGGCAGACGTCGTTGGTCAGGTCCAGCGGGAAGCCATAGGTGTCGTGCAGCTTGAAGGCCACGTCACCGGGCAGAACCAAGCTAGACCAGTCTCGCGGGTAGAAATCAGTCATTTGATGGTCCGAGCGCTCTGCCAATAGAACGTCAAAATCATCACCCCCCTTGGCACCAAGCCTTGCAAATCGATACCCATTGACCCAATTCACGCCACCGCCACACCAAGTCGAAACTAGCGAACATTCAGGATCAATTTCTTTCGCAATTCTCTTTGCCAGAAGTCCATCCAAAGTAGCGTCCAGAATATCCATGCCATTGGCCAGGGTCTCGAAGAAACGCTCTTCCTCGACCCGCAGCACTTCGGTGATGCGCGCTTCCTGCTCGCGGATCTTGGGATAGGCATCGCCCATCACGGCCACCAGGTCCTTGACCAGCTTGTGGAAGAACGGGGTCTTCTGGCCCAGCTTGTAGCCGTGGCGGATGGCGCGGCGCACGATGCGGCGCTGCACGTAGCCGCGGCCTTCGTTGGAGGGGATCACGCCGTCGGCCACCAGGAAGGCGGTGGCGCGGATGTGGTCGGCGATCACCTTGAGCGAGGGGGTCTCGATGTCGGCGATGTGCGTCTCGCGCGCAGCGGCCTTGATCAGCGCCTGGAACAGGTCGATCTCGTAGTTGCTGTGCACATGCTGCAGGATGGCGGCCAAGCGCTCCAGGCCCATGCCGGTGTCCACGCAAGGCGCGGGCAGCTTCTTGGCATCGAACTCGACATACTGCCAAGTATCCCCCTCAGCCACCACTTTGTAGTTGGCACTACGCGCATGGGCATCGGCTACTAGTGCATCGACTTGCGCACGGTTGAGGTGATGCTCTACGCGCGTTTCAAACATGTCGAACTGCATGAACACGTTGTTCCAGATTTCGATGAAGCGGTCGCCGTCTTCGTCAGGGCTGCCCGGAGGGCCGCCGGCCACGTGCGCGCCGTGGTCGTAGAAGATTTCTGAGCAGGGGCCGCAGGGGCCGGTGTCGGCCATCATCCAGAAGTTGTCGCTCTTGTAGCGGCCGCCCTTGTTGTCGCCGATGCGGATCACGCGCTCGGGCGGCAGGCCGATTTCCTTGGTCCAGATGTCATAGGCCTCGTCGTCCTCGGCGTAGACCGTGGCCAGCAGGCGTTCCTTGGGCAGCTTGTAGACCTCGGTCAGCAGCTCCCAGGCCCACTTGAGCGACTCGCGCTTGAAGTAGTCGCCGAAGGACCAGTTGCCCAGCATCTCGAAGAAGGTGTGGTGGCGGGCCGTGTAGCCCACGTTTTCCAGATCGTTGTGCTTGCCGCCTGCGCGCAGGCAGGTCTGCACCGAGGTGGCGCGCTTGTAGGGGCGCTTGTCGGTGCCCAGGAACACGTCCTTGAACTGGACCATGCCCGAGTTGGTGAACATCAGCGTCGGATCGTTGCCGGGCACCAGGGGGCTCGACTCCACGATGGTGTGGCCCTTGGATGCAAAAAAGTCCAGAAAGCTCTTGCGAATGTCGGCAACGGTGAAAGTGGGTGTGCTCATGGTGTCTAGGAGTTCGGAGCGCGCACGCGGGGCGCTGTCCCTGGCGGGAGGGTGTCCCGTCGGGACCAACGCGCATTATAGGTTTGCCCCATGGTTGCGGCAGCGAGCCCTGCCTGGCCTCCATCACGCACGTGGCCAAAGAAGGCCTCTCCTCCCATCTGCCCGCCCTTGAGCACGATCTCCAGCCCGTCACTGGCCGGATCGCTGACATGCGCGCGCAACAGCGGCGCGCGACTGGCCGGTCCGCGGCGCCTGCAGCTGTGGGTGGCGCCCCATCCGGGGCGCAGGGCCGACATTCTTGCGCTGGAGAAATGGCTGGTGCAGGAGATGAGGGAGATGGCTAGCACAGGCGATCTCGCCGTTCCCTGATCCCGCTCAGACTGCGCGCGATGGGCGCCCTGGATAATCGCCAGCCGGAACCACAGCAAGCACACCATGGCGCAACCACAGACACCCGAGCCTCACTCCAGCGAACCGGCCACCGCTGCCAGCGCCAACGGATCCGATCCGGCCAAACCGCCAACACCGCCGAAATCGCCCAAGCCGCCAAAAAGCCGCATCGTGCCCTGGCTCATCGGCCTGCCCGTGGCCTTCTTCGCTGTGCTCATGCTGGCTGGCCAGTTGCTGTCCACGCCCGAAGGCGAGGCGCGCTGGGTGGAGCGCGAAACCATCAAGATCTGCCGCAAGGAAACCGCGCGGCCAGAGGCCGAGCGCAAGACGCAGCAGTTTGAATCGGTGCAGGACTGCGACAGGCTCGAATTCGACTTCAAGCAGCGCTACGGTGAAAACCCCTGAGGCGAAGTCACAACGAAAAAGGCCGGCAGAGCCGGCCTTTGGCTTGCGAGGGCCCGTTCAGTCGCGCGTCTCGATGGCGCGGTTGATGCCCAGCGCCGCCAGCGTGCACAGCGCACCCGACAGCAGATAGATCCCCAGCGCCACCAGTCCGAAGCGCGAGGACACGCCCAGGGCCACCAGCGGAGCGAATGCCGCGCCCACCAGCCAGGCCATGTCCGAGGACAACGCGGCACCCGTGTAGCGATAGCGTGAGGGGAAGTTGGACGTCACCGTGCCTGCCGCCTGGCCATAGGACAGGCCCAGCAGGATGAAGCCGACGATGATGAACACGTTGTTCCCCATCGTTCCGCTGCCCAGCAGCCAGGGCGCCAGGAAGCTGAAGATGCCGATCAGGCAGGCCATGGTGCCCAGCGTGTTGCGCCGGCCCACACGGTCGGCCAGCCAGCCCGAGACCATGATGGCGGCAGCCGCACAGAAGGCGCCCACGATCTGCACTCCGAGCACATGGGTCACCGACTGGTCCGAATACAGCGAGATCCAGGACAGCGGGAAGATCGTCACCAGGTGGAACAGCGCAAAGCTGGCCAGGGCGGCAAACGCGCCGATCACCACGTTGCGTCCCTCGTCGCGCATCAGCGGCAGCACGCCCATGGGCTCCAGCTCACGCTGCTGCAGCAGTTCGGTGTAGGACTGGCCCACGACCAGGCGCAGCCGGGCAAACAGGGCCACGACGTTGATGGCAAAGGCCACGCAGAAGGGATAGCGCCAGCCCCAGCTGAGGAACTCGTCGGCTCCCACATGGGCGTAGATGAAGGCAAACAGCCCTGCCGCGAGCACGAAGCCCAGCGGCGCACCCAACTGGCCCATCATCGAATACCAGCCCCGCCGGTTCTTGGGCGCCGACATGGCCAGCAGCGACGGCAGGCCGTCCCACGAGCCGCCCAGCGCAATGCCCTGGCCTATGCGCAGCAGCGCCAGCACGATGATGGCATTCACCCCCGCCTGCTGGTAGCTGGGCAGGAAGGCCATGCCCACGGTGCACACGCCCAGCAGAAACAGCGCCAGCGTCAGCTTGGTCGCCCGCCCCCAGCGCCGCTGCACGGCCATGGACAGCGCCGTGCCCAGCGGCCGGGCCACGAAGGCAAGCGAGAAGATGGCGAACGACATCAGCGTGCCGTCGAGCTTGGAAAGGTAGGGAAACAGCAGTGCCGGGAAGACCAGCACGCAGGCGATGCCGAACACGAAGAAGTCGAAGTACTCCGAGGATCGCCCGATGATCACGCCGACGGCGATTTCGTTGGGCGTGACATCTTCGTGGGTGTCGGCGCGGGACAGAGATTCTTTGCTCTCATAGCTTCCGCCGGGGAAGCTTGCAGTTGTGTCGAGGCCGCTCATAGATGGATGCTCCTTGTCTCGTCTCACTGACAGCTCTGTTCTACGCCCTCGCTTGATCTGGCGCAAGGCGGTTTCCACCTCGACCGGCCTCGGTGTTTGTCCTGCTGCGCGCGAGGCGAAAATGCGGCCTCCGGACCGCCAGGCACCTGCCGTGCACCCGCCCAGGTAGCAGAAAGTTCCCGGGTTCTCCTTGACGTTGGACAAAATGTCCAATGGACAAATTTATACTTCGTAATACATTTGCCCGGATCTTGTAATCCGCGTTTCTATGTAAACGCGCTCTTGTTGCGCCCCTAGCATGCTAAAAATCAAGGAACTCCGTGGGCCTGCGTGGCTCACCGCGGCCGCTTTGACAGCCAGTCTCACTGGCTGCAGCAAAGCCGTCGTGCTCAACCCCGCCGGCGACATCGCCGCGCAGCAAGGCAACCTGGTGGTCACGGCCACCTTGCTGATGCTGATCATCATCATCCCGGTGATCATCCTCACGCTGCTTTTCGCCTGGAAATACCGCCAGTCGAACACCGAGGCCCACTACGACCCCGAATGGCACCACTCCACCACGCTGGAGCTGGTGATCTGGTCCGTGCCGCTGATGATCATCATCGCGCTGGGCGCCATCACCTGGATCAGCACCCACAAGCTGGACCCCTACCGTCCGCTGGACCGCGTCTCGGCCACCAAGCCGCTGAGCACCGATGTCAAGCCGCTGGAGGTGCAGGTCGTGGCCATGGACTGGAAGTGGCTGTTCTTCATCCCTGAAAAAGGCATCGCCACCGTCAACGAGCTGGCCGCTCCCGTGGATCGTCCCATCCACTTCAAGCTGACCGCCACCTCGACGATGAACTCCTTCTACGTGCCTGACCTGGCCGGCATGATCTATGCCATGCCCGGCATGCAGACCGAGCTGAACGCCGTGATCAACAAGCCCGGCGTGTTCCACGGCCTGGCATCGCACTACAGCGGCGCCGGCTTCTCGGGCATGACGTTCAAGTTCCATGGCCTGAGCAACGAAGAGTTCGACCAGTGGGTTGCCAAGGCCAAGTCCGAAGGCAAGGCCCTGACGCGCGATACCTACCTGAACCTGGTCAAGCCCAGCGAGCGCAACCCGGTCGAGCGCTTCGCCACGGTGGACGAAGGCCTGTACGACAAGGTGCTCAACCGCTGTGTCGAAGAAGGCAAGATGTGCATGCATCACATGATGGCCATCGACGCTGCCGGCGGCGAAGCCTATCTCAAGGCCGTGGGCATGAACCTGCCCCAGGATGTGTGCACGGTGCAAAACGCCGACCGCGTCGTGGCCTTCCTGGACCAGCGCGACGGCTCCGCAGCCGCTGCGCAGCAATAAGCAGTTAGCGGACGCGGACGACGGCCAGACCGCCGCCCGCTCCCATCACGACCTAAGAGACTCGATATGTCTGAACATACCTCCCCGGCACAGGCCCACTGGCTGCTGGGACGCATCACTTGGGACTCCATCCCGATGGCGCATGAGCCCATCGTGCTGGCGACCTTCATCGCCGTGGTGCTCGGCGGCCTTGCCGTGCTGGGCCTGCTCACCAAGTTCCGCCTGTGGGGCCCGCTGTGGCGCGACTGGCTGTGCAGCATCGACCACAAGAAGATCGGCATCATGTACATGATCCTCGGTCTGGTCATGCTGCTGCGCGGCTTTGCCGACGCGCTGATGATGCGCCTGCAGCAGGCCATGGCCTTCGGCGACAACCTGGGCTACCTGCCTCCGCACCACTACGACCAGATCTTCACGGCCCACGGCGTGATCATGATCTTCTTCGTGGCCATGCCCTTCGTGACCGGCCTGATGAACTATCTGGTGCCGCTGCAGATCGGCGCCCGCGACGTGTCCTTCCCGTTCCTGAACAACTTCAGCTTCTGGATGACCACGGGCGGCGCCGTGCTGGTGATGATCTCGCTGTTCCTGGGCGAGTTCTCCACCTCCGGCTGGCTGGCACTGTCCAACCTGGGGGCGCAGAACCCCGGGGTCGGGCTTGACTACTACATCTGGGGATTGCAGGTGGCCGGCGTCGGCACCACGCTGTCAGGCATCAACCTGATCGTGACCATCATCAAGATGCGCGCACCCGGCATGAACCTGATGAAGATGCCCGTCTTCACCTGGACCGCCCTGTGCACCAACGCGCTGATCGTGGCCTCGTTCCCCATCCTGACCGCAGCCCTGGTGCTGATGTCGCTGGACCGCTACGTGGGCACGAACTTCTTCACGAACGAGCTGGGCGGCAACCCCATGCTGTACGTGAACCTGATCTGGATCTGGGGCCACCCCGAGGTCTACATCCTGATCCTGCCCTGCTTCGGCATCTTCTCGGAGATCGTCTCCACCTTCAGCCGCAAGCGCCTGTTCGGCTACACCTCCATGGTGTACGCGACGGTGTGTATCACCATCCTGTCCTACCTGGTCTGGCTGCACCACTTCTTCACCATGGGCTCCGGCGCCAGCGTGAACACCTTCTTCGGCATCACGACGATGATCATCTCGATCCCGACGGGCGCCAAGATCTTCAACTGGCTGTTCACCATGTACCGCGGCCGCATCCGCTTCACGGTGCCGATGCTGTGGACCGTGGGCTTCATGTGCACGTTCGCCATCGGCGGCATGACCGGCGTGCTGCTGGCCGTTCCCCCGGCCGACTTCGTGCTGCACAACAGCCTGTTCCTGATCGCCCACTTCCACAACGTGATCATCGGCGGCGTGGTGTTCGGCGTGTTCGCCGGCATCAACTTCTGGTTCCCCAAGGCCTTCGGCTACAAGCTCGACGAGTTCTGGGGCAAGTGCTCGTTCTGGTTCTGGCTGGTCGGCTTCTGGGTCGCCTTCACACCGCTGTACGTGCTGGGCCTGATGGGCGTGACACGCCGTGCCAACCACTTCGAGGACCCCTCGCTGCAGATCTGGTTCGTGATCGCCGCCCTGGGCGCCGGTCTGGTGGCACTGGGCATCGGCAGCTTCCTGATCCAGCTGGTGGTCAGCTACTTCAAGCGCGACCAGCTGCGTGACGTGACCGGCGACCCATGGGAAGGCCGCACGCTGGAGTGGGCCACCTCCTCGCCCCCTCCCCAGTACAACTTCGCCTTCACGCCCGTGGTGCATGAGATCGATGCCTGGTGGGACATGAAGAAGCACGGCTACCAGCGTCCGCTGACCGGCTTCAAGCCCGTCCACATGCCGTCCAACACCGGCGCTGGCGTCGTGATCGCAGCGCTGTCCACGGTCTTCGGCTTCGCGATGATCTGGCACATGTGGCCCCTGGCCATTGCGTCGTTCGCCGCCACCGTGCTGGCGTCGATCATCCACACGTTCAACTACAAGCGCGACTACTACATCCCCGCCGCAGAAGTCGCGGCCACGGAAGAACTGCGCACACAACAGCTGGCACGTCATGTCTGATACCCGTTACACCGCAGGCGGCGCTGCCGCCCTGGCCCCGCGCGAGTACCACCTCGCCGACGAGCCCCATCCCGAAAACGGCACCGCTCTGGGCTTCTGGCTCTACCTGATGAGCGACTGCCTGATCTTTGCAGCGCTGTTCGCCACCTATGGCGTGCTGGGCCGCAACTACGCTGCAGGCCCTACGGGCGCCCAGCTGTTCGACCTGCCTCTGGTGGCGATGAACACGGCCTTCCTGCTGCTGTCGTCCATCACCTTCGGCTTCGCCATGCTGCAAAAGCAGCAGGGCAAGCTGGGCGGCACCCAGCTGTGGCTGGCCATCACCGGCCTGTTCGGCCTGTGCTTCCTGGGCCTGGAACTCTATGAGTTCTCCCACCTGCTGCACGAGGGCGCGGGCCCGCAGCGCAGCGCCTTCCTATCCTCGTTCTTCACGCTGGTGGGCACCCACGGCCTGCACGTGAGCTTTGGCCTGATCTGGCTGGTCACGCTGATGATCCAGATCAACAAGCACGGCCTGACGCACGAGAACAACCGCCGCCTGATGTGCCTGTCGATGTTCTGGCACTTCTTGGACGTGGTCTGGATCGGCGTCTTCACTTTTGTTTACCTGATGGGGGTGCTGTAAATGGCTGCACACGACATCCACGCCGGCCATGGCCACGGTCACCACGACCATCACGGCCATGACGATCACCACCACGACGCAGGCCCGCACAGCACGTTCTCGGGCTATATGTGGGGCTTCGTGCTCTCGATCATCCTGACGGCCATCCCGTTCTGGCTGGTGATGAGCAATGTCATCTCGGACCGTGCAACGGCCGTGATGGTGCTCGGCGGCTTCGCCGTGGTGCAGATCCTGGTCCACATGGTCTTCTTCCTGCACATGAACGGCAAGATCGAAGGCGGCTGGACCCTGCTGTCCACCATCTTCACCGTGGTCTTCGTGGCCATCGGCATTGCGGGCACCCTGTGGGTCATGTTCCACATGAACACCAACATGATGCCCCAGCACACCATGCCGGCCGACCCTGCCGCGCAGACGGCTCCGGCCTCGGTCACGCCTTGACCGCATCCGGAAACTCCGGGCCCTCCAGCCACGCCGGCGCATCGCGCCGGCGTGGCCCACTCGCTCAGGCGATGCTCATCTCGGTGGGCATCGCCTTGTTTTTGGGCTTCATCTTCCTGGGCAGCTGGCAGGTCCAGCGCCGTGCCTGGAAGCTGGACTTGATAGAGCGTGTGGACCAGCGCGTGCACGCCGCGCCCGCTGCCCTGCCCCCGCCCGCCGAATGGCCGCAGATCACGGCCGCCGACCACGAGTACCGCGCCGTGCAGGCCAGCGGCCACTGGCTGGCCGGCAAGACCGTGCTGACCCAGGCCGTGACCGAATTGGGCGCCGGCTTCTGGGTGCTGACGCCGCTGCAGATGGACGACGGCAACCAGGTGCTGGTGAACCGAGGCTTCATTCCCACAGCGCAGCGCGCGCGCTGGCAGGATCAGCCCGCACAGGCGCCCCAGGACCCGGTGACGGTGGCTGGCCTGCTGCGTATCGGCGAGCCGCGCGGCGGCTTCCTGCGCGAGAACGATCCCGCGCAGCAGCGCTGGTTCTCGCGCGATGTGGCGGCCATTGCTCAGGCCCAGGGCCTGGACCATGCAGCCCCCTACTTCATCGACGCAGGCCTGCCGGGCCAGCCCGTGGCGGACGGCACCTGGCCGCGCCCGGGCATGACCGTGATCCGCTTCCCCAACAGCCATCTGGTCTATGCGCTGACCTGGTACGGGCTGGCGCTGATGGTGGTCGGCGCGGCCTGGCTGGTCAGGCGCAATGACCGGCAGGCAAGCAGCAAGCCGTAAGGCCGTAAGGCCGTAAAGCCGTCGCTCCAGGCAACAGGGCCACCGATGACATCGGTGGCCTTTTTTACGCCAGTCCTCTACAAGACCCTGCCGCGCCACGGCTGCCTGCGGTAGCGCACAATCGCCCGCGTGAATTCGCCTTCAGAGTCCCTGTTCCGCGTCGAGCGCACCACCGAACGCCAGAACATGCAGCTGCTGATACAGCTGCGCTGGTTTGCCGTGGTCGGGCAGGTGATCACCATCTCCCTGGTGCACTACGGCTTCGGCATCACCCTGCCGCTGCCGGCCATGGCCCTGGTGCTGATGGCCAGCGTCTTCACCAATCTTGGCTACATCTACTGGTACCGCAGCCACCGCCGCCAGATCTCGGCGCGCAACCTGTTCCTGGCCCTGCTGGCCGACGTGCTCGCCCTGGCCATACAGCTGTATTTGAGCGGCGGCGCCAGCAATCCCTTCATCTATCTGTTCCTGCTGCAGGGCATTCTGGGCGCCGTGCTGCTCAGGCCCGTGCACGCCTGGATCATCGTTGCCAGCACCTCGCTGTGCACCCTGGTGCTGGCCATCGTGCACTGGCCCCTGCCCATTGGCGCCGCGGGACCGGACGGGCTGCCCGGCCTGTACGTGAGCGGCATTCTGATCAGCTTCGGGCTGACCACGGTGCTGCTGGTCGTCTTCCTGCGCCGCATCGTCTCCAACCTGCGCCGGCGTGACGCACGGCTGGCCAACATGCGCCAGCGTGCCAGCGAAGAGGAGCACATCGTGCGCATGGGCCTGCTGGCCACGGGCGCGGCGCACGAGCTGGGCACGCCGCTGTCCACCATGTCCGTCATCCTGGGCGACTGGCAGCGCATGCCCACCATCACGCAAGACCCCGACCTGCTGGCCGACCTGCAGGAAATGCAGCAGCAGCTGCTGCGCTGCAAGTCCATCGTCTCCAGTGTGCTCATGTCGGCCGGCGAGACCCGCGCCGATGCGCCACAGGCCACCACGCTGCGCGCCTTCATGGACGGCGTGGTCGCGCACTGGCAGTCACGCCACGCCGTGGAGCATTTCGACTATGTCCAGGCCGACGAGGACTTCCCCATTCTTTCCGATACCGCGTTGCAGCAAATGGTTTGCAATGTGCTCGACAATGCGGCCGAAGCCTCCCCCCGCCATGTGGCGCTGCACCTGGCCGTGCGCACCGGCATGCTGTGCATCACCGTGCGCGACAAGGGACCGGGCTTTGCCCCCGCCGTGCTGGAACAGCTGGGCCAGCGCCATATCTCCACCAAGACGGAGCGCCCGGGCCGAGGGCTGGGCCTGTTCCTGGTGCTCAACGTGGCGCGCTCGCTGGGCGGACGCGTTCAGGTGAGGAACACCCCGCCGCGGGGCAGTGAGGTGGAGATCCGCCTGCCCCTGTCATCGATTGCCATTGAACCCGGCGCCTGAAGCGGCGCCCACAGGAACCCGAATCGCCCATGGACAGCTCCCGCCTCCTGCTGCTGGTTGAAGACGATGCGACCTTTGCGCGCACGCTGACGCGCTCGTTCGAGCGGCGCGGCTACCGCGTGCTCCAGGCCGCCAGCGCCGAGGAAGTGCGCGAACTGCTGCAGACGCACTCGCCGCAATACGCCGTCATGGACCTCAAGCTGGCGGGCAACGCGTCGGGCCTGAGCTGCGTGCAGATGCTGCACCAGCACAGCCCCGAGGCGCTGATCGTCGTGCTCACAGGCTATGCCAGCATTGCCACGGCCGTGGAGGCGGTCAAGCTAGGCGCATGCCACTATCTGGCCAAGCCCTCCAACACCGACGATATCGAGGCCGCCTTCGGCCGCCTCGAGGGCCGCACCGACGTGGAACTGTCGCGCAACCCCACCTCCATCAAGACGCTGGAGTGGGAACACATCCACGAAACCCTGGCCGAGAGCGATTTCAACATCTCCGAAGCCGCCCGCCGCCTGGGCATGCACCGGCGCACGCTGGCGCGCAAGCTGGAGAAGCGGCAGATCAAGTAAGGCGGCAGGCACCAAAAGGCAAACCGGGCCTCAAGGGCCCGGTTTGTCATTGCGCGGCCATGGCCCTCAGGCCATCAGCCCAGCCAGAGGTAGTGATCGATCAGCAGCGCCAGGAACAGCACGCTCAGGTGGATCAGCGAGAAGCGGAAGGTCTTGCGCGACAGCTGGTCCGAGTAATTGCGCCACAGTGCAAAGGCATGGGCACAGAAGCCCACGCTCAGCACCACGGCCACCACCAGGTACAGCCAGGAGCTCATGCCGTACATGAAGGGCAGCATGCAGGCCGCAAACAGGATCACCGTGTACAGCAGGATCTGCAGCCGCGTGTACTCGCTGCCATGCGTCACGGGCAGCATGGGCAGGCCGGACTGGCGGTAGTCTTCCACGCGGTACAGCGCCAGCGCCCAGAAATGGGGCGGCGTCCACAGGAAGATGATGAGGAACAGGATCAGCGCCTCGGGACCGACCTGGCCCGTCATCGCGGCCCAGCCCAGCACGGGCGGCATGGCACCGGAGGCGCCGCCGATCACGATGTTCTGCGGCGTGGCGGGCTTGAGGATCACCGTGTAGATCACGGCATAGCCCACGAAGGTGGCCAGCGTCAGCCACATGGTCAGTGGGTTGGTGCACAGCAGCAGCACCAGCGCGCCCAGCGTGCACAGGATGGCCGAGAAGGCCAGCGCCTGCTGGCTGCTCAGCTCGCCGCGCGCCGTGGGCCGCCAGGAGGTGCGCTTCATGCGCGCATCGATATGGCGCTCCACCAGGCAGTTGAAGGCGGCAGCCGCGCCCGCCACCAGCCAGATGCCCAGGCAGGCCAGCGCCATGTGCAGCCACTGGTCGGCGTTGGGCCAGCCGGGCACGGCCAGCACCATGCCGATCAGTGCGCAGAACACGATCAGCTGCACCACACGCGGCTTGGTCAGGGCATAGAACTGTGTCCAGCGCGAGGGCTCGACACTCAGGGAAGCTTGTTTACTCATGCAATCTCTCCACGGGCAACCGGCAGACCGTCCCGCAGTGCGCCCGGGCGGCTGGCCGCCAGGCACCAAACAATCACGGTCACCAGCGCAGCTGCGCCGCCCGTATGCAGCACCGCGGCCACCAGCGGCCAATCGAGCACCACGTTCGACAGGCCTGTCAGCACCTGCAGCACCAAAAACGCACCCAGCACGCGGCGCTGCGACGCCAGTGCGGGCACTTCACCCAAACGCCACCACAGCCCGGCCAGCGCAGCCACCACCACATAGGCCGCCAGGCGGTGCAGATAGTGGATGGCCGTGAGGCCCGCAAAGCTGATGTTGCTGCCGTCCTGCAGCAGGCCCAGCGGCCGCCAGATCTGCAGCGCCTGCGAAAAATCCATGGCCGGCCACCAACTGCCCTGGCAGGTCGGGAAACTGCTGCAGGCCAGCACCGCATAGTTGGTGCTGACCCAGCCGCCCAGTGCCACCTGCAGCACCAGCAGCGCAAGGCCCAGCCACAGCCCCGCGCGCAGCGCGGGCGAAATCACGGTCGCCCTTTGCTGGCGCGCAGCACGGCTCAACCCCACGGCGGGCACGCACAGCAAGGCCAGCAGCCCCGTGCCGCCCAGCAGGTGCAGGGTCACGATGGCCGGGAAAAGCTTCATGGTCACAGTCCAGGCGCCAAAGGCGCCCTGCAGGCAGACCCAGAACAGCGCCAGCGTGGGCCACCACGGACTCAGGGCACCGCCTGTGCCGTCGGCCCCTGTATGCTCGGCCCCTGCGCCACCCGCCCTGCCCAGGCGCCGCGCGCGCCGCCAGGCCATGATGGTCATCGCGATGATGAGCACGCCCACGGTGGTGGCCAGATAGCGGTGGACCATCTCTATCCATGCCTTGCCATGCGTCACCGGCCCGGTGGGCATGGCGGCCTGCGCCTCGGCAATCTGCGCGCGGGCGCCCATGGGGCTGGCGCTGCCATAGCAGCCCGGCCAATCGGGGCAGCCCAGGCCGGAATCGGTCAGGCGGGTGAAGGCGCCGAACAGCACCAGATCGAAGGTCAGGAACAGCGTGAGCACCGACAGCGCCTGCAGCCGCTTGAGCGAGCCGCCGCTGCGGTTGCGCAGCCACACCCAGGCCAGGGGGCCCAGCGCCAGCAACAGGCCCAGCAGCATCAGCTCCAGAACGGGGGCCAGATCGTACAGAGCCTGTTCGCTCACGCCCGCCCTCCGCAGCGCGGCGTGCACCACACGGCATGGCCTCCGGGCAAGCCGAAAGGCAATGCCGCAGGCGCATCCGGTTGGCGACAGCAGATCTTCATAAATGAGAGCAATTTGACGAGAAGGCTCAGCCCCATGCGCGAGATTGGATCGCAGGCCGGGCCTACAGAGAATCAGGACATGCACCCAGATACCGGCTGCGGGACCGCGCCCCATGCACAAGGCCCGCCAAGCGGGCCCGGTCGCTGCAACTTTCAGAGCAGCATG
Source organism: Delftia sp. NA_296.1 (assembly GCF_052692095.1). NCBI lineage: Bacteria > Pseudomonadati > Pseudomonadota > Betaproteobacteria > Burkholderiales > Comamonadaceae > Delftia > Delftia sp. NA_296.1. The sequence continues at coordinate 102,401 of NZ_JBQZGF010000001.1, read as the reverse complement.
TCTTTGATATGAAACAATTCTACTTGGCTGCGAACCGCTCAATCGCCCACGCATGCAGTGCCCCTAGATCGCAGCCAGCTTCTTTTGGCCGGTGCGATGCGGCTTGGGCCTGGCGCACACGAATTTCCACAGGACCCTGCCCAAGGCGTCGGCGGCCCAGCTTTACACGACTGCTCAGATTCGCTCAGATTCAGACACCTCGCGTTCCTTAGATTGGTGGTTTCACTTGGGGACCGGCAACTGCCGGGTGAGGCCATGATTGCAGGAGGCTCGTGGACTGTGCTTGATGGGCACGGACACGAAATCGGGCGTGTCGAAGGCGATGAATTCGTCCGTTGCGGGACCAGGCCCATCTATCGCATCGATGGACCGGCGCTGTACTCCATGGACGGTTCGGCCAGACTGATGGGCTTTATCGAAGGGACCGAGGTCAGAACGCGGCAAGGCCGGATCTTCCTCAAATTTCTCGCACATTGAGCGGCACTGCTCAGATTTGCTCATCTTCGGCCAGTCGAAGCCAGGGAGACTCCACGTCCAAGAAAACCTCCAGGCAATGGACCTCTTTTTCGTGCGCGTGCTCTCCAACAACGATTTCAATGCCTTCTGGGACGGCATCGCCCAGGACAAGCCCCTGAAGACGCCCGACAAGGGACGCACCGCGTCCTTCACTGTCATCCGCCGCAGCGACAGCGGCCTGGAAGTCAGAACGCACAAGGGCAACACGGTGCGCATAAGGCGGGAAGCCTTCGGCGCCGTGCTGCGCCATCTGGCCCAGGAGCATCACGGCGCCGAGCGGCCCTGCATCGTGGCCTCCAGCCAGCACCGGCCCGGCTTTCTGGGCTTTGCGGCCAAGCAGGCCAACGACAACGCGGCCGTGGTGATCACCTACATCCTGCCCATACTGCAGGACGCAGGACTTGTGGAAATCGACGGCAACCGGCCCAACAGGACCTGGCTGCTTTGAACAACTGCACAGCCTTCGGCCTTCTGCGCCGGTCGATGACAATCTATGTCAATTCATTCATAGCCAATCACTAAGGCGCACAGATAATTGCCGGCATTCGTGTGAATTGTGAGAAGGGTCCGGGCCACGCTCGGCGCCCTTCGATGCTGGAGGATTGGCAGATGAGCGCCCCGGAAATGGAGGCCATACAGGAGCGGCTGAAGAAGCTGCGGGCCGACGAGGCGCTGGTTGCCGAGCAGCTGGACCGGCTGCAGGCCCAAAAGGCTGCGCTGCAGCACAGGCTGGCCATGATCCAGGGCGCCGTGCAGGTGCTTGAAGAGATGCGTCAGGAGCTGGGGCCATGAACCGTGGCAAGCCCGTCTCACCACCCGCATCACCCCCTGCCTCACCCTGCGCATCGCCCACCTCCACCTTGCCCACAGCCGAAGACTGGCTGGCAAGAATTGCGGCGCTGGATGCCACGCAGCCCCCTCCCACCCCGCCCCGTTTGCGCAACCCCCGCAAGGCAAAGCGCCGCAGGGCGGTCACCGTCGTGGCAATGGCCGTGCTGCTGGGGCTGCTGGCCATCGCCCTGGCCGTGGCGGTGCAGTTGATGTGGGTCAAGTAGCTGTCACACGGCAGCAGCGGAAAGAGCCTTCAAGCGTGAAGCCAACCGAGCCGGGGCTGCTGTATACCCTCACATCCTGGCGAAGTCCCCATATTGTTTGCATGCTCACTTACGCCTAGCATGTGTCCACACTCAACGCAGTGGAGGTGCCATGGCCGATCCCGAAGAACCACTGGAAGTACGCTCAGAACGCTGGCAGTCGCTGAAGGGGCTGGACATCGCCTCCGTGGATCTGGGCCCCATCTGCGTGGTGCTCATGCTGACGCTGATCTGCATGGCCGTGATGATGCTGCTGGCCAAATCCGGCGCCGAGCAAGCACGGCAGGCCCAGCCCTCGTCCCAGGCCAAGGGCCCGGCTCCCCGACCGAAGCCGGCGCAGCCCGTGACCGAACCCGCCCAGCAACAGACCTGGACGCCGGCCTTGCGCACCTGAGGGCGACCTGAGGCCGACCTGAGGGCGTCAAGGCCAGGCAGCAGTACCTTCAGAGTTTCACCGAACGTGTCGCAATGAAGGTCGGCACGAACTTCTCGATCACAAAACGGGCATGTGGCTGCCAGTCTTCATGAAAGCCCGTCAGCACCAACCCCGCATCCAGCTGGCCGCCGATCTGATCGGCCAGCGTATGGCCGAACACCAGCGCCTCATTGCGCTCCCGCTTGGCATCAAGCGCTGCGGGCGGCAAATCCACCACATCGGAATACGGAAGGCGCCGCGCAGGCCGCATGAGCCCTTGCTCGCGCAACGCGGGGTCGCGGTCCTCCACGAAGACCACCGGATTCCAGAAGCTGGACAGAAGGCGCCCACCCTTCGCGAGCACCCGCGCGCATTCACGCCATACGGGCCGCACATCAGGCACGTAGAGGTTGGAGATGGGGTGAAAGACCACGTCGAAGCCGGCATCTGCAAAAACGCCCAGATCGCGCATGTCGCCCTGCACGCAGGTCAGCGCAAGGCCTTCGCGCTGCGCTACATGGCGGTCCTGTGCAAGCTGCCCGGCAGAGGCATCGAACACGGTGACCTGCGCGCCCGCCGCCGCAAGAATGGGCCCCTGCTGGCCGCCGCCGCCGGCAAGGCAGAGGATGCGCAGGCCGCGCACATCATCCAGCCAGCCCGCTGGCAAGGGGCCTGGCGTGAGCCGCGCCTGCCAGCTTCCGGCACGGGCCCGGGCTATTTCAGCGCTGTCGACCGGGCGCGACCAGTCGCAGTCTTTCGCTGCCTGCAGGTTCCAGGCAGCGGTGTTGTGGGCGAGGATGTCGATGGGTTCTGTCATGGGCACTCTTTCAAAAAGAGGCCGCACGGCGACGCGAGGTTGCGTTCAGAAAACGCGGAGCAGTCAACGGGCATGAAGGTGGTGACGCGGGCGTCCGCCGTGGGCCGGGAATGGGCTTCAGGGGATCGGTCGGACTAAGGTCCGAAGGCGTCACAGGTTCATGTCAGGCTCGCAGCGGTCGCAGGGATGGAAGGGACAAATTCTAAGACTGCGCAAGTTGCACTGTCAAACCACTGCGGCGCGTTCCCCACACGGTCATGCGGAAGTCACAACCGTGAGACGGCTTGGCTGTAAGTTGAACACGCACCCTCGATGGCGCTGGCTTCTGCTGCGCCATGGCGCGCCCGCTGACGACCGGCCTTTCCCAACCCGGCGCCCAATGGATACCGAGGAGCAACACTTTGAAGGAGAGCTATGCGTAGTCCCAAGAAAGGCCGAGAGCCGATCCGGCTCATGGACCTGGCCCCCGCCGTCTTCTGCATCCAGTGCGAACAGGAAAAACCCGCCACAGGAGCCCGCCAATTCCACGCGTGGCATGTGTGCAGCGACTGCTCGCAGAAGTTGGCCCAACTCCCCCCGGCGCAAGCACCCACGGCGCACCACGCGCACTGAGGCAAGCGATTCCCCAAAACGAAAGCCCGCCAGATGGCGGGCTTTCTCATGCCCTTGCGGACATGAGCGGGCGCGGGAGCGGGACGTCGATGCGCGCCTACCAGGGCACAAACATGATCACCAGTGCCACAGCCACGATAGCGGCAACGATGTACATGGTTCTCTTGGTGGCGAACCGGTTGCGGGACGACGAGGTGGGCACTTGGCCCGGGGTGTTGGGAGTAGGTTTGTTCATGGCCTCAAGCATGGTCGCCGCCCGGGACCGGCCTTGTCGGACAAGCACAGCTAAGGCAATCAGCGCAGAGCATGACAAGGGCGTCGGCCTTGGCGCAAGGTGACGCTTGTGAACTGCCGTGGGCCCACTGAGCGCAAGTGGCCAGAAAAGACAAAGCCCGCGGGTGCGGGCTGTTGGTCAGATTTCGAAGGCAGTGCGGTCCACTGCATCCTTGATCCACGCAGGAGGCTTGCCCCGGCCGGTCCACGTTGCGCCAGTGGACGGATCACGGTACTTGGGCACGCCTGCACCGGCGGGCGACTTGCGCTTGCCCGTGCTGAACACATCTTCCTGGGTCAATTGGAATTGCTGGACGAGCTCGCGAACCTTGGCGATGGCCCCGCCTTTTTCGGCTTTCAGGACTTCGGCGATGCGTGCTTCGATCTCTGCCTTTTGCTGCAGGAGCGTCTTGTAATCAGGTGTCATGGACTTTTCTTTGGTTGTATGCTAGCGAGTCAGCATTCTATGCACAAAATGCCGCGCTGACATACCTTTGCATCGCAAACCGAAGGTTGCGGACGCAACAACACTCCCAACCTCCAGAGGTATAGAGTGGCGCAATGAACAAAGCACTGGAACTCTCAGGAATCGCGCTGATGGCCCTGGTGGCACTGACACTCAGCGCATGCGCCCAACAGAAGCTGGCACCCTCCGTGGGCATGGCCAATCCCGCATCGGTCTATTGCGGTGAAATCGGCGGACAAGTTCGGATGGAGAAGACGCCCCAGGGCCAGGAAGGCATCTGCGTGCTGCCGAACGGCACGGAAATGGAAGAGTGGACGCTGTACCGCAAGGACCATCCGGCCAAGTAGTGGGATAGCGCTCTGCACGAAACAGACGCAAGCCGTTAACGCCCCGCCGTCACTGCGCGGATGCACAGCGCAAATGCACAGCTATACGCTCGGAGCGGGTGCGAACCCGGCCGCAGTCAAGCCACGTTCCACCTGCATCACGCAGCAGACCTGCAACTTCTTTACACGACGTAAAGCTTTCCTTCAGAAAAGGTCTGCATACTGACCAGCAACGGATTCCGCCGAGCCTGGGAGCTTTCTCCTCCCTCCCTCTCAAATCCCTTCCCCAGGCACGCCACCACGGCATCGGCATTTTTCTTCCAGGGCCCGCAACTTCGCCGCTTGCGGGCCCTTTTCGTTGCCCCTTCAACGGCCGCAGCTCCAAGCGGACACCGTGTCGAAAGAACTCATACATACGGGGCATGCTCGACCTACATGAGCACCCTGACTTGGCTCGCACAGGGAAGCCTCACAAGCAGTTGAAATAGCGTCAGTCCCGAGACCCGCAATGCCCTGCTGATGGAGATAAGCATGAGTCAAGTCGTACCGAGTGAGTCTTTCAATCCGGACCCTGATGCCCGCTACCACCGGAGTCTCCTGGATGCCTTTCCGGTAAGGGGCAGCTACCAGCTCATTCAGTTGCGCAGCACCAGATCTCGCAGCCCCTTCCGACGTTTTGCGAAGGCTTGCATTCGGGCGGTTCGCGCACTTGTTCAATGACTTGAAGGAGATTGTGATGCGACATATTTTCCTCACATTTTTCTGGTCCGTGGTGACCCTCATCTCGCTGTACATCTCCACGCTGGCAGGGCCGATGTTCCCGGTCACGAGCTGAAATGCGGTTAACAGCCGGGCCTATGGTTGACTCATGGTTCTCCTCCTGGAATTCATAGGCGCGCCCTAAAAAGGGCACCGGACTTTTTCTTCCCCGTGCCTGCACGTCGCAGGCATTCACAAGCTCGCAGCACCGCTGGCGGGCTTCTTTTTTGCGGGGTCCGCTTGCGGCTTTGGCCCGCTTTGTAGAGATGCAAGGCGGGCATACATCGGGTGCGCACAGCGAAGTGCCAGCGGCGCCAAGGTTCAGGCGACCAAGCGGAGGTTTATGCCGGTGCGGCATGAAGGACAGGATGTTGAAGATGCGGAGCGCTCCGCATTGGGTCAAATGCCGGCATCGCGTAAGATGCTGATCCACCAGTAGAAGCGGGCGTCGTTCAATGGCAGAACGTAAGCCTCCTCTGAAAACAGCGAGAATCTCCAGAAACCTACGCCAAAACCTACGCCGAACTGGACACCAAAAAGCCCGCATCGCGGGCTTTCGTTATGGGTGTTCTGTTGTGCGTCAGGTTTCCGAGCGCAGTGCCTGCAACTGCTCGGCCGGCAGCAGAGCCTCTTCCTCCGCCTTCTCCGCGCCGCTCCGCAACGCTCCCAGCGGCGGCAGCTTGATCAGTGCGTCGGCTTGTTCCGGCGTGCCATGCAGCCACGCATCCCAGTCGCCCGGCTCCAGCATCACAACCCCGCGCTTTTCTTTTCCCGGCCGATGCATCAACGACAGCACCGGGTGGCCGTCTGCGGGCTGGGTGATCATCGTGTAGTTCGGCACCAGCTCGCCGGTTTCCGGGTCCGTCCACTCGCTGTAGAGCCCGGCCAGGGCCGCAGACTCCCCATCGGCCCGGCGGAACGACCACCACACATTCCGGCTGCCCAGGCCCCAGTACGGCTCAACCCAGCTCTCGACAGGGATCAGGCAGCGCTGGCCCGCGCACCAGGCCGGTGCGAACGTCCAGGACTTTCCGATCGTCTCGCGCCGGGCGTTGTTGGTGGACATGTGCTTGCCGTCTGCAGTCATTGGCCGCCGCGTCTTCGAGCTGCGCGGGATCATGCCCCACTGCCCGACCTCAATCTCGCCACTGGGCTTGATGTACGGCCCCAGGGCCAGTGGTGTGACGTGCGGCTTCCACCATGGCAGTGGCGCCTGTCGGCCGACCCGCCACATGCGCTCAACTTCGATCTCACGCGGGGTGTTATATCGATTGCACATAAGTGGATGCTAACTTTTCTCGCTTTGCCAGATAACTGTATATTTATACAGTCATGAAAGTCAAAGTCACCATCCTCCGCAAAGCAGGCGCACGCAGCTACCACCGTGGCCCGCTGCAGTACGTCAAGGGCGAGCTGGACCTGCTGCACGCACCCGTGCCCGGCGAGAAGCGGACCGTTCCCGTGCTGCGCATCCTCGGAGACGACGGCAAGAACCAACTGTTCGAGCCGCGGCTGATCTACGCGTGCGCGGGCAGGATGAAGTTCAGCGGGTTGGAGCACTGTGACCGCGCATGGCATGCGCAGGAGTGGTCCTGCGAGTTCGACTACTGATCCATCAGGAGGCTCCATGCTGCTCACATACGAGGAATTCCCCACATTACTCACGCTGCCGCGCTGGTTCGGCACGCCCGAAGTCAAAGTCATGCCGGGTAAGCCGGAGGACTATTTCATCGAGCAGCTGCATCCCGACTGGTTCCAAGTGATCGATAGCGACGGCGATGTTGTCTACAGCGGCATAGGCCCTGTGTCCGTGCGCCAGTCCAACGCTCCGTTTTGAAAGCCCATCATGCAAAACCCAATTGAGCGCGGCGTAATCGCAAAAGTGCGCGGCGAAGAGATGTCGACAGCTCAGCGCCTGCTGCCTGTCGCTGGACGGGAGCAACCCCAGCAGATCACCTGCGAGATCAACACCCTGCTTGCCGGGCGCGTGCGCATCACATTCGAGCTGCAGATGTATGGCCACGGGCGCCACCGCTTCTGGCATTGGGTCGGCAAGGGAGCGGTGCAACTGGAGCAGCCCGCTGGCTGAGCCAAATGGACTCGCTCATCTGGGGCGGCGCGCCCACGGCGCCGGGCTGGTATGCGGTCGTGGTGGACTACGGCCGGCGCCCCTTCCCAGCGGCGCGACGCTGGTCTGGGTCGTTCTGGGACGATGAGCGCGGCATTCTTGCCTTCGACGGGCCGCACGCCGATGCAGAGGCGGCACTGGACTGGGCCATGGAGCGCTGCCCAGAGGATTGACAGGTTCGACTACTGCTTTTTCTGCACGCTAATGGATCCGTCGGCCTCCAGGAACATGCAGCGGATTTCTGATTCCTCGCAGTCTGCCTCGCGCAGCGCCTTCTCGATATCGTTGCGCGATACCCGGTGGCTTTTGCGCGCACCCTCGAAGATCTTTCCATCCCGCCCCAGAAGCACCGCCTCGCCCTCCAGCAGCTTTTCTGCACCGCGCCAGCGTGCCGTCACGAAACCCACGGCCGTATTCAACGCAATGAGGATCACGCACACCAGCAGCCCCCCAGGCAGGGACTGATCAGACCCTGTCATTGAGGGCCCCGCCGCCTCGCTCACCAACATCACCACCAGCAAATCGAATGGCGTGAACTGGCCCACGGTCCGCCGCCCTGTTATACGCATCATCAACAGCAGCAGGGCATAGACCGCCAGCGCGCGTACGGACAACTCAAACGGATGGATGTCCAGGTTCCACATACCAACGCCCCTTCAATTCCGCCCCGCCCAGGGGCTACGCGCCGAAGCGCGCACTGAACACTTGAAGGCCTGCCTCAACTGCCGCAATGCCTGCTGCCGCCGCGCAGGCGTCTCGGCCGCCGTGCAATCGCTGGGCACCCAGACCTCGTAGCCCGACATGCGTGCATCCGTAGCCGTGAGCATGACGCACATATCCGCAGCAAACCCCACGATGACCAGCCTGCGCGCATGCATTCTGCCCAGCAGATGCAGGAGCGGCGTGGAATGAAAGGCCGAATGCTGGGGCTTGAGAATCACCAGATCCTCCGCATCGGGCGCAAGCAGCCGAGCGATCTCGCCACGCTCGCCAGCCAAACCCTGGCAGGCGGCCAGAATGTCGCTGAACTCGCTGTGCCAAGTGCCGTAGTTGTCGTTGGCGTAGATCGTAGCTACGCCCTTTTCACGAAGCCTGGCCTTGAGCCGCACAATGCGCCGGGCAGCCCGTACCGCTTCCTGCAGCAAAGGCCCGGCATTGGGAAACTGAAGCGGGTTGATGACATCCACCAGCAACAGCACCTCCGCGCGGTGAGGCACTTGCGTAGGTTCTAACCACCTCGTCCTGGGCATCACAGCATGGATTCGCGTTGCTGCTCCGCTCGTGATGCGCCGATGGCAGTTTCAACCTGCTTGACCTCTTCAGGGGGAGGCAGGACTGCTGGCATACCCAAGCTCTGGATCCACAACTCGCGGCACCAACCCTTGGTGTGATACAGGTGATGATCTTCATCCTTTTCCACTCGAGCGTGAGCCTCCTTGAGGGCCTTGCCCGTTTCGCCTGTAGCCACCTCGGCGACCTTGCCCAGGAGCTCCCAGTTGGCGTGGTCCTTGGTCTCAGCGTGGACCACGCACTCGCACGCCACGAGTTGCGCAGCGGCTGCACTACCACCTGTGAGAGCCAATTCCATCGCCTTCACCAGCGATGATCCTATGTGCTTCACGACATCACGGGAAGGCGAAGCTTCGTCCGGATTGACCCCCAACAGTTCACATGTAGTGCGCACCACGTTCTGGTGGCTGAGCGTCTCTTCGAGATACTCTTCCCATTCCTTTTTTAGGTCATCGTTCAGGGCGCAGGTCAGAGCAGTTCTATACACCTGCTCACCTCCGAGTTCCGTTTCCATCATCTGCAGCAACAGATCTTTGAGCTGAGAATCGTCATATCGTGGTTTAGCCATTTGCCTACTCCGGTTTACAGTTGCGGTCCGGCGATGGTCGGCCAACCTTGGCGCTTTGCGCGTAAGCAGCAACTGAAGGGTATGTAGTGCTTCTCGAAAGTTACGTGTACGTCCAAGACCGTCAAAAAATGACGGGCGGACGGCACAATGGCTGCATGAGGTTCATCGTGCTACTGATCATCGCTGCAGCGCTGTTCTACGGAGCGTCTCGGATTTCCCACATACAGATCGGTGAGCGCGCCACAGGCGGCTACGACGGCGCATCAATGACGCCACAGCAACGGGTAATCCAGGCCGAAAAGGAAGCTCGAGAAGCGGCAGAAGCAGCGCGCGCCGCGGCGATGAGGCAAGCCGAGTAACGGCAGGTGCGCGGCACAATGCCGCCCATGGCAATCGATCCCACAAACCCAAAACACACAGTCCACCGGCGCGTCGTCGCCGACTGATCCAGCGCCTACAGCCTGATCCGCTGCGTGCACGCCACCAGGGCCGCCCGCAGCCGCGTGAACAGATCAGCAACGTCGGCCAGAGCGACGCATGCATCGCGCTCTGCAGCCATTCCTAGGCGCGTTTGGCACAACGCGCATAGGGCCACAGTAATGCACGGACTTCACTGCAATGCCGCCGAGTCTTTTGAATATGTTATTAATAACTGCCCTGAAGACAGATTGACACCCGAAATCTGCGTACAATGCAACTTCACTTTACATATTGAAACAACCATGATCATCAAGCACGCAATTGCTATTGCAGCCCTCGCTCTTGCAACTGGTGGGGCAAACGCCTGGACACTTGTCTACGCGAATGATGCGGCCGGCAACGTCACTGCTGGATCTTTGCAGTCTCTTAGAACAGCCGTCCTCAATGGTTCATCCGTGAGGGTTGTTTCAGATGTACCAGGCAAACATGCTTGGTCTGTTCCATGCTTCCAGATGGCCGTGAAATACGATGCTCAAGGTGTCGTCTGCTTTGGAGGAAGCCCACTAGCCTCTGACAACTCGATGGGAGCGCAGTTCTCTAATGTCTACAGCCCTCCGCAGATTGTGCATATCATGCTCAATACCCAGGGGCAGTATTCCCAGGCTCTTGTGCGGATTAGTGATGGTGTTTTGGCTAGCAAAACCCTCGTTTACCATCCGATGCAATGGTTTGTTCAATAAACAAACAAGCGGTCCTGAGAGCGCTCCTGCGTATTGCTCTGCCACGTACACGCCACTAGGTGGGCCGGCAGCCAGTTCTAATGAACTGCCTCGATCATCGCGCTACCGGCGTCATACGCTCGCTCGCAGGCGCTGCCTCGGGCTCTGGCATCGTCAGCAATGCGCGCCAGCGCTCCCGCTCGCTCGTCAGCGCGGCGCTGCAGCTCGGCGAGCAGATCGAGGGCGCCGGTGTCTGGCGTGCAGTGTCCGGCAGCGGCGCGAGCCTGGGCGGCGGCACGGTGGGCGGTGAGGTAGTTGGCGAGGTCGCCGCGCAGCCGGCCAGCAGCAGCGCGGGCAGCATCGGCATCCGCCGCAGCGCGCGCCAGGGCCAGGTCCGTGTCGCGTGAAAGAAAGTCGAGGCGTTCACGGTAGGCTCCTTCCCGTTGTCGATAGCGTTCGGATGCGTGCAGCGCGGCGGTGGCAGCGGCCTGGCGGTCGGTCGCCAGATCCGTGCGTGCCTGCGCTGCATCGCGCTCGGCGCCCAGGCGTGCCAGCGACTGCCAGACCAGCAGTGCCGCCAGCAGCAGGGCCAGCAACTGCCAGGCATGGGTGTGCAGGCGGGCCATCAAGGCTGGGCCTCCATGCAAGCCGCGTGGCGCGCCTGCTGGCGTGTCCACACGCCGCGGCACACCTTGTTGCCGGGTGCCGAGCAGTCAAAGCGCCAGCGCGTGGGCCGGCCTGCGCCATCCCATCGATAGGCGCTGAAGCCCTGCAAAGGCTGAGTGCTGGTCATGAATCGCCAGGACAGGTAGGACTGGCAGGCGCCGGCGTAGTCGCCAGCCCGTGTCTTGACCAGCATCGAGGAGCCGCGCCAGGCACCGCAGCCGTACTGGCCCGCGAAGTCCACGGCCTGGGCAAACTCGACTTGGTACACCCGCGTTTCGCCCAGCGAATCACGCACGCAGGCGCCGTACTGCTGCTCCAGCAGGTTGATGGCCAACTCGCGCGCCCGTTCGCGTGTGATGGGAGGGTCGGCCAGGGTCACGCGTGTGCCGTCCTCGTAGCGTGTGGCGCCATGGCCGATGGTTGGCACGTCGCCGCGCACCGGGATGATGGGCGCGGAGCTGAAACCCTCGGCAGCGATCCAAGACGCCAAGATGGCGGCGCCGATGCTCAGGCCAGCGGCAGAAACGCGGCCGGCGTTCATTCGTCCACCTCGAGCACACCCAAATCTGTGTCGTAGTGCTGCGCCGGAGCGCCTGTGGCTCGCATCAGGTCCATGCGCAATTGCCGCTCGGCATCCCTGCGCAGAAACTCTCGCTCCCTTCTGGCGTCATCAGCGCGCCGGAGCTTGTCGGCCTCACGCTTATAGAACCAGGTGATCAACAGGCCGATGATCGCCACCAGAGCCCCAACGTAGGCCGCGAGGTCTGCTGCAGACATCTTGCCGGCCACGGCGACAGATCCACCAAGGATCGTCGCCTTGTTTCCTGCCGCGCCAATGGCTTCGAGGGTTTCAGTTTTCATGCCCCGATCATTCCGGGGCCGGGCCTTTTCGGCGAACCCTACACGGGGGCCGCAGACCAGCCGGCCGCGACATCGATCTGGGACAGCGCCAGTGCGTCGTCGGCAGCGGCGTCGATCTGATCTTCGATACGCTGCCGCGTGCCCGTGAGCAGCCCGTGCACTTGGCGGTATGCGTCATCCTTCTCTCGGATGCGCTGGGCCAGCACCAGACGATCCAGCCCGCGCGCCAGCGCTGCAGCGTCGATCCAGGGCGTGACCGCCGCCGGGTCAGCCTCCAGCGCCCTCGCCTCCTCAGTCTGCACGGGCCAGCTCTCTCGCTCGCTCAGAGGGTATCCGGCTGCAATGACTTGCATGCGGCGTCGGTACTCAGCAGCCAGGGCTTGGCGCAGGCCTGCCGCAATCTCGACTGCCGGCTGCAGCTCGGCAGGTAGCGGCACGCCGCCGGCCGCCAGCCACGCGCGATACTCGACGGCATCGGGATTGGACGGCAGGCCTGGGGCATCGATCAATGGGATGGTTGCTCGCACGCCATCGCGCCAGCGAAATACGTGCCCCGCTTCGCTCGACAACTGGTAGCTGATCATGCGTATTCACCCCCGCTGGCCCTAGTCCCCGCCGCATTGCCAGGTAGGAAGCTGTCCCCCGCCCCATTCACGTTGATCATCGAATTGCCCGCAGTGGTGAACCGTGAACCGGTTGCGGAGCCTGTGAACGTAGGGAGCACTACACGCGCGTAGCTCAGCGAGCCAGCGTAGATAAATGCGGCCGCAAAGGATCGAGAGCCAGTAAGAGTGAACGCCACAAGTGTGGTGTCGAGGAAGCCGTTATCGAGGTTTGCAAAGGATGGGGCGTTGCCAATGATTTGCGCCGTGCCCGTGATGACGACTTGCCCCCTGAGCAGTGCAGCTACATGCGCGAAGGCGCACACCCCATAGATGTTGTCGGTGCCGGTGATGTACGCACCATTTGTGCCGACTAGCGCCGAGACAGATGACGACTGAAGCTGACATTTCGAGACCGTCACGTCCGTGCCTGTACCGGACGACGTGATGCAGCTTGCAGATGTCGATATGACCACATTGCTTGGGCTTGATGCGTTCCCAACAATCGACACCCTGCCATTTAGCGTTCTGGTGAATACAGCTGAGTCTGTGTAGGTGCCATCGGCAAGCTGGGCGGTCACAGTAAAACCACCAAAATCCATTTGAACGACCACTTCCGCAACTTTCTGCAGTGTGCGGAACGCCCCACCAGCCGTATTACTCAGTCCTGTATTGCTGTCGCTACCGTCGGTGCGGACGTAGTATGTGCGCGCAGCCGTTAGCTTTTCTCGGAATTGCCCCTGGAAAAACGACAGCAGTGATGCCTTCAGGCTCGACCAAGTCAGCTTTTTTAGAGAGAACGAGGCAGCGCTGTCTATGAGGGCCAGTTCGTCTGAGTCAGCTGGCGTTGGTTTCGCTGTTGCAGCATGAACGAGCGCCGCGACATCTCCTGCGCCACCTGTTGGACCGGTTGGACCCGTTGGGCCTGTTGTCCCTGTAGGACCAATGGCTCCATCATCCCCCTTGGGGCCAGTTGGTCCGATAGGCCCTTGATCGCCTTTGGCGCCTTGAGGACCCTGAGGCCCTGTTGCTCCATCAGCGCCAGACGGCCCTGTAGCGCCGGTTGCTCCAGTTGCACCCGCAGTCCCTTGCGCGCCACGCTGAACCCAGACTGCAGGGCCAACGCTTTCTAGCATCCACTCTGTCTTGTCGTTTGCCTGATAGGCGTACTTGCGCACATCGCCAGCCGAGACCGAAAGCGCCAGCCTGGCTGCCTCATCGGCCACAACCCAGTTGTGCGGCGCATGGATTTCTCCAGCGGGAATTACGGAGTGTTCAATCGTCATCCCTGCACCACATATTCACCGTTGACCGTTACCGGCACGCCATTCACAGTCACCGCATCAGCAGGGACAGGCCCAGAGCCGCCGAGCTTGATCTTGACCTTCATGATCTTGTTTCCTCGGAGAATGAGCATAGTGTCGCCATCCTCGACTGTGTCCGCTTCTGGGATTCGGCTCGGGAAGCCGGATCCACCACCAGCGCCAGAAGAACTTCCTGGCGGCCCTTTGAGATCTACCCAGTGCCCCCAGCCCCATGGCTGCTCAAAACGCAGCTTCGTGCCATCCCATTGATGCTCTGGCATCGGGCCGACTTCTCCGCGCTTTCCTTCTGGTCCAGTTGGTCCGCGTGGCCCTGTAGCACCCTTGGCTCCTTCCCTGCCTGCCGGACCTTGCAATCCTCGCGGGCCAGTTGTTCCAGTTAGCCCGATCTCTCCGGCCGCGCCTCGCTCGCCAGCGCGACCTGTAGCTCCAGTTTCTCCTGGGGCACCCTGAAGCCCTCTCGGGCCCGGTGGTCCAGGCGGCCCTATCGGCCCTTGCTCTCCTGGCGCTCCATCGCGGCCATCGCGCCCATCACGCGGCGAGGCCATCTTGCAGGGCCTTCACGAGCTGCGCGGTCATTTCGCGCGCTTGGTCTTCTGGAGAAGTCTGGACCTCTTGTGCGGGCTGATCGCTGACTTGCGGCGCGGGTGCTGGAGCGCTAGTACCGGACTCAATTTTGTTCTTATGAATCTCGCTGATCGGATAGTCCTGCTGTTGCATGTAGACCGTATCGCCGCCTTCGATGGGAGTCAGATTGACCTTCCTTCGTCCGTCATTGATCTTGAAGACCTTTGCCCGGATACCGGCCTCGATGGTTTCCATCTGGGTCTTGCTGTCCATCCGCATCAGGCCATCCAAGTCGAGATCCACGCCGCGCGTCACTCCATCGAGGCCCAGGCCATCATCCAGGCAGGCCTCCATCTCTTCAATGGGGGTCTGCAGGCAACTGGAGTAGTAGGCGCGGTCCAATGCTTCAATGTTGTTGTAGCTCGGCGTGTCGCCCACGCCGACTTTGTATGCAGGTACGTGGAAGACGGAGCAGATCCGCTCATCTGACCATTGCATGGTCTCGATCAGCTGCGAGTCCGTCGCCTTTTGACTCATAGGTTCGAATTTCATCCCGTCGCCCAGAACTGCAACCTTTCCGGAATTCACGCCCGAGTAGCCTGCATCCCAGGAGTCCTTGATGTCCTTGGCGTTCTCTGGAGTGATGTTCCCCGGGGCTATCAGAATGCCGCTGGGCGTGGAACTGTTGCCGAAGAAAGAGGCGACGTTGCGCTGGATCTTGATCCCGATGCCAGCCGCGATGGCCGCCGCATACAGTGGCGAGATGCCCACCAAAGGGTGGTACAAGCAGTTCATCCGGTCATGGATGATCTCGCTCGCTGGGACAGTTATGCTGGTTTCCGGCACGCCCGCCAGGTTGTCCTGGCTGAGCTGGTAGAACACCGATCCGTCATCAGACACCAGGGGCGTCACGCGGCAAGGGTCCAGCACGTAGAGCCGCACTACCATGCCGCGATTGTCACGCTCCTTCAAGGCGTAGGTGTTCCCGAATCGGAGCTTCGACATCATCCACCACTGCTTGAACTGGATGTGGTTCTGGTAGCGGTTGGGATTGCGCAGAGGGAGCCAGAACGGAGATGAGGTTTCCACCTCGGACCAAATTCCGTTGTCGTCCTTCTTCACCAGGCGTGCGCGCAGCTTCCCGATGTCGTTGGCGATCAAGGTGATGCAGGCATAGACGATGGGAGAGCACAGGACATCCTTCGCCTTCAGTTCGTCGTCGCGCTGCCAAGCGCCTGGGTATGGCTCGCTCACCCACGGGAACCAGCCGCGACCACTGCCCGGCACCGACGACAGCACGCTTTTGCTGCGCGCCGATGCGCCTAGAGCGCGGAGCAGTGAAACTTCAGCCATTCAGGCCCCTCTTGATGTATGCCGATGCGCCGAGCAGTCCAATGCCTCCCGCCATCAATGCCCAACCCAGGCCGAATTGCACATGCACGCCAGCCACGATGGCACCGATTCCAGCCAGGCCTATGGCGATGTGCCATAGCACGGCATTGGCGGCCATCTCGCGCGCCACGCCATACATGCCCGCAAGCATCAGTCGGATTTTCGAAATCATTGCGCCTCAGCCTCGCGAAGAGCTGCGCGCACCTTTTCAGCCCCAGCCGCGTGATGCACGGTGATGCCTCGCTCCTTGGCGATGGCGTGCAGCTCTTCTTTTCCCAGCGCGTCTAGCCCATCGTCCGCGACAGAGATGCCGACAGGCTCATGGGTGGGTTCAGCTTGACGCTGCGGTGCAACTGGAACGTCCGCACGGAGGTCACGGGTCATGTACGTCCCGCGCCCCATCCTGCTCAGCACCTTGGCATAGCGCTCGTGCATGACTTCCTCGCGCCCGCTCTTCTGGTGCGTGAAGGTAACTTTTGCCATGGAATCTCCTGTGGGTCTTGAGAAAGGAGCCCATTTCAGAGCCCCTTCCGCCAGACGGCTGTCTTAAGCGCCAGCACCCCAGTTCACGCCGGTCAGGTAGGCCACGGCGGTCGGACGGCGGCGCGCCCAGTTGATGGCCCGTTCGGCACGGAAGCCGACCAGGTTGCGCTGCCACAGGCTCACCATCACCGTCGATGCGGTGGTGGGGTTATCCGGCGCGTTGTCCATTTGCAGGGAGGCCTCGGTGGACATCGACAGATCAATTCCGCCTTCGTCGCCCAGGTAGATGTCGCTGGCGTTGACCAGCGCCACGATGGCGCCGCTGGAGTCGGTGGGCACGTACTCGGAGACGATCACCGGCAGGCCAAACAGCGTGCCACCCGTCATGGAGATTCCCGGGAACTCAGATTGACCCAGAGGGTTCTGCATCAGGCTCAGCGCCAGCGCAGTGGTGGCGGGCATCACCCAGACGCCAGACGTGGGCGCGTTGTTCGCTGCGATGAACGCCGAGAACAGGGCCTTGATGTCGGCACGCACTGCATCAGCGTCCGTGCCGCTGGACACGATGCCCGTCACATCGTTCAGGATCGATGCGGGAGACACGCCAGAGACGGCAGCCTTGGCCGGATCGATGAAGTCGATGTCCAAACGCTCGCGAAGAGCCGCCGCCAGTTGGTCGCGGATGATCACGTCAGCCGATGGCGAACTGTCGCGGATCACTTCCATGGTCGCCACTGCGATGTTGGCGACCTTCAGTGGCTCCAGCGTCGTGCGGTTGAAGTCGAACTTCGTCAGTGGCTTGGCTTGGCCTTCGCCAACCCAGTAGCCAGCGCCACCAGTCGTCTGGCCGATCAGTGGGACACGAAACGGCACACGACGCAGACCAGGCACGCCACCTTGGCCAAAGCGGCCGAGGATCGTCATGGGGCGCAGGAACTCCACGAAGTCGGCGAAAACGTTGGTCTCTTCGCCGACCAGCGCTCCGGCCCAGGTCGTGTCCGTTGTGGTGGCCGCAGGCACAGCGGCCTTGGTCACCAGCATCTGCGTGGCCTTGACGATGCCCTCGTTCTCGCCGAACAGGCTCTTGGCGATCTGGATGGCGTCGCGGTGTTCCAGGTGGCCCAGTGCCAGGCACTTGGCGGCGCGCGCGAAGGCGATGCCCTTTTCCAGCTTTTGCGTGTTCTTCACGCTGACGGGGCCGCCGCGCGATGCCGCCGCGGTTTCGTCGCTGGTGCCCACCACTGGGCGTGCAGTGGCCACAGCCGTCTTTTGCATGCTTTCCAGGCGCTTCAGGTGGGCGGTGACGCTTGCCACTTCGGCTTCGTGGCCGTCGAATTCTTCGGACTGGGCGGCATCCAGAGTGGTGCCGGCATCAGCCGCAACCTTCATCAGGTCTTCCATGGACTTCTGCAGAGCAGAGATTTTTGCCTTTGCGGCTTCGATTTGTTCAGCGATGTTCATGCTGTCCTTCCCTTTCTTTCGGGCATAAAAAAACCCGCCAGAGGCGGGCTGCTTTGGTGTTCCCGAAACGCCGGGAGGTGGTGCGGATTTCTCCGCTGGCTCGACGCCACTGCGCGCTTTGCTGCCAGACGAGGCGCGCGCTGCGGTGTCGATTGATTGAGCGCTGAAAAGCAATGCTGTCTTCTGGGCTTCGTCGCCCATGGACTTCCAGCCCTGGATGACCGCATCCGGCTGGGCTGGCACGGGGACTAGGCTAAGCTCCATGACCTCTGTCGAGAGGAACTTGTAGCCACCGCCCTTGAGGTTCTCCACGGCGCCATCCAGCACTCGGAACCCGATGCTTACTGCGGTGATAAGCCCGTGCTTTACCATGCCCCAGGCCTCGTCCACGCGATCCTTCAGAGTCCCGGGCTCTGTGACGATTGGAAGCCGCGCCTCAAAGGGGATGCCCTTCGACGTGGGTTTGCCGAAACTGGCACGGCCTACCGTCTTGGTTGAGTCGTGATACAGAAATAGTGGGATGTCCGCAGCCACCTGCACACCGAACGGGTCAACGACATCGAGCGTTCGGTCTGGACGGGGACTCGTCGCGATTCCTCTGATGATGCGCTGCTCGTTGTCAACTGCTTTGACTTCCAGCAGGCTATAGGCCTTGTTCATAGGCTCTCCCAAATGCAAAAACCCGCACAAGGCGGGTTCAGTGGTTTTGTTGCGCGTTCAGAC
This sequence comes from Delftia sp. NA_296.1, assembly GCF_052692095.1. NCBI lineage: Bacteria > Pseudomonadati > Pseudomonadota > Betaproteobacteria > Burkholderiales > Comamonadaceae > Delftia > Delftia sp. NA_296.1. Next base: position 83,921 of record NZ_JBQZGF010000001.1, on the reverse strand, counting down.
GAAAAAGACGCCGTACTTTGTGGGCGTCTCGGGCGGCACCATCACCCGGCCTACGGCCATGATCTGGGCTACCGCACCGTCGATCTTGTTGTCGTTGCCCTGTTTGATCGGGCGCACAACGTCGTCATTCCCTGGCAGCGTCTTGCCAATCACGTTGGCCATGCACCAGGTCATGATGGGGTTGCCGTCGTGGTGGAATCGGCCGGATGCGATAGCTGCTTCCAGCTCCTTCATCGGATCCGACATGTTCGTGTAGTTCTGCGTGATGGTGATGGGGCTCAGCCCTTCATCATCAAGCTGATGCGCAAGGTTCGTCGCGCCATGCGGGTCAATCGGACTGGCCTGCACAGGATTCAGCCTGTTCGCTTCCTTGGCCTCTTCCAGGATCTCTCGGTAGTCAATCTCAGCGCCATCCGTCTGCGTCAGCAAGCCGGCATTCACCCATTTCTGAAACCGCTCCGCCATGCGGCGGTTGTCGGAGTTCATCACCGTATCTTCTGGCACCCAGAACTTTGGCGCCACACTGTAGTAGTGCCGCTTGCCGGCGATGTCGCGCCAGAAAAGCCTCGCCATGCTGTTCATGTCCAGCTTTCGTGCCAAGTCGAAGCCAAGCACACAGGGCTGCCCCTCAAACTTCTCCAGCGTCAGCGTCTCATCCTTCAGGGACTCCCACTGCGCGACGTTGAAGAACCCAGACTTCGCTGTCACCCATACGCCCAGATGCTTGGTCTTGAACGTGTTCGTGAAGCGGGCCTGCTGGATCGCGCGCCGCTGCTGGCTCTCCAGGTATTCCTGATAGACCGACACACCGATATTCGGGTTGGCCTTGGCCAAGACCGCGGGGTCCTTCCAGTCGTCCCCTTCGTCAATCGTCCAGATCCAACCGAAAAGCTCGTCGTTCGGGACCGTGCCCTCAAGCATTTCCACGACCTCGCGGCGCTTGTCATAGCACGGGCCTTCGATATTCGCGCCGGCCGTCGTGATGATGAACATCAGCGGCTGCTTGCGCGCGCCCATGCCGGTCAGCATCGTCGTGTACAGCACATCACTGTCGTGCTCGTGGTACTCGTCCACGATGGAGCACGACGGGCTGGCACCGTCACCAGGATTCCCAATGATCGGCTCGAACCGGCTGCCATCGGCAGGCTTGTTCAGGTTCGAGGCGTTGATCTCTATACCGGCAGCTTCCACCAGCATCGGCGAACGCTTGACCATCAGCCGCGCCGGCCGAAAAACCTCCCAGGCCTGCTTCTCAGTCGTGGCGCCGGAATACACCTCGGCGCCAAATTCGTTGTCCAGCGTGAACATCGCCAAACCAACGCCTGCGGCAATCACGCTCTTTCCGTTCTTACGGTTGACTTCCCAGTAGCTCTCGCGGAACCTGCGCAGGCCATCGCTCTTCCGCTTCCAACCAAAGGTGCAAGCCAGGCCAAACTTCTGCCATGGCTCCAGCGTCACCAGTTGCCGCTTGAACGCCCACTCGCCCTTTGTGTGTGGCAGCAACTCAATCAAGGCAATCTTGCGCTGGGCCTCCTTCTCATCAAAGAAGTACCGCGCATCCGCATCCTTGGATCGCTCCAGGTCATCAATGTGACGCTGGCAGGCCCGCTTCACGTACCGGCAAGCCGGGAATTTCCCGCCAACAACGTCCTGAGCAAATTTCAGGACTTCCGCTCCCAACCCGCTCTTAGCCATTGCCATTCAGCAGTTCGAAGAACGGGTTGCCATTGCCTTCCGGCTTCTTGCCAACAAGGCGCTGCCGGCTCGAAGGATCAAGGCCGAGCAGGCCGCCGTAACTCGCCATCATTGCCGAGGCCTCTTTGACAGCAGTCACTGCGGGATTCTTCACAATGCTTCCCTGCGCGGTGGCCACCGTCACACCATTCTTTCGGACCTCTTCCTGACCCATGCGGAACTGGTCATATGCATTGCAGTACACCTCAAGGTTCTGCACGTCAGTGGCCTGCATCACCTTCTGACCACACAGCAATGGCGCGACCGTTTCCCAAAGCTGCCGGCCGTACTCGCCCATCCATATCGGGCAGTCGATATTCGTGACCAGGCCGAAATCCGGCTCAGCCGTATTCAGCGCACGCTTCCCAGGATTTCCCGCCAGTTGCTTCTGAGCGACCGGCTTTGGCTTGCGACCTGATTTACCTGCGACCCCTGCCATAGGCTTCTCCGGCGCAATTGCCAAACTTCAAATTTCGCGGTGACAAAAAAGAGACTGGGGGCGCGGTGTCCTGGCTGGTCGCCCCTTGGTTCATGGGGCGCCCCCCGTGCCACCGGTAAAACGTCTCTATTTTACAACGTTCCACTTATTAAACGTATGATTTATGCAACATTTCCACAATGCGGAATTTGCACAGAGAATCATCAGCCTGAGCCGACCTAGCCTGCCTTGCGCCGCCTCAGATCCTTGTCCGTCTTCTCTGCGTGGCAGCCTGACTTGGTGCCGTCGGGAGCCTTGTGCATGCAGAGCAACTGCAGGTTGCCGTCGTCGTCCTTCCCACCCTGTGATATCGGGACGATGTGATCGATCTCGAATCGATCCGGCCAGTCAGTCAACTTCCCGCATATCGCGCAGTGCGGGTCCTGGGCAAACAGCCTGAGGCGTCGAGCCTGAGCCTTCCTGCCTCTCAGCCGATCCTCATGAGTCTTGCTGGGCCTTGCCCAAGCCTTGGCTTCTTCCTGATGCTTGTCGCAGTAGCTGTTCGCGTTGCGGTGCAGCTCTCTGCATCCCTTGTGGCAGCAGGGCCTAAGGGGTCTCTGGGGCATCCCTTGCCTCTTGCTTGCTCTGCTCCAGCAGGTCTCTGCCCTTTGGTTCCAGCCATGCCCACCATGGGCCCACTCCACACTCCAAGTAGCCGCGGCTGATAGCCCGCTCAATGGCTCGGTAGCACACCTTCTCTGGCTGGCCTGTCATCTTCATTAGGTAGCTGCCAGTGCTTGTATGGGCTAGCCCTGCATTTGCAGCTGCCTGGCAGCACTGCAGGCCAGAGATGTCTTTCGTGGCCATAGCCTAGGATTTCTTGCTGGACTGCAGACTGACGTTGATGGTTGGCTCCGTGCCTGCCACCGCAGCCCGGATAAAAGACCTCACCTCATCACTCAGGTCGGTCACTTCGACCACATTGACCTCGCCTTCATGCAGCGCGTCCACCTCAGGCGGGATCACGGCACATTCGATGGCTGCCTTCCATATACCGCCGACCTCAGCCACCAGCGTCAGCTTCGTGACATGGCTGACCTCTTGGTCTCCGCAGAAGATGCGGGTTCCCATGGCTGCATGGGCGCCGGTGCTGTCGCGCTGACCTGGGACGATGCGCAAGACTTTCGGCGTGTCGCTCATAGCGGCTTCCCATTCAACCCGACAGTGGGCGGCAGGTCGTCGCCCATCTCTCCATCCTGGGCCATGGCCTGGACAAGAGCTTCATTGCTCCGGGCGAAATGGTTGATCGCGGCGGTCTGTTCTGCCAAGGCGTTGATGAGAGCCATCATGTCGGGGCTTGGCCCCTGAGGCCCCAAGGGAACAATCTTTGGCAGACCCATCCCATGCGTCTCATGCAAATAGGCTTGCAGCACCCTTCTGTCATCTGCCATTTGCTCGGCACTACGCACCACTTGTTGATCTGCCAGGCTTGGTTTGCGCGGCGGCATCTCGGGTCGCTGGCTGATCGGAGGTGCTGGCGGGTTCTCTCCGTAGCGCCTGGTTTGCTCGCTCATATGCAATCCCTCGTGAACAACCTTGCGATCGATTCCGGCAATGGGTCATTTTCTGGAGTCTCGCCCCTGTATGTTCCCCATGGCGCCAGTTGAGCGAAACCGGCCGTCGGTCGGAGCTGCTTCTTCAGCTCCAGCCTTCTCTCGGCCATCAGTTTCTGATCCTGGTCTTTCAACAAATCTCCTAATGGCATTTGCCGACCTTTCCGCTGCAATCCTTGTCATCTTGGCCAGCCAGGCGCGGCGCTTTGCGCAGCCTGGGCAGGTCATGTTTGGCTCCGCAGGTGGTAGCGCAACATACCGTCCAACGAAGTTAGCACCGTGAATGCCCGGCTGAGGCAATGGTCCCGCACATGCTTCGGCACCGTCTTATCACCTGCATGCAATCGAATGTGCCGAGCGTATGCAAGCTGTCTATTGCTATGCTCTTTGGCCCAGGCAGGGAGGCCGCGTTTCTGGCATCGCCTGAGTAATGCTTCAACGCGGCGCAGATATTCAGAGAAGCTCATGCGGCTTCGGCTGCCACTTCATCCAGCCACTGCCACAGCGCATCAGCACCAGCCGCGGCGACTTCCTCGATGGGCAGCACGTCGGCGGTCTCTGCTGCGAGGCAGCCACCTGAGCGGTGAAGCAGCCCCCACTTCTGCAGGGCCTGGGCCAGTTGGGCTTTGGTGATGGTGCGGGTCTTCATGAGAACATCATGCTGTGGAGCGACCATGCGGAATCGAACCGCAGCTGCGCGGCTTGGAAGGCCGGCGACACACCTTGTGCTTGATCGCTGAATGGGTGCAGGGCCGACGCCAGAAGGAGCGGGCATGGATGGATTGGCGCGGGCCCTGCGGAAATGAGAAAGCCCCGACTGCGCGAGCAATCGAGGCTTTGGTGTTTTGGTGGATTTCCAGGGACTTGAACCCCGTTGTCTTTTGGACGGCGGATTTACAGTCCGCTGCAGTCGCCAGTGCTGCTCGAAATCCAAAAATCAGGGCGAGTTTCTCCATCGACATCTACCGCAGTCGCTACAGGCTTTGCGCCAGGCTGTTGCTACGGGCATTCGGCAGAGAGGTGCCGCGCGACAACCTTAGCAGGCAGTGCAATCGGCGAGTGCAGTTTAAATCAATGGCGAGTTGCACGCAAGCGTTTGGAGATGGAGAGGCGTGCGCGGCACACACAGTCGTCGATGAAATTGGCTGTGCGCCGGCCAATATCGCCGTGCGGAATGCGTGCATGGCCTGTGCCGCCGCAGGGCTTGCAGGTCTTGTTGCTCAGCCGCGCAGTGCCTGGGACGATCTCGAACTTGCGGCCATCACAAGAGCGACAGGCCTGCTGCAGCCACCAGATGACGACTGCGTTTGCCGTGGCGTGGGCGTCTTCCTCTCCCCACTTCTTGAGCTGATCCTCGACTTGCTGGACCACGGCTGGCAGCGTCTTGAGCTTGGAGCGCATCAGCAGCTGTTGTGTGGTGTTGTGCTCATTGCACTGTTCCTCGGCAAACTTCTTGGCCTTCGCCTCCTTCTCGCCGCCCTTTTCTGCGGGCGCGCGGTAGAAGTCTTGCCACTTCATCAGCCTGGGGTGCTCCGCGCCGTCGTACTCCGTGTGCAGACGCAGCAGTGCGCTACCGATGCGGGATTCACACCAGCCGGCCGCGGCCAGAACATCGGAGTCGGATCGCGGCGCACCCTCGCGCGTGTCGCACTTCAGATCCGAGGAAGAGACAGCCGTTGCATAGGCTTCGGCAATGGTACGGTGCTGGTTCTCGATCATGCGTGGCTCTCTTTCTTCAGTTGTTGCGTTTTTCGATGCGGCGCAGGCGCCTGCCCATCACTCGCTTGAATTTCTTGAGGTACTCGACGTCGTGCTTGACGAGCTGGTTCTGGGTGTAGAGCCAGTCCACCTTCTCATCGCCGATGCGGGCGCGGATGCGCGGCAGGTACTCAGCCAGGTTGCCGCTCAGGTGCTTGTTGCAGATGGAGCAGCCCTTGTGGATATTCCAAAGGTGGAAGCGCACAGCAGATGCGGCGCCCACGGAACGCAGGTGCGATGCGTGCCACTGGCCATCCCATCCGGGGCCGCGGTCACATGAGCAGCAGCCCAAGTGCTTGTCGCGCAGACGGACGATCTTGTTGATGATGTCCTGGCACTCGGACAGCCACTTTGCGCGCGGCTTGGCGGCATCCTTGCGCCGGCGAATCTCGGCCTTCTCGACCCGGGCGGCCATGCGCTCCTGCTTGAGGCGCTTGCGCTCGGCCTTGGCGCCCTCGGCTTCGGCATAGGCGTCGATGCACTCTGGATGGATGCGCTGGCCGGCTTCGAGCTTTCCTTTGCAGTGGGGGCAGCGTGTGCGGCGGAATCCCATCAGTGCATCCCCTTCGCGCGGCGCTCGGCCACCATCTGGCGCGCGATCGCATGCGCAGCGGGGCTGATCGGCTCCAGTCGGCGATCAGCTCGGCCATTGCTGTAGCCGTGCCAGTAGCTGCGGCTCTTCTGTGTGTGGTCAACCTCAATGAACCCGAGGCCAGCGCGATAGCCAGCTAGGCATTCATCGTCATTCAGTTCATCTAGGCTCGTAATGGGTTCTAGGTAGTCGCTCATTCCTGGCCCTCCTTCAGGCAAAGGAACCAGAACCCCGGCGCGGACACCAGGGTGCACACGGCCAATGCCCATTGCTTGCTCACGCAGGCGGCGAGGATGATGAATGCAGTGCAGATGCAGTACGCGGTTTTCATGCTCAGGCCTCCCATGCCAGCTTGGTTTCGCGCCAGTTGCGTTGGCGGACCTCACCAGAGAACGGCGACTCACCGAAGATCTGGCACAGGCGCGAAAAGTCGGCCCATGTCATGCCCTCGTGGCCACTGGTCTTGACGAAGTGCGGAGCCTGGCTGTCCAGCATGTCCGGGTCGTCATCCAGAATGGCGTAGTTGGTCACTTCGACGTGGTTGTCCAGCCAGTTCTGGATTTCTTCGCCGCGCCGGTGGGTTAAAGCCCACCCGCGGGGCGTGCAGTCAATGATCGGCAGGTCAAAGGCCTTGGCCACATCCTTGTAGTCGTGCGTCAGCCGCCAGGGGCTGGAGAGCACCACTTGGATGCCAGACGAGTCGCACAGGCGCTGCAGCAGCTTGATGGCCACCCAGTCAAACGCCTCGGTATGCGTCAGTTCATGGGTATAGCCACCATGGGCCACGCTTGTGCGGGTGCTGTTGAGCACGCCGTCAATGTCGAGAAACAGAACCCGCATCACTTCCCCTCCCACAGGTCATAGAACGTCACGCCGAGCTCGGAGGCGGCGTATGCCTCCACCCGGGTGCAGAACTCGGAGAACTCGGCGGTGGTCAGGTTGGCGCTGCTCTTGCCGATGACTTCGCCGTTGGGTAGCTCCACCACTCCGACGAACAGACGCTTGAACATCTCGTGCCACGTCTCGGCGTCGTACTGCTTGCCGTTGACGACCGCCTGCGCGGCCACCTGTGCTAGCACGCCCTGCCCCCAGTACCGCTTGTTCTGGGCCTTGGTGCGCCTTCGGCGCGTGACGGTCAGCACCCAGCGCCCGGAGCCCTGCAGCACTTGTTGCAGAAAAGGAAACAACTGCGCCTTGATGGCGACCCAGGCCTGCTGACGGCTGAACAGCTCGATTTCGAGGCGGTCAGTCATTGCGATCCTCCTCGCATCAGGGAGCCCGCGACAACACCAGCTAAGGTTGCAATCAACATGTTGGAGCGGTGACGGTCTTTCTTTATGGCCGATCTTTCCGACTCAGACAGCGATTCCATCCATGCGCGCTCCTTGGCTTCTTCCGCGGAGCGCTCCTCCTTACGCTTTCGACGCTCTTCCTGGTCTGCCAGGATGGCGGATGCCACGCGCTCTGCTTTCGTGCCTCGTTGTTTTGCCTGACCCATTACTGAGCCCCCTTCCCCGCCCGCACCATGTCTGCGAGCTCGTCAGCGGGCTTGATGCCGTACTGCAGCTCCAGTGCCAACTGGGCGTAGTGGATGACCTTCTTCAGGTCCTCGGCGCCGTTCTTGGCCTTGTGCCGTGTGGCGTACTTCACGATGTTGCCCTGGAAGAAATCAAGGCCGTTGGCGTGGATGTACTGGATGGGCTGGATGGCGCAGCCCTTGTAGTGGTCGCCGCCTGTTTGGGTGTTGAGGGCGCTCATGCTTGCTCCTTTGGCGCCCTGGTGCGCTGTTCAGGCCACGCTGCTTCGCGGCATGCATTGATCGCCTCGGCTGTGGCCGGCTCTGCAGCCTGGAGGCAATACTGGAACAGGGCGCGCTGCTGATCGACATTGCAGCCAGTCAGCAGGATGGCCAGCAGAAGAATTTGTGCTTTCATGCGGCCTCCTTCGGCGCCTGAGCCGCAGCACAGCGCAGGATTGCGAGCCTCATGCGGTCTGCGCGCTGGGATTCGTCGGGTACGTCTTCCATGAACAACTGGACGGGGCTCGACACTCGGTTATCGACCTTGGCGCATACCCACGGACGATTGCAGCTTGGCGGGTTGTGCTCCACGCTGATGCGCAGGGCGGCTGCAAGTTGGAGGCTTTGCCCACTGTCGACGCGCGGGTTCCAGTAACCGCATTCCACCAGCGGTAAGAACGTCGGATCTTGGTCGTGCCCGCAGGCGCGGCCGGCAGCGACCAGCATTTCGAAGGGGGTGCTCATGCTGCGCCTCCGTTCTTGGCTGCTGCCATGGCGGCATCGATGGCGGCATCAGCGGTAACGCCAGAAAATGCCCATGCGAATTCTTCATCGTCTCCAGCCGCGATGTACGGAAACTGGCTCTTCACGCCGTCTGGCCCGTTGTGGAAGTCGCGCAGCCAGCGATACCGCTCCGCATCGGCGCGCAGGGCCTTGTTCGCTGCGTCCAGCGCCTCAATTCGGGCGCGCAGCACATCGGCGCGGTGCATGCCGAGTTCTAGCGCCTGGGCCGTTTCCTGCACCCAATCAGTCTTGTCGTGCCACTCGTTGAAAGCGAACTCCAGTGACTTGACGCGTGCGTCCAGGCGGCGCAGCTCGGCAGCTGCCTTTTGAGTTCCGCGATGACCGTAGATCTCCAGCGTTTCCGCCAGCCTCAGCGCTTCGCTCTGTGTCTCTGTCTTGCTCATTGCCCCACTCCTTTGTTGATCAGTGAAAAGTGCCAAACCCCGAACTTGTCTGCGTCCTTTGCCTCTGGCCTTACGCGACCTGTGCGGACTGCTCTCTCTGCTTCGTTCTGGTCCACTGCTGTGGTCTTGCCCTGCTTGACTGTGTAGAAGCCAAAGCCCTCGCGGTAGCGAAGCACTGAACCGTTGCGCAGTTGGCCGATGAGCGTCATTGCGCGGCCCTCCCTCGATGGCTATCCCATGTGAAGGGGATGACCTTGCCGCCGTCCTCGCGGATGCGATCCATGACGCGCTCGCCCAGGAATCCAGCGATCTCCTGCTTGGTCAGGTTAGACAGGAACAGCGTGGGGCGGCGCCGCTCGTATCGCTCGTTGAGCACGTCGAACAGGGTGTTCTTCTCGAAGTCGCTGCCGAACTGCACGCCGACCTCATCGAGGATCAGCAGGTCGGGAGACACCAGCGCGGCGATGGCCTGGGACTCGCTGACTTCGGAGCCCTTCACCCATGTGTCCTTGATGCTGCGCATGGCGCGCAGGACAGTGATGAACAGGACGGATGCCCTGTGCAGGCGAATTGCGTGCTGCCCAATGGCGCAGGCCAGGTGCGATTTGCCAGTGCCAGGCCGGCCCAGGAAGATCGCGCTACGGCCCGTCTTCATGATTGCAGCGAAGTCCTCTGCATACCTCGTGGCGAAAGTCAGCGCCGCGCGCTGCTCAGGCGTTTGGGCGTCGTAGTTCTGCAGCGTCTTCGAGGTGAAGCGCTCGGGGATTCCGGCCCGGTCGATGGTCATCCACATCGACGCCTCGTAGGCTTGGCGCATCGCTTCGCGCTTCTCCTGCTCTTCGGCTTCCTCGCGCTCACGGCGGCACTCAGGGCAGCCGGCGAAGCGGTCTCGGAACAGGTGGCGCGCTTGGTAATCGCCGTGCTTCTCGCATGTGCGGGGCTCGAATCGTGGCTCGGCATTGCTGAGGGCAATGGCGATATCCGCCGATTTGTCTGCCAGGGATTGAATGGACTTCATCACACGCCCTCCACGCCGTAGCCGTAGTCCCTTTCGGAGAAGTTATCCGGCTTGGGCATGCGCTGCCCAGTCGCCCGGACACTCGATCCTTCGCGGTTGGCGTACCAGCTCGCCTTGAACCCCTGCCAACCAGCGGAGCAGCAGCAGGCAATTGCGTCGTTCAGCGATATGCCCGCAGTCGCTGCCTCGGTAGCAATGCCCTTCAGCGCGGTGTCCGTCAACGGAGCGCTCTTAGCCTTGCGCAGCGCGATGAAGTCGGTCCACACCTTCGGGTCCACGTCATCAGGTCGGCTCGCCTCGGTGGTAGCGCTGCGCTTGCGCGGCGCCTTGTCTTCAACTGGAGACGGAGACGGAGACGGAGACGGAGACGGAGACGGAGACGGAGACGGAGACGGGGCACAACCAGAACCTGCCAGTGGTGTGCCAGTGGCACTATTTGGCATATCGTTGGCACAGTCTTGGCTTTCCTGTTGCTTGCCAGTGGCACCGCCATCAGCAGCGAAGCCGATGCGCTTGGCGTATTCGGGCATCAGGCGGGCAGCCTCCTGGCGTCCGTGTTGCTTGCACACAGCAGCCCAGCGGCTCTTTTCGGAGCGCGCATCGGCGCCAGCGGCCCATGGGTTGTGCTCTTGCCAGTCATGGACCTTGCGCGCGCCTTCCTGGCCGTCGATGAAGCCGACTTCAACCAGCGCGCTGATGAACGAACCTTCCTCGCCATCGAAGTCGATGGACAGCTCCAGGTCTTCATCTGACAGGCCAGACAGATCGCCATCGCTGCGGTTGGATGCCACCCATAGGAACAGGCGAACCAGATCCCACGCACCGGCCTTTCCCAGCCGGCGAATGAGCTTCTTGGTTTTGGGATGGCTGGGCAGCAGAACTGACAGCCTCGCATCAAGTGACATTCGATTCCTCTTGTGCGCTGGCCCCGCGGGGCCATAAAATGCGCATGTGTTTTCGTGAACCGTCTGAATCCCGGTTGCCGCCGAGACCAGACTCCTAGAACGCCTGCTAGCTCTCCAGCTGCAGGCGTTTTTGCTTTTGTCCTTTCATATCGATGCCTTTCGCATGGCACTGCGCCGGTCGTTCTCGGCCTGGCTGATGTGCCGGCCAACGACACGGAAGTAATTGCAGGGAGTCAGCGCGCCCGGCTTGTACGGCTTGGCGCCGGCCATCACGGACTTGCTGGGGATGTGGAATGCGGTGGGCTTCATGAAGATCACTCCGCGCGGCCTTCGTTGTCCTTGGCGTGGCGCGCGTTAACAGCGGCACGCAGGGCAGTCAGCTTCTCGATGGCCTGCTGGATCTCGCGGTCCACGCGACGACGGTCGTTGTCCGACATGTGCTGGTCAGACAGGGACATGGCGACCTCAGAGACCACGTCTGCCATTTCCTTGGAGCTGTCAGCAGCCAGCATGTGCAGGCACGCAGATGCCACCGTGGCCGGCGATACGCACGCGGCATCCACGGCACTCTTGAAGCCCGAGCAATCAATGCCCTGCTCGCTTAGCATCTCCACGATCTGCTGGGTGTCGCTCAGGCCCAGCTTGTGAGTGCTGGAGGTGTTGGCCAGCTCCTTGCGCAGCACTTCGTCCGACTTGCATAGCCTCAGCGCCACGGCGGGGCGGCCTCCGGGGTACTGGTTGACTGCTGTGCGCAATGCATCGATCCACATCATTTGTCTGTTCTCCGGTCTAGTTGGACGTTGCCGTTTCAGCGGCTGGGGGCGAAACTGACGTCATGCAGAGAGCAAAGAGTCAGTTGATAGGGAGGTCTGGTGCCCGCACCCTCCTGGGGCAGAATGGAAGTTCCTACACAACCATCCCCAGGAGGGGCAGACAAAATGGAATTCCTTGGCACACCATTTCTGATACAGAACACCACCGAGGGCTGGCAAGTCACCTGGGACCATGCAGTCCAGTCGACGTCCAATGGAGAAACCAAGGAAAGTGTTTCTTTCACGGTGGTCATCCCACGAAGCGCGAACCTGACGGTCGCGGAGGTGCAGACGTTCGCAGTGAAGCGTGCAATGGAGCTTCTTCAAGTGATTGCGAAGAAGGGGAAAGACGTCCAGTAGCCCCGCAAGAGCAGTACCACCTCTGGAAGTCTTCAGCCAGCCATGTCGCGTGGATCTCCACCATGGCTTGACATCGAGGGCAGCTACGCGGCTCATGCATGGCTGCTCTCCTTGGTAGATGCAGGAGGCTGAGGCTTGCGCCGCACCTTTGCGCGGTGCAGCTTGGCGAGGCTCAAGGCCACATCTGCCGCAGCTGGTATGTCTCCTGCCTCCCAGCGTGAGATGAGCGACTGCGACACACCCAGCTCGGCAGCGATTTGAGCCTGCGACTGCTGTTCTCGCAGGTCTTTGATGTGGCTTTGGATTTGACTCATGCACTCATTATGCATAACTGCATGACTTATGCAAGTCAGATTTGCATGATGTGTGTGGAAAATTGCGACTTATGACACCCGGCGACCTTCTCCAGGCCTTGATCAAGAAAAGCGGCCTTCCTTCGGCCAACGCTTTGGCCAAAGCGATCTCAGACTCCACAGGCGGGGCGGTTGGCCCTGGGGGCATCCAGTCGGCCATAAGTCGATTGCAGAAAGGCAACATCCCCAAGACTGAAACGCTGAAACCGATCGCCAACTACTTCGGCTTGGATGCGGCTGCCTTCCAGACAGATGAATCCGCTTTGAAGTGCGCAACTGAGCTAGGATTGGCGAAGCAACAAGAGGACGAGACCGAGTACGCGGGTCGTCCTAGGCGTCAACGGGGCATGGTCCCCATCGTTGGGACGGCGAAGATGGGACCAGAAGGCTTCTATGAGGAATTCAGCTCGATCCCGGGGGCTGGAGATGGAGTAGTTGATTACTACAGCGACAACGCCAATGCCTACGGCCTCCGCATGAAGGGGATGAGTATGTTCCCCGCCATACGCGACGGCTGGTATGTCATTGTTGAGCCGAACGATAGCGTGTCAGAGGGAGAATACATTCTCATCAAGATGCGTAACGGATCAAAAATGGTGAAGGAGCTTCTCTTCCGAAGGTCTGACTCTATTGAGGTCATGAGCGTGAACGGCGGGGAGCGCATGACGCTTGACCTTAGGGATATAGAAGACTATCAGCCTATTGGGGCAGTTGTTCCGCCAAGCCGCTGGCGAATGCCATAAAGGAATCTTGATGAAGAAGGCCTTATCTTTTGTCACTCTGATGACTCTTGCGTTTTTCGCCCAAGCGCAATGGATGTACGAGAAGCAAGAAGACAAGATGACCAGCAAGACGGCCTCGATCGCGAGGGTGAAAAGCGTTGGCTCTCTCAGTCTAGACTTTCCTTACCGCGGGACTAACCATGGCTGGATAGAGGTTCGACAGCATCCGACCTATGGACTAGATGTGATCTTCTCGATCGATAAGGGGCAGATCCTCTGCTCGACTTATCAAGGATGCCCCATCCATGTTCGCTTCGATGACGGTGCAGTCATGAAGTTTGAGGGCGTAGGGGCAGCTGATCACGATTCCAAGATCGTGTTCTTGAACAACCCCAAACGGTTCATCTCGGCAGCATCGAAGGCTAAGAAAATTCTGTTGCAAGCCAATCTTTACAAGGCGGGCGCTCCTGTTGTCGAGTTCAAGACAGAGAGTCCCCTGGCCTGGAATACGAAAAAGTAGACGGAGTGGATATGCAAAAGCCAGTCTTTTTGCTTGCGGCAACCCTCTTGGCAGGCGCTTGTTCTGCTGCTCAGTTGAAGGCTGACTCTTTGCTGTGCGAAGGTGAGGAAACTCTACTAGAGCCTGTGAAGCGTGGGTGGAAAGATCTAACTGGAACGGGTGCCTTGAAGACGGCCTCAGCAAGCATAGAGTTTTCCAAATCGATGGCCAGGTCTCATAAGATTCTTGGCGACCTCTCTGTTACGGAAGAGGGCATCCGCCGAGACGTAAGGCGCATGCACGGGTCAAACTTGGCGCAACAGTCTGGGGCGATCACTGAGAGGCAGAGAAATGAGCAGGATCTTGCCGTCTACCAAAAGATCCAGATGACCTGCGCAACATCTGGGGACGTGCCGAAGGCTGTCTCGGTCGTTGAGAGCAAGCCAATCTCTGGGCTTGCCAAGGTTCGCGTCACGATATCCGGCTCTATGGCCGATGTGTGGACATACAGCAGCAACGTTTCGCCTTAGACGCCCACTCCGCCGAGACCAACCGCCCTAGGGCGGTTTTTTTATGCCCATGTGCATGACTGCAACAAGCGGAGAACTTTTTTTGCACCGACTTATGCAAATCTGATTGACATCATCATGCATAACTGCATAATTAACCCATCGCAGCAACAAACGCGAAACGACCTCGGCAAGCGATACGGAGCCGGGAAGCCCGACAGGAAGCAGAGGGCAGGTTGAGCCTCAAGGGGCGCAGCAGTTGCGGCGGCGGGTGTCACGGGATCGGCCTGGCGCTGACTGGTCTTTAACAACAGAGGGCTACAGAGAGATGCGGAATGCGCAGGCTGATGCGCAGCAAGACGAACACAGGCCACGGAAACGTGCGATTCCTGTGCGTAGGTGGTACAGGCGGGCAACAAGTGACACCGCGCAAGCATGGGATCAGTGCCACACCATATGCCGGGGATCAGCACCGGCCCGCATCTCTCTGTAGCTCTCAAAGAAGGATGAACAGGCCGCAAGGCCCTGCCCCGTGGATCTGTCGGCAGAAGCAAAAGACAGGTGGCGCGAGAACCAACACTCGCGAGCCGGGCCCAGCTGGGGCTAGATCAAAAACGCGTGCTGGAGCCGGGAGACCGGGAGAAGTCAGCCGTCCACCCTGAACGACATCAGGGGAAAGACCAAAGCGCATTCGCCGAGTGCGCTTCGTTTTTTCAGAAAGGGAAATCATGAAAGAAACACTGGCCGCCCAGATCGCGCAGCTGACCATGAAGCGCGAGCAGAACAAGCTGGAGCTCTTCGAGAAAGAGGCGCTTCGGCTGCGCAACAAGGAGCTGTTCTTTGTGCATGGGGAATCGATCCCTGTGGAGCAGCGAATAGCGCTGGACAGCGAGATTGCGCACCTCGAAGCCGACCGGCAACGCACGAAGGTGGAGCTGCTCAAGCTGAAGAGGCAGGCCATGGAAGTGCGCGAGACGAAGCTGATCAGCTGCTTGATGGAGTCGCTGACAGCCCACGGTCTGCAGAGCGAGATCGACAAGGCGCGCGCTGCAGCTGATGACGCGCTGGCCCACGCTGGGCTGTTCGAGGCCTACAGAGCAAATCTATGACCGCCCGCCCCTGGCGCACAGGGGCAGAACCAAAGGCGCCATGACACGTTGCGGCGCCTTTGGTTTTTCAACACAGGAGCGTCGAAGCATGGAATTCGTAATCGAGAAAGACATTCCTCTGCGCGGCAAGGAGACCTTCAGGAAGCCTGGCGTGCAGAAGAAGATTGCAGAAATGGCGAGCGGAGACTCGGTGCGTTTGGAGCGCAACCAAGTCGGCTATGTGCGCAACTGCATCTACAAGATCGGCCTGAAAGAGGCCTACACCATTCGCAAACAAGACGACGGCAGCTACCGCATGTGGCGCCTGTGACCCCCTCCCCCGGCTCGTAGCCGGGGCACACCAAGGAGATGAGAGATGAAGCCAGAGGACGTCATGCGCCATGCAGCGATCAGGCGCGCCCAGGTCGAGAAAGCCATGTCGGGCATGGAGCGCCGGATGAAGACGGACCCATCCCCGTATTGGCGCTCGATCATCGAGTCGAATCACAAGGGAGCGCAGGCCACCCTGCTGGCCATAAAAGAGCACGGGGAGCGGTTCATGCGCGGCGAGCTTGGGGCTGAGCAAGACCTCATTGACCTGCTCGCCTGATCCCCCGCCCTGGCAAGCCCAGGGCCCATCACATCTGCAACTGGGTCCCTCGGGATAGTGCTGCAGCTCTGCCGGTTGCAGTTGTGATGGTTTTCCAGCCGCGCGCTTCCCACCGCCCAGCAAGTCGGATGCTGGGATTGAAGCGCGAACACGGCTCTCTTTTCAGCCGGGTCCTGGGGGACTATCTCCTCCCTCCCCTTCCAACTCCCCAGGCGTGCCCATCCGGGCGCCGGCTCTTTCCATCGGCCCGCAGCTTCACCGCTCCGGGCCTTTTTCATTGGCCTGCGGGCCGCAAGGAGGCTTCATGCAAGACAAGCACACCCCGGGACCGTGGAATTTCGAAGAAGAGGAAGGCTTCTGTTCGCAGATTGATGGAGCGGATGGGAGCGTTATTTGCTGCTTCGATGAAGACCCGAAGCCCGCAGATATTTGCCTGATGGCTGCGTCGCCAGAGCTTCTGGAGGCAGCAATAGCGGTTCTCGAAGATGTGATGAACATCGACAACGACCACAGCCTGTCTCCTGCGGTAGGGCGAAAGCTGCGTGTCGCAATCGCCAACGCGACCAGGGGTGAACCATGAACGCCCGCCCCCCATGCCTCGCAAGCCAGGATGCTGATGCTCTGGCCGCGTGCCAGGGCGAGTACGACGCAGAGGACTCGTTCCTGGACGCATACGTGCAGATCCACTACGGGCCTGATTACGCGCCTGAGTTCGTGATCGAAGCGATGAAAGAGATCCCCTTCGCGCTGGCAAAAGTCATCGCCGAACTGAAGGACTACACGGCCCAGGGAGAGGCCATTGAGAAGTGGCTGAGCAAGTACGCATACCAGTGCGCGCGCCGAAATATCGCGGAGGCCCGCAATGCTGCCTGACGCCGCAACCGTAGCCCGCCACCCCGCGCTGGCCGAGTTCCGGCTGATTGAGCTTGAGGCCCGCTGCGCAACTCTCGAAGCCGCGCTGCAGCGCCAGTTCTCTGAGCCGATGCCGCCCGAGCTGGTCCGCGCCGCCCTCGCAACCCAACCCCAGGCGCTGGAGTTCAGCGCCGATGCCATTTGAGGACGATTCCATGAGCAAAGACATGAGCGATGCGGAAGCAAACCAGCGCTATTACCAGGGCAACAGCGTTTCCTTTCTCAAGCAGAGGGTGAATGCCTACGGCGCCGCCATTGATCGCGCTTTTGCAGCGCTTCTCGAAGCTGGCTACCAGCCGGATGGCAAGTCCGAGCTGGCCGAGTTGATTCGCGCCGCGCTGGCCGCAAAACCTGTAGCGCCCATTGGCTGGCGCACTGTCATCGACAACCACTGCGACAGGCTGCTTGACACGGAGCCTTCGAGCTACGACAGCCAGGGATACAGAGACTTCGCCCGCTCTGTACTGGATAGCGTTGCTGATGAACTGGCCGCCCTGGAGGCTGATCCAGCCACGAAGCGCCAGGAGGCGGAAGCAATCAAATCCGAGTTTCTGGAGCGAACAGGCCAGTACCTGACCAACGACGCCAGCCGGGAGGCTTGCATTGCAGAGGCCGTGGCAGCCGAGCGCGAGGCCGCCGCACCATATGTCGGGGATGCCATACGTTACCGCCTGCTGAGACGCGGACAGCACTGGAGCGTCATCGACTGGAAGGGCGATGTCCTGCGCGGCGATGAACTGGACCTCGCTATTGACTCCAAGAACGAAGACAAAGCAGCCGCCAAGGAGTGCTCATGAAAGAACGACCAATTCTGTTTTCGGGGCCCATGGTCCGAGCGATTCTTGCATCAACCAAGTCTCAGACGCGCCGGATCTGCAAGCCAGCGATGGCCCACAACTTGAGCCACGTTGTCGAAGTGCCAGACCCGCAGGAGCGCGGCCAGATTTACAACGGGACCACCTTCGGCGATGAAGAGGGCAGCATCCAGTTCACGTCGCCCTATGGAGGCGTGCGCGACAGGCTCTGGGTGCGCGAGTCGCATTGGTGGTTCAAGGACGAATGCGACCACGAGACGGGCTACTACCCGCCAGCCCTGACCGCCGATGACGTGGAATACAGGGCCGACGGTGAAAGCAAACGGCACGGCTGGCGCCCCAGCATCCACATGCCGCGATGGGCCAGCCGCATCACGCTGGAGATCACTGGCGTGCGCGTGGAGCGCCTGCAGGACATAAACCAAGCCGACGCGCAGGCAGAGGGCGCGCCGCCCGGCCATCCCAGCATCGACCAGATTTCCCGCGAGTTCGGCTACCCCGATTTCCCGCGATCCTGGTATGCGCAGCTGTGGGAAGAGATCAACGGCCCCGGCTCCTGGGCCCAGAACCCCTGGGTCTGGGTAGTCGAGTTCAAGCGTGTTCAGCAGGCCTCCTCCGGGAGGCCTTCTCAATTGGAGGACGCCCCATGCAGCGCGTGACCCCGGCCGAGCCCTTCAACCCCGATCCCGACGCCCGCTACCTGCGCGAGTGCTCGCGGCCCGGGCCTGTCCACGAGCCGGAAGCCGATGGCGTGCCCGGCGGCTGGCTGCTGATGGTGCTGAGCGCCCTGCTCCTGCTGGCCCTCACCGGCTGCGCTGATGCCGGCGCACAGGAGCCACAGCCCACGCCAACGGCCCAAGACGTCAAGCGCGCGGCTGCAGGCAAGTGGCTGTGCCCTGGGATGCACGCCGAATGGATCAGCAATACAGAGGTCCAGTGCCTCAAGGAGAAATCGTGAACGAAAAATTCAAGATCACCGAGAAGGTGATGAGCCTTATCACCAGCCTGATGGACGCCGGCTTCTCTGGTGAAGCCCGTCTGACGAACACGTACTGCACCGGCGCGCGCGAGATCCTGGGCACCTCGTACTCGATGGAACTCACTGGGTTCAGCAAAGAAACCCTTTGCGTGGCAGAGGACGAGGCCGGGAACATTGTCCTTGTCGGTAGATATGCCGAGGCGGACCGTCAGCCGGAGTTCTCCGTCAAGGACATTGTCCAAGTCGCATACGACATGTACAGGGCCTACAAGGGCCGCGGATACAGCATGCCCAGCGAGTTCCAGGCTTTGTTCGTGGAACACGGCCTCATATCCAAGAGAGTTCGGACCGTCGAAGAGTGGGAGGAATCATGAAGAAAGAGCACCCGCACGCGCAAGTGCTGCGCTGGATCGCAGATGGGGAGAACGTGGAGGTTGATGCCGAGCGCTGGACTACGCTGGGGCTCCGCCCAGATCAGTTCCTCATCAGCCTCATCCGAGGCGGACTGTCGAGCAGTTGGCAGTTTCGTATCAAGCCCAAGACCATCACGGTAGGAGACCGCGAGATCGAGGCTCCAGTGATGAGCGGCCCGGGGTACTACATCACGGATCACGGCACCGTCTACCGCTGGTTCGATGAGCCGGGCCTCAATCCTCAAATTGACCTGCAAAAGCTCGGCCGGGTCTTCGCCACCGAAGAAGCCGCGCGCGCAGCACAGGAAGCAATCACAGCACTGTTGACCAAGGAGCCGTCATGAGCGAAGCGATCAACTCCAGGCCCGGGCCTTGGCTTTCGGAAGGAAATTGGACCTACACGCTGCAACACGCAGGCTGGAGGCGCGGAGAGGAGCAGTTTGAAAACCGTCTTTTCGCCCAGGTTCAGCCCGGGCGGAACAGCAGTCTTGCTGAAGCCAACCCCATAGCCAGCCTATTCGCCGAGGCTGGCAACGTGTTCCACGAAACCGGCCTGACGCCGCACCAGCTGGTGGAGCAGCGGGATGCGCTGGCGGAGGCGCTTGAGGGATGCGCGCAAGACCTGCGCGACGTCACGCGACATTTCAACCCGCACCCGGAATCAGTGATAGGGAAGAACCTCGCAAAAGCCAGCGCAGCCCTGGACCTGGTGAAAGGAGCAACCCCATGAGCGCAGACATGCCCACATACGCAGAGCTGCAGGCAGAGATCGCCCAGCTAAAAGTCGTCTGCGAGGCAGCACGCGGCATGAGCAAGCTCTACGGGCAGCTTTGGGATCTGGAGGATGGCTACGGCATGTTGACCCCTGAGGCTGTCCAGAAGTACGACAAGGCCCACGAAGTCCTCGACTCTGCATTGACCAGCTTGGAGGCTCCATGAAACACCTCTTCTACGCATTCCTGTGGTCCGGCATCAGGGCGCTGACGCTGGCCGTGGCCGCTTTCAACTCAGGCGCCTTCTAGCGCAACCGAGGCACCCATGAGCGACGAACAACGCGAGCAAGCGATCCAGCAATGGATCACCGAATACGGCGTTTCGCGACAGACAGCGGAATGGTACGTGGACACATACGGCGACGAGGAAGCCGCCTTCTAGGAGAAATCATGCAAGCAATTTCGGCAGCGCTGGTCAAGGCCCAGAAGGAGTTCGGCCCTGCGCTCAAGACCAGCCAAAACCCCCATTTCCGCAGCAAGTACGCGGACCTGAGTGCGTGCGTTGAAGCCGTGATCGACGGCCTCAACAACAACGGGATCATGCTGATGCAGCCGTGCCATGAAGACCCGAGCGGAGTGACCGTGGAGACGCTGTTCATCCACGAATCTGGCGAGCAAATTAGCGCTGGGAAGCTGCATGTCCCGGCGTCCAAGCAGGACCCCCAAGGCTACGGCTCGGCACTGACCTACGCGCGCCGGTACGGGCTTATGGCGGCATGCGGTATAGCGCCGGAAGACGACGATGGCAACGCGGCTTCCAAGAAGCCAGCGCCGCGTCACAAGCCAACTGATGGCGCCTTGGTGTCTGCAGAGCGCATGGCTGTATGTGACAGCGTTGTCCGGGCCATTAATGAGCGCATGGACGCCAACGACGTGCATGGCGCCTACGGCGAGTTGGTGGGCATCACCGATCCAGAGGAGAAGACATACCTCTGGCCCAAGCTGGACTCTAAGACACGCAGCAGCCTCAAGGCCCACGCTCAATCCATCAAAAACTGAGAGATCACCATGGCACGCAAATTCGAAGTCACTGCCGTCACAGGAAAATACACAGACGGCAACGGGCAGGAAAAGAACCGTTACCTCACCATCGGTGCGGTCATTGAAGGCCGCAACGGCCTGATGCTCAAGCTCGAAGCCGTGCCGGTCGGCTGGGATGGCTGGGCATACCTCAACGAGCCGAAGCAGCGCGATAGCCAGCAAAGTCCGCCTGCGCGACAAAGCCGCAACGAGTACCAAGACGGCAGGGATGACATCCCTTACTAGAGGCAATCATGGAACTCAACAGAGCCCAGCGCCGCGCGGCAAAGAAACAGCGGCGCCCTGTACGGGGTGCTGGGCACATCCAGTTGCCCATCAACATCCGTTTCGGCAAGGCAGACGAGACGCAGCTACAACTTGTGCCGCTCGGGCTAGCTACAACGCTGATCGAAGGAACAGCCGATGAAACGACGTGGCACACGCTGACGCTGCGGATCAACTGGGGCAGGTTTCTGGCGAGCGACCATTTCCCGGAAGCCGAGCCCGCCATGGTGGCCGCCCAGGACGCCATGCGCTCCATCAGCGCGCGCCACGACCGCGCCGACACCTGGGGCGCGTCAAAGCCAGAGTACGACGCGATCTACGAAGCGCTGCGCATCTGCAATGAGATGCAGCAGCAGTGCACGCGGCGGGAACTGCGTGACGCACTGGAGCGGGTCTACGCAGCGAACGAGTACCACCACAAGGTGACAGCGATCAAGAACCGGCTCGACGCCAGCGCCTGATACTCCCCTCCCCCGAAGCCCTCCCGGTATGCCGCGAGGGCTTTCCTGTTTCTGCCCCATGACCCCGACCCCACCCCAGGCCGCGTGCCCGCTGCTGCTGCAGCGCGCAGGCCACGTCATCAACACCACCAAAGCGCTCTGGCGCATCACCACCTGAGAGGCACCACATGCACGACAACATCTCGACAGCGCTGATCACAGCGTTTGAACAGCACTACGACACACGATGGGACGATGCTCAGCTGCGCAATGAGCGCCTGGCGTGGCGTGCGGCGTGGAATGCGGCTCAGGCAGCTCCTGTGACGCCCCAGGGCGAATGGCGCATCGACACATCAGCCGGCCGCGAGATCCTTGTCTACAAGAACTGCAGCGTGATCGAAGACGCGGACGCACGCTACGTGCTCTCTCTGATTGCAGCGGCGTCTCAGCCTGCCGCTGTGGCGCCCTTCGGCTACGTCAACACGTACACCGGCCAATTCCTATACGACGTTGAACCGTGCTGCAAGGACAACGAAGGCCATTGGCGCACTGTTTACCTGCAGCCGGCCACTGTATCGCCCCGGAGCGAATACCCGCCGCTGCCTGAGCACGATGCATCGTCCATTGGAATCGGCTTGCTGTGGGGCCGCGACAAGATGCACGCCTACTTCGACCTGGGCCGCCAGCCCGTGGCAGCGCCCGCCCTGGAAGCGCCTGCAGCCCCGGCCCTGGACGCCAAGGCCATTGCCGTCGACGTGTGCCAGCGCGTGGCCGACATGGATGACCGGAGTAGCCCTGCTGACTGGCCAGAGGCCATGCTTGTGACAGGCCCTGAGCTGGTCGAGATTGTCGAGGGCGAGATAGCGCAGGCCATGGCCAACGCTGTGGCAGCACCCATCATGCCGACTGCGCTGCACGTAGCGGCCCGGTACTGGCAATGGCTGGAAATCATGGGGCGGCTGACTTCGTTCTCCACGTTTGTGAACGAGTTTGGCTACGAAAAAGAGGACTGCAAGCAGGTCTATGAGCAGGTGGTGCTGCCGTGCTTCGCTCTGCTGGCAGCAGCGCCCCAGGCCCAGGCCAGCGCGCCGGATTGGTGGCGCAAGCGCGCCGACGAGATCGAGGCGCAGGTGGCCACCACCGGCAGCAGCGACGCCATGCGCTGCTACACCGACATGCGCACGCTTCTGCAATCGGCAGCAGCGCCCCAGGCACCTGCTGCGCCCAGGGAGTTCCAGCAGCGCGTGCAGCCCTGGCTGATGGAATGCTTCGGCCCGGCTATCAGCAACGACAAGCAGGAGCGCAACCATCGTTTCCTAGAGGAGGCGCTGGAGACCGTCCAAGCCGGCGGCTGCACAGCCAGCGAGGCGCACCAGCTCGTGGACTATGTGTTTGGCCGCCCGGTGGGCGAGTTGGGCCAGGAGGTTGGCGGCGCAATGACGACCCTGGCAGCCCTGTGCCTGGCCAACGGTATCGACATGCACGCAGAGGCCGAGAAGGAGCTGGCGCGCGTCTGGACGATGGTGGAGAAGATCCGCGCGAAGCAGGCCGCCAAGCCGAAGCACTCCCCTTTGCCGGCAGCACCTGCTGCGCCTGCAGTGGATGCCAGCAGCGACACGGCCCTGTTGGATGCCATGCAGCGGCACCGCATCGCGCTCGTGCCCGAGTTCGAGGGTCCTTGGGACGCTGAGATCTTCAACGATGAAGCGGAGGCGCACCCCATCGCCAGCGGCAACACCCCGCGCGAAGCCCTGCGCGCCGCTCTCGCAGCCCAGGCCAAGGAAGGCGGTGCGTGATGCGAGTACGAACTGTTGAGCACGATCCAGGCGATGGCTGGATCGCCCGCGACCCCGCCACAGGCCTTGAAATTTGGCCCAACTTCCGCTGGGCAAGCCGATCTGTAGCGCGGGCTGTAGTTGCTGAAGCACGGGCAATCGCAGCCCAGGCAGCAGCCAAGGGGGAGTGATGGAGCAGACAAAGCTCGGCTCGTTCATCGAGGCATGCATCAACACGGCAATCGGGTTTCTGGTCACGCTGGCACTCACGCCAGTCGTGTACCCGCTGTTCGGGCACGCCTTCACCCTGTCCCAGAACCTGGGCATTTCCGCAATCTTCACTGTCGTGAGCATCGCCCGCGGCTACGTGATCCGCCGTTGGGCCAACGCCCGCATTCGACGCGCGGCCTATCGCCTCGCTCGAGCACAGCGCCCCACTGGGCACAAGGAGAGCTGACACATGACCAATGCACTGAATGGCGCGGGCGCGTCCCTGCGCGACACGAAGATCCTGATCCCCGAAATCCCAGGAGAGTGGACGCAGCGCACGCGCAGCGGCAGCACTCAGGTCTGGAACGATCCGTGGCACAAGACTGGCTTGCCGGAAGTGCGGATGGAGCCGCCCACCAAGGGACTGTTCGCAGACCGCATCGACGGCGCCTGGTACTGGGTGTGCGCCTGCGAAAAATGCCTGGGAACCGACAAGTCCTACAACTACTCCCCATGCGAGGCGCACGACCGCTGCGTGACATGCAATTGCACCCGAGCCGACCTGACAGAGGCTCCGTGGGGCGTGCAAGGCGGCTGGCGGTGCAAGCCCTGCCAGGATCGCCTGGACGCTGCCCGGAAAGCTGAAGCGCTCGCAGCCGCCGAGGCGAAGGGTCACAGCGAGGACGATTGCGTCTACACCAGCGACATCATCTGCCCGTACTGCGCCACCAAGCAAAACAGCGATGACCGCCACGAATCGGCGCATGGCCTCGAATGTGACACATGCGGCGGAAAGTTCGACTTGGAGGTGGAGTGGTCGCCGAGCTACACGACGACCAAGGCGCGCGCCCAGGCGCAGCAGAAAGGACCTGCATCGTGAACATCACCGCCATCAACGTCTTCATCGAAGTGGACGGCAAGCAGACCATGGCCTTTATTGGCAAGGAGCAGGCGGAGCTGTTCGTCCGCATGCTGCCCAGCTTCCAAGGTGGCCATCCCAACGCTCCGAAGCTCTACACCCTGCCGGCGAGCGTTGCCGCGCCACTGGAGAAGACGCGCGCCGCACTGTACGACTGCCTGATGAAGCCCAAGGCAGCCGAGAAAGGACAGACCCCGTGACCACAGCACCAACACCCTCCCGGGCCGATGCGCTCATCCGAGAGCACCGCGAAAACATGACCATAAGCTCCTGGGCCTCGGATGCAGTCGATGAGCTGGGGCGCCTGCAGGCAGCCGAACGCACGCTGCAGCGCCTGGGCTACCAGGACCGTGGCGGACAGGAGTGGGCGCCACCCATAGGCCAAGCACCAGACTTTGATCTGATCGACAGCCTGCGCTCCCGCATCGCAGAGCTGGAAGCGAGTAAGAACGCGCGTATCCACAAACTCGAAATGCAGGCCCTGGACCTCGCGTCCGAGAACAGCATCCTCAAGCGCCAAGAGCAGGCAGAGCTGGAGGTGCGCAAGCCGCTGCCGCTGCCGCTGCCGCTGAGCGATGACGACCGCCTGCGGCTGCGCTCAGATGTCGCCCGCGCGATCTGGGATGTCATGCGCGAGCATGAGGACCGGTGCGGCCACGCGCTCGAAGACGTGGAGCCAAAGCACCAGGTCTGGGACTGCGCTGATGCAGCTATCCGAGCCATGAAGGACAAGCCATGACCCAATTCCTAGCCGTCATCGGCGCCTGCTTCATCGTCGCCATGGTCATCGGCGCAGTTGTGCCGGGCATGAACTTCCATGTCGTCTTTGCGGGCGATGAGGCCGCTCAGAAGTGGCATCAACGACTTGCCTCCGAGCTTCAAGCACGCATCCAGGAGAAGCAGCGATGAGCCGTAGAGCCCGCGAGCGCGGCGACAAGCGCGACAGGTGGCAAGAGCCACAGGACCAGCAACCAGAGCCCGCACCAGCGGGTTCTTTCATTTGAGGGGATGAGGATGGACAGAGAACTGCTGGACGAGGACGGCGAAAACCAGGCCGTCCGCATGTTTCTGATGGCCTACGGGGAGCCAGGCCTCACTGTGGCGAGGATGAGGCGCCACATGGAGTTAGCGGGATGGCCCCAGGCGCCGGAATGGGCGCTCAAGCCCGAGGCTCAGGGACATCTGACAAAGGCCGGCGCTCAGGACTGGCTGCGCCATCTATTCAGCCTGGAGGCATCCAGTCCCGGCGAACGACTGGCATTCGAGGCTAGCTACCGAATGCGCCATGACTCGCGCCTGTACTGCGAATCCGAATGGAGAGGGTGGCAAGCCCGTGCTGCCCTGGCCTCGGCCCAACAACCCCAGCCCCGCTAGTCGGGGGTTTTCTTCGGATACCCACATGTTCAAAAATCTGATCATCTACCGCATTTCGGCCTCCTGGGTCGCTGACTTCGCCGCACTGGAAGCAGCCCTTGCAAAGTCCCCGTTCGCTGAATGCGGCCCTACCCAGGAGCGCAGTGCCGGCTGGGTGCCGCCCCGTGGCGAAGAACACGGCGCCCTCGCGGAGAACATCGGCGGTCAGTGGATCTGCCGCTTCATGACCGAGGCCAAGATGCTGCCAGCCAGCGTGCTCAACCGCCGCGTCAACGAAAAGGCTGCCCACATCGAGGCCACCGAAGGCCGCAAGCCCGGCAAGAAGGAAAAGAAGGAACTCAAGGACGAGGCCAAGCTGGACCTGCTGCCCATGGCCTTCACCAAGCAGGGCTCCATGTGGGTGTGGCTGGACCCGCAGGCCCGCACCCTGGTGCTGGACACCGGCAGCCAGGCGCGCGCCGACGAGGTGGTCAGCTCGCTGGTGGAGGGGTTGCCAGGGTTCGCGCTCGCGCTACTGGACACCCAGACAAGCCCTCAGGCGGCAATGGCGCACTGGTTGAACTCGCAGGAGGCGCCGGCTGGTTTCAGCGTGGACCGCGAATGCGAGCTGAAGTCCTGCGACGAGTCCAAATCGGTTGTCCGGTACGGGCGGCACCCGCTGGACATCGAGGAGGTCAAGCAGCACATCCAGCACGGGAAGCTCCCAACCCGAGTGGCTATGACCTGGGATGACAGGGTGAGCTTCGTACTGACCGCAGGCCTGCAGCTGCGCAAGGTAGCAATGCTGGATGCCGTGATGGAAGGCCAGTCGCAGGACGACAGAGGCTTCGATGCCGATGTGGCGATTGCCACGGGCGAGCTATCCAAGCTCATCCCAGACCTGATTGAAGCGCTGGGCGGCGAAGGGCGCACAGGCCTGGGCCAGCAGCTGCCGGCATCGCTCGGAAGCTGAACCAATCGTAGAACACAGCCCCTCGCTGAGGGGCTTTCTTTTTGGAGAACCAGATGAAGGAAGAACTTCAGCGACAGCTCGCCCAGATCATCGCGGCGATCCATGGGCAGGCGTCATCGACAGGGGATTTCTGGGTCGAGCGCTTGCCAAGCGTGGCGCAGCAGTACATCGCCTACGGCCGCGCTCAGGCCGTCATCGACATCATCATGCCCACTGCGGGTCTGCTGGTCGCGGCTTGGCTCATCAAACACTTGCTGGTGCACTCGGGCATCGCGCTCGACTTCAAGGCGCATCGCGCCTTCCTATCGCTGCTGACGGGAGTCGTCGCCACCGGCATTGGCATCTACTCCGTGATCGCGTTTGTGACTGCAACGCGCCTAGCGGCCCTGGTCTGGTTCGCGCCAAAGGTATGGCTCCTGCGCGAGCTGGCCAACCTGATCAAGTAGATATGAACGCGACCCGCGCCAACAGCCAGCGGGCCGAGACTTTTCAGTGAGGAAGCCATGAAAAACACCGCAACGACAGAATCTCCAGCGAGCGTGGAGCCCGAATGGGTGCGCGCGGAGAAGTACTTCGAGATGACCGGCACGCCGGTGGAGACAATCCGCCACTACCGGAAAAAAGGGATCTGGCTGGTCGGCAAGCACCTGGCCACGGTCCAGAACCGCCTGCACGTCAACATCAAGGAAGCCGACGCATGGATAAAAGAGCAAGCCTTACGCCGCCACCGGGCGTAACCATCCGGGAGATGAAATCTGGACCGCGTATCCAGATTTTCTTTGTCTTCAAGGGGCAGCAGTGCCGGGAGCTGTTGCCCGAGGCGCCGATTACCAAAAGCAGCCTCCAATATGCAGCCAACTTGCGCGGCGAGATAAAACGGAAAATCGCCGATGGAGATTTCTCCTATGCCGAATATTTCCCGGATAGTCCCCGAGCGAAATCTCAGGCAGAGGAAAAAGAAAAGGCCATGCTGCAGGAGCGCCTCGAAAGGCAGTTGGCGATCTACGCCAGGCAGGTCGAGGAGGAGAAGATGTCTCCTGCGACCCTGAGCGGCTACAAAAAGGCAATTACAGGCGAGCGCATGCGCCACTGGCATGGCTGGCGGCTCGAAGATGTCACCCCCTCGGCGTTGCGCGACTGGATCTCCGGCATGGACTGCACCAGCAAAGCCATCCGGAACATGCTCACCCCGCTGCGAAGCGTGTTCGAGGATGCGCTGAACGACGGCCTGATCGAGTTCAACCCGTTTGATCGCATCGCCCTGGCAAAGCTGATTCGCCAAACCAGCAAAGCCAGCGATTATGTGATCCAGCCGTTCACCCAGGCCGAGCGAGAGCAGATCCTGCTGGCGTGCCGCGAGGATGAGCGCCCCATGATCCAGTTCTGGTTCAACACCGGCCTGCGGCCCGGCGAGCTCCAAGCGCTGCGCTGGGAGCACATCGACATGGAACGGCGCGTTGCCCAGATCGTGCTCAACCAGGTTGTCGGCGTCATCAAGGCGCCAAAGACCGAAGCAGGCAAGCGGGATGTAGAGCTGAACGCGGAGGCCATCGAGGCGCTGAGACTACAGCGGCCTATCAGCCAGATGCGCGGGAACCGCATATGGCTCAACCCGCGAACCCTGAAGGCCTGGACGACGGACGCCCAGATCCGCAAGACGCTCTGGTTGCCGCTCATGGAGCGGTCCGGGATCGAGTACCGCAACCCGTATCAAATCCGCCACACATTTGCGTCCACACTGCTCACGCGGGGAGAGAACCCCTGGTATGTGGCCAGCCAACTGGGCCATGAGGATGTGGAGATGGTGTACCGGACGTACGGCAAGTTCATCCGGGAGGACTACCAAAAGCCGAAGCCGGCCCTGCGCGCTGTCAGCTGAGATCGGTGCATTTCGCGTGCACTTCCAGTGCATTCGCGCGCACCAACCTGCACCATTTAGACAAAAGAAAACCGGCCTACACCCTGCATTTGCTTGGTGTAGGCCGGTGGTGGATGGTGGAGCTGGCGGGAATTGAACCCGCGTCCGCAAGCCTTCGCCGGGCAGATCTACATGTTTAGCGTTCTGTTTTGAGTCTCGCCTCCCAAGTCGCGCAGGCGCACGCTACCCGGGATGCCAGCTTCCTTGGATCTTGCCACGTACTAAGAAGCCCAGCACGCAGCCAGCTGATGTAAATTCCCTTGCAGCCGGGAGGTATTGCTACCCCCTTGCCCAGCCCATCAGCGTGCTGTTGCAAGGCTCACCGGATTTAAGCGGCGAGTGCGAAACGTTCGTCGTTTGCAGTTAGTTTTTTTGAATGGAGATTTACGAGCGTCACTCAAGCTCGACATGCACCACGCCGGTCCCGAACCCACGTCGAAACCAGGACAGCCCCAAGACTCCTATCTTAGCCTCTTTCCAGCAGTTTCAAGAGCTCCAGCGGAGAATAGATTTGCGCATCCGCCTGCCACTGCAGCGTATCGCCCGCTGCGCCAAGGTAGCCGTAGCAGGCCGCCACGGTCTTCATGCCTGCGGCCTTGCCTGCAACGATGTCGCGCTCATCATCACCCACATAGACAAAACTCTGCGGGGGCAGGCCGATACGCGCGGCAGCTTCCAGCAACGGTGCTGGATGGGGCTTTGCGTGGGGCGTGGTATCACCGCTGACGATGGCACCCGCGCTCGCGAAAAGCGGCATCTGCTGCGTCAGCGGATCGGTGAAACGCATGGATTTGTTGGTGACCACACCCCAGGGCATGGATGCCGCCTGGAGCTGTGCAATGAGCTCCGGGACACCATCGAACGCGTAGGTGCGCTCGGTCATGCACTGCTCGTAGTTGCGGAAAAACTCCTCGCGCATCTCCGGAAACTCCGGCGAGTCAGGCGTGAGCCCGAAGCCCACCCCCAGCATCCCCCGTGCCCCGGCGCCCGCCATGGGCCGATACCGCTCATAGGGAAGCGACTGCAGGCCACGGTCAATGCGCATCCTGTCTGCGGCCGCACCCAGGTCGGGCGCACTGTCGATCAAGGTGCCGTCCAGGTCGAACAGAACAGCTCGGACTTCTTGCCACATGCGGCTCACCCTTCTGCCCGGCGCGTTGCCAGCATGTAGTTCACCGATGTGTCCGCGCTGAGCCAGTAGCGCCCGGTGATGGGGTTGTGCTGCAGACCCTTGCTGGCCTGCAGGTCAAGGCCAGCCTGACGGGCAAACATGGCGAGTTCGCTGGGCTGGATCAGCTTGGCGTACTCATGCGTCCCCTTGGGAATCATCTTGAGCAGGTACTCCGCCGCCACAATGGCCAGACCAAAGGCTTTGGCACTGCGGTTGATGGTGGAGAAGAACACCCAGCCCCCAGGCTTGACCAGCTCGGCGCAGGCCGCGACCACGGAAGCGGGATCGGGCACATGCTCGAGCATCTCCATGCAGGTCACCACGTCAAAGGAGCCCGGCTGCTCCTCGGCCAGACGTTCCACACTGACTTCGTGGTAGTGGATGTTCGGAGTGCCCGTTTCCAGCGCATGCAACTGGGCCACACGCAATGCCTTGGTGGCCAGGTCGATGCCCACCACCTCTCTCGCCCCCTTGCGGGCCATGGAATCGGCGAGGATGCCGCCGCCGCAGCCGACATCAAGGACCCTGCGGCCCTTCAAGGGAGCTTGCGCATCAATCCAGTCCAGGCGCAACGGATTGATCTGATGCAAAGGTTTGAACTCACTTTCCGGGTCCCACCAGCGATGGGCCAGGCTGGAGAATTTCTCCAGCTCCGCCGGGTCGGCATTGACGTTGATTGCGTTGCTCATGGCTCGATTGTCGGTGATTGCGACGACCGTTCGGCCATAAAAAAAGCCCCGTTGCCGGGGCTTTTGCGGGAAGCAATCGAAAGATTACTGAGCGGCGCGGGTGCCGACCACTTCGATTTCCACGCGACGGTTCTTTGCGCGGCCTTCCTTGGTCTTGTTGTCGGCGATGGGCTGCTTTTCGCCCTTGCCTTCAGTGTAGACGCGGTTCTTTTCGATGCCCTTGGACACCAGGTAAGCCTTCACAGCTTCAGCGCGGCGAACCGACAGCTTCTGGTTGTAGGCGTCAGAGCCAACGGAGTCGGTGTGACCGACGGCGATGACCACTTCCAGGTTGATGCCCTTGACCTTGGAGGCCAGGTCATCCAGCTTGGCCTTGCCTTCGGGCTTCAGAACCGACTTGTCGAAGTCGAAGAAAGCGTCAGCAGAGAAGGTCACCTTGGAAGCCACGGCCGGAGCGGGAGCCGGTGCCGGAGCGGGAGCTGCCGGAGCGGGCGTTGCGGCAGGAGCCACAGCGGCTGCCACAGGCTTCAGGGCACCGTCGCAGTCAGCTGCTGCAGTGGCGGGCGTCCAGTTGGCATCGCGCCAGCACAGTTCGTTCGTGCCGTTCTTCCACACCAGTTCGCTGGTGCCGTTTTGCCAGTTGTCGATGGTCTTGCCACCGTCAGCAGCCTTCACTTGTGCGCCAGCAGCCGTTGCGAGGGCGGCAGAGGCAAACAACATCGCCACTTTGTTCAGTTTCTTCATGGTTCTCCTCTTGGGGAAAAAGCCGCAGCAGGGCTGCGAATCTGTGGACGTTATCAGTGACCATCACCAAAAACGTTGAATTGATTGTGCCATACGTCACAAGCAGACGGACCGCCAAGCGGGCGCCAACAAGTAGGACAGCGGCGGAATTCCAGGGTTATGTTGCTCGGCTGCTACACGTCATTCGACCTAAAATGGGCCTTTTCCCGCCGTCAGAGTATCGCCACACATGACCCAGTTTGCTAAAGAAACCCTGCCCATCAGCCTCGAAGAGGAGATGCGTCGCAGCTATCTCGATTACGCAATGAGCGTGATCGTGGGCCGGGCGCTGCCCGATGCGCGAGATGGTCTCAAGCCTGTGCATCGGCGCGTGCTGTTCGCCATGCACGAGCTCAACAACGACTGGAACCGGCCGTACAAGAAGTCGGCGCGTATCGTCGGCGACGTGATCGGCAAGTACCACCCGCACGGAGACAGCGCGGTGTACGACACCATCGTGCGCATGGCACAGGATTTCTCGCTGCGCCACATGCTGGTCGACGGGCAGGGCAACTTCGGTTCGGTGGACGGGGACAGCGCGGCGGCGATGCGTTACACCGAAATCCGCCTGTCCAAGATCTCCCACGAGATGCTGGGCGACATCGACAAGGAGACGGTGGACTACGGCCCGAACTACGACGGCAGCGAGCGCGAGCCGCTGGTGCTGCCCGCGCGGCTGCCCAACCTGCTGGTCAATGGTTCCTCGGGCATTGCCGTGGGCATGGCCACCAACATTCCTCCGCACAACCTCAACGAGGTGGTGGATGCCTGCCTGCACCTGCTGCAGACGCCTCAGGCCACCATCGACGAGCTGATGGAGATCATTCCCGCGCCTGACTTCCCCACGGCCGGCATCATCTATGGCATCAACGGTGTCAAGGAAGGCTACCGCACGGGTCGCGGACGCGTGGTGATGCGCGCCAAGTGCCACTTCGAGGACATCGATCGCGGCCAGCGCCAGGCCATCATCGTTGACGAGCTGCCCTACCAGGTCAACAAGAAGACGCTGCAGGAGCGCATGGCCGAGCTGGTGCACGAGAAGAAGATCGAAGGCATCAGCCACATCCAGGACGAGTCCGACAAGTCGGGCATGCGCCTGGTGATCGAGCTCAAGCGCGGCGAAGTGCCCGAGGTCGTGCTCAACAACCTGTACAAGCTGACCCAGCTGCAAGACACCTTCGGCATGAACATGGTGGCGCTGGTCGATGGCCAGCCCAAGCTGTGCAACCTGAAGGATCTGGTCGAGGTCTTCCTGCAGCACCGCCGCGAAGTGGTCACGCGCCGCACGGTGTATGAGCTGCGCAAGGCGCGCGAGCGCGGCCATGTGCTGGAAGGCCTGGCGGTCGCGCTGGCCAATATCGACGACTTCATCGCCATCATCCGCAACGCGCCGACGCCGCCTGTGGCCAAGGCCGAGCTGATGACGCGCAACTGGGACAGCAAGCTGGTGCGCGAGATGCTCACGCGCACCCGCACCGATGGCGGCGTGGTCAACGCCGACGACTACCGCCCCGACGGGCTGGAGCGCGAATTCGGCATGCAGGCCGATGGCCTGTACCGCCTGTCCGAAACCCAGGCCCAGGAAATCCTGCAGATGCGCCTGCAGCGCCTGACCGGCCTGGAGCAGGACAAGATCGTCGCCGAGTACAAGGACGTGATGTCCGTCATCGAGGACCTGCTGGACATCCTGTCCAAGCCCGAGCGCGTGTCGGCCATCATTGGCGACGAGCTCAAGCAGATCAAGGCCGAGTTCGGCCAGAGCAAGGTCGGCGCCCGCCGCAGCACGGTCGAGTACAGCGCGCAGGACCTGTCCACCGAGGACCTGATCACGCCCACCGACATGGTGGTCACGCTCAGCCACACGGGCTACATCAAGAGCCAGCCGCTGTCCGAGTACCGCTCGCAAAAGCGCGGCGGACGCGGCAAGCAGGCCACGGCCACCAAGGAAGACGACTGGATCGACCAGCTGTTCATCGCCAACACGCACGACTACCTGCTGTGCTTCTCCAACCGCGGCCGCCTGTACTGGCTCAAGGTCTGGGAAGTGCCCGCAGGTTCGCGCGGCTCGCGCGGACGCCCCATCGTCAACATGTTCCCGCTGCAGGATGGCGAGAAGATCAACGTGGTGCTGCCGCTGACGGGCGAGTACCGCAGCTTCCCGGCCGACCACTATGTGTTCATGTCCACCAGCATGGGCACCGTGAAGAAGACGGCGCTGGACGAGTTCTCCAACCCGCGCAAGGCCGGCATCATCGCCGTGGGCCTGGACGAGGGCGACTTCCTGATCGGCGCAGCCCTCACCGACGGCAAGCATGACGTGATGCTGTTCAGCGACGGCGGCAAGGCCGTGCGCTTCGACGAAAACGACGTGCGCCCCATGGGCCGCAACGCGCGCGGCGTCAAGGGCATGAACCTGGAAGAAGGCCAGAGCGTGATCGCCATGCTGGTGGCCGAGGACGAGTCGCAAAGCGTGCTCACGGCCACCGAAAACGGCTACGGCAAGCGCACCTCCATCGTGGAGTACACGCGCCATGGCCGCGGCACCAAGGGCATGATTGCCATCCAGCAATCCGAGCGCAACGGCAAGGTCGTCGCCGCCACCCTGGTGCATGCCGACGACGAAATCATGCTGATCACCGACACTGGCGTGCTGGTGCGCACCCGGGTCTCGGAAATCCGCGAACTGGGCCGCGCCACCCAGGGCGTGACGCTGATCTCCCTGGACGAAGGCGCCAAGCTCGGCGGCCTGCAGCGCATCGTTGAAAACGATGCCAACGAAGTCGAGGACGAGGCCACGGGCGAGGAGGCCGCAGGCGGCGACGAAGCCGCTGCCGAAGGCACGGGCGAGCCCGCCTGATGACCCAGCCCCCGCTGGGACTGCCTCCCGCACCGGGAGCGCAGTCCCAGCGGCGGCCCAGATTTTTGACAGTTGCAGGCACCGCCCGAACTGGCGCCTGCGCGTGACTTGACAGTGAACTCCATGAACCGCCCTTACAACTTCTCCGCCGGCCCCGCCGCCATTCCCGCCGAAGTGCTGCAGCAGGCAGCCGCCGAAATGCTCGACTGGCACGGGTCCGGCATGAGCGTGATGGAGATGAGCCACCGCGGCAAGGAGTTCATCTCCATCTATGAACAGGCCGAGGCCGACCTGCGCGAGCTGCTGGCCGTCCCGCCCGAGTTCAAGATCCTGTTCATGCAGGGCGGCGGCCTGGCCGAGAACGCCATCGTTCCCCTGAACCTGTCGCGCGCAGGCACGGTGGACTTCGTGCTCAGCGGCAGCTGGAGCCAGAAGTCGGCCAAGGAAGCACGCAAGTACGTGGCGGACGCGCACATCGCGGCCAGCGGCGAGGACGGCAAGTTCACCGCCCTGCCCGCCCCCGAGAGCTGGCAACTGAGCCGCGGCGCCAGCTACGTGCACATCTGCAGCAATGAAACCATCCATGGCGTGGAGTTCCAGGAGCTGCCCGACCTGAAGGCGCTGGGCTGCGATGCTCCGCTGGTGGTTGACTTCTCCTCGCACGTGGCCTCGCGCCCCGTCGATTGGAGCCGCGTGGGCCTGGCGTTCGGCGGCGCGCAGAAGAACCTGGGCCCTGCCGGCCTGACCCTGGTCATCGTGCGCGAGGATCTGCTGGGCCACGCCCTGCCGGCCTGCCCTTCGGCCTTCGACTACAAGACCGTGGCCGACAACCAGTCGATGTACAACACGCCGCCGACCTGGGGCATCTACATCGCGGGCCTCACGTTCCAATGGATCAAGCGCCAGACCGAAGGCGGCCTGACCGGAGTGGCCGCCCTGGAGGCGCGCAACATCGCCAAGGCCGACCTGTTCTACCAGTACGTGGACCAGTCCTCGTTCTACGTGAACAAGGTCGCTGCCAATTGCCGCTCGCGCATGAACATCCCCTTCTTCCTGCGCGACGAATCGCGCAATGACGCCTTCCTGGCCGGAGCCCGGGAACGCGGCCTGCTGCAGCTCAAGGGCCACAAGTCCGTCGGCGGCATGCGTGCCAGCATCTACAACGCCATGCCCATCGCTGGCGTGCAGGCGCTGGTGGAGTACATGCGCGAATTCGAACAGCGCAACGCCTGACCGACCCACACTCCCGCCCATGAGCACCACACCCCAAGCCTCTCCCGATCTGGCGCATCTGCGCGTGCAGATCGACGATATCGACCAGCAACTGCTGGACCTGCTGAACCGACGTGCCCGCGTGGCAGAGCAGGTCGGCGAGGTCAAGAAGCGTGAAGGCACGCCCTTCTTCCGCCCGGACCGCGTGGCCCAGGTCATCCAGAAGATCGAGTCCGCCAACCCCGGTCCGCTCAAGAACGGCCATGTCTCGGCCATCTGGCGCGAGATCATGTCGGCCTGCCTGGCGCTGGAGTCGCCCCAGCGCGTGGCCGTGCTGGGCCCGGCGGGCACGTTCTGCGAGGAAGCCGCCATCCAGTACTTCGGCGGCGCGGCCGATCTGATGTACTGCAACAGCTTCGACGAGGTGTTCCACGCCACGGCCGCAGGCAGCGCGCAGTACGGCGTGGTGGGCGTGGAGAACTCCAACGAAGGCGTGGTCACGCGCTCGCTGGACATGTTCCTGCACACGCCCTGCCACGTGGTGGGCGAGGTCAGCCTGCTGGTGCGCCACAACCTGCTTCGCAGCAGCAACACGACCGAGGGCATCGAGGTCGTGGCAGCCCATCCCCAGGCCCTGGCACAGTGCCAGGGCTGGCTGGCCAAGCACCTGCCGCATGCCGAGCGCCGCCCGGTGTCCAGCAATGCCGAAGGCGCTCGCCTGGCAGCGCTGCACCCCAACATCGCCGGCCTGGCCAGCGAACGCGCGGCCCAGCAATTCGGCCTGCATGTGGTGGCGCATGCCATCCAGGACGATGCCTACAACCGCACGCGCTTCGCCGTCATCTGCCTGCCGCACACGCTGGCCACGCCCTCGCCCAGCGGCCAGGATTGCACCAGCATCATCATCTCCGTGCCCAACCGCCCCGGCGCCGTGCATGACCTGCTGGTGCCGCTGAAGAGGCACGGCGTGTCGATGACGCGCTTCGAGTCGCGCCCCGCGCGCACCGGCCAGTGGGAGTACTACTTCTACATCGACCTCGAAGGCCACCCGGCACAACCCAATGTGGCCAGCGCGCTGGAAGAGTTGCGCGGCCTGTGCGCCTTCTACAAGGTGCTGGGCACCTACCCGGTATCCAAGTGATGCAGCCCTTTGAACAACTGGGCCTGATCGGCTGCGGCCTCATGGGCGGCTCGTTCGCCCTGGCGCTCAAGCAGGCAGGGCTGGTCAAGCGCGTCGTGGGCTACAGCAAGTCGCCTTCGACGACCGAACGCGCTCGCCAGATGGGCGTCATCGATGTGGAGGCCCCCTCCGCCCTGCTGGCCGCCGCCGGTGCCGACCTGGTGCTGCTGGCCGTGCCCGTGGCGGCGACCGAGGCCACGCTCAAGTCCATCAAGCACCTGGTCACGCCCGAGATGATGATCATGGACGTGGGCTCCACCAAGGTCGATGTGGTGCATGCCGCCCGCTCGGCCCTGCGCGACCAGCTCGGCTCTTTCGTCCCGGCCCACCCCATTGCAGGCAAGGAAGTCTCGGGCGTCGAGCACTCCGACCCCCAGCTGTACAAGGGCGCACAGGTCATCCTGACGCCCACCGAACGCACGCTGACCGACCACCTGCAAAAGGCCCGTTCCCTGTGGGAGCTGCTGGGCTGCCGCGTGCGCGCCATGTCGCCCGAAGCCCACGACAGCGCCTTTGCCACGGTCAGCCACCTGCCGCATCTGCTGGCCTTCGCCATGATGCAAAGCGTGATCACCCAGCCCGACTCCGACGACGTGCTGTCCCTGGCCGGCCCCGGCTTCCGCGACTTCACGCGCATTGCCGCAGGCGATCCCAAGATGTGGCGTGATGTGCTGCTGGCCAACAGCGAGCAGGTTCTGGCACAGTCGCGCCAGTTCCAGCAGGCGCTGCAGCAACTCGAATCCCTGATCCAGGCCGGTGACGGACAAGGTCTTGAAGACCACCTGACCCTGGCCAGCGCCGCGCGCGCCCATTGGCGCATGGGCGCTCCGCGCCGCTGACGCGCAACGCAGGGCAAGCGCCAGACGCAAGCCCGGCGCACCCAAAGCGCTCCTGTGCATTGCGGCCGGCGCGGCCGCAATGCCTCCCGACAGCCTGTTTGCATCCGAATTGCCATGTTCAGTACCGCCTTCCTCGATATCCCCCCTCTTTCCCGCGCGCAGGGCACGGTGAGCCTGCCGGGCTCCAAGAGCATCTCGAACCGCGTGCTGCTGCTCGCGGCACTGAGCCAGGGCACGACCGTGGTCCACGACCTGCTCGACTCGGACGACACGCGCGTCATGCTCCGGGCCCTGCAGCAACTGGGCTGCACGGTGGAGCCCGCCACCATCACCCTCGGCCAGCCCGTGCACATCACCGGCCTGGGCGGCGTCCTGCCCTCCGGCGCCAGTGCCGAACTGTTCATGGGCAACGCCGGCACGGCCATGCGGCCGCTGACGGCAGCCCTGTCCGTGCTGGGCGGCGACTTCAAGCTCAGCGGCGTGCCGCGCATGCATGAGCGCCCCATCGGCGATCTGGTCGATGCGCTGCGCCAGCTCGGCTGCCGCATCGACTATCTGGGCAACGAGGGCTTTCCTCCGCTGCACATCCGCCAGCCCGATTTCTCGCAGCTGCCGCACAGCCCCATCCAGGTGCGTGGCGATGTCTCCAGCCAGTTCCTGACCTCGCTGCTGATGGCGCTGCCGCTGCTGGCCAACACGCGCGACATCACCATCGAAGTCGTGGGCGAGCTGATCTCCAAGCCCTACAT
This sequence comes from Delftia sp. NA_296.1, assembly GCF_052692095.1. Taxonomy (NCBI): domain Bacteria; kingdom Pseudomonadati; phylum Pseudomonadota; class Betaproteobacteria; order Burkholderiales; family Comamonadaceae; genus Delftia; species Delftia sp. NA_296.1. The sequence continues at coordinate 45,959 of NZ_JBQZGF010000001.1, read as the reverse complement.
CCACATCACGCTGGAATTGCTGGCCCGCTTCGGCATTGCCGTGCACAACGAGAACTGGCAGCGCTTCACCATCCCGGCCGGCAGCCGCTACAGCTCGCCGGGCGAGATCCATGTCGAGGCAGACGCCTCGTCGGCCAGCTACTTCATCGCACTGGGCGCCATCGCCTCGGACAGCGCCGAAGGCATCCGCATCCTCGGCGTGGGACTGGACTCCATCCAGGGCGATATCCGCTTTGTCGAGGCCGCGCGCGCCATGGGCGCCGAGGTGGAAGGCGGCCCCAACTGGCTGCGCATCCGCCGTGGCGCATGGCCGCTCAAGGCCATCGACCTGGACTGCAACCACATCCCCGATGCCGCCATGACGCTGGCCGTCATGGCCCTGTATGCCGATGGCACGACCACGCTGCGCAACATCGCAAGCTGGCGTGTCAAGGAAACCGACCGCATCGCGGCCATTACCAAGGAGCTGCGCAAGCTGGGCGCCGACGTCGAGGAAGGCGCGGACTACATCCGCATCACGCCGCCCGCGTCCACCGCCGCATGGCGTGCGGCCAGCATCCACACCTATGACGACCACCGCGTGGCCATGTGCTTCTCGCTGGCGGCCTTCAATCCGGCCGCCCTGCCCGTGCGCATCGAAGACCCCAAGTGCGTCGCCAAGACCTTCCCCGACTACTTCGAGGCTCTGTTCTCCGTCTGCGAGACGGGCCGCGCGCGCATTCCCGTGATCTGCATCGATGGCCCCACGGCCTCGGGCAAGGGCACGATTGCCGCCGAGGTCGCCCAGGCTCTTGGCTACCACCTGTTGGACTCGGGCGCGCTGTACCGGCTCACGGGGCTGGCCGCATCGCGCGCCGGCCTGGTGCTGGACGAACCGCACGCCCAGCAGATCGCCGTGCTGGCGCGCGAGTTGCCCGTGCGCTTTGATGCCGAGCAGCGCATCTGGCTGGGTGACGAGGATGTCACCCTCATCCTGCGCAGCGAGGAGTCGGGCATGAACGCCTCGCGCGTCTCGGCCCTGCCTGCCGTGCGCGACGCACTGGTGGACCTGCAGCTGTCCTTCCAGCAGCTTCCGGGGCTGGTTGCCGACGGCCGCGACATGGGTACGGTGATCTTTCCCCATGCTCCCCTCAAGGTCTATTTGTCGGCCTCCGCCGCCTGTCGCGCCGAGCGCCGGCATAAGCAGTTGATTTCCAAAGGAATTGCCGCTAACATAAGCGCCCTTCGGGCTGACCTTGAAGCACGCGATGCGCGGGACATGAACCGCAGCGTCGCACCGCTCAAGCCCGCCCAGGATTCCATGCTGCTTGACAGCTCCGAGCTCTCCATCGAAGAGGTGGCAGAACAGGTGCTTTCGTGGTGGCAGGAACGCCAGCCGTTCGGCCGCGACTGATTGCCAGTTGCGCCGCATGGTCGGCAAACCCGCCCTCCGGGCCCAGACATGGCGGCACCGCCCCATGTACGGCCCGAGGTCCATAGACTCCAACACCGTGGTTGAACCCACAACACCTCCGCAAACAGTCCTAGAAACGCCTGGCAATAGTGCCGGCGGAAACCTGTTTGCGGGCAAGGAAATACATGTCTGAATCTTTTGCCTCCCTGTTTGAAGAATCGCTGCAACGCACGGAAATGCGTCCTGGCGAGGTCATCACCGCTGAAGTCGTGCGCGTCGAGCACAACTTCGTCGTCGTGAACGCTGGCCTGAAGTCGGAAGCCTACGTGCCAATCGACGAATTCAAGAACGACCAGGGAGAAATCGAAGTCCAGGTGGGCGACTTTGTGTCGGTCGCCATCGGCTCGATCGAAAACGGCTACGGCGACACCATCCTGTCGCGCGACACCGCCAAGCGCCTGGCCTCGTGGTTGGCTCTGGAAAAGGCCCTGGAATCGGGCGAATTCGTGACCGGCACGACCTCCGGCAAGGTCAAGGGCGGCCTGACGGTGCTGGTCAACGGCATCCGCGCCTTCCTGCCCGGTTCGCTGATCGACACCCGTCCGATCAAGGACCTGACTCCGTACGAAAACAAGACGATGGAGTTCAAGGTCATCAAGCTGGACCGCAAGCGCAACAACGTGGTGCTGAGCCGCCGCGCCGTGGTCGAAGCCTCGATGGGCGAAGAGCGCGCCAAGCTGATGGAAACGCTGAAGGAAGGCGCCATCGTTCAAGGCGTGGTCAAGAACATCACCGAATACGGTGCGTTCGTGGACCTGGGCGGCATCGACGGCCTGCTGCACATCACCGACATGGCATGGCGCCGCGTGCGTCATCCCTCGGAAGTCGTGCAGGCTGGCCAGGAAATCACCGCCAAGATCCTCAAGTTCGACACCGAGAAGAACCGTGTCTCGCTGGGTCTGAAGCAAATGGGCGACGATCCGTGGATGGGCGTTTCGCGCCGCTACCCCTCGAGCACCCGCCTGTTCGGCAAGGTCACGAACATTGCCGACTACGGCGCGTTCGTCGAGCTGGAACCCGGCATCGAAGGCCTGGTGCACGTCTCCGAAATGGACTGGACCAACAAGAACATTGCTCCGACCAAGCTCGTTACCCTGGGTGACGAAGTCGAAGTCATGGTGCTGGAGATCGACGAAGACAAGCGTCGCATCTCGCTGGGCATGAAGCAGTGCAAGGCCAACCCCTGGCAAGAGTTCGCGCAGAACACCAAGCGCGGCGACCGCGTCAAGGGCCCGATCAAGTCGATCACCGACTTCGGCGTGTTCGTGGGTCTGGCTGCCGGTATCGACGGCCTGGTGCACCTGTCCGACCTGTCCTGGAACGAGCCCGGCGAAGCCGCCGTGCGCAACTACAAGAAGGGCCAGGAAGTCGAAGCCATCGTGCTGGCCGTGGACGTCGAGCGCGAGCGCATCTCCCTGGGCATCAAGCAGCTGGACAGCGATCCCTTCACGACCTTCGTGACCGTGAACGACAAGGGCCAGATCGTGTCGGGCAAGGTCAAGACGGTGGACGCACGTGGTGCTGAAATCGACCTGGGCGAAGACATCATCGGTTACCTGCGTGCTTCGGAAATCGCCGTGGACCGCGTGGAAGATGCCCGCTCGGTGCTGAAGGAAGGCGACGAGATCACCGCCGTGGTGGTCAATGTGGATCGCAAGACCCGCAACATCCAGCTGTCGATCAAGGCCAAGGACCAGGTCGACCAGCAAGAAGCCATGGCTTCCCTGTCCGCTCAGTCGGCCAAGGAAAACGCCGGCACGACCAGCCTGGGCGCCCTGCTGCGCGCCAAGCTGGACAACTCCGACAAGTAATCAGCAGCCAGTCTGCTGACCGCTGAAGGTCGGATGCGACGGGCGCCTCCGGGCGCCCGTCGCCATTTCAACCCCTGATTCCTATCCTTGATGACCCGATCCGATCTCGTCGAAGAACTCGCCGCCCGCTTTGGCCAACTGAGCCAGCGCGATGCCGAGCAGGCCGTCAAGACGATTCTTGACGCCGTCAGCGATGCCCTGGTGCGAGGCCATCGCATCGAAATCCGCGGCTTTGGCAGTTTCTCGGTCAACCATCGCCCGCCCCGCATGGGCCGCAATCCCCGCAGTGGCGAGGCCGTCCACATTCCGTCCAAGCGCGTGCCGCACTTCAAACCCGGCAAGGCCCTGCGCGAAGCCGTGGACCTGCGCCCCGGTGCGGCCATCGATACAGACAACACAGGCTCCGGCACAGGCACCGGCCCTGCCGCCTGAAAGCGGGCTGACCGGCTGCGCGCGCCGCAGCCGCCCTCTCCGCCAGGCTCTAGAATCGTTCCCGTCACACAAGGGAACACATGAAGTACTTCCTGTGGCTGCTCAAGGCGGCCATTTTTTTTACGCTGTTCGCTTTCGCCCTGAACAACCAGCAGGACGCGACGGTGCACTTCTTCTTCGGCACCTCCTGGACTGCGCCGCTGGTACTGGTGGTGCTGGCCGCCTTCGCCCTGGGCCTGATCGTGGGCGTTCTGGGCATGGTGCCGCGCTGGCTCAAGCACCGCAACGCCGCGCGCTCGACCCAGGCCACGGCGCCTGCCGCGGCCGAGGCACCGGCAACGGCCTCGGCGCCCAAGCCCGCCCCATCCCCCATCCTGCCGGGCGACGTGCATGGAATTTGATCTGAGCTGGATATTGCTGGGCCTACCCGTCGCCTTCGTGCTGGGCTGGCTGGCCTCGCGCTGGGACCTGAGGCAGATTCGCGCCGAAAACCGCCAGGCGCCCAAGGCCTATTTCAAGGGTCTGAACTTCCTGCTCAACGAGCAGCAGGACAAGGCCATCGACGCCTTCATCGAAGCCGTGCAGAACGACCCCGACACTTCGGAGCTGCACTTCGCGCTGGGCAACCTCTTTCGCCGCCGTGGCGAATACAACCGCGCCGTGCGCGTGCACGAACACCTGCTGTCGCGCGGCGACCTCAGCCGCGTGGACCGCGACCGCGCCCAGCACGCGCTGGCCCAGGACTTTCTGAAGGCAGGCCTGCTCGATCGTGCCGAGGACGCGCTGCGCCGCCTGGAAGGCACGGCCTTCGAGGCCGAAGCCCGCCTGGCCCTGCTGGCCATCTACGAACGCTCGCGCGACTGGACACAGGCCGCCGCCATTGCGCGCCGCATGCAGGAAGCCAACCAGGGCGACTTCAGCGGCCGCCTGGCCCACTACCTCTGCGAAGACGCCCAGGCCCTGTTGACCCAGGGCCAGCAGGCCGAGGCACTGCAGCGGCTGCAGCAGGCCATCACCACCGCCCCACAGGCCGCACGCCCGCGCCTGGAGCACGCGCAGCTGCAGCACCGCATGGGGCAATCGGCCCAGGCCTTGCACACGTTGGAAAGCCTGGCCGAGCAGTCCCCGGCCTCGCTGCCGCTGGCGGCTCAGCTGCTGGTGGACATTGCCGCCGCCACGGGCCAGCGCCAGCACATCCACCAACTGCTCAGCCAGCAGTACGAGCAGGCACCCTCGCTGGATCTGCTGCAGGCGCTGGTCGCGCTGGACGCTCAAATTGAAGAACAGAGCAACGATGGTGAAACCAAGGCACCGGGACGCGCACGCCTGGTACAGCATCTGGACAGGGAGCCCTCCCTGGTGGCTGCCGCGCAGTGGCTGGCAGGCGAGAAGCTGGCCGAGGAGCAATACCACCCGGCCGTGCAACGCGCGCTGGACCACGCGGCCAAGCCGCTGACCCGCTACCGCTGCGCAGCCTGCGGCTTCGAGGCGCGCCAGCATTTCTGGCATTGCCCCGGCTGCCAGAGCTGGGACAGCTATCCGGCCCGGCGCGTCGAGGAGCTGTGATGCGGGGCAGGCGCGAGAGGCAGCTCCACCCCCTGCATCGCGTCACCCCCATTGGCAAACACGGCATGGACGGTGTATTTTCAGAGTATTCCTAGAAACCGCCTTGGCAGGCGCATGGCCATTGGCTTTGCACACGTTCGGCCATGCCTGCACGGGCCTGCTGGCCCCCTTCACCGCCTAGCCGCACGCCAAGGCCCTGCATAAGATGCCTCTGGGTCGCAATGTTACGGCCCTCAACATTTTGGGATCAGGAGGTTTGTATGTTCAGAAAACTGATGGCTGGCTTCATTGCACTGCTGTGGTCCGTGATGGCCCTGGCTGCCGTGGAGGTCAACAAGGCGAATGAAGCCGAACTGACATCCATCAAGGGCATTGGCCCGGCCATGTCGGCACGCATTCTCGAGGAGCGCAAATCCTCCGCCTTCAAGGACTGGCCCGATTTCATTGCACGCGTCAAAGGCGTGGGCGAACCGACCGCCGCCAAGTTCTCGGGTGACGGCCTGACGGTCAATGGCGCCAGCTACAAGGGCCAGGGAGCCAAGCCCGATGCAAAGGACACGGCGGCCAAGGACACCAAGGACACGGCAGCCAAAGGCGCCAAGCCGACCAAGGACCAGGCCGCCAAACCGGCCACGCCGGCCAAGGCCGGCGCGGCCTCCTGAGTACGCCAACTGTCTCTATCCAACCCGCTTCGGCGGGTTTTTCATGCGTACTACCCTCGGGGTATGCGCGGCCATAGCCTGAAACATGCTCAGGTTTTCATAGCGAAGCAAAAAACCTTGCCCGTAAAATGAACCGCCCATGCCCCTGATCACCCTCATCCTCCTACCCTTCATCGGCAGCCTGATTGCCGCAATGCTGCCCGCCAATGCGCGCAATACGGAGTCAACGCTGGCCGGCGTCATTGCCCTCGGCTGCGCCATCCAGACGGCATTGCTGTTCCCCCAGATCGCCGATGGAGAGGTGCTGCGCCAGGAGATCGAGTGGCTGCCGGCACTGGGGCTGAATCTGGTGATCCGCATGGACGGCTTTGCCTGGATGTTCTGCATGCTGGTGCTGGGCATCGGTTCGCTGGTGGTGCTTTATGCGCGCTACTACATGTCGCCGGCCGATCCCGTGCCGCGCTTTTTCTCGTTTTTTCTGGCCTTCATGGGCGCGATGGCGGGCGTGGTGCTGTCGGGCAACATCATCCAGATTGCCTTCTTCTGGGAGCTGACCAGCCTCTTCTCCTTTCTTCTGATCGGATACTGGCACCACCGCAAGGATGCACGCCGGGGCGCGCGCATGGCGCTGACGGTGACGGGAACGGGCGGCCTGGCCATGCTGGCCGGCATGCTGGTGCTGGGCCACATCGTGGGCAGCTATGACCTGGACAACGTGCTCATCGCCGGCCAGCAGGTGCGCGACCACCAGCTGTACCTGGTCGCCCTGGTGCTGATCCTGCTGGGCGCACTGACCAAGAGCGCGCAGTTCCCCTTCCACTTCTGGCTGCCGCACGCCATGGCCGCGCCCACGCCGGTGTCGGCCTACCTGCACTCCGCCACCATGGTCAAGGCCGGCGTCTTCCTGCTGGCGCGCATGTGGCCCGTGCTGGGAGACACCGATGCCTGGTTCTGGCTGGTGGGCGGAGCCGGCGCTGCAACGCTGCTCATCGGTGGCTATCTGGCCATGTTCCAGCACGATCTCAAGGGATTGCTGGCCTATTCGACGATTTCCCACCTGGGCCTGATCACGCTGCTGCTGGGCCTCAACAGCAAGCTGGCCGCCGTGGCTGCGGTGTTCCACATCATGAACCACGCGACCTTCAAGGCCTCGCTGTTCATGGCCGCAGGCATCGTTGACCATGAGAGCGGCACGCGCGACATCCGCCGCCTCTCGGGCCTGCGGCACATGATGCCCATCACGGCCACGCTGGCCTGCGTGGCCAGCGCGGCCATGGCGGGCGTGCCGCTGCTCAACGGCTTCCTGTCCAAGGAGATGTTCTTCGCCGAGACCGTCTACCTGGACGCTGCCCCCTGGGTGCGCACGGCCCTGCCGGTGGCCGCCACGGTGGCGGGCATGTTCAGCGTGGCCTATTCGCTGCGCTTCACCATTGACGTCTTCTTCGGACCCAAGGCCACCGACCTGCCGCACGAGCCGCACGAGCCGCCGCACTGGATGCGCGTGCCCGTCGAATTGCTGGTGCTGGCCTGCCTGGTGGTCGGCATGCTGCCCGCGTGGGCGGTGGGCAGCTTCCTTGCAGCGGCCGCCACGCCCGTGGTCGGCGGCGATCTGCCCGAGTACAGCCTGGCCATCTGGCACGGCTGGAACATGCCCTTGATCATGAGCCTGGTCGCCCTGATTGGCGGCATCCTGCTGTACATGCTGCTGCGCTGGCAGCGCCAGGCCGGCCACATCGATAACGCACCGCTGGTGGGCACGCTCAGCGGCCAGCGCATCTTCGAGAACCTGCTGGCCCGCCTGTCCCTGCTGGGCCGCTGGTCGCGCCGGCGCCTATCCACCATGCGCCTGCAGTGGCAGATGCTGTGGCTGGTCTGCACCGCCGTGCTGGCGGGCGTTCTGCCGCTGTGGCTGCAGGGCATCAAGCTGGGCGATCGGGGCATGCTGCCGCTGTCGCCCGCCTTCGTGCTGCTGTGGGCCGTGGGCATTCTCTGCGCCCTGGGCACGGCCTGGAAGGCCAAGTACCACCGGCTGACCGCGCTGATCATGCTGGGCGGCGCCGGCCTGTGCACCTGCCTGACCTTCCTGTGGTTCTCGGCGCCCGATCTGGCGCTGACCCAGCTGGTGGTCGAGGTCGCCACCACGGTGCTGATGCTGCTGGGCCTGCGCTGGATGCCCAAGCGCGACAAGAGTCTGCACATTCCCGTGCTGTCCGCCGAGCTGCGTGCGCGCTCGCGCCGCATGCGCGACCTGCTGCTGTCGCTGGTGGCCGGGGGCGGCATGGCCTGGCTGGCCTTCGCCATGATGAGCCGCCCCTTCTATGACGGCGCCTCCACCTTCTTCCTCGAACATGCGCTCAGCGACGGCGGCGGCACCAATGTGGTCAACGTCATGCTGGTGGACTTCCGTGGCTTCGACACCTTCGGCGAAATCGTGGTGCTGGGCATCGTGGCCCTGGTGGTCTATGCCCTGCTGCGGCGCTTCCGCCCAGCCCGCGAGACGCTGGACCTGCCCGAACAGCAGCGCTACGTGCCAGGCGACCTGCAGACCGATCTGTTCAATCCGCGCAATGCCGGCGATACGGCCGTGGGCTACCTGATGGTGCCCGCCGTGCTGGTCCGCCTGCTGCTGCCTTTCGCGGCCCTGGTCTCGGTCTACATCTTCATGCGCGGCCACAACGAACCCGGAGGCGGCTTCGTCGCCGGCCTGGTGTTCTCGGTCGCCTTGCTGATGCAGTACATCATCTCCGGCACGCAGTGGGTCGAGGCCCACTTGCCGATCTTCCCGCGCCGATGGATCGGTGTCGGCCTGCTGTTCGCACTGGGTACCGGCATGGGCTCCATCGTGGCCGGCTATCCCTTCCTCACCAGCCACACCTTCCATATGACCCTGCCAGTCGTCGGCGACGTGCATCTCGCCAGCGCCCTGTTCTTCGACATCGGTGTGTTCTCGCTGGTGGTGGGCGCGACCATGCTCATTCTGACGGCCATCGCCCACCAATCGGTGCGCAGCCACCGCTACCACGCCCGCCTGCTGGAGGAGCAGCAACAACAGGCCGAGGAGGCCGAAGCCGCCGTGCAGCAGGCCACCGCCGCAGCCCTGGCGCGAGGAGGTTTCTGATGGAAGTCGTGCTTGCCATTGCCATCGGCGTACTGACCGGCTCGGGCGTGTGGCTGCTGCTGCGCCCACGGACCTACCAGGTCATCATGGGACTGGCCCTGCTGTCTTACGCAGTCAACCTGTTCATCTTCAGCATGGGCCGCCAGGGCCTGGCCATTGACAAGGAGCCCGTGCTGCGGGCCGGCGTACCGCAGGATCTCGCGCACTATGCCGATCCCATGCCCCAGGCGCTGGTGCTCACGGCCATCGTGATCGGCTTTGCCATGACGGCGCTGTTCCTGGTGGTGCTGCTGGCCTCGCGCGGCACCACCGCCACCGACCATGTGGACGGAGCCCATTCCCGCACCGAGCAGGAGATGCCATGAACGAGCTGACCGCCCGTCTCATGCCGCACCTGATGCTGGCGCCCATCGTGCTGCCCATGCTCTCGGCAGCGCTGATGCTGCTGCTGCGCGAGGAGCGCCAGCGCGTGAAGTTCGCCCTCGGCCTGGTGTCCACCGTGCTGGGCCTGGGCGTGGCCGTGCTGCTGATGCTGTGGACCGACCAGGCCGGCGCACCCGTCAACCTGGGCGTCTACATGCCGGGCAACTGGCCCATGCCCTTCGGCATCTCACTGGCGCTGGACCGCCTGACCGGCATGATGCTGGTGCTGACCTACACGGTGGCCCTGGCCTCGCTGATCTTCTCCAGCGCCCGCTGGCACCGCGCGGGGATGCACTTTCACTCGCTGTTCCAGTTCCAGCTGATGGGCCTGAGCGGCGCCTTCCTCACGGCGGACCTGTTCAACCTGTTCGTGTTCTTCGAGATCATGCTCGCGGCCTCCTACGGCCTGCTGCTGCATGGCTCGGGCCGGGCACGCATCCAGGCGGGCCTGCACTACATCGCCATCAACCTGGCCGCCTCGTCGCTGTTCCTCATCGGCGTGTCCATGCTCTACGGTCTGACCGGCACGCTGAACATGGCCGACCTGGCACGCGCCATTCCCCAGATCAGCAGTGCCGACCGCGGGCTGCTGCATTCGGCAGCGGCCATCCTGGGCATCGCCTTCCTGACCAAGGCGGCCATGTGGCCGCTGAACTTCTGGCTGGTGCCGGCCTACAGCGCGGCCACCGCGCCCGTCGGTGCCGTATTTGCGCTCATGACCAAGGTGGGCGTCTACGTGGTGCTGCGGCTGTGGACGCTGCTGTTCAGCTCCGAGGCCGGCTCCTCCGCCCTGTTCGGCAGCACCTGGCTGATCGTCGGCGGCATGCTGACCATGGCCTTCGGCGGCCTGGGCATGCTGGGCTCGCAGCGCCTGACGCATATCGCGGGCTTTGCGGCCATCCTGTCGTCAGGCACCCTGCTGGCTGCCACGGGCTTTGGCCAGAACGCGCTGACGGCTGGGCTGCTGTACTACCTGCCCAGCTCCACCCTGGCCGTGAGCGCGCTCTTCCTGATTGCCGACGTGGTGGACCGCTGGCGTGTGGATGACGACGCGGGCGAGCCCTATGAAGACGACGAGGCGCCCTTCCTCAACGCCGAGCTGCTTCCCACCGAGGGATTCAACCTTGACGAATCCGAAGAGGTGCTGATCGGCCGCGCCATTCCCGCCGCAGCTGCCTTCATCGGCCTGAGCTTCATGCTGGCCACCCTGGTGGTTACCGGCCTGCCCCCGCTGTCGGGCTTCGTGGGCAAGTTCGCCATGCTGTCTGCCCTGCTCAACCCGCTGGGCCTGGGCAACTCCAGCGGCTTCCAGGCCGGCTGGGCCGGCTGGGTACTGGTGGCGCTGATGATCATCACCGGGCTGCTGGCCCTGCTGTCGCTGGTGCGCGCCGGCATACGCCACTTCTGGGCGACCGAGGAGCAGAACTCCCCCTCGCTGCGCGTGGTCGAAGGCCTGCCCATCGCCTTGCTGCTGGCCTGCTGCGTGGCACTGACGATGCGCGGCGGCGAACTGATGGGCTACACACAGCGCGCAGCCGATGCGCTGCTGGCGCCCGATGTCTATGTACGCTCCGTCATGGGCACGCAGCCCGAGCCCAGCCCGGCAGAAAAGAAGGCCCGCCTGGAAGCCGGCCCCGAAGGCGCGGCACGCGCCGCGGCCCAGGCCAGTGGCGCGCCCATACCCGCAGGCATAGGCGATGCAGGCACGACGGCGGGCAAGGAGGATTACCGATGATGAAAACCCTGCTGCCCGCGCCGCTGCTGTCGGTGGCGCTGTTCCTGCTGTGGCTGCTGCTCAACCGTTCGTTCAGCAGTGGACAGATCCTGCTCGGTGCATTGCTGGGCCTGCTGCTGCCGCTGCTGCTGCGCGGACTGCGCCCCTTGCCCGTGCGGGTGCGCCATCCGCTGACCATCCTGCGCCTGGCGCTGCGCGTGGTCTGGGACACCTCGTTGTCCAACTTCAACGTCGTGCGGTTCATGCTGTTTCCGGGCATGCGCAAGCACCCGGCCAACTTCGTGCGCATCCCGCTGGAACTGCGCGACCCCAACGGCCTGGCCGTGCTCGCCATGATCGTGTGCATCACGCCCGGCACGGCCTGGGCCGAGATCTCGCGCGACCGCTCGCAGCTCATGCTGCATGTGCTGGAGGTCGATGATCCCGAGGAGATCGTCCAGCACGTCAAGCGTTGCTACGAGCGCCCCCTGATGGAGATTTTCGAATGATGCCCTGGTTCCACTGGACTTTGATGTTCGCGCTGGGCCTGCTGGTCGCGGCCATGGGCTGCGCCGTGCTGCGCCTGCTCAAGGGCCCGCACGCCCAGGACCGCGTGCTGGCGCTGGACTGCATGTACCTCAACGGCATGCTGGCCATGCTGCTCATGGGCATCATCTACGACAGCACAAGCTACTTCGAGGCGGCCTTGCTGGTCGCTCTGTTCGGCTGCGTGGGCTCCACCGCCATGGCCAAGTTCCTGCTGCGCGGCGAGGTGATCGAATGACGCCGGAGACCACACTGCCGCTGTGGTGCCAGATCCTGGTTGCCGCGCTGGCGCTGGGCGGCGCCATCATCGCCTTCCTGGGCTCCATGGGACTGTGGCGGCTGGGCAGCTATTTCGAGCGCGTGCATGCGCCCTCCATCATCGCCACCATGGGCTGCTGGCTGATCATGCATGCCACCTGGATCTACTTTTCCGTCAGCGGCCAGAGCCTGGCCGTGCATGCGCTGCTGATTGCGGTCTTCATTTCCGTGACCGTGCCCATCACCACCATCTTCCTGATGCGCGCAGCCCTGTTCCGCGCGCGCCGTGCGGGCCAGGACGTGCCGCCGCCGCTGAGCACCGTCGTGCGCAACGAACCGGCCGAGCACCCGGACGTCTGAAATCGCTTGCGGCGCCTGCAAATACCCGCCCATTGCCGGTGGCGGGCCCCAGGCCAATGCCCTGCCCAACTGCTCAGCATACGAATCTGCCACCGGCCCCGTCAATGCGCAAAGCAACGGATACGCGAGCCCCGCGGCTATGAGTTTGTGAGCGTATAGTGCAGTCATCATCTGCGCTGGCAACGCATTTGATGGAACGGCCACAGGCGTGGCCGCCCTGGGTTTTTCTGTGTACGAGGGTTCATGCAAATCTCTTCCCCCCTGACCGATACCGATCTGGCCAACGGCTGGTCGGCCCTTCACAACCAGGCGCACAACGGCATGGCATTGCAGCAGAACTCCAATCGCCTGGCCTTCGCGGACCCGGAATTCATGTTCCGCCGCGAGACCCGCGGCATCCGCATGCAGCTGGAGCTGCTCAAGCCCGACCTGGCGCAGATCGAACGCGGCATAGAAAACACCGTCGTGGTCTATGGCAGCGCGCGCTTCGTGGACCTGGAGCAGGCCGAGCAGCAACTGGCCGACGCGCAGGCCAGCGGCGATGCACAGCGCATTGCAGTGGCCGAGCGCGCCGTGCGCAACGCCCACCGCTACGAGCAGGCCCGCGCCTTCACGCGCATCGTGGCCGCCGACAGCCTGAACCAGCCGCCCGAGGAGCGCCTCTATATCTGCACCGGCGGCGGCCCCGGCATCATGGAGGCGGCCAACCGTGGCGCCCATGATGTGGGCGCACCCAGCATCGGCCTGAACATCGAGCTGCCGCACGAGCAAAACGGCAACCGCTTCATCTCGCCGGACCTGAGCTTCAAGTTCCACTACTTCGCCTTGCGCAAGATGCATTTCATGATGCGCGCCAAGGCCCTGGTGGCCTTCCCCGGCGGCTTCGGCACGCTGGACGAGCTGTTCGAGGTGCTGACCCTGATGCAGACCGGCAAGACGCATTCCGTGCCCGTGATCCTGTTCGGCACCGAGTTCTGGAAGCGCCTGCTCAACATCGACCTGATGATCGAGGAAGGCACGATCTCGCCCAAGGATCTGCAGCTGTTCCGCTATACCGATGATCCGGTGGAGGCCTGGGCGCTGATCAAGCAGTTCCACGCTGGCGGCTGGTAAGCCGCAGCGGCCAGCAGGCCGCCACCGCATCGCAAGGCGATCTGCGCACCAAGGCGCAGGTCGCCTTTTTCATTCCGGCTTGCGCGGCGGCAGCCCCATGAACCAGGCCGTGCGGATGCCCGAGGCCACGGCTGCGCCCACCACCCAGAACAGCGCAGACACGCCGATCAACGCCCCCGCCGAGCCGAACAGCACGGGCATGGCCACGCTGGAGGCATTGATGGCCATGAGCCGCAGGCCCAGCGCCTCGCCATGGCGGTGCTCGGGCGTGATCTGGTGCAGCATGCTCATGACCATGGGCTGCACCGAGCCCAGCGAAAAGCCCAGCAGCACCGAGCACACGCCCATGGTCAGTGCCGAGTCCATGAAGGGGTACAGCGCAAAGACGAAGGCGGTGATGGCCATGGCGCCGGAGATCACGGCGCCTTCGCGCAGGCGCTCGGCCACCAGCGGCATGGCCAGGCGGATGGCGGCGGCCGCCACGGCAAAAATGCCCAGCAGCGTGCCGATGACCGAGGCGCTCAACCCCTTCTCATGGCCCAGCAGCGGCAGCACGAAGGTGTGCACATCCCAGCACGCCGACTGCAGCCAGTTGACCAGCAGCAGGTTGCGGAAGTTGCGGTCGCGCAGCAGGTCCCAGGCATGCTGCTTCGGACCGCCGATGGGCGCACGCACGGGCGGCAGCTCCTGCGTGTGGCGCACCCAGCTCCAGGCCAGCACGGGCACCAGGGCCAGCAGGCCGAAGGCGACGCGGTAGCCCATGGTGCTGCCCTCGCCGCCAAAATTCGCGTGATCGATCAGCAGTCCGGTGCTGAAAGGCCCGATGAAGTTGGAGATGGCCGGACCTATGGCCAGCCAGCTGAACACCTTCTTGAGCGCCAACGCATCGTGGGTGACCCGCCCGGCATGGCGCTGCACGGCAATCACCACCGCGCCGCTGGCACCGCCCGTCAGCAGCGCCACCAGGCACAGCACGGGATAGACCGGAAACGCCAGCGCCAGCGCACAGCCGCCGCTGGCCGCCAGCATGGACAGGAAAAACGGCTTGCGAAAACCATGCTTGTCCGCAAAGCGCCCGGCCGGCAGCGCCAGGAACACCTGGGTCAGCGCAAACAGCGCCAGCAAGATCCCCACGGCCGCCGCGCTGTAGCCCTGCTGCAGCGCCAGCAAAGGCGCGGCCAGCCGCATGCCGGCCATGGTGGCGTGCACGCTGACCTGGGCCATGATGACTTTGAACAGCGCCAGATTCATCTCAGTCCTGCTCCGACCCTGGCTCCATGCCTGCCGCCGTGTCCTTGTCGTCCGGCAGACCGGGCAGCCCTGCGCTCGAGGCCGGCGCGGGCAACTCCTGCACATCGCGCAATTGCCGCTGGATGGCGCGCGTGCGCACACCCACCTGCTCGAAGCGCTTGGCGGCGGCATCGATGGATTTGCGCGTGGCATCCACCACTTCGCCGAACTTGGCGAACTCGGTCTTGACCTGGCCCAGCACGGCCCAGACCTCGGAGGAGCGCTTTTCGATGGCCAGCGTCTTGAAGCCCATCTGCAGGCTGCTGAGCATGGCCGCCAGGTTGGCCGGGCCGGTGACCATCACGCGGCAGCCGTTCTGCACGGCCTCGACCAGGCCGGGGCGGCGCATGACCTCGGCAAACAGGCCTTCCGTGGGCAGGTAGAGCACGGCAAAGTCCGTGGTGTGGGGCGGGCTCACATACTTGCCATGGATCTTGCGGGCCTCGAACTTGATCGATGCCTCGAAGGCATTGCCGGCCGAGGCAATTGCCGCCTTGTCCGCCGCATCCTGGGCATCCAGCAGGCGCTGGTATTGCTCCACCGGGTATTTGGCATCGATGGGCAGCCAGACCGGCGTCTCGTCGCTGCGCCCGGGCAGGCGGATGGCGAACTCCACCATGTCGTCGCTGCCGGGCACGGTCTTGACGTTGCGCGCGTACTGCTCGGACGTGAGCACGTTCTCGATGATGGCGCCCAGCTGCAGCTCGCCCCAGGTGCCACGCGTTTTCACA
Organism: Delftia sp. NA_296.1; assembly: GCF_052692095.1. Classification (NCBI taxonomy): domain Bacteria; kingdom Pseudomonadati; phylum Pseudomonadota; class Betaproteobacteria; order Burkholderiales; family Comamonadaceae; genus Delftia; species Delftia sp. NA_296.1. The sequence continues at coordinate 30,482 of NZ_JBQZGF010000001.1, read as the reverse complement.
TTGGTCATCACGCGCTTGAGGTCGCCCACGCTGCCGGCCAGCGTCTGCATCTCGCCCAGGCCCTTGTGCACCTGCTCCAGCCGGTCGCTGACCAGCTTGAACGATTCGCCCAGGCGCTGCTCCAGCGTGGCATGCAGCTTCTCGTCCACCGTGCGCCGCATCTCCTCCAGCCGCGCCGCGTTGTCCGACTGGATGGTGGCCAGGCGCTCGTTGAGCGTGCCGCGCAGCTGTTCGGCATGGACCTGGCTGGACTGCGCCAGCCCGCCCAGCTGCTGCTGGATGTCGTTCTTGAGGGAGTCCAGCGTGCTGCGCGTGGTCTGCGCCAGCGCCTCGAAGCGCTCCTGCACATGGGCGTTGAAGCGCTGCGTGCTTTCACCCTGCGCCTCGCGGGCCTGGGCGCTGTCGGCGGCCAGCCGCACGGTGAGCCGGCCCAGTTCCATGCGAAAGGCTGCCAGCGCCTCGCCCTGCTCGCGCCGCGCCGCCTGGGCATCGAGCTGGGCCTGGGCCAGATGGGCCTGCAGCTGCTGCGATACGCGGTCCAGCCCGCCGTCGCTCTTGGCCACGGCCATCTGCGTGGCCTGGGCGCCGCGCTCGAGCTGCTGCAGCCGCACATCCAGCATCTGCAGCGCCTGCAGCAACTGCTGCGGCGCCACCCCGTCATCGCGCTGCGCCGAGCGCCTGCACAGCAGCCAGATCACGGCCGCCTGCCCCAACAGCAGCACGGCCCATGCCGCCCACCACACTCCGGATATCTGGGTCAAGATCTTGCTTCAGCTCCATGCAGCGGGAAGCGGCCAGGGCCTGCCTTCCCGCGATTGTCGGAATACGGCACTCAGGCCTTGGCGCGCGCGCCGGCGGCCGCCGCCTCGGGCTGGTTGACGGGCGTGCGCGGGCCCTTGCCGCTCAGAAAGTCGATCAGGTTGTCGGCTGCCAGCTCGGCCATGGCGCTGCGCGTGCCCATGGTGGCGCTGGCGATGTGCGGGGTCAGCACGACATTGGGCACGGTCAGCAGGTCGGGATGGACCGAGGGCTCGCCCTCGAACACGTCCAGGCCGGCGGCGGCAATGGTCCTGTCGCGCAGCGCCCTGGCCAGCGCCGCGTCATCGACGATGCCGCCACGGGCGATGTTGATCAGCGTGGCCGTGGGCTTCATCCTTGCGATCTCGGCCGCGCCTATGGTGTGGTGGTTTTCCTTGGTGTAGGGCAGCACCAGCACCACATGGTCGGCCATGGCCAGCAGTTCGTCCTTGCCCACGTAGCCGGCCTTGCATTCGGCTTCCAGCTCGGGCGACAGTCGCGAGCGGTTGTGATAGACCACCTTCATGCCGAAGCCATGCGCACCGCGCCGGGCAATGCCCTGGCCGATGCGGCCCATGCCGATGATGCCCAGCGTGCTGCCGTGCACTTCCGAGCCGGCGAACAGGTCGTAGCGCCAGGAGTTCCACTTTCCGGCGCGCAGGTAGTGCTCGCTCTCGGTCACGCGGCGGGCCGTGGCCATGAGCAGGGCAAAGCCGAAGTCTGCCGTGGTCTCGGTCAGCACGTCGGGCGCGTTCGTGCCCTGCACGCCCGCTGCCGTCATCGCGGGCACGTCGAAGTTGTTGTAGCCCACGGCCATGTTGGCCACGACCTTCAGCCGCGGGCAGGCCGCCAGCAGTGCCGCATCGATGGTCTGCGAGCCTGTTGTCAGCACGCCGTCCTTGTCCTGCAGATGCGCGGCCAGCTCCTGCGGACTCCAGACCACGTCGTCCTGGTTGGACTCGACCTCGAAGTGCTGCTCCAGCTTGCGCACCACCTCGGGCGGGATGGCGCGGGCGATCAGGATGCGGGGTTTGCTTGCCATGTCTGTCTCTTTCCTTGTCTTGGCGGGAGGCGGTTCTTCAGCGGAACCAGATGAAGCTCATCAATACGAACAGCGGCACCAGAATGCCCAGCGACCAGGCCATGTAGCCGAAGAAGCTGGGCATCTTCACGCCGCGCTCCTCGGCAATGGCCTTGACCATCAGGTTGGGCGCGTTGCCGATATAGGTGTTGGCACCCATGAACACCGCGCCCGCGGAGATGGCCGCCAGCGTGGAGGCCATCGTGGTCATCAGCTGCGCGGCGTCGCCCCCTGCGGTGTTGAAGAACACCAGGTAGGTCGGCGCGTTGTCGAGGAAGGAGGACAGCAGGCCCGTGGCCCAGAAGTACATCAGCGGATCGGGCGTGCCGTCGGCGCGCGTGACGGCGCCCACGATGGCGCCGAACGGCCCGCCCGTGCCCGCCTTGAGCATGGCGATCACGGGGATGATGGTCAGGAAGATGCCCGCGAACAGCTTGGCCACTTCCTGCATCGGCCCCCAGCCGAATTCGTTGGCCTGGTGCACGCTGCGCGGCGTGAGCCGCAGGGACAGCAGCGCCACCACGATCAGGCCCGCATCGCGCACCAGCCCCGGCAGGCCCACATGCGTGCCGGCCAGCACCAGCCCCGCATCGGTGCGCCACAGGCCGCTCATCAGCACCAGGGCCACCACGGCCAGCAGCAGCGCGAAGTTCACGCTGCCATCGAAGCCCAGGCGGCTGGCGCGGCCCGAGGCGTCGATGCTGGGCGTGGGATCGGGCAGGTCCGCCTCGCCGGCCTTGCGCAGCAGCCAGGTGTCGATCGCGTAGAACAGCGCCAGCAGCACGCCGACCAGGAACAGGGTCTCGGTGAAGATGTGGCGCACCGTCCAGAAGAAGTCCACGCCCTTGAGAAAGCCCAGGAACAGCGGCGGGTCGCCCAGCGGCGTCAGCGAGCCCCCGGCATTGGAGACGATGAAGATGAAGAACACCACCACATGCACCTGGTGCCTGCGGTTGTCGTTGGCGCGCAGCAGCGGCCGGATCAGCAGCATCGAGGCGCCCGTGGTTCCCATGAAGCTGGCCAGCACGGCGCCGATCGCCAGGATGGCCGTGTTCAGCCCCGGCGAGCCCTTGAGATTGCCGCGCACATAGATGCCGCCCGACACCGTGTACAGCGCCGTCAGCAGGATCACGAAGGGCAGGTACTCGGCCAGCAGCGCATGCACCAGGTTGGCCAGGGCCGCACCCGCACCGAACACCGCTGCAAAGGGCAGCAGGAAGGCCAGCGCCCAGGCCGCCGTCAACTTGCCGAAATGCCGGTGCCAGAAATGCGGCGCCGCCAGCGGCACCAGGGCAATCGACAGCAGCATGCCCGCAAAGGGCACGCCCCAGAGCACCGACAGCTGGCCGCCATCGATCTCGGCCGCCAGGGCCCAGGAGGGCACGCAGGCGACGAGCAGCACCAACAATCCACGCAAGGCCTTCATGGTCCCGTCTCCTCTTTGTTCTGTATTCACTGTCCCCTCCTGGCAGCGGGCCGCGCAGCGATCAAGTCTGTGCCGCGGGCGCCGCGATCTCGAACACCTGGCGCAGATAGGCCAGGTATTTCTCGTCGTCGCACATGCTCTTGCCCGGCGTGTCCGAGAGCTTGGCCACGGGCTGGCCGTTGCAGCGCGTCATCTTGATGACGATCTGCAGCGGCACATGGTCGGGCGCGTCGCCCAGGTCATTGGTCAGGTTGGTGCCGATGCCAAAGGCGAGCTGGCAGCGCCCGTGGAAGCGCTGGAACAGCTCGATGGTGCGCGGCACCGTCAGGCCGTCGCTGAAGATCAGCGTCTTGGTCAGCGGGTCGATGCGGTTGGCGCGGTAGTGGGCCAGCAGCCGCTCGCCCCACTCGAACGGGTCCCCGCTGTCATGGCGCGCGCCATCGAAGAGCTTGCAGAAGTACAGGTCGAAATCGCGCAGGAAGGCCGACATGCCGTAGACGTCCGACAGCGCAATGCCCAGGTCGCCCCGGTACTCGCGCGCCCAGGACTCGAAGCCGAAGATCTGGCTGTCGCGCAGGCGCGGGCCCAGGGACTGGCAGGCCTGCAGGTATTCATGGGCCAGCGTGCCCAGGGGCCGCACGCCCAGCTTCATGGCATACAGCACGTTGCTGGTGCCCGCGAACTGCCCCTCGGACTCCGCGGATGCGCCGGGCCGGCCAAGGCGTGCGCACAGCACGCGCAGCACCTCTTCATGCCAAGCCCGCGAAAAGCGGCGGCGCGTGCCGTAGTCGGCAATCTTGAGCTGCTCCAGGCCCGGCTGTTGCAGCAGCGCGATCTTGGCATCCAGCCGGCGCCGGCCCTCGGGAAAATCGGGCACCGGCTGGGTATTGCGGAAGTACACCTCGTTGACGATGGCCAGCACGGGAATCTCGAACAAGATGGTGTGCAGCCAGGGCCCGCGGATGGTGATGTCGATCTCGCCATTGGGCAGCGCCTGCACCGTGACGCACTTCTCGTTGAGGTGGAACAGGCTCAGGAAATCGACGAAATCGCTCTTGATGAAGCGCAGCGAGCTCAGGTAGGCCAGCTCTGCATCCTGGAACCGCAGGCTGCACAGAGAACGGATCTCGGCCCGGATCTCGTTCACATAGGGCGCAAGCTGCACGCCGGGATTGCGGCACTTGAAACGGTACTCGACCTGTGCCCCGGGAAACTGGTGCAGCACCACCTGCATCATCGTGAATTTGTACAGGTCGGTATCGAGCAGGCTGGTGATGATCATGGACAGAGCCGGGCGGTAAGCGCCCAAGCGGTCAGATGGCAGACAGCTTTCGAGTGTAGGCCATCCACACGCCGCCGCGCTGCGAGCGGGCGCCTTGCATGCGCCCCGAACGCCATCAACCGCGCAGCAGCGGCTCCAGCACCCGGCGCAGCGCCTGCGGAATCTGGGCAGGCCGGCGCGTCTGCCGGTCCACATAGACATGGACGAAATGCCCGGCTGCGGCCGACAGCGGCTCACCCTGCGCAAACAGCCCCACCTCGTAGCGCACGCTGGAGCCGCCGATGCGGGCCACGCGGATGCCGGCCTCCACCTCCTGCGGAAAAGCCAGCGGGGCGAAGTAATTGCATTGGGTCTCTATGACCAGTCCTATCGTCTCGCCCGCATGAATGTCCAGCGCGCCCTGCTCTATCAGATGGGCATTCACCGCCGTATCGAACCAGCTGTAATAGACGACGTTGTTGACGTGCCCGTAGACATCGTTGTCCGACCAGCGCGTGCTGATGCGTCGGAATGCCGCATAGGCCGAACGGGGCTGCGGCGCGGGGCGGCTCGGGGGCGATTCATTCATGGCGGCCATTGTGCCGCCGGCCGAATACGCCCTGTCCCCGGCCACTGTCGCCATCACGACGCGCACTGCGGTCAATCACTCGCCAAGCGAGTAAGCATGCCAACTGAAAAATGTCGTCAAACCGACATAAAACCAATTCAAAATCAAAGACTTACAAAAAACCCACAGCTTTCCGAATTTTTTTGCTGCACCGCAGCATCAGGTACTTGATTCCTTTTTTGCAATCCCTACAATAAGACCCATGCTGCACTGCAACATGACACTCAGTCAGGTCAGCGCAGGCAATTCCCCGTAACCCGAGACCCCTGTGGTCCGTTTTTCTGGAGACTGACATGAGCTTGACCCCTGACCAAATCCTGAGCGCACAAAAGGCCAACCTGGAAACCCTGTTCGGCCTGACGAGCAAGGCCTTCGAAGGCGTTGAAAAGCTGGTGGAACTGAATGTGACCGCCTCGCGCGCCGCACTGACCGAAGCTGCCCAGCACACCCAGGCTGTCCTGAGCGTCAAGGACGCACAGGAACTGCTGTCGCTGCAGGCCAACCTGTTCCAGCCCCTGGCTGAAAAGACCGCTGCCTACAGCCGTCACCTGTACGACATCGCCAGCGGCACCGGCGCCGAACTGGCCAAGACCTTCGAAAGCCAGGCTTCCGACCTGCAAAAGAACTTCAGCGCCCTGGTGGACACCACGGCCAAGAACGCACCCGCCGGTTCCGAAACCGCCGTTGCCGTGATGAAGAGCGCCGTGTCGGCTGCCAACAATGCCTTCGAGTCGGTGCAAAAGGCCGTCAAGCAGGCTTCGGACCTGGCGGAAGCCAACTTCACGGCCGTGACCAACACCGCCAACGAAGCCGTCCAGTCGGCCCAGACCCGCAAGCGTTGATCACGCTGTCTTACAACGGGGCTGCGTGCAAGAATCAGTGATTACCCGCATAATTGCACGCATCCCGGGTCGAAAGACCTGACCAGTTGTCTCCTTGGATCCTCTTGAAACCCCCGTTTCTGGATCCTTTCAAACCCAGTCTTTGGACTGGGTTTTTTTTCGTGCGCTTTTCGCGCGCCTTGGCTCGCGGCCCACCAGGGACCACCGCGCACAAGCCCTTAGACGGGCCCCACCCTTTATTAAGAACAATTCGCGTTTGACCTATCATCGCGCTTTGCCAACAAAGAGAGGCCTGTCTTCATGTCGAAATCCCTGAAAGCCCTGTTTGCCGCTTGCGCCCTGGTGGCTGCCGGCACAGCCATTGCCGACTCCCAGGTCGTCAACCTCTACTCCGCGCGCCACTACTCCACGGACGAGGAGCTGTACAACGGCTTCACCAAGGCCACCGGCATCAAGATCAACCGCGTGGACGGCGACGACGCCGGCATCATTGCGCGCCTGAAGGCCGAGGGCCAGGCCTCGCCGGCCGACGTGATCCTGCTGGTCGATGCCGCACGCCTGTACCGCGGCGAGGTCGATGGCCTGTTCCAGCCCATCCACTCCAAGCTGCTGGAAGACGCCATCCCCTCCAACCTGCGCGCCCAGCCCACGGCCGATGGCATCAGCTGGTTCGGCCTGTCCACACGCGCCCGCGTCATCGTCTACAACAAGGCCAAGGTCCAGCCCGCCGACGTGCAGAACTACGAATCGCTGGCCGACCCCAAGTTCAAGGGCCAGCTGTGCATCCGCTCGGGCTCGCATCCCTACAACCTGAGCCTGTTCGGCACCGTGGTCGAGCACATGGGCGACCAGAAGGCCGAAGGCTGGATCCAGGGCATGAAGGCCAACCTGGCCCGCCCGCCCAAGGGTGGCGACACCGACCAGATCAAGGCCGTGGCCTCGGGCGAATGCACCATCGGCGTGACCAACAGCTACTACCTGGCGCGCATGATGCGCTCGGGCAAGCCTGAGGACCAGGCCGTGGTCGGCAAGATCGGCGTGGTCTTTCCGAACCAGTCCAGCTGGGGCACGCACCTGAACATCGCAGGCGGCGCCGTGGCACGCCATGCCAAGAACAAGGACAACGCCGTCAAGTTCCTGGAGTACCTGGCCAGCCCCGCCGCCCAGAACTACTTTGCCAACGGCAACAACGAGTGGCCCGCAGCCAAGGGCGTGGAACTGGACAACCCCGCACTCAAGGAAATGACCGGCGGCAAGCCCTTCAAGAGCGAGACCATCCCGATCACGGCCGTGGGCAAGAACATGACCAAGGTCCAGCAAATGCTGGACCGCGCCGGGTTCCAGTAACCCCCATCGCGCCCATCACCAGCCCGGCACTGCCGGGCTTTTTCTTGGGCGCGGCATGGCTGCGGCCGGGGCTGCATGCATAATTTGAGAGTTACGTTTACGTCAACGTCAGATAACCAAGGAGACATTCCATGCAGATCAAGGACCGGGTATTCATCGTCACGGGCGGCGCCTCCGGGCTGGGCGAAGGCACGGCGCGCATGCTGGCTGCCGAGGGCGGCAAGGTGGTGATTGCCGACATGCAGGCGGACAAGGGCGAGGCGGTGGCGCGCGAGATCGGTGGCGTCTTCGTCAAATGCGACGTGAGCCAGGAGGCCGATGGCCAGGCTGTGGTGGACAAGGCCGTGAGCCTGGGCAAGCTGGCAGGCCTGGTCAACTGCGCAGGCATTGCGCCCGCCGAGAAGACCGTGGGCAAGAACGGCGCGCACAACCTGGCGCTGTTTTCCAAGACCATCACGGTCAACCTGATCGGCAGCTTCAACATGATCCGCCTGGCCGCCACCGCCATGTCGGCCAACGAGCCCGAGAGCACGGGCGAGCGCGGCGTGCTGATCTCCACGGCCAGCGTGGCGGCCTACGACGGCCAGATCGGCCAGGCGGCCTATGCGGCGTCCAAGGGCGGCGTGGTCGGCATGACGCTGCCCATTGCGCGTGATCTGGCGCGCAACGGCATCCGCAACATGACGATTGCTCCCGGCATCTTCGGCACGCCCATGCTGTTCGGCATGCCGCAGGAAGTGCAGGACGCGCTGGCCGCCGGCGTGCCCTTCCCCAGCCGCCTGGGCACGCCCCAGGACTATGCCAAGCTGGTGCGCCACATTCTGGACAACGACATGCTCAATGGCGAGGTGATCCGGCTGGATGGGGCCATTCGTCTGGCGCCGAGGTGAAGCACCCCCTGAGCGGCTGCGCCGCTTCCCCCTCTCTTTCTCGCTTCGCGAGGGAGGGGGACGACACCCTCGCGGCGGGGCGGCGCGGCCGGCATAGGCCCTTGCTCGGTGTCCCTCGCTTTGGGCCGTGCCGGTTTTTGAGATACGCGCGTTGTCACACCGTGGTGTCTGCAGGCGCTCTGGCCATCATCTCCAGCCCCTTGCGCAATGCGGGGAACAGGCTGTGCTGGAAATTGTTCCAGCGCAGTTCGAGGATGGTGTCTTCGGGATCGATGTCGGTGCCCAGCACGTCGGCGATGACTTCGCCGGAGTCGATGCCGTTGTCCACGTAGTGAAAGGATGCGCCGGTCTTGAACAGGGGCGGGACCGGGCGCTGTTCCATGGTCTTCCAGTCCACGATCTTGTAGCCCTGCGCGCCATGCAGCGCGTCCAGCGTGGCGCAGGCGCCCCGGCGTTCATAGGGTGACTCCAGCCGCGTGATGCCAGGGTGGATGTTGGCGATCCTGCGGTGGAACAGGGCCCCGGGCCGCACGAGCCGGTCCAGGATGACGAGCAGGCCGTCCAGCACCACCCGCTCGGCACCCAGCTGCACCAGCCTGTCCTGCAGTTGTGCCTCGAACATCTGCTTGCCCGCGGCGCGCTGCGGATCGTTCAGCGGCAGGCGCCGGTAGGAGGACGGCACGGCCATGAGCAGGTCATTGACCCTGCGCCCCTGGATGCGCAGGTCCGGCGGATAGAACCAGCGACCGCCCGGCTGGTAGCTGAAGCCGTAGCCGCCGATTTTTTCGCGGTCGCGCGGCGAGGCCTCGTCGTCGTCGTGGATCACGGCCTCCAGGCTGTAGATATCGCCCAGCGGGCTGGTGTCCAGCAACTCGCCCAGGTATTCGAGCGGCGACTTCATGTAGCGCGTTGCGCCCTTGTAGGCGATGTGCTGGCCGGCCTGGTCGGCGGCGGCGTTTCTCAGGGACCAGATGTAGACGAGTTTTGTCTTTGCCATGTTCGTGGATTCAGCAGGAATTCAGATGTCGGCCAGCGCGCCTTGACTGGCGGGACTGGCCGATGCAGCCGCCACCGGCTGCGCCCCGTCTTGCGGCAGGACCATGCAGCCGGCCTCCATGCGCACGATGCGGTCGGCCAGGTGGAAGTAGCGATCGTCATGGGAGATGACCACCAGCAGGTGGCCCCTGGCGCGCAGCTCGGGCAGCAGCTCGGTGTAGAACAGGTGGCGGAAGCTCGGGTCCTGGTCGGCCGCCCATTCGTCGAAGACCAGCACGGGCCGGCCCTCCAGATAGGCGTGGACCAGGGCCAGGCGCTTGCGCTGGCCGGTGGACAGGTCGATGGTGCTGAAGCTGCCGTTGCGCACGCTGACCTTGTGTGCGATCTCCAGCCGCTGCAGGTAGGGCAGCGCGGCCTCGGGCAGCGCGGCGGCCTGGCCCTCTTCGCCGCCGGCCACCAGGTCCTCGAACAGGTAGAAGTCTGAGAACACCGTGGTGAACAGCTGGCGGTAGTCGTCGCGCGTCTGCGCCGTGACGGGCTGGCCGTCGTGCAGGATCTCGCCCTGCAGGGGCGCATACAGGCCCAGCAGCAGCTTGATCAGCGTGGTCTTGCCCGAGCCGTTGTCGCCCACCACAAAGACCAGTTCGCCCTTGCCCAGCTTCAGGTCGATGGGGCCGATCTCGAAGGCCTTGCCGCCTTCGGGCGCATCGAAGGCATAGCGCACGCCCCGCAGCTCCAGGCCGCGGTCCAGGCGGACCTCGCCGGGCGGGCTGTCCAGATGCAGGTGCGGCTCGGGGCTGGCAAAGCGCGCCGACAGGTCGGCAATGCGCTGCAGCGCCACCTTGGCACGGCCCAGGTTGGGCAGCGCGCCCGCGATCTGGTCCATGGGGCCCTTGAGGAACAGCAGCACCAGCACGAAGCCGCTGAGCACCACGGGCTCGGTGGTGCGCAGCGCGGCCCAGCCCAGGATGAGGGCGATCAACAGAAAGAACAGCGCCGAACCGAAGGCCGAGGCCAGCACATAGGTGTTGATGGCGCGGCTGTTGATGCGGCGGATGGCATCCACGGTGGAGCCAATCTGCCCGTCGAAGATGCGGCCCCGGCGCGCGCGGTGCATGCGCAGCTCCTTGGCGCCTTCGCTGATGGCGCGGTAGGCCTTGTGCAGCACTTCCTCGTGATCGCGCGCCTTCCAGAACCCCGCCACGCCGCGTGACTGCGCCAGCGCCTGCAGGCTCACGCCCAGCACCAGCGCCACCACCAGCATGGCAAACAGCGGCGGCGACAGCAGGGCCAGGTAGGCCAGGCAGCCCAGCGCAATGGCCAGGGCGATCACGTTGGAGGCCAGCACGAAGGCCACGTCGCTGATCATGTCCACGTCCTGCGTGAGCACGGGCATGAGGCGGTGCGTGCGGTAGCGCTCCAGCGCATCGATGGGTGCGGCCAGGATCTTGCTGGCCAGTTCCTTGCGCAGCTGCGCCACCAGGCGCTGCCCCACAAAATTGCCCGACATGTCGGACGTGGCCCGGCACACCAGCACGGTGGCACACAGGGCGATGAAGGTCAGCAGCAGGCCGCCGGCCAATCCGCCGGGGCGGTTGAGCACCTGGTTGATGGTCGCCAGCAGCGCCACCGTGGCCCCACCCGCGCAAATGCCCGTGACCACGGACAGCGCCATCCACGGCAGGAAGGGCCTGAGCAGGCGCAATACCTCGGAGGGCGGTCGGCTGGCGTTTTCCATAAGGGATTCCTCTGGCGCCCGTGGGCGCATGACCTTGCAATGCCGGCGCGGCCCGGCGTTTCCTGGAGCGCGGCGCACGGCGAGCGCTTCCTACTCCCTGCAAGACGTGCGTGCGCCAAAAATGTTCACCGCCCAGGCGATGAACAAATTCCGCCGCCCTGCGTCATCACGAAGAAGGGGCAGCGCGGGCGCCCTGCCCTGCACCGGCCCGCTTTGCCTTGTCTGCTGCACACCCGAAGGACGCCATGGCTCTCCACCCCGACCTGCAAGCATTTCTTGAACTCGCCAACGCCCAGGCATCCAGCCGCCCGCGCATGAGCCAGATGACGGCAGCGCAGGCGCGCGCCGCCTACGACAACGCCACGCTGGCGCTGGACCTGCCGGGCGACGATCTGCCTACCGAGGACCTGGATCTGCCCACGCGTGACGGCGCGCGCATCCGTGCCCGGCTCTACAGCGCAGCCCCTGGACACACAGCCGCGCCCTGCCTGCTGTTCTTTCACGGCGGCGGCTATGTGCTGGGCGGGCTCGAGTCGCATGACAGCCTGTGCCGCAGCCTGGCGCTGGGCACGCCCTGCAATGTGCTGGCCATCGACTACCGGCTGGCGCCAGAGCACCGCTTTCCCACCGCCTTCCTCGACGCAGAGGACGCCCTGGCCTGGCTGCTGGAGCACGGCAGCCGCCATGGCCTGGACGCGCAGCGCCTGGCCATTGGCGGCGACAGCGTCGGGGGCACGCTGGCCACGGCCCTGTGCATCGCCGCGCGCGACGCGGGCATGCCCCAGCCCTTGCTGCAGCTGCTGCTCTACCCCTGCACGGCAGCGCAGCAGGACAGTGACTCGCATGCGCGTCTGGCCACCGGCCATCTGCTGGAAGGTGACACCCTGGCCTGGATGTTCGGCCAATACCTGCGCAGCGATGCGGACCGGCAGGACTGGCGCTTTGCCCCCCTGCAGGCATCCGACCTGGGCCGGCTGGCCCCCACGCTGATGGTGCTGGCCGAGTACGACCCCCTGATCGACGAAGGAAAGCGCTATGCCGAGCGGCTGCAGGCCGCCGGCGTGGCCGTGGACCTGCAGATCTACGCCGGCATGGTCCATGACTTTGCGCGGCTGGGCGCCCTCACCGAAGAGACCGAGGTGCTGCGCGACCGGCTCTGCAAGGCACTGGCCCATGCCTTCCAGGCGGCCCGCAGCCCGGCCCTGGCATGAACGACCCTGGCATGAACATTTGCCGCGCCTGCGCGTCATCCCGGTCATGAGGCTGCCTTGTGTCCCTTGTGCCCTTGCCCGAGCCCCGACCCGTGTCCCGCACGCGGGGCACTCCATCTGAAAGAGTCCACGTGCGTCCAGTCGAAGTCACCGCTACACCGTCACCAGACGCCTCCGGCGCCAGCTACCTTGCCCATGCAGGCGCCGAGACGATCAGCGTCTTCGGCGATGGACAGCGGCTGCGCCTGGAGCGTTCGGGGTCCGTGGATGCCGGCAGGCCCGGCAAGCACAGTCTCTGGAACCTGTCGCCCACGGCCGCGCCAGGCCTGATGCAGCTGCAATGGCTGGGCCCCTGTTCGGGCATGCCCGAAGCGGATGAACTGCTGGCCGCACTGCAGGCAGGCTTTGGCCTGCATCCCGATGCGCAAGCCATCGAACTGTCCCTGCCCCGGCTGCCGCCCGGCCTGCGCGACAGCATTGCCACAGTGCAGCCGGGCCAGGCCCCGTGCGTGGCAAGAAGCGTGCTGTGGCAGCAGCCCCTGTGGCTGCCCCGCCCGCGCCCACCCTATGCGCTGCACTACACGATCAGCGAAGGCCGGCGCCACCCCGTGCGCCTGGCCAAGCCGCGCGGCGAGGTCTACCGCCGCTTCATCCCCTGGCTGGGCCGCACGCTGAGCTTTCGCACCGTGGAGCCCGAGGCCGACCTGCCCCTCATCCACCGCTGGATGAACGACCCGGTCGTCGCGCATTTCTGGGAGGAAAGCGGCGACCTCGCCCACCACCGCGCCTACCTGCAGCGCATGGCCGGCGACCCGCATGCGCTCGGCCTCATCGGCTGCTTCGACGGCGAGCCCTTCGGCTACTTCGAGGCCTACTGGGCCAAGGAAGACCGCATCGCCCCCTTCTATGACGCGGGCGACCATGACCGGGGCTGGCATGCGCTGGTAGGTGAGGCACGGTTTCGCGGCCAGCCCTACCTGACGGCCTGGCTGCCCTCGCTGTCGCACTACCTCTTTCTGGACGACTGCCGCACGCAGCGCATTGTCGTGGAGCCGCGCGCCGACAACCGCAAGATGCGCAAAAGCCTGCCGCGCTGCGGCTATGCGCTGGTCAAGGAATTCGACTTCCCGCACAAGCGCGCCGTGCTGGGAGTCCTGCTCAGGGAACGCTTTTTCGCAGACGCCTTGTGGATACCGCAGCCCGACGCAGCCGCGCCGGACGCACTGGACGCATCGACCCAATGAAAGGACCTTCCATGCAAACCCACCCGCTGATCGGCATCGGCTTCGGCCCCTCCAACATTGCCCTGGCCATCGCCCTCAAGGAGCGCGAAACCACCGCGCGGGCCATGCACCCCGTCTTCATCGAAAAGCAGCCGCGCTTCGCCTGGCACCGGGACATGCTGCTGGAGCAGGCCCACATGCAGGTGTCCTTCCTCAAGGATCTGGCCACGCTGCGCAATCCCACCAGCCGCTTCACCTTCATCAATTACCTGCACGAGAAGGGCCGGCTGCAGGACTTCATCAACCTCAAGACCTTCTTTCCCAGCCGCCACGAGTTCAACGACTACCTGGCCTGGGCCGCCTCCAAGTTCGAGGACCGCTGCGTCTACGGCCAGGAAGTCATCGAGGTGCTGCCTGAAAAACGCGACGGCAAGGTGGAGCTGCTGCGCGTGCGCTCGCGCGATGCGGCCGGCAACGTGCATGAGCGCCTGGGCCAGAACCTGGTCATGAGCATCGGCGGCACGCCCAGCATTCCCGAGCAGTTCAAGCCCCTGCGCGGCGATGCGCGCGTCTTCCACTCCAGCGCCTACCTGCGCAGCATTGCCGAGCATGCCAGGCCGCTGCGCATCGCCGTGGTCGGCGCGGGCCAGAGCGCCGCCGAAATCTTCATGGACCTGCACGGCCGCTACGCCACGGCCGAGATCGACCTGGTCATGCGCGCCCGCTCCATCCGCCCGTCCGACGACAGCCCCTTCGTCAACGAAATCTTCAACGCCGACTTCGTGGACCATGTCTACAGCCGCCCGCACGACGAGCGCGGCGCCCTGCTGCGCGAGTTCTGGCACACCAACTACGCCTGTCCCGACCTGGAACTGATCGAGAGCATCTTCAAGGTGTTCTATGAACAGAAGGTCGTCGGCGATACGCGCCACCGCTTCCTGCGCCGCCACGAGGTGCAGGAAGTGCGCGCCGCCAGCGACGGCATCCACCTGGGCCTGCGCGACCTCAACAGCGGCATCGACCATGCATCGCGCTACGACGTGGTGGTGCTGGCCACCGGCTATGCGCGCGAGCACCACAAGACCCTGCTGGACCCGCTGGCCCCCTACCTGGGCGACTTCTCCGTGAGCCGCGACTACCAGGTGCACACCACGCCGGACTTTCGCCCCGCCATCTTCCTGCAGGGCGCCTGCGAGGGCTCCCACGGCCTCAGCGACACCCTGCTGTCCGTCACTTCGGTGCGCACCGGCGAAATCGGTGAAGCCCTGCTGGCAGCGCAAGCCCAAAGACCCGATGTTGCGCGCACAGAACAGCTGGCGCTGCAGGATTGAAAGATCGCACAGGGCATGATGGCGCAGGGATCTCCCATGCCATAATTTGAATGCAAACCATTTGCATTTGAATTTGAATCACCTGCGCCGCTGAATCCCATACCCGCTGCTGCACCGCCCCGGCCCTGGCCGGGGTTGCAGCATCCGGTAGGCCCTTCTCTGTACGGACCCAGGGGTTCCAACCCATCGCCCTTGCGGAAAGGCAGGTATCCGGATGCGTGACCTGATCCAGGAACTCGTGGCTCACTATGGCGATCTGCGCCGCCAGCTCACGCGCGATCTCCGAGATCCGCACTATGCGGCCGACATCGCGCAATCGAGCTTCGAGCGGGTCTATGTGCACGCCCTGGGCCTGCGCAGCGGCAAGAAGGCCGAAACCCTGCCCGACGCCGGCATCGAATCCCCACGCGCCCTGCTGTTTCGCGTGGCACGCAATCTGTGCATCGACGATGCGCGCAAGCGCAAGACCGCCCAGGAATGGACGCGCCAGCAAATGGTGGTGCAGCACAGTGCGCCCTCCAGCGAAACCCTGGCCGCCCAGCGCCAGATCCTGAACCGCGTCGTCCAGGCGCTGGAAGGCCTGCCGCCTCGCCGGCGCGAAGTCTTCATCCTCTTTCGCGCCCATGGCTACACGCGCGCGGAAATCGCCGATCAGCTCAACATCACCGAAATGGCCGTCGCCAAGCACATGGTGCGCGCCACGCTGGACTGCTCGCGCGTGCTGGCCCAGCTGCGCTCCGAACTGATCGAGGACCATGCGCTGGGCAGCGCCATGGATTTCGACAACAGTACACTGACCGACGACGCATCCTGACTCCCCCTTTCCATGGCAAGTGCACCTAGCGAGCGCATGGTCGAGCATGCGCTGACGCTGATCGTTCAAAGCGAAATCGCTCCCGACCCGGTGGCCGACCAGGCCCGCCTGACCCTGGGCGAATGGCGCGGGAAATCAGCCCGGCACGATGCCGCCGCACGCGAGGCGCACCTGCGCTGGAACCTGCTGGGCGGCATGTCCGGCGGCCTGCGCGAGCAGTTCCAGGAAACCGCCCTGCTGGCCGACCGGGCCTCGCGCTCCACCCAGGCCGTCCGGCGCCGCAAGCTGCTGCTGTCCTTCGCCGGGCTGCTGGGCACAGGCGCGCTGGCGGGCCGGGGCGCCTACTGGTACTGGCAGCAGCCCATACACACCTCGGCCTACGCCACGCGCAACTCGCAGATCCTCAAGATCACTCTGGCAGACGGCAAGCTGCCGCTGCAGGCCAGCCTGGTGGAACTGGCGCCCCAGAGCGCCATTGCCGTGACGCTCTACCGCCAGCGCCGCAGCGTGTCCATGGCCCGGGGCGAAGTGCGATTCGAAGTGGCCCCCGATCCCGACCGGCCCTTCGAGGTCATCACGCGCGAGGCACGCATCGAGGTCGTGGGCACGGTCTTCACCGTGCGCGACCGCGGCGGCCCCGTCACCGTGGGCGTGGAGCATGGCCATGTCAGGGTCCGCGTGCTGGGCAGGGATGCGCAGGATGCGACGGGCCCGGCGGCGGCAACGCTGGACCTGCTGCCCGGCCAGATCGTGGACATCCGCAACGGGCAGGCCGAGGCCGTGCGCCAGGCCGATGCCGCCACGCTGTCCGCCTGGCGCGAGGGCTGGCTGGTCTTCGAGAACACCCCGCTGGCCGAGGCCCTGGCCACCGTCAACGCCTACCGCACCCAACCCATAGAAGCCGCCGATGCGCGCGTGGCCGCGCTGCGCCTGACGGGGCGCTTTCGCGCCAATGACTCGGCCGGCCTGCTGGCCGTGCTGCCGTCCATCCTGCCGCTGAGGGTGCGCCCGCAGCCGGATGGCGGGGTGCAGTTGCAGGCGCTCTGAACGGCGCCTTCGGTTCCCAGACAAAGAAAAGGCCACGGCCGGATCGCTCCAGCCGTGGCCCATGGCCCATGCCCGCTTACCAGCGATAGGTGGCCGTGCCGATCACCTTGCGGGGCTCGCCGTAGAAGCAGACGGTACTGCAGCTGCCGACATAGGTCTTGTCGGCCAGGTTGGTGGCGTTGAGGGCAAACCTCCATGGCCCCGTCGTATAGCTGACCATGGCGTCCAGCAGCGTGAAGGAGGGCACCACGTTGTAATTCTGGCTTCTGGTGCTGCCAACGTAACGCATGCCCACACCTACCTTGAGACCGGGCAGGCCGAATTCGCCAAAGCTGTAGTCACCCCACAGCGACAGTTGGTTGCGGGGAACGCCATAAGTGCGACGGTCCTGCTGTTCCGGCTGCAGGGCGCTGGCGCGCGTGGTCCTGGCATCGGTATAGGCATAGGCGGCGATCACATTGGCATGGCGGCTGATGGAGGTTCTGGCTTCCAGCTCGAAGCCGCGCGAGCGGATCTCGCCAGCCTGAATGCTGCTGCTCAGCGTGGGGTCCTGGGGATCTGCCACCAGGACGTTCTGGCGGGTCAGCTGATACACGGCCGCCGAAATCAAGGTGTTGGAGCCCTTGGGCTGGAAACGGATGCCCGCTTCCACCTGTTCACCCGTGGTTGGCTTGAACCGGGACCCGAGACGGTCTCGGCCGGACGTAGGCTCGAAGGATTCGCTGTAGCTCAGGAAAGGCGCGAGGCCGTTGTCCGCCAGGTATACCAGGCCAGCGCGACCGGTGAAGGCGCTGCTTTTTTCGTTGTCCGCACTTTTCTCGCCAGTGAAGAAATTGCTTTCGTCGTACCGCACGGAGTCATGCCGCCCGCCCAGAAGCACGACCCACTTGTCGGAGATCTTCATCTGGTCCTGGAAATAGACGCCCAACTGCCTCGCCTTGCTCCTCCAGGAGAAAGGATTGGGAATATCCACGTTGCCGATGGGCTGGCCATACACGGGATTGAAGATGTCGATGCTCCCCAGGCTGCCCTCATAGCGTTCGCTGGAGTGGCGCGGTGCATAGTAGTCCACGCCCGCCAGCAGGGTGTGCTTGACCGGACCGGTGACCCCTTGATACTCCAGCGAGGTATCGCTGGTCAGGCCCGAAGAATCGTCCCAGCGCGACAAGGTGCCGCGGTAGCGGGATGTGCGCTGGTCGCTGGCAAGGCCGGAGACAAACACCGATCGGTACCGTATATCCGCATGGATGTACCTCAGGCCGTGGCGCAGCTTGAGCTTGTCATTGAAGGCATGCTCGAACACATAGCCGACGGAATAGCGCTCGCCTTCGAAGGTGTCGAAGCCGGGCTCGCCGACGAAGCGGTTGCGCGGGATGCGTCCATTGATGTTCGGCAAGATGGTGCCGGATTCTGGCAGGCCCAGCACATAGCCGGTCTTGTCCTTCTGGTACTCCGTCAGCAGCGTCAGCGAGGTGTTCGCGTTGGGCTGCCACTTCAGCGCAGGAGCGATATAGAACCGGTCATCGGGCACATGGTCGATGAAGGTATTGCTGTCGCGCTTGAGGAAGGTGAGCCGGTAGGACCACTCTCCATCCTTGTCCAGCGCGCCGCCGAAGTCACCGGACACCTGCTTGCGGTTGAAACTGCCCAGTTCCATATTGAGTTCATGCAGCGGCGCGGTCGTGGGGCGCTTGCTCACCGTGTTGAGCACGCCACCCGGCGACGCCGCGCCATACAGCACGGATGCCGCACCCTTGAGCAGCTCGATGCGATCCAGTCCATACGGTTCCTGCTGGCCGTTGTAGCGGTTGACCGTGTACTTCAGTCCGTCGCGGTACTGATTGCCGTTGCCGTCGATCTGAAAGCCCCGCACGATCAGCGTATCCGTGGTCCTGTCCAGTCCCTCGGAGCGGCTGACGCCTGCCACATAGCCCAGCGCGTCCTGGATGTTCTGCGACTTGAGAACGTCGATTTCCTCGGCGCCGACAACGCTGATGGATTGGGGAATTTCCACAATCGGCGTATCGGTCTTGGCACCCGTCGCGCTTCGCCTGGCCGTATAGCCCTGGATGGGACCGTATGAATCCTCGCGGTCGGTGACCGTGACCACGGGCAGAGTCGTTGCAGAAGCGCCCGGCTCCGGCGTGCGGCGGATGGCAAAACCGCCATTGGCCGTCCTGGTGGCCTGCAGCGGGGAGCCGGTCAGCATTTCGCGCAGCGCCTGCTCGGAGGTCAGTTGCCCCGTCACGGCACGGGAGCTGAGCCCCGACACCACATCCCCGGCAGCGAACACCTGCGACCCCGTCTGCCGGGACAGTTCATTGAGCGCCGATGCCAACGCCTGCGCCGGAACATTGATGTCGAAGACCTGGCTGGTCTGCCCTGCCCCCTGTGCAGCGGCGAGAGGGCTCCAGATGGAGGCGGAACCAAAGACTGTGGCCAGGGCAAGGCTCAACAGATGTTGACGGGGCAAAGAACGCATGGCTAGAAAATTCCCAAAGGCATTGAATGAAACTCGGAACTCATCTGGTGCAGCCGCTGGCGATGCCGAAGGAAAAGTCCCGCAAGCTGTGCACTTCCTGCCAAAGAGACGTTCAGCGCAAAGAAATGGAGACAATGTGTAAACACCTAGATGTGCCGGCCAGGCACAACGTGCCTGGCCGTTCATGACCCCGCCGGGCGACGGCCTCAAACCGGCACAGGCTCCAGCGACAGGCATTGCAGCAACTGCGCCACCAGATCCTCATGCCTCATGAGCGAAAAATGGTCGGCCGCAATATCGGCAGCACTCGCGGGCTCCCGCCCCAGCTGACGTTCCAGCCGTGAACGGTCTGCAGCATCCCGGTCCTGGCTCCACCACAGGTCAACCTCCGCCTCCAAG
The DNA here is from genome assembly GCF_052692095.1 of Delftia sp. NA_296.1. Taxonomy (NCBI): domain Bacteria; kingdom Pseudomonadati; phylum Pseudomonadota; class Betaproteobacteria; order Burkholderiales; family Comamonadaceae; genus Delftia; species Delftia sp. NA_296.1. The sequence goes on along the minus strand of NZ_JBQZGF010000001.1, from coordinate 10,968 downwards.
GCAGGAAGCCTGTCCATCTGCAGAGACAGGCGCTTCAGGTGCCGTGCCGTCATGAAAGCCTGTGCCAGCCCGGTTCCATCCATGGATGCATGACCCGCAGGATGGTCAGTCTCTGACCGACCCAGAAGGCGGTCGATGGGACCCGCCAGCATGTCGATGCTGGGCTCCTGCGCAGCACCGAGTTCGGCCAGATCTTCGATGCGGACCTGCGGCATCAGATAGGCTGCAAAGCGTACAAAGTCGGGCCACCATGCGTCTGCCACCTGCCCCGATGCAGGCGGAACAAAGGGATCGACCAGGCCCACGAAACCCGTGCCCGGCTCCCGTGATTGCAGCCGCTGCGCCATCAGCACCGCCAGCGTGCCTCCCAGTGACCAGCCCAGCAGGTGGCAGGGACCCGTCGGTTGTACGGCACGCACCATGCGGCAGTAGTCATCGGCCATCTGCTCCAGACAAGCATCCAGATGCGCGGGATCGGCCAGGCTGCGGCACGGTATGGCGTAGACGGTGCGGACACCATTCAAAGCCCGCGCCAGGGGCTGGTAGTCGAACACGGTGCCAAAGCCAGCATGCACGCAAAACAGTGGCGGCGCGGCATCGCACACGGCATTCAAGGCCACCAGGCCGCAAGGCAGTTGCGCCGCTGCAGCGCCCAACCCCAGCAGCCCGGCGATGGTGGGCCGCTGCAAAAGATCACGCAGCTTGAAGTCCAGCCGGCTGTTGCCGAGCTTGCGGACCTTGGCATGCATCCTGAGGCTCAGAAGCGAGTCCCCGCCCAGCTCGAAGAAATTGTCCGTTTCGCCCACGGGCTGCACTCCCAGCACTTCCTCCCAGATCTGCGCCAGTGCACGCGCCTCGGCGGTCGATGGCGGAGCATGGTGGCGCTGCGCATCCGCTTGCGGCGCGGGCAGGGCATGCCGGTCCAGCTTTCCGCTGACCAGGCGCGGCAGGGCGGGCAGCAGCAGCACATGCGCGGGCACCATGTAGTCCGGCAATCGTTCGCCCAGTTGCTGGCGCACGCGCCGCGCCAGGACCTGGCCGGCGCTGGCGGCATTCGCCACGACGTAGGCCGTCAGCTGCTTGCCCCCCGGCGCGTCATGGACCAGGACGGCGGCATCCATCACGCCCGCCACGCTGCGTACTGCCTTCTCGACCTCGCCCAGCTCGATGCGGAAGCCGCGGATCTTGACCTGGTGATCGGCCCGGCCGATGTACTCGATGTTGCCGCCGCTCAACCAGCGCACCAGATCGCCCGTGCGGTACAGCCTGCCTCCACGGTCGTCGAAAGGATCAGCGACGAAGCGCTCGGCCGTCAGCGCGCGCCGATCCAGATAGCCACGCGCCAGGCCATAGCCACCGATGTACAGCTCGCCGATCATGCCCTCGGGCAGCAGCTGCATATCGTCGTCCAGCACATAGGCGCAGCGCTCACCCACAGGTCGGCCTATGGGCGCGTAGGCACAATCGAAGCTGCCTTCTGACGACGTGCGCCAGATCAGCGGCGTCACCACCGTTTCCGTCGGGCCATAGCCGTTGATGAGCCAGCGCGGCTTCAACCGTGCACGGACCTTGTCATAGGCAGCCTTGGGCATCGCTTCCCCCCCGAACACGTACAGCTCCACCGCAGGCACATCGTCGCGCTGCGCCGCCCATTCGGCGATCTCGCCGAGGTAGGCAGGGGGAAATGCCGCCGTCGTCACGCCGTGGCGGTGCAAGGCCTGATAGGTCTGCTCGGCAGTCCACAACTCGTTGTCGCGCACGGCCAGGCTGGCGCCCACGCACAGCGGCGTGAGCCAGCGTTCATGCGCTCCGTCGAACGAGAACGACATGAAATGCAGTTCGCAGGAGTCCGCCGTCATGCCATAGATATCCGCCGTGGCAAGGCAGTGCATGGCCAAGGGTCCATGGGACACCGTCACACCCTTGGGCATGCCGGTGGAGCCGGAGGTGTAGATCACATAGGCCAGGTTGTCCGGGCTCAGCGAGACAAGAGGGCGCGCCTCGCTCGTGCCTTGAAGATCGATTTCGTCCAGCAGCAGCGTCGCGACCTGGGTGCCCGCCAGGTGTGGCCAGGCGCAGCGCTGGCTCAGCAGCAGCACGGCGCCGCTGTCCTTCAGCATGAAGGCCAGCCGGTCGGCGGGATAGGCGATATCCAGCGGCAGATAGGCGCCTCCGGCCTTGAGCACGGCCAGCAGGGTGACGATGGTGTCCAGCGAACGCTCCAGCGCCACAGCCACCACCTTGTCGGGCCCTACACCCTGCGCGATCAGATGGTGCGCGAGTCGGTTGGCCTGGGCATCGAGCTGCCCATAGCGCATCTGCGCCTCGCCCATCTTCAGCGCGACGGCCTGCGGCCGGGATTGCGCCTGGTGCTCGATCAGGGCATGGACCGTCGATCGCGGAGCAGGCTGCGCCCCCCCCTGGCCCAGCGACAGCACGGCCGTCGTGACCGACGGATCCAGCCAGCCCAGCGATCCCACCGGCTGTGCCGCACCCACCAGCATCTGGTCCAGAAGATGCTCGACCATGCGCTGCATGGCGAGCGCCTGGCCTTCGCCGAAGCTGCTGCGTGCATAGCAGTACTCGATCTCCAGCGTCTCGCCCACGGTGACCTGCAGGTCCATCGCGTAGCCCGTCAGACCACTGCCTGCCACGCTGCCGAATTCCAGGCCGAAGCGGTCCAGCTGCCTCAGCGTCCGGTCCACGGGATGGTTCTCGAACACGATGATGCTGTCGAACAGCGGCCTGCCGGAGCAGCCGGCCCAGCGCTGGATATCTGCCAGCGCCGCATACTCGAATTCCCTGGCGCGCAGGTTGCGTGCCTGCATGCCGCGCAGGAACTCGCCCGACGACAGCCCGGGCCGCACGTTCACGGCAATCGGAATGGTGTTGATGAACAGGCCCAGCATCTCCTGCGCGCCCTCCACCTGTGCAGGCCGCCCCGCCACCGTGGCGCCGAAGATCACCCGGGAACTGCCGGTGTGACGCTGCAGCACCAGCGCCCAGGCAGCCTGGACCAGTGTGTTCATGGTAACCCGCTCGCGCTGAGCATGGCGCTGGAGTTCCTGCGTCCGAGTGGCACCCAGGCGCGTGTAGACCTTGCCGTAGCCAGGAGAGGGCTCGCCCGAGGCAGCCCCTGCAAGCAGGCAGGCGCCATCCAGAGCGCGAAGCTCTTCTGTCCAGAATGCCTGCGCCGCCCGGGCATCCTGCCGATGCAGCCAGCGCACATAGTCGCCGTAGGCAGGGGGCCGTGCTGGCAGTTCCTCGCCTGCATAGCACTGCAGCCACTCCCCCAGCAGGCGGGAGTCGCTCCACCCGTCGGAGACGATGTGCTGCTGGGTCCAGATCAGCTGATAGCGCGTCTCGGTGAGCCGGATCAGGCACACCCGCACCAGCGGCGGCGCAAGCCAGTCGGGCACCTGCAGCAGCTCCTGCCTTGCAAATGGCTCCAGCCGCAGGCCCGCATCGGGGTCCGCACGCCAGTCGCTGATGGCAAATTGCGCCGTGGCCTCACGCATCACCAATTGCAGGGGCCGCTGCATGCCCTCCTGCCAAAGAAATGCCGTGCGCAGATGGGCATGGCGCTGCACCATGGACGACCAGGCCTGCGCCAGGCGCGCGGCATCGACATGGGACAGCTGCACGCTCAGCTGGTTGACATACAGCCCCGAGCCTGGCGCCTCCATGGCGTGAAAGAGCATGCCCTCCTGTGTGGGGGTGAGCGGGTAGACATCCTCGATGGCTGACGGATCCAGGGCCAGCGCAGCCAGTGCATCGGCATCCAGAAAATCGGCCAGTTGCCCGGGCTTTGCGGACACCGGCGGCTCGCAGGCCATGCCCTGCAGCGGCAGCATGACCGTCGCCAGCTGGGCAATGGTCTGCTGCTCGAACAATTGCCGGGGCGTGAGCTTCCAGCCCGCACGGTGTGCACGGCTGACGATCTGCAGACTCAGGATGGAGTCGCCACCGCGCGCAAAGAAATTGTCGTGCCGACCGACCTGCTCCACCTCCAGCACCTGAGCCCAGATGCCCGCCAGCAGTTGTTCGGCCTCGCCCTGCGCCGTCTCATAGCCGCCGTCATGGTCCTGGCCGGGCTCCGGCAGCTGCTTTCTGTCCACCTTGCCGTTGGAATTCAGCGGAAGGGAAGGCAGCACCACGATGGCCGTCGGCACCATGTAGTCCGGCAGTAGCGTCAGCAGGCGCTGCCTGAGCAGCGGCCAGTCGATGTGCCTGCCCGCACGGGCCGAGACATGGCCCACCAGTCGCCCCCCGCCCGGGCCACCCGCGACCACCACGACCGCTTCGCGCACTTCGGGCTGGGCCAGCAGTTGTGCCTCGACCTCGCCCAGCTCGATGCGCAGTCCCCGGATCTTGACCTGGTGGTCCATGCGGCCCAAGTATTCGAGCTGGCCCCGTGCGCTCCAGCGCACCAGATCGCCTGTGCGGTAGAGCCGGCCAGCGCCATCGGCGTCGAAGGGGTCGGCGACAAAGCGATCGGCCGTCAGGCCCGGCCGGTTCAGATAGCCGCGTCCAAGCCCCGTGCCACCCAGGAAAAGCTCGCCAGCCACGCCCTGCGGCAAAGGCTGCATGCAGGCATCGAGCACATAGGTCCTGATGCCACTGATGGGCTGGCCTATGGGCACCTGGCTGCCGCCGTCATCGCGGCAGCTCCAGTGCGTGACGTCGATGGCTGCCTCGGTGGGGCCGTACAGGTTGTACAGGCGCGCCTGGGGCAGATGCCGCAAGACGGCGTTCTGCGCTTCGGCAGGCAGTGCCTCGCCGCTGCAGAAAATGCGCCTGAGGCCGGTGCAGGCCTGCATGCCCTCATGGGCCAGAAAGGCCTGCAGCATGGACGGCACAAAGTGCAGGCTGGTGACCCGCTGTCCCCGGATCAACTCCACCAGCCGGGCGGGATCGCGGTGATCGCCAGGCGCGGCAATCACCAGCCTTGCGCCTGCCATCAACGGCCAGAAGAACTCCCAGACCGATACATCGAAGCCAAAGGGCGTCTTTTGCAGGACCGCGTCCGAGGCGTCCAGCGCATAGGCGCTCTGCATCCAGGCCAGGCGATTGTGCAGCGCTGCATGCCGGTTGGCAGCCCCCTTGGGCCGCCCCGTGGAGCCCGAGGTGAAGATCACATAGGCCAGGTTCTCGCCGTGCACAGGCACCTGCGGGTCGTGGCCAGGCTGGCTGTCAAGATCCAGCCCGTCCAGCGCCAGAACCTGCAGGCCATCGCCCGCCGCAATGCCATGGCGCAGCGCACCGTGCGTGAGCAGCCATTCAATGCCACTGTCCTCCACCATGGATGACAGTCGCCGGGCAGGCTGCTCCGGGTCCAGCGGAACATAGGCACCGCCCGCCTTCATGACGGCCAGCAGCGCCACGACCATGTCGAAGCTGCGCTCCAGCGCAATGCCCACGCGTCTCTCAGGTCCCACCCCGGCCGCGATCAACCAGTGCGCCAACTGGTTGGCGCGTTGGTTCAATTTCCCGTAACTCAGCGACAGACCGCCAAAGACCAGCGCCACGGCGCCGGGCGTGGCGCGGACCTGGCGTTCGATCGCACGGTGCACAGGCGCTTGCCATGGGTCGGCTGCGGCCTGGACACCCCATCGCTGCTGCAATGCCCACTCCTGCGCCGACAGCAACTGCAGCTCGCCCGCGCTTTGCGCCGGACTGCGCTCCAGCGCTTCGACCAGAACGCCGGTGGCCGCTTCCAGGGCATCGCACAGGCATTGCGCTCCCACGGCCGCGCTGGTCTGAGCCACCAAGGCAAAGCCGTCTCCCAGATCGTCGATGGACATGGCTACCGGGTAATTGGTGCGTTCGCGCCCGCCCAGCAGGGTCACGCCCTCCCAGCCCCCCTCGGCGCCCTGCCCCGGCCCCTGGTGTTGCGGCTGCACGCCATAGCGGTAGTTCAGCAGGGCCGAGAACAAGGGCGTGCCGCCCGGCACCGCACTGCAGCGCTGGGCCAGCGACAGACTGGCATGCTCATGGTGCATCAGCTGTGTCAGCAGGGAGTGTGTCTGGCGCAGACAGTCCTGCACGGTCTGCGCTCCCAGCTTCACCCGCAGCGGCAGCGTGTTGATGAACATGCCCAATGCGTTGTGCGCACCCTCGCCGCCCTGCATGCGCCCGAACAGCACGGTCCCAAACACCACGTCGTCACGGCCCGTGCTCCTGCCCATCACAAGCGCCCAGGCCAGGTGCAGCAGGCTGGCTGCACTGACGCCGTTGCGCTGTGCCGTCTTGCGCACGCGCTGAGCCAGGCTGGCCTGCAGCGGCAGGCGCGCTTCCTGCACAGCGGCACCATTGCCCTGGACATCAAGCAGCCCGAACGGCGCCGTCGGCTCATCGACATCGCCGAGCATGGCACCAAAGAAAGCCTCGTGCTCGGCGACGCTCACGCCCAGCCTGGCCCGGGCCACGAAGCGCCTGAACGGCAGGGGCTGCGGCAGTGCACCATGGCGCCCCTGCTGGATCAGCGCGATCTCCTCGACCACGCGTTCCAGCGTCGTGTGGTCCAGCACCAGATGGTGAGTGAGCAATTGCAACAGCCAGCGCTGCTGCGCGGCATCGTGCGAGGCCACGGCACGGATCATCGGGGCACGGCGCACATCGATGCGATGCACCCTGGGATCAATCCGGGCATACAGCCGCCCGGCAACATCTGCTTCAGCGGCCTCGTCCTGCAACCATTCGATCCGTACATCGGCACGGCGGCAGACCACCTGCACGGGCTCGCTCAGGCCTTCCCACAGCACGGCCGTGCGCAGGATGTCATGGCGCGCAATCACCTGATTGAGGCTGTCCACAAAGTCCTGCATCCGCTGGCAGCTGTCGAAGGCCAGCAGATTCGGCGTGGCGTAGGCATCGCCCTGCTGGTGCAGCGTGTGGTGGAACAGAATGCCTTCCTGCAGCGGCGCCAGCGGATAGATGTCCTGGATGTTGGCCGATCCGCCCGGAACGGCGGCCTCCACCAGCGCAATCTCCTGCGCGTCCAGCCGCACCAGGGTCAGCATGGCGGGCGTGATCGCCGTGCAGTCATCGGGGATACCGTTGGGCGGCACCTCGACCTCGGCGCTGTCATCGGCCCGCGTGACCTGCGCGGCGAAATCCGCCAGCTGCGGATGCTGGAACAGGCTTCGCACGGAGGCCGTCAGGCCATGCGCCCGCATGCGCTCCAGCATGCCCAGTGCGAGCAGGGAGTGCCCACCCAGCTCGAAGAAGTGGTCATGGCGCCCCACCAGCTCGCGGCCGAGCAGCTCAGCCCAGATGGCCGCCAACTGCGTCTCGGTCGCCGTGAGCGGCTGCGCGTACTCGCGCTCCAGCCACTGCGGCGCCGGCAGCGCCTTGCGGTCCACCTTGCCGTTCGCATTCAGTGGAAGGCCTTGCAGCACGACGATGGATGAAGGCACCATGTAGTCCGGCAGCACACCAGCCAGCGCCTGCCTGAGCCTGGCGGCCAGGCGTTCATCTTCACCGGGGGCCGCCACATAGCCCACCAGGCATTCGCCGCCGGGACCGTGCGCGGCGACCACCACGGCTTCGCGCACTTCGGGCCGGGCCAGCAGATGTGCCTCGATCTCGCCCAGTTCGATGCGCAGCCCCCGGATTTTGACCTGATGGTCCATGCGGCCCAGATACTCGAGCTGGCCTTGCGCATTCCATCGCACCAGGTCACCGGTGCGGTAGAGACGCCCCTTGCCGCTGCTGTCGAAGGGATCGGCCACAAACCGCTCCGCCGTCAGGCCGGGACGGCTCAGATAGCCGCGTGCCAGGGCCATGCCGCCCAGATACAGCTCGCCTGCCACGCCCTGGGGCACAGGCGCAATGTCGGCGTCCAGCACCCAGGTGCCGGTGGCGCTGATGGGGCGACCAATCGGCACCTGGTGGCTGCCGTCGTCCTGGCAGGTCCACTCCGTGACGTGGATGGCCGCCTCGGTGGGCCCGTAGAGATTCTGCAGGCTGACGCCGGCCAGCCGCTGCAATGCCTCGCGCTGGGTAGCGGCCGGCATGGCCTCGCCACCGCAGATGACGTAGCGAAGGCGCGTCTGCGCCTCTATACCCTCATGCGCCAGAAAGGCCTGCAGCATGGAGGGCACGAAATTCAGCGTGGTGATCTGATGGCGCCGGATCAGCTCCACGATGCGCGCTGGCTCGCGCTGGTCACCGGGCTGGGCGAGCACCAGCTTCACGCCCGTGGTCAGGGGCCAGAACATCTCCCAGACCGACACGTCGAAACCGAAGGGCGCCTTGTGCAGCACCGCGTCCTGGGCCGTGAGCCTATAGCGTTCCTGCATCCATGCCATGCAATTGCTCAGTGCGTCATGGCGGTTGGCAGCCCCCTTGGGCCGGCCCGTCGATCCCGAGGTGTAGATCACATAGACCAGGTTCTGGCCATCGACTTCGACCTGTGGATCATGGTCCGGCCAGACGCCAGGCTCGGATGCGTCGAGATCGACCACCTGCAGGCCGTGCTGGTCGGGAAGCAGCGACTGACCGGGCCCCTGGCACAGCACCAGGCGCACGCCGCTGTCCTGCAGCATGTAGGCCAGGCGCTCGCGCGGGTAGTCAAGGTCCAGCGGCACGTAGGCGCCACCCGCCTTGAGGATGGCCAGCAGCCCGACCATCATCTCCACGGAGCGCTGGGCTGCAACGGCCACGCGCGTCTCCAGCCCCACTCCCAGCGACATCAGGCGGTGCGCAAGACGGTTGGCACGGCGGTTGAGTTCGCAGTAGCTCAGCGCTGCATCGCCAAATGCCAAGGCCACGGCATCCGGAGTGCGCCGGGCCCATGCTTCGAACGAGCGATGCACGGGCTGCCCCTGCCCCGCAGGCATGCGATTGAGCCCCCAGGCGGCCAACTGGTGCTGCTCTTGCGGCTGTAACAGAGGCACATCGCCCAGCGCCTGTTGGGGATGCTCCGCCAGCGCCTGCAGCAGCGCCTGGCAATGGCCAGCCATGCGGGCAATGGTTTCGCTCTCGAACAACGGCGCTGCATAGCTGAAGGCCAGCCGCACCTCGCCATCGGCGCTTTCGCTGCTGTTGAGCACCAACTCGAACTGTGCGGCACGCTCGTCCTGCGGGCAGGGCTCCAGCAGCAGCCCTGCCATCTGCCGCGGCAATGCAGCGGCCGTGCGCTGGTGGTTGTGCATGACCTGGAACAGGGCCTGGACCCCCAGGTTGCGCTCGGGCTGCAGGGCCTCCACCAGTTGATCGAACGGCAAATCCTGATGTGCCTGCGCACCCAGCGCCGCCTCCCGGGCCTGTCGCAGCACCTGCACCATGGGCATGCGCATGTCGATGCGGTTGCGCAGCACCTGCGTGTTGACGAACAGGCCGACCAGTCCCTGCGTCTCTGCCCGCTGCCGGTTGGCCAGAGGCACGCCCACCCGGATATCGCCCTGGCCGCTGTAGCGTGCCAGCAGGGCCTGCCATCCGGCCAGGAGCGCCATGAACAGCGTGGCCCCCTCGGCGCGCGCCCGCGCCTTCAAGGCCTGTACCAGCGGCCTGGGAAGCAGCAATACGTGCTCGGCGGCGGGGTAACGGCCATCGGCGCGGCGCGGGTGGTCGGCCTGCAGTTGCAGCACAGGCTGGTCCTGGCCCAATTGCTGCGTCCAGTACGCAAGCTGCCTATCGCGCTCGCCCGCCTCCATCCAGTTTCTCTGCCACAGCGCATAGTCGGCGTACTGCACCGGCAGGGAGGGCAGCCCGGCCGCCAGCGACTGCACATGTGCAGCGTATTGCGCGGCAAACTCCTCCACCAGGATCTGCATGGACCGCCCATCGGAGACGATGTGGTGCATGACGACCACCAGCAGGTGCCGGCCCTGCGCCTCGCGTATCAGCGCCACCCGCAGCAGCGGGCCTGTTTCAAGATCAAAGGTGCGATTGCACAGGGCCTGCATCTGCACTGCCGGCTGCGAGGCTTCGACAACAGGGATGTCAATCTCCACGTGCTCCAGCACGCACTGCAGCGGCAGCCCCTCAGGCCCGGCCTTGAACACGGTGCGCAGCGTGGCATGGCGCGCCACCAGGGCCGCAAAGCCGGTGCGCAGGGCGTCAAGGTCCAGCGCCCCGTGCAGCCGCCATGCTCCGCTGATGTGGTAGGCCGCGCTTTGCGGCTCCAGCTTCCAGAGAAACCACATCCGGGCCTGGGCATAGGAGGCCGGTGTGACGGCCCCATCCTGCGCCGGGACAATCGGCAAGCCTGAGAAATCAATGCCCTGGGCCGCCAGTGCATCAAGGAACTGGCGCCGCTTTCCCGGGACAAGCACGTTGAAGCGATGGGCGATGTCGAATTCCGTGTTTTTCATTCCAGGTCCAGCTCTGCGAGTAGGGATGCCATCTTTTCCAGATCGGCGGTTTTCTTGATGTGGGCGGGCGCGGCATGGGCCTGCACGAGCCGGGCCAGCGCCGCCAGCGATGGGCTTTCAAAACAGGCCTTGAGCGGCAGTTGCACCGACAGCCGCCGGCCTATCTGCAATTGCATTTCGAGCAGGGTCATGGAATGTCCGCCCAGCTCGAAGAAGTTGTCCTTCCGGCCCGTGCGCTCCACGCCCAGCACCTCGGCCCAGATCTTCGCCAGCGTTTCTTCGAGTTCACCTTGCGGTGCCTCGTATTCCTGCGCACTCGCCATCTCAGGCTCGGGCAGGGCCTTGCGGTCCACCTTGCCGTTGGCCGTCAGCGGCAGGGCATCGAGCACGACGATGGCCGAAGGCACCATGTAATCGGGCAGCACCTCGCCCAGTCGTCCCTTGAGCAGACCCTCTGCGATTTCTGCATTCAGCGACACATAGGCGATCAGTCTGGCGCCGCCCGCCCCCTCCCTGGCCAGCACCACGGCCTCGCGCACTTCAGGCTGGGCCAGCAGTTGCGACTGCACCTCGCCCAGTTCGATGCGGAAGCCCCGGATCTTGACCTGCTGGTCGGCACGGCCCAGGTATTCGAGTTCGCCCTGGGCAC